>CANFHF010000001.1 GCA_947446635.1 Flavobacteriaceae bacterium
CTGACTGATTTGACTCAAAACAACAGCATTATCATCGGAAAAGGACTGGCCGATAAAATGCTGCTCACAACGGGTGATATCATCAAAATCACCTCTTCCAAAGGCAGTTTAGCGTCGCTTAAAATCGTTGGAATATCGCAAATTGGGATTGCCGAAATTGATGATGTGGCCAGTTATACTTCATTGGATACAGCTCAAAAAATATTGGGAGAACCGACGAATTACATTACTGATATTCAAGTCAAATTGTTCGACATGACTTCGGCGCCAATCGTTGCTAAAGAGTTTCAAAGTAAATTTAATGTGGACACGATAGATTATCAAACCGCCAATTCCCAGTTTGAAACTGGAAGCACGGTGCGGAGTATTATTTCGTATTCGGTAGGGGTGGTGTTACTTATTGTGGCGGGTTTTGGGATATATAATATTCTGAATATGATGATTTACGAAAAAATGGATAGCATTGCTATCTTGAAAGCGACTGGTTTTTCGGGTAGTGATGTCAAATGGATATTCGTTTCGCTATCTCTGATTATAGGTTTGGTAGGCGGATTGTTTGGGTTGTTATTTGGTTATATTTTCTCTTCCATAATTGATATTATTCCTTTTAGAACGGCTGCCTTGCCCACCATAAAAACCTATCCTATCAATTACAATCCGATGTTTTATTTTATAGGAATTGCATTTGCCTTATTCACAACGGCTATTGCCGGATTGTTCCCCGCTTTAAAAGCCAGCAGGGTAGATCCAGTAGAAATTATTAGAGGGAAATAATATGGGAAATAAAGTAATTGAAACCATTGGTTTGTCTAAATATTTTTTTGATCCTATAAAATTTCAGGTGCTTAAAGAAATTAACATGAGTATCGATCATGGCGAGTTTGTTTCGATTGTGGGAAAATCAGGTTGCGGAAAATCAACTTTATTGTACCTGCTTTCCACTATGGATACCGATTATGAAGGGCATTTATTGATCCATGAAAAGCTAATTACAGGAAAACCAGACAAGGAATTGGCGCAAATAAGAAGTGAAAATATTGGGTTTGTTTTTCAGTTTCATTATTTACTTTCGGAATACAATGTATTGAAAAACGTGATGTTACCAGGAATGAAGTTAGGTAAATATTCCCAGAAAGAAGTAGAGCACCGCGCCATGGAGCACCTGAAAACCTTGGACATGGAAGACCAAGCGCTTAAAATGCCGAACCAACTCAGTGGAGGCCAAAAGCAAAGAGTGGCGATTGCGCGTGCCTTGATTAATGATCCTTTGATTATTATGGGAGACGAACCTACGGGGAATTTAGATAAGAAAAATAGCGACCTCGTTTTTGATATTTTCAACAAACTGACCCAAGAAAACAACCAGACTTTATTGATTGTGACCCACGATTCTGATTTTGCCAAAAGAACCAATAGGATTATTACAATGGAAGACGGGAGGATTGTTTAAGGGTTTGCAACTTGGTGAAGTGTCGGATTAAGGAAACTAAATTTTAGGTTTTGTATTTCCCTCTAAGATAAAAAGCAAACTTTGTGCGCAGCTTTTATTTTCTACATTTTTAATCTGTTTCCAATATCCATTCTTTCATGTAAAACTCGTATCACTTCAATTTCATTGTATTTGTTTTTCTTGAAAAATACTAGATGTGACTTTACTTTTGAAAATCTGTACCCTTTTCTAACTTTGCTAAAATCAAGAGCCATTCCAAAATTTTCAGAAATATATTCTACTTCGTCCAATATCAAGTTATAATAACGGTCAGCTTGTTCTAAAGACCAATTTTCAGCAGTGTAAATCCAAATTTTATTAATATCTTCAACTGCTTTTTCGCTAATAATGTATGTTGACATTATTTTTGAAAGTTAGCTTTGAGTTGTTCTAGATTTGAATTACGGTCAAAATTTGTTATCCGCCCACTTTTTTCTCCAATTTTAAGTTCATGTATTAGAGATTTTGTTTTGTTTTCCTCTTCTTCAAAAACTCTTAAAGCAGTTCTGACAACTTCGCTTACGGAGCTATATTTCCCGGATGTAATTTGTTCATTAATAAAACTTTCAAAATAGTTTCCTAATACTATTGATGTATTTCGTGCCATATACTTTTTTTGCTAAAGTACCAATTTATGGTACTCTAAACAAGTTTATTGCTGATTTTTTTCGTTTAAGCATAGGCTTCAAGGCTTTGAAGCTAAATAGCTGCGCTAACGAATGGAATTAGGAATCACAAGTCCGAGGGTTATGTTCAATATCGGGGTTCGGCTTTTATTTTATCCTATTTTTCAGAAATACCAATGTACTTTTTTAATTCAGTTTGTTTTTCTGCTTGTTTTATTAAAAAGTCTGCTACGTCAGCTCTATTAATTCCGCCTATATTAATTCCTTTGAATAATTTGTTTTCAATACGGTATTTTTCTGTCAATTCTTTATCTAATAGCCTTCCCGGTCTTACAACTGTCCAATTCAGATCTGAATTAGTGATAATTTCCTCCATTTTAGTTTTGTCGGCATAAACGTCTTTTAAAAAGTATTTTAAAAACATCTTTACAAGCCAAGAAACATATTTTTTGCTTTCTCCTGCTCCAAATCCGGTAACAAAAATAAATGGAATATCTATTTTGTTCTCCCTATCTATTTCCAAAATTAATTTTGCAAAATCTGAAAAAAGGGTAGTAGCTTTCATATTCTTCCCAGTCCCCAATGTTATAATTAGAGCATCTGCGTTTTGGATTGAATTTAATAGGTCAGCTTTATTAGTTGCATCACCAAGTATCATTTTTAACGATTTTTTCTCTTCTATTTCAATTTCAGATCGAGAAAGGGTAGTTATTGAATGATTTCTATTTAATCCTCTTTTTACTGCTTCTAATCCAATTCCAGCCGAGGCTCCTATGATTGTTATATTCATTTAGATTTTTTATTAATTTCGGTTTTGAGCTGACCGCTAACGGTTTGCAGATTTGCGATGTGGCGGGCTTAGTAGCAGTATTTTTCATTTTACCTCAAATGTTTATTAGAAGCAGAATGTTTCAATTACCACTAAACCCGCCATATCCGCAAATGTGCTGTTATGGGCTGGTTTTAATACCTTTTCATTATTGCAGCGAAAATTGTCGCATAAAGAAATATTGATAAAACAAAAATTATACCTGTCCAAATAAGCGAGGCTACAGCCCAATTTTTCCTGATTTTGTTTTTATCGTCATTAGCCCAAATAATAATAAATATAAAGCCAACCAAAGGAATAATAGTAATTAAAAAGTTCACCAACCAATCTCCAACTGTAAGGTTTTGCTCATTACCTTGAGATAAAACTTCTTCTTTATCGTTTGAAACAACGTCTGATTTATTATTAATTAAGGCAATAGAAAAAATAAGAAGAGATATTGGAACAATTATCATTAAAGTTGAAATGATAAGGTCTGCTGGTTTTTCTTTGTAGTAATCCCAACTTGAACCTGTGAATCGTTGAATACTCCAATATAAGTCAGATACTATCCAAAATATTGAACTTATCATTAAAAGTATCGCTGCGTTTTTATTTTTCATTTTATAAATTTTAAAAGTCATTCTTACTCTTATGGCTTTTCAGATTACGCCCCGTTTTTAAAGTTGTTTCTGGACTCAACTTTTGTTTTTCATTTTTACAAAATATTTTTTAAGAACTATAAAAGTTATCCTTTGGCGGTTCTCTCGTCTGTCGTTTTCCGTTCGGTTGTCGTTTCATAAACTTGCCCATAACGGTTTGCAGCTACCCGAAGGGCGGGACTTTTACCACAAAACTTGATTTGAAAAACTATGTTTGATTAACCACAAAACTGTCTTTGGAACACGAAACCCCGCCTTTTGGGTAGGTGCTGTTAGGCAATCGTGCTTCTTTTTCGTCCGCTTGTTTGTCGGTCGTTTTGGTCGTGCGGTAGGGCAGACACACTCTTTGCCAAGCTTGGGTTTGTGCGTTGGTTTGTGCGGCTTGGCAATGTGTGTGGCTGTGAAGCGTTGGCATATTTAATTCCATATTGATTTGCCCCCTATAATGAGCTTTTCATTCATTTTATTTATTTCTTGTTTCATTTTATTTATTTCAAATTCTAAGATTTCCTGCTTTGAAACTATTTCGTTTTGGAGGTCAATTGAAGGACATGGTATTTCTAAGTCATGTAAATCATCTTTATCTAATGAAACATTAGAAGTTCCAGTCATAAGTGAAGCAATTACTTCTTCTTTCATTGCTGTAAGAATAAAGTATAGGTATTTTGGATTTAATCTTGTTTCGTCAATAACCTCAATACCGCACATAATGTTAGCCAAAGCAAATTTTCCTTCTATGTAATGAAGTCTTCTTACACTAGCATGTCCATGACCAGTTGAGGATACAATTGGTACACATATAGCTTTACAGTCGAAAGAGTAGTCTTTTGATGTTTTAAACTCTTCGGCAGTAACTACAAAAGGATAATCACCTTCCTCTGTACTTTGTGCTCCTGTATCTCCTTTAAAAATACGAACTAAGTCATTTGAGAGCTTAATTTTTGGATAGTTTGAGGAATTTGCATAATGAACAGCTTTATATCTTCTTCCAATAAGGCTTATGTACTTGTCTTCTAAAATTTCACTTTTACTAACAGTATGATATTCAACTAATTTACTAGAGTTGGGCAACCCGTTTTTGTAGTTTAATAAAATTTTGCTAGCTTCATTTAAATCATTTTTCTCAATGGGTCTTCTAGCTCCTGTTTGTGTATAACCATCATCAAATATTCTAATGAATAAGATATCGTCCTTATGCTTACTTATCGATGAATCAATAAATAATATGTGAGTTTTAACACTCGCATATGGCTTGAATACACCATGTGGTAACTCAACAACTGCATAAAGTAAATTGTCGTTAATTAATTTTTCCCGTAATGATTTATAAGAAACGTAATTATTATGAAGAACGCCTTCTGGGATTACTATTCCTGCTTTTTTAGAACCATTTAAATGTTCAATAATATAATCAAGAAATAAGATTTCTGATTTATTTGCTTGGATAGTGAATTTTTTATGTGGTCTGATACCTCCCTTTGGAGTCATGAAAGGCGGATTTGCTAAAACGATATCAAAGCTTTCGTTCCATCGTTCTTCGCTACTTAAAGTGTCGTATTCGTGAATGTTTGGTGTGTTAAAACCATGCAAATAGAGATTTACTAAACTAAGGCGAACCATATCAGGGCTAATGTCATAACCTGCAAAATTTTTAATTAGTTTTTTTCGATCATCAGGAGTTAGAGAGTCACCTAAGTTATTAAAAGGCTTTTTATCTAGTTTATTATAATCAAATATGGTTTGTTGTTTTTTGTTATCTTTTGAATATTTGAGTAGAATATGTTTATAAGCTGAAATTAAAAATCCAGCAGTTCCACAGGAAGGGTCTAAAATTGTTTCATTTTTATCAGGGTCAACAATTGCAACCAAAAAGTCAATTATATGGCGTGGTGTTCTGAATTGCCCTGCATCTCCTTGCGAACCCATTACCGAAAGCAAATATTCAAAAGCATCACCGAGTTTTTCGCTGTGGGTGTATTCAAATTCGCCAATCGTTTTCAGAAACATCTTTAATGTTTCAGGGTCTCTGTAAGGTAAATAAGCATTGTTGAAGATGTCCCTAAATAGTTGAGGAATGTTTGGATTTTTCTCCATACCTGCAATTGCATCTGAATAAAGGGTAAGCATTTCATTAGCGGTAACTTTTGGGTGCATCAGCATATCCCAAGCGTATTTGCTGAACTCAATTACTTTATCCTTTTTTCGGTCATTTGGAAATTTCGGGTCTGGTACTTTGTAATCAGAAAAGAATTTAGATTGCCCACCCAATTCAACAGCTTCTTTGTCCATGTCGTCCATGAACTTGTATATTAAGCCAATGGTAATTTGCTCAATTTGTGCTTTTGGGTCGGGAAGTTTACCTACCAAAATATCTCTGCAGTCGTCTATTCTTCTTTTCGTTTGTGTATCTAACATAAATTCCTTTTGTTAAGCAGCGAACCGCTCTAAATTGATGTAATCTTTGATGTATACAGGAATCACTTCCCTGTACTTAATGGCAACTGCCTTGAATTGCGTAATGGTAAGCGTTGGATGCGTTTGTAAGGCCTGAAAATCTTTTGCTTCAATGATTTTTCGTATGTCTTGATCAACTATGTATGCTTTAAAAAAATACTTCAATGCTCTTAGGTTTACATCTTCTTCTGTTGGGTAGATAGACATGAACTTATCAAACTCTTCTTCCAGTAATTCGTCTTTGGACTTGAATTTAGGAATGATACCAAAGATTTTTTCTACCACTTCACGAATAGAAACCTTTCGGTCAATCTTGGCTGCTTTTCTTATTTTTTCAAGATTGAAATATTCATGTGGTTTGTCGAAAATTTCTTGTTGAATGTGGCTTGCCACTTGTTCCCAGTTTCCTAGTTCCACATTCTTTTTGATGATGTCGTCCATAATGATGCGGTCTTCAAACTTTCTAAAAAGTTCTCTGTCAATTCGCATTCCTTCAGGACCAATGGGTTCTTCAACTAAACTCAATAAAGGGTCAGGTTGAAAGGTAGTGTATTTGTCAATATCAACGCCACCACCACCACCTTCGCCATTTCCTGTTTTAGGTTGTGGCAGTTTTAGTTTTTCATCATAGTCAAACTTTTCTTCGAAGTATTCGCAGTTTGCAAAGAAGTCGAACAGTTTAAATATTTCCTTGTCGTGACGAATAATTTCTTCTTCGTTCAGTTCGTTTTTGAATTTGTATTCAAAAGTGTTTTTGCGTGTTCCTCTTCCTTTAATTTGCACAAAGTCGGCAGGACTAAAAATTGGCCTCATCATACAGATGTTCAGCAAATCAGGACAATCGTAACCAGTAGTCATCATGCCAACTGTAACGCAAACCCTTGTTTTACATGATTTATAACCTTCGAGCCAAGTGGTCTTTCCACTCAAATTGTTGTTGGTAAAGTTGATTGTCATTTGCTGTGCATCACCAATTTGAGAAGTAACCTGAACCGCAAAATCAGAATTGTATTTGCCTGGAAAAAGTTGTTCCGCGAATTCATTCAATTGTTCTGTTAGTTTTCGAGCATGGTTTTGGCTTACTGCGAAAATGATTGTTTTGCCAATTTCGTTAGTGATTGGGTCACGCAAAGCGTTTTCCAAAAAGGTTTGGCAAAAAATGCTATTTGTTTTTTCGGAGAAAAATTTCTTTTCAAAATCACGTGACACAAATGTTTCCTCTGCTTCTCCTTCTTCGGTTGTTATTGCTACTGCATAACCCTTATCAGAAAGCAATTGAGTTGTAATTTCAGTTCGGGCGTCTAAAACTTTTGGATTAATCAAAAAACCATCTTTCACACCATCAATCAAAGAATAGCGGAAAGTTGGGTCGCCACCCTCACAACCGAAGGTTGAGTAGGTATCTCGCAACATTCTCCGTTCAATCTCTCTCGGGTCATTTTCTTTTACCTTTTCAGGGTCAACGCCTTTTAAATAATCTTTTGGTGTTGCAGTTAATCCCAATTTGTACCCATGAAAATATTCAAAAACCGCTCTCGCATTTCCGGAAATAGAACGGTGAGCTTCATCTGAAATTAAAAGGTCAAAGTCTGTTGGTGAAAAATCATAGCGGTATTTATCATTGTGCATCAATGATTGAATAGTCGTAACCAAAATATCGCATTTTCTCCAATCGCTTTTATGTTCTTTGAAAATGAAAGTCGTATAATCTGGTTTCAGATATTCTGTAAATGCTTTCCATGCTTGGTCTTCCAATTCCAAACGGTCAACCAAAAACAAAACTCGTCTTGCGTTTTGGGTTCTCAAAAACAATCTGATAACAGCAGCAGAAGTAAGTGTCTTTCCAGTTCCAGTAGCCATTTCAAAAAGAAATCTGTCCTTTCCTTCTGCAACAGCAACTTGTAAAGCTTGAATTGCTTTTAGTTGGTAATGCCTTAAAAATCTAAGACCGTTTGACCAAATAAAATCCTTGCTTGCTTCAATGCTTCCGTTCCATTCAGGTTTTTCGGCATAGTCTGGCATTTGTACCTTAACAATATAATCAAATGTTGCTTCTTCTTCAGCAAGTGAATCTCTTTCGGGATTCCAGTTTTTAATTGCTCCAATTTCTTCGGGTGAAGGAAATTTGTAAATCGGTTTTGGATTTCCTTTTGTAGTGTCCCATAGATAATGAACAATTCCATTAGAAAGAATTACATATCTCGCACCAACTGTTTTAGCGTATTTTCTTGCTTGTTCTTTTGCTACAAGCGGATGAAGGCTTTCCTTTTTTGCTTCAAGAACACAAATTGGTTTATTGTCACTGTCAACAAGTAAAAAGTCTAAAGAACCATTCTTTGTTTTCTCATAATCGTTGCCCCATGCGTCAATTTCTTGTTGCGTAATTTTCACATGATTTTCAAGCAGAATGTTTGCTTTTCCTTCCTCATTGTCAAAGAATCTCCATCCCGCCTCTGTCAGCAGTTGGTTTATTTTAATTCTTGCATGAGCTTCATTTTTCATTTTCTGTATCTATATTTTTTGTCGTGCGTTGGCAAAATTCAAGCTCTTTTGGTTTTTTGTTTGGGCTTTGCGTGTCGGCAAAAACCAAATGTGCTTGAATGTGCGTTGGCTCTTTTAGCATGTTGCCTAACTTTTGTATACTCGCTACAAAGTAGCGACTATACATCTATAATTGGTTAGGTTGTCGCTACTTCTTAGCGGATTGCAGTCCAAATATATCAAATTTATTTAATAATTCTCAAAAGGACTTTTGTATACTAGTAAATCCAGATTTTTTTGGGTGTGAATAGAGATTACTCTACCACCACCTCGTATTTTGTTAAAAGTCCTTTTAAGCCGGTCAAGGCAAAAATGGCTTTCTTGATTTTAGTTTTGGTGGGGTCAATGGTGTAGTTGTAGCTAGTTTTGAAATTGGCTTTGTTGGCAATGGCTTTGGTAAATTCTGAACGGTACAAATCGCAAGCGTCAAAAACGACCTCGGTTAAATCGGCGCTCATGAAATCAACGGCTATAAGGCTGCAATGCACAAAGGAAGTGCCTTTGAGCTTTAAGGTGTAAAACTTGGAGAAATCCAATACGCAATAATTAAAGGTAATGTCGAAAATCAATTTGTCGCACATAGCAAAATTGACTTCTTTCATCTCGCAACGATTGAAAGTCACGGTTCTCAGCGCCACATAATTGATTTTTGTAGCATTGAAATTACAATCATTGAAAACACAATCGATAAAAGTGACTGCCAGAAACACACATTGCGAGAAATCACAGTGATTGAATGTGCAACATTCGAATTCCTTGAAATTGACTTCTTCCTCGCCGTAAGTGAGGTTGTTGTATTCAATATCTAGGAAATAGTCCGTCATTTATTTAAGGGATTGCGTATTTACGTGGATTGACTTAGTCTTTCTAGATAAAGCTCCGCAGTGGAAATGGAAAGTCTTTTCAATCAAAGATTTCTATCTCTTGTTTTTTGACTGAATTTTGCTCCGCAACATCCAATAAAGCTCCGCTTTGAAAAAAGAAAAAGTCCAAAAATAATTTCAAGCGAGCATTGTAGATTATTACTATTTTTTGAACTGGATTTTGCTCCGCAACATCCAATAAAGCTCCGCTTTGAAAATACTATTAACAAAAAAACGCTCAAGCGAGCTTGGCGTTTTTTCTTATAATAGTATTTATTCGTGACCTTGACTGGATTCAAACCAGTAACCTCTTGAGCCGTAATCAAGTGCGCTATTCAGTTGCGCCACAAGGCCTATTTTCTGGGTGCAAATATAGGTATAATTATATGATTTGCAAATTGAAAATACAAATTAAGTCTATTTTTTTAAATTCCAAAATAGGCAACTACTAATCCTAAATCAACAATCTAATGCTCTTGCGGTTACGTAATACCGATAGCCAATGAGCGCCTTTTGCCATTTCTTGGCTTTGGCCAAATCCAGTCCTTGTTTGGTAAAACTAGGCAACAGGAGTTTGTTTATTTGGGCTAAAATTTGGAACATAAATACCATTTATTTCCACAAAGATAAAAAACTTTGTGGCATAGTAACTTTAAACTATTTTTGCGCTATGCAATTCTTCAATTTACATACCCACCAATTCACGAATCAATCGGATGTGTTGGAATTGGTCAATCAATATCCACAAGAATTTGATGCCACGATTCCGTTTTATTCCATCGGAATTCATCCTTTGTATATTTACGAAAATCGATTGGAACAAGATTTTCAAATCGTGGACCAGAAATTGGCTTTGTTGGAATGTTTGGCTTTGGGTGAATGTGGATTGGACAAACGTAGTGAAACACCATTTGAAGTTCAGCAATCGGTATTCGAAAAACAATTGGCTTTGGCCGAAAAACACCAGAAACCAGTTGTGATACATTGCGTGGCGGCTTTTCAGGAACTCATCGAAATCAAGAAAAGAATGAAAATTACCGTTCCAATGCTCATTCACGGATTTTCCAAAAACGAACAGTTGGCCCAACAAGTAATTGAAGCAGGATTTTATGTTTCGTTTGGTAAAAATTTGTTACGAAATCCCGCATTGGAATCTGTTTTTACCAGTGTTCCAAACGATCGGTTTTTCTTAGAAACCGATACGATCGAAGAGGGAATTCAAGGTGTTTATGCCCTGGCAGCGAAATATAAAAATATTGAAGTGGAAGAATTGCAAAAAATGGTAAATGCAAATTTCAAAAAGGTTTTTAAAAATAGATGAGCCGATACCAAGGTCTGACTAGAGTAGCATTAATTGCGTTCAAAAAAATAAATAAACTTAAAAAGAGGATGAGATTGCTTCGTGCCTCGCAATGACAAAATGGGAGAATGGACAGAAAGAGCGGAACTTTTATTTAAAGCTGAAGGATTACAAAAATTAAAAAACGCCAATGTTTTGGTTGTGGGATTGGGAGGAGTGGGCTCCTTTGCTGCCGAATTTTTGGCAAGAGCCGGCGTGGGAACCATGACCATTGTGGATGGAGATATAGTGGATATTACCAATATCAACCGACAGTTGCCGGCCTTGCATTCAACAGTTGGTCAGGCCAAAGTGACCGTTGTTGGCGACCGATTAATGGATATTAACCCCGAATTGAAACTAACCCGAGTTAAGGAATTTCTATCGCCAGAGCGCGCTTTCGAAATTGTTTCGGAGGAATATGATTATGTTTTGGATTGCATTGACAGCATTACACCCAAATTGAATTTGATTATTGCTGCCAAACGAAAGAGAGTGAAAATTATCAGCAGTATGGGAGCAGGAGGAAAGATGGAAGCTTCGAAAGTGAAGGTGGCCGATATTACCAATACCGTAAATTGTTTTCTGGCAAAAACCATTCGCCGACGCTTAAAAGAAGTGAAAATTGACAAATTGAAAGTGGTATTTTCGTCGGAAATTCAAGATGATTCCAGTTTAAAAATGACTGACGGGGCTAATTATAAGAAATCCTTTTACGGCACCAACAGCTATATGCCCGGATTATTCGGTTTGTATGCCGCCGAAACCGTAATTCGATATTTACTAAAAAAAGAGTAATCTATCATTAGTAATCAGTCTCAAATTAAAACTCATAACCCAAAACCCAAGACCTAATACCCAAAATGATTCAAACCGTAATTTTTGATATGGATGGTGTAATCGTTGACACGGAACCTGTTCACCATTACGCTTATTTTAAACAATTTGCCGAACTAAATATTGTCGTGTCAGAGGAAATTTATACTTCATTCACTGGAAATTCTACCCGAAATACTTTTCAAAAATTGAAGAATTTATTTCCTATCGAACAGGAAGTAGAGGATTTAATCCAAAGAAAACGCACTATTTTTAATGACGCTTTCGATACGAAAGAAGATTTGGCGTTATTGGATGGTGTGGAGAAATTAATCAAAGATTTACACGCAAACGGGATGCAGTTAATTTTGGCTTCTTCGGCTTCTAAAGTCACGATTGACCGTGTTTTCAAGCGTTTTGGATTGTATCAATATTTTACCCATATCGTCAGCGGGGAGGATTTTCCCAATTCTAAACCACATCCAGCCATATTTGAGCATGCCGCTTCATTATCGATTGCACCAAAAGAGAACTGCATCGTGATAGAAGACAGCGCTAATGGCGTTATTGCAGCAAAATCAGCGGGGATTTTTTGTATTGGTTATGTAAGCGAACATTCAAAAAAACAAGATTTATCACCGTCAGATATGGTAATTAATCATTTTGATGAATTGAGTTTTAAAAAAATAGTTGAGTTGTAATTCCTGATTTTGGAATCCTTATCAATCTGTAAATTCTATAGTTTCATCAGGGTGTTTGATGATTGAAATTCCTTTTTGCAACAGCAAATTGTTAGGATAAACAACCATTTGTCCATCTTTAGTTTTCAGATAAACATGAAAAGCTCGAATATCGTCGATTTCGGCTTCGATTGGAAAATCTTTATCGTGTATACAAATGAAATCGCCAATTCGGAACGGAAAAGAAAAAAACAGGATAATTCCAGAAGTAATATTACTCAGAATAGACCATTGGGCAAACATGGCAACCCCTACAACGGTTGTAAAGGACGAAACTGCAATAAAAATATCTTTGGTGCGCACCCCCCAAATCATTATCAAGGCAATAGCTGCCAGAATATTAATCAGCAAGTGAAGGTACTTCACAACCAAATTAGTCCGATGTTCCATTATATGGCTTAATCGGGCATAGCGTCGTACTAATTTTGAGGTGATTATTCGCAATATAATTACTAAAAGGAATAGGATTCCAGTACCTATGACCTCTTGGGTAAAATCGTTTAAAAATTTCATGTTTTTATATTTTTAGGCTAAATTACTCAAATATTCATAAACTTTATCTGTAGGCATCCCCATAACATTGGCATAGGATCCTTCAATTTTTGAAACACCCACAAAACCAATCCATTCTTGGATACCGTAAGCGCCCGCCTTATCGAAGGGTTTGTAGTTTTTTATATAATAGCGAATTGCCTCATCACTTAATTCATTGAATGTCACTTTGGTTATTTCGTGAAGAAGTTTGCAGTTGTTATTGGTTTTAAAGCAAACGGAAGTAATTACCTCATGAGTCGTGTTTGATAATGATTTTAGAATATCATAAGCGTCTTGCTCGTCTTTTGGTTTACCCAAAGCTCTGCCGTTGTACCAAACGATGGTGTCGCTCGTGATAAGGATTTCATTGGCTTGTAATTCCCCTTCAAAAGCGCTAGCTTTTAATTCGGCCAAATAGTTGGTAATTTCCTCAGCCTTTAATTCTGGCGGATATATTTCTTCGATTTCTTTGAGTCTAATTTCGAAATTTAGGTCTAAATCTTTAAAAAATTGTTGGCGTCTTGGTGAACCCGAAGCGAGAACCAGGTGATAGTTTTGTAATTTATTTTTAAGCATGGTGTTTTATGTTTAGGCTAATAACCACAATAGAAAGTATTCCGAAAAATAGCACCCATTTTAGAACGGCACTCAGATGGTGAAAATCCTTTGTTTGTCTTGCAGACCCTATTGTAAGGGTAAAATAAATTAGCGGCGCCAGTATAAAGACAAACCCATAAATCGTACTAATGATTAACCCTGATTGAAATAGGTAATAATTGAGATAATATACGATGCAAATGATGGGAATTAAACTCAATGCCAAAACAAGTTTTGTGGTTTTTTTAACCCCAAAAATAATAGGAAGGGTTCGCATTCTTTGGTTGGAATCTCCTTTTACGTCTTCCAAATCCTTGACTATTTCCCGGATAAAATTGAGGAGGAAAGCAAAAATCGCATAATCTAAAAGGATGCCAAATAGCAATCCCATGATGGGTCTGTTTTCTTCAGAAGTAACAGGGTACAAATCAAAAACTCCAACAATCAAAAGACTAAATGAAAGAAGTAGAGCTACAATTAGGTTTCCAATAAGTAAACTTTGTTTCAAACTCAAGGAGTAAAAATAAAGTGTTGCCGCAATAATGATGAATAGGGAGGCAAAGCTAGGTTTATTGATGGTATTTGATAAATAAAACCCGGAGACCACCCCAATAACGGTGAAGCCAATATACAGATTATATCCCTTAGCTTCAGAAATGGAATCCCCAATAATAATAGTGTTTGGCCTGTTATCCGTATCGGTTTTCACGTCCAGAATGGCATTGATAATATATCCTCCAGCGGCAATAGACACGGTTGCCAAAACCAATAACCCATATTGCCAATCGGTTAAAGCCAACTGGACGTTTTGTAATTTCAAAAATCCATATCTAAAAAGGAACTGCATCAAAGCCAGCATTAGTAAATTTTGATATCGAATGAGTTTTAATAGGTTCATGTGGTTTTTTAAAGTTTATTTTAAAACAGCACTGCAAATATATCAAAAAGGACAACAAGAGATTTAATGATTTTATTTTTAATACTGTTTGTAAATGTATCCCCCGAGCATGAATAATCCCGTTAGAACTGCCATTACGATAATCGATTTCTGGTAATTTCTGTTTTTGTCTACCAATTCCAAACCAATCAAACCTAAAAAAAGTAGTGTGGCATAAATGGCAGGATACATTTGAAAGGCACCAATAAAATCAGCTTTGAGCAGGAATAGGAAAGCGCGTTGTGCGCCGCAGCCCAAGCACTCCAATCCAAATAGGGTTTTGCTTAAACATGGAAGCATGTAGTTTTCTAAATCCATCGGTGCTATTTTTACGGATATACAAATAAATAAAAAACTTTTTCAATACTAAATGATACTATTTTAAAGTTCCTTACTTTTGGAAATCCAATAGTTAAAGATATGAAAAAGATTGTAATTCCGATATTGATTTTGGCTATCCTAGTTGCTTTATATGAGCAATTAAAGATCCGAAAAAATGTGTATATAATGGTTATTGCTATCGTAGTTTTTATGTTTGGAATGATGTGTTTGAGTGGGATAACACCAAGTAAAAATCAAGAAAAAAAAGAAGAAGATGTTTAGTAAAGGCGACCAAGTTTGCGTACTCGATGAGGCTATAAATGGCGTTGTTGTTTTAGTCAAAGATAAGGAAGTAACTATAGAAACGGAGGATGGTTTTATGATGACTTTTTTTGTAAATGAATTGCTTAAAATAAACAATTCCAGTAATTTGCTAGACTCTATTAAAAGTATTAATGCTCATGCTGTTACTAAGGAAAAAGAAATTCCAAAACCCCGAAGTTTCGTAAAAGAACGTAAAGATAAGCATGAAATTTCAGCCCCTGAATTTGATTTACACATCGAAAAATTAGTTCCCAACCATCGTAGCATGTCAAATTATGACATTCTTACCTTGCAATCCGAAACGGCAAAACGCCACCTGGAATTTGCCATACGCAATCGAATCCCTAAAATTGTATTTATCCATGGTGTTGGCGAAGGAATCCTGAAATCTGAGCTGGATTTTTTATTGGGTCGTTACGACAACATTGCTTTTCAAGATGGCAATTATCAAAAATATGGTTTGGGCGCTACGGAAGTTTTTATAAAGCAGAGTAAGTAAACTAACTTAATTCGTCAACAACTCTCCATAAATATAGCTGTCGCCAAGCGTAAAATCGCTATTTCCTTTCTTTAAAGTTACTTTTTTGAGTACAATGGTGTGTTTTAATCCTGTTCCGTTAGTGGTAGTAGTTACTTCGATGATGCCGCTTATGCCAGGAACACCAACTACGGAATCCCACTCTTGACTAATGGTAGGAGTAGTAGGAATGCTAGTATTGCAGAAATAACTGCCTGTTAAAAGTCCAGCATACAGCCGGTACTTTAGGATGTTAGTTGATAAACCAATTAGTCCCGTTCTTGGAGTATTTAGAGGCGTTACATCATTGGTTATTAAATCCGGGTCGATTTCTAAGGTTAATGCTTCGCTGCCAGAGTAATTATAAAGTGTGTTTGGCGTGTTATCGGTACATCTCTCTAGTGTTTTATCAAAACTAAAAGGCAAAATGGTAGCCGCGGTTATATAATCTCCAAAAGGGAAGGTTTCGTAAACCTGGGTTCCATTCGCTTTTGCAAAAGTGATGTTCTTGAAAATGACATTGTGGTTGTAGCCTGAAATTTTAGTGCTATTGTCAGCAGGGTTTGGCGTTTTTATAGCGGTTGTGGTGATTTGTATAGTCCCTCCTGTTGCAGTCCACTGGTCAATAACATATGGGGTTGCTGGCGCGATAGTTTCACAAATGTTGTTTGCTGCAACATTTCCGTTGTAAAAACGATAAACTACCCGATTGCTTCCGCTAATGGTTATTTCGGTGGGAACTCCGATTGTGGTAGGTTCGTTTACGAATGAATTAGAGGGTATTTCGAGTAATAAAGCTTCTTTTTTCTTTAGTTTGTAAATAATATTGTTAGTGTTGCAGATTTGGGTGGTGGCATCTTCAAAATTTATGGTTTCTAGAACTAAGTTCCCGTCATCACAACTGTTTAATAATAGCGCTAAAACTAATAGATTAACAATTCTTTTCATCTTGTAATATATTTTCCCAAAAATAGAAAAAAAATGCGAATTTATAGTAGCGAAATCACAATTGATATTTCATAACTTTGCACCGATGAAAAAAGTATATCTCGATAACGCCTCTACCACGCAACTCCGTCCGGAAGTAGTTCAAGAAATGTCAAAAGTGTTATTGGAAGCCTATGGTAATCCCTCATCAACGCATAGTTTTGGTAGAAACGCCAAAAGTATATTAGAACTTTCCAGAAAAGCAATCGCTAAACAGTTAAATGCTTCTTCCCAAGAAATTATTTTCACTTCCTGCGGAACAGAAGCTAATAATTGGATTCTTCGTTCGACGGTCAAAGATTTGGGGGTAAAACGAATTGTTACCAGTAAAATAGAGCATCACGCTGTTTTATTCACGGTACAAGCTTTGCAAAATGAATTTGAGATTCAAGTTGATTACGTTGAGATTAAGCCTAATGGCGAAATTGATATTACTGACTTAGTAGATTTGCTTTCACAAGATATAAAAACTTTAGTTAGTCTAATGCACGTAAATAACGAAATAGGAACGGTGTTGGATTTAGTTAAAGTGGGTCGTATTTGCCAGCAACACAATTCTCTTTTCCATTCAGACATGGTTCAGTCTATTGGGAAAACAGAAATTGATTTACAAATACTACCTGTTGATTTTATGGTGGCAAGCGCCCATAAATTTCATGGTCCAAAAGGGATTGGTTTTGCTTTTGTCCGAAAAAATTCCGGAATACAACCCTTTTTTTATGGTGGGGATCAAGAAAAAGGCTTGCGTCCAGGAACAGAAGCTGTCCACCAAATCGCTGGAATGGCAAAGGCTTTAGAATTATCTTATACTAATTTGGACTCCGAAAAAAATCATATTTCTGATTTAAAAAATTATTTGATTAGTCAACTCGAAGTAGAATTTCCTAATTTTGAAATTAATGGAACCCAAGAAGGGTTTTATACTATAGTAAATATTTTATTACCTTTTTCTGAGGACAAATCCTCTATGATTTTGTTTCATTTGGATATGAAAGGTATTGCTGTATCCCGAGGCAGTGCTTGTCAATCAGGCAGTGTTAGGCCGTCACATGTTCTTGCAGAGCTGCTTTCAAGTGAGGATTTGAAAAAGCCAAGTTTGCGTATTTCCTTTAGTCATTTTAATGCCAAAGAAGACTTAGGTTTGTTAATAGAAGGTTTAAAAAGTATTTAAATATCTAATTTCATTTACACCTCTAATATCCTTGTTTTTCGCACTGTTTCTTCTGCGTATTTGTTCATGATTAATTGCGCTTTAAAAAAGCACAAAGTCGATTCAGCTCCTTGATTAATGTTAATCATTTTGTCTTCTAGGCCATCATATGAAGCGCCGTTTTCTGGATTATACATAATTTGTTTCAAATGATTGTTTCCTAAAAACCAATTGAAAGCGACTTCAAGTTGATCTTTATACTTTACATTTCCAGTTACTTGATAGAACAGATCTAAAGTGATAATTGTAGTAGATACTTCGATAGGTTGTTCTCCATAAAACACTCTTTCATTTTCCTTTTTAAACCATCCTCTATTCGATATTACTTTGAGCTGCCCTTTCATGAAATAATGAGACAAAAGGAAATCAAAGGTTATTGTGGCAATTTTGAGATATTTAGGTTCTCCTGTCGCTAAATAGCTAAACATCATGGCCTCGGGTAGTACATTATTGACATAAGTCATATAATCCTCATACCAGCACCAGTATTCCTCAGAATTGATGTTATAAAGATCTAATAGTTTATCGGCAAGTTGCTCAATATAGAACCTAACGTTTTCTTCCGGATGAACAGAATAATAATAATACAACCCTTTTAGGGTATAAGCGATAGCTCTTGGAGAGCTAATTTCATATATTCTATCAAATGCTTTTTTCCAACATATTTCAGCTCGAATAACTAAATTTATAGGAAGTGTTTCTTTGTGCGAAATGACATAGCCCAAACTCCACAAAGCTCTTCCATTGGCGTCTTCAAGATTTACTTCTTTATTTTGTTCCGTTAATTGGCGGTCGAAATTCTTATAATTGTCAAAAAATCCATCTTCTCGTTGAATATCTTCTATAAAATTCAAATAGATATCCGATAATTTTAAAACATCCTCACCTTGATAAATCGTGTAATAAGTGATCATATTTATTAATGCCCTTGCATTATCATCTAAGGTATACCCGAATTCAGGATCTGGCTCGCTAAATTTTGAAAATTGAAGCATTCCATAATCTGTGCTAAGTTCTTTAATATGGTCTAGTTTGATAGGTGGCAAGCGGAACTTCAGATCTTCTTCGCGATTCGTTAATTCTCCAAAAAGCAACCCATATTTTATTGCAACATTTTCCCAAATGGTTGAATGGGATAAAGAATAAGCATTTTTCCCCATTTTAATTCGTTTTTCTTTATTATCAACAAGTTCTAGTATGGATTTTTGAAATTCTTCAGGATTGTCAAACTCTTTCAATAATATTCCATTTCCATCTTCAAAGGTCTCAATGGCATGTGGTATAGGTGTTGAAATAACAGCGCAACCGCAGCTTAAAGCATAGGCAAAGGTACCGCTTACTGCCTGATTAGGGTCTTTGGAAGAAAATAAATAAATTTCTGATAAGGTTAAATATTCTAGTAATTGTTTCAATTCTAGATATTCATTTATAAATATTACATTTTTTTCTAATTGAAGTTCTTGGACGATATTCATAAGTTTGTTACGGTATTTTTCGCCTTCTCTTTTGATGATTTCAGGATGGGTTTTTCCAATAACCATATAAACAACTTCGGGATGTTTGGCAATAACTCCAGGTAAGGCATTTAAGACGGTTTCAATGCTTTTATTTTCGCTAATCAACCCAAAGGTGGACATCACAATTTTATCAGAATAGTGATATTTGTTTTTTAAAACTTTTTTTTGTTCCCAAAGAACGGTATGAGTTCCATGGGGAATGATGTTTATTTTTGAATCCGAGCAATCATATTCTTTAGTCAAAATCTCCTTTGATTTATTAGTGAGCACTACAATCCTATTTGACAAATCCACGATTGCCTGAACCACTTTTTTCCTTTTTTCATCGGGTTGTGGTAATACGGTGTGAAAAACCGTAATTATAGGCTTGTTAAGTGTCAATAGAAAAGCGAGGAAATAATCACCATATTCTCCCCCATGAAGCCCAAATTCATGTTGTATACAAACTAAGCCGATGTCGTTTCTTTCATTTATTTTTTCGGCAATTAGTGTGTAATCTTCTATAGATGAAGATGTGATAGTATATTTCACCTCATCTCCATATTCAAATTGCTGTTTACTATTTTGCAACGCACAAATTTCAATAGGAAGAGTGTTACCGAAAACTTTCTTTATCGAGTTAACAATGTCATTCGAAAAGGTGGCCAACCCACATTCTCGAGGTGTATACGAACTCACAATCAGCATTTTTATTCCTTTTTCATATTTCATGTTATTTATTTTTAGGATTGGATTTTTAATTCATTTAACACTTCATTGATGTTCATTTTAACAACAGCTGTATGTTTATCAGCTGCACCATAATAGATATAAAGATCTTCCCCAAACAAGGCATGCCCAGTTGGAAATACAACATCATTGACTTCTCCTTCTATTTCCCACTGTTTGGTGGGGGAGAAGAGTGGCGTATTCAATCTTGAGATTTCAACTTCGGGTTTGTCTAATTGCAATAAGGCGGCCTTGGCGTGGTATATAGCTCCAGTAGACGTCTCTTGAACGCCATGATATATCATCAACCATCCGTCGCTAGTTTCAATAGGTGGTCCTCCAGCACCAATGTAATTGACTTCAAAAATCCCTTCTGGATCCAGAACAATGTAATCGATTAGGTTTTCTAGATAATGTTCCCAAAATGATTTGGTTAAATCTGTCCAATGGTCAAAATAGACAATTTGTATTCCAGGCCAAATCCGGTGTAACATAGCAAATTTGCCATTTATTTTTCTTGGAAAAAAAGTCAAGTCCTTGTCTCTTAAATATCTAAATTCATCATTTTCCAACCCTAACTGGTCAAAAAGCCTATAATAATGATGGTATTTTGGATTCAGTTTACTGCCACAGCATAGCATATATCTTTCATATTCTTGATAATTTATTTGAGGTGTAATAATACCGTGTTTTTCAAAATGGATTAAATCTTTTGAAGTCGCTAGAGCTCCCATGGCGTTTATGCCATCATATGCGGTGTAGGTAATGTAATACGTATCTTCAATTTTGACGATTCGAGCATCTTCCACACCATGTTTTTCATAGTCAAAATCGCGGGTGATCAAAGGTTGTTCATTTCTTTCCACTATTTTGAAAGGCCCTTCGGTTTTTGCATATCCAATGGTAGACAAATTACCATTCTCTACCGCTCTGTACAAAATATGCACGATGTCTCCATCTTGATAAATCCCAGGGTTTAACACACCGTTATTTTCAAACTCTCTATCGGTTGGGCTTAGAATTATCCCATGTTTTTCTACTGTAACCATTTGTTGATGATTTAAGGTTGTATGTTATCGAGCTACTTTTTATTTTGATTTAATTTGACAGCTTTCACTTTTTGTTTTTCTAATTTTCTAAAATAACCTCTGAACAAAAAATTATGTTTTAAGGCTTCTAGATTTTCATTCAAACGAAAACTAGCTTGGTTAATATTGGTCATTGTTGAGTCTATTTTTCGGACTAATTTGGGGTCATTTGAAAGATAATTAATAGTGCCTTTTCCATCTTTAATGTTTATAACTGTTGCGTTAATGTTCGTGATAGCTTTGTCAATTTCAGTACTTGATTGATCCAAATTGGTAACCATATTTTTAATTTTATGGGCCACAGCTGAGTCTTTTATAACCCCAAGAACATTGTTTTTGTTATCTAAAGATTCAATAAGTCTGTTTAATTTTAGTACTGTTTCAGAAGCTCCCTTGCCTGTTAATTTCAAATAACGTAAGGTTTCTTTTAGATCTTTTGACATAATTGTGTCATTTAACAATGAACCCATGGTCCCCTTTCCATCAATCATTTTTTCTGTAATTTTAAGTAAATTAGCCGTGAGATTAGCTGCATTTTTATTGGTTACACTAAGGGTATTGAATAGTTCGTCGGTTCGAATGCGATTATGAGACTTAATTTCATCGCCTGGTCGAACAGAAACCTCCTTGCCTTTCCCTGGAGTTATATTAATAATCATGTTTCCCACTAATCCATCGGAACCTATAGAGGCAACTGCATCTTTTTTTATTTGAAAAAAAATGGATTTATCTATGATCATGTCAACACGAATTGCGGTGTCGTTAATCATTTCAATTCCACGAACAGTCCCAACACTTATTCCTGAATAACGGACATTATTCCCCAATTGTAGCCCGTTGACATTGTTGAATACAGCTTCTAAATGATTTGTTTTCCCAAACATTTTCTGCTTGTCGCCAATGAAATATACGGCAAGGATAAAAATCAATAATCCGATGATTACAAAGAGACCAAGTCGAATTTTTTGTGAGGTTGTTTTTTCCATTTTTTATTTATTTAAAGAAAGCCTGTATTTTAGCATCTTTTGAAGCGGTTAATTCTTCAAAAGTGCCTTCGGCATAATTGATACCATCGACTAATAAAATCATTCGATTTGAAATTGCTCTTGCACAATCTACATCATGGGTAATGATGATGGATGAGGTATTGTATTTTTTTTGGATGGATTCCATCAGCAACAAAATTTCCTTTGCCGTTATGGGGTCTAATCCTGTTGTTGGTTCATCATAAAGAATAATTCTGGGTTGGAGTATTAGTGTTCTTGCCAGAGCAACTCTTCGCTTCATTCCTCCCGAAAGTTCTTCAGGCATCAAGTTAATGGTATGAGCCAAACCAACATTTCCAAGTGCCTCCATAACCAATGGTGTTGTGTCTTTTATTACTCCAAATTTTTTGGTATGTCTTCTTAACGGGAATTCTAGATTTTCTCTGACCGTCATTGAATCATATAAGGCGCTGCCTTGAAAAAGAAATCCAACTTCAGTTCGAAGTTCATCTAGAACTTTGTGTTCGAGTGTGCTAATATCTTTGTCCATTACTGTAATTGTCCCACTATCATATTCTTCTAGTCCAATCAAACATTTTATCATTACAGATTTTCCAGAACCTGATTTCCCCATAATAACCAAATTTTCTCCTTCAAACAGACGCATATTAAAACCATTCAAAACATGATTGTTTCCATAGCTTTTTCGTAATTCTTTTATTTCTATGACAATTTTTTGATTGTTCATCGATAGATTATATATTATAAATCGTAAAAAATATCAGTAACAAAAACGGCAATAAAGTCAATTATAAAAAGCAGCATTGAGGTGAAAACTACGGCAGAATTAGCAGCAAGTCCTACACCAGCTGTTCCTTTTTTGCAATTATATCCTTTGAAACAACCTACTAGTCCGATGGCGAAACCAAAAAAGAAAGACTTGATTGTTGCAGGAATTAAGTCGCCAAATTCCAAAGCGTCAAAAACCTGATTATAATACAATAAAAAGGACACATTTCCTTTTATGTTTTCGACTAAATAAGAACCATATAAAGCAATGGCATCCCCAAAAAAAACCAAAATAGGTAGCATAAACGTAGTAGCTAAAACTCGGGTAACCACTAAATATTTAAAGGGATTTGTTCCTGAAACTTCCATAGCGTCGATTTGTTCCGTCACTCTCATGGATCCTAATTCAGCTCCAATTCCGGAACCGATTCGTCCAGCACATATCAAGGCGGTAATAATGGGTCCTATTTCTCGAATAATCGAAATACTCACCATAGATGGCATCCAAGAAACTGCACCAAACTCCTGTAACGTAGGGCGGGATTGTAAGGTGAATACCAAACCGATTATGAATCCAGTAACTGAAACTAAAAGTAAAGAGCGGTTCCCCATATAAAAACATTGACGAAGGAATTCTCTAAATTCTGAGGGGCGTTTGAAAACTTCCTTGAAAATACGACTAGCAAAGTGGGAAAGTTCACCAATATCAAGCAAGAATGCTTTCAACAATTCGATTATTTTAAAAATACTATTCATCAACAAGGGAATTTATTTTTAACTGATAATTATCGGAACGAACGGACAAAGTAAATATACAATTAAACATTTGATTTTTAATACTATAATGTAATATTTTTCATATTTATGTTGTTTTTAATTTAGCGAGTTTTTCAAATAATTCTTTTTCTTTTTCGCTAATATTTTTGGGAATTACAATTTGGTACGTAATATATAAATCGCCAAAAACACCTTCTTTTTTATACATCGGAAAGCCTTTTCCTTTTAGTTTTACTTTTGTGCCGTTTTGGGTTCCCGGCATCACTTTTAGTTTTACTTTTCCGTCAAAAGTATCTACCGTAATTTCACCACCCAAAATGGAGCTATACAAGTCTAAATCGACATTGGAATAAAGATTTTGTTTTTCTAGCTTGAATTTGGTTCGGTTTTCAATGGTAAAGGTGATGTATAAATCCCCTTTTGGTCCGTCATGCAAACCTTCTCCTCCCATACCGCTGATTTTTATAACTTGACCGTTTTCAACTCCTGCGGGGATGGTAAGTCTAATTTTTTTACCATTGATTGTCAATTCACGTTTGTGGGTTGTGTAAACATCCTTTAAGTCAAGATGTAATTCAGCATTGAAATCACCTCCTTTAGACCTCGCTGTCCGACTTCGTCCTCCTGTCGAGCGTCCTCCAAACATAGATTCAAAAAAATCAGAATAATTCCCACTGCCTGAAAATCCATCAAAACCCCCTTGTTGATTTGTGCTTCGAGATTGTTGATGCTGCCTCGATTTTTCAAACTCCTCAGAATGTTTCCAATCTGCACCATATTGGTCGTATTTTTTACGATTTTCAGGATGGCTCAATACTTCGTTAGCTTCATTGATTTCTTTGAATTTCTGTTCAGCTTCTTTGTCGTTTGGATTTAAATCAGGATGGTATTTTCGAGCTAGTTTTCGATATGCTTTTTTTATCTCTGCATCCGTTGTGTTTTTATCTATTCCTAATATTTTATAATAGTCTATAAATGCCATTTTAAATTACTTTTCTAATTTCTATTTTTGTAATTAGTTTTTATATTTTTGTCTAATAGCCAAATGATTTTTACTTATGATTTCGCCTACATAAATATAATCATTATTAACTTCCTAAAAAAGGCGTAAAGTGTTTTTATAAGGTATTGTTATTGTAAATAAAAAGCCTTAAAAAAGGCTTCGTAAGAGTTTTATATAATAAAAATCCAACTTAAACCAGTATAGCTAATTGGTTTTTTATTTTCAAGTTTTGTTTCTTTTTCAGGTCAATTAACAATGATTTGTATTTTATAAATTCATTGTCTATGGGGTTTATTTGTAATACAAAATTTATCTTTCCCAACAGGTGTTCTAAATAATGGGCATGATTTATTTCTTTATAGACTCGATGTTCTCCAAAGCCAAATTTATTGATGTAATACATCTCTTGGCGCAATTTATTGCGTTTATGAAACACTACCTGAGGTTTGTCATTAACCACAATTCCAGTTACGGTTTGTCGGGTGTTTGGGGTCATCAGTTTTGTTTTGCTTTTATTGAGGCTTAGATTCAAGTTTTCGATAGTTTCAGTTACTTTATCGAACAGTTCATTTTCGTTAAAGTCTCCGGAAAAACTCAAGTCATCGGCATAACGAGTGTATCTAATTTTTCGTTGCCTACAAAAATCAGAAATAGTAGTGTCCGCGTCTTTAAAAATAAGGTTGGAGAGGTAGGGGCTTGTTGGCGCACCTTGCGGCAAAGAATTATCTCGAGTGCAAAGTTTTGCAAGTAGTTTCGAAACTATTTTTGAATAACCCAGTTCTATAAAAACTTTCTCAACCCATTCCAATTTTATTGATGGGAAGAAGTTTTCCAAATCAAGAGTGAATACTTTGGGTTGGTTTTTATGAAATTTCAGGTTTTCCAAAAGACTGGTTTTGTGTTTATAGGCTTTAGCAAAAATACTTACCGGTACTTTTTCAAGAATGTTTTTAAGAATCCATATTTGGATTTCCTTCAAACTAGGAAGCGGTTCAGAAATAGGTCTTTTATTGCCGTTTCTTTTTGTGATTTCAAAATCTCTGTAAAAATAAGAGCTATGATTTGTAGCTTTTTTGATGTATACTTTTTTGTAGCCCAAAACCATAGAAAGATGTGAAGGATTGTAAATAACCGGAACATTGTTTAAAAATAATACTTTGGCATACTCCAAACAGTGTTGGATATTATTATTTGACAAGCTATTTTTGCCGGCCTCCGTGGTAAAATCGTCTTTGTATTGTTTAAAGTCCATAAATCTTAGAAATCATTAATGGAGTGGGAATAACTCCCCACTCCAGTTAAGAACACGGGTTTAAAAGGTTCGGAGCTCTGCGAAGATCCTTTTAAACACAGTTGCTTGAAAAAGCATTCAATTACAGAGTAGTGACTCACGACTCCTTCAACAGCACTAGCCGATGAACCTTTTTAAAATCTAAAAGTTTAATTCAGTTTTTCGAGGGATAAAAATTACTTTTTGACTCAGTTTTTGAATTTTATTTTTTAGATCTTTTTTAATCCATTCTTCTTTTATTTTTGATTGGTTTGTTTTCATTTTAAAAGTTTCAATTTCTCTTTCACTTTATTTAAGGTATTTAAATTCAGTATTATATGTTAGTATGAACATTAATAAATTTACAAAATTTTATTTTATAAATTGCAAATAAATCATGATTATTTTATTTCTAATACAATTTTATGAATCGCTTATGTGGTAAGTAAGTGACGATGATCTCAATTGTCCGTGTAGTCCAATATGAAACCCAATTCAAAAATTTTGTAGAAATCCCATCCCTTAGCGCTATAGATTCAGGAGTAATTCTTTCGCATTGTTCCATAATATGGTCAAGGTGTAAAAGATAATTATTAGAAAATTCGGCTGAGTTGATCCCCACGTTCATTTCGATGCTTGCATACGAACTCAAATTATTTAGGTTAAAAGATCCGATGGTTGTCCAAGTATTGTCCACAATGGCTGCTTTTCCGTGTAAAATAGATGACTTCCATTCGTATAGTTCAATATTATACCGCAACAATTTAGAGTATAAATAGCAACTGGCTCGCCTTGCCATGGGAAGATCTGATATTCCAGAAAGAATCAATTTAATTTTCACCTTGTTTCTCGATGCGTTCTTCAAGGTGGCAATTAATTTTCTGCCGGGAAGAAAATAACTCCCCACAATTACGATTTCTTTTTTCGCATTGTCAATGGATTTTAAGTAGGCATCTAAGATTTCTTTTTTCCTTTTCAACCAATCATTTTGAAAAACACTTACAGTAACGGCTTCATTATAATAAACAACAGAGGCTATTTTTTTTCTGTTCACGACTCTTTTCCTGTAATAAATGTTCCAACACAGCTTAGAGAGTGCTGCCCCAATTTTTGCATCATTCAATTGAACGGCATAATCTAGCCATGGCTTTGAATTTTCGGTTCCATGGTATTTGTTGGCAATATTGATTCCTCCAATTAATGCTATTTTGCAATCACAAACTATTACTTTATGATGTAATCTTCTGCCAAGATAAAAAGAATTTGCCGAGAAAAAAGGAGAGAAAAACCGAATATTAATTCCGTGTTTTTTGAGGTTGTTCAATACCTGTTTTGGAAATGAAAACGAGCCAAAACCATCCAATAAAATGTATATTTTGACATGGCGCAAAGCCGCTCTTTTTAGTGCGGCAATAATTCTTTTTCCAATAGCATCATATTCAAAAATATAGGTTTGAATGTGGATTTCAGATTTAGAGTCTAAAATAATCCGTTCCAACCGAGAAAAATAATCCTCACCACTATGAACCAAGGCTACATATTTTGTTGTAGAAAGTGTAGTTTCGGTATTAAACATGTGCTCTTTTTGATTTAACCTCTTTTATCAAAATAAACTCCAAAAGATTTTCGGTATCCAAGGTGCCGATGAGTTTATCGTTTTCCATGACGAGCATTAGAGTGGATTTGTTTTTGTAGACTAACTCAAAAATATCTTCCAAAAAGGAGTCGGCTTGAAGCAGAATTAAATTGCTATCCATAATGGAAGACAGCCCCGTTTCTTCCTCTTTTTTAGAAAGCGCTTCTATAATTTGATCGCGGTTAAGCGTCCCTACGGGCAAGTTTTCTTGGGTAACTAAAAAATTCTTGTAGGGGCTATCAAGTAAAGTGTTCACAGCTGTTTCCAGTGTTTCATTAGCATCGATAGTTGGATATTGTTTCATCAGCACATCTCGAACTGTAAAGCCCTTAAGTAGGTGTTTTGACTCGGTATATTCCGACTCAATTTGGGCACCCATAAATACGAATAGTCCAATAAATATCAAAAATGGATTGGAAAATAAACCAAGAAAAATAAAGCCTATTGCTAGTATTTGGCCAATTCGTGCCGCGATTTTCGTAGCAACATGTCTTTCTAATTTATAGGATAAAAGGGCTCGTAATACTCTTCCTCCATCCATGGGGAATGCCGGAATTAAATTAAAAATGGCCAATACGATGTTTACCAAAAAGAAATTTAGCAAGAAATTATTCGAGTTGACCCCATTTGACAATTGGGAAAGCATTTGCTCCGAAGTATTGGGCAGGGTAATAAACAAACTGCTTATAAGAGCCAAGGTAATATTTACTATGGGTCCCGCCAAGGCAACCACTAATTCTTCCGAAGGTTTTTCAGGAAGCCTTTCTAATCGAGCCAACCCGCCAATAGGCAAGAGGGTAATGTCTATGGTTTTGATATTGTATTTTTTTGCCATCAATGCATGCCCTAATTCATGCAAAATAACAGTTGTAAAAATGCATAAAATAAACAACACCGACCATAAAATTTGTGTCGCATTTTGACCTGCTTTGTGATTGATGTAAACAATGAATAGAATGAGCAAGGAGAAAGTCCAATGAATAAATAGACCGATTCCCGCAATTTTTCCGAGTTGTATTGCTCCTTTCATTTGGTTTCATTTTTTAATGTGATTAACTCTTAATCGTACCTAAAAAAAACAGGAAATTACCAACGAATCTTCTCTATAAAGTTAAGTATAAAAATACTAATTATCAGGTGTATGCCGTTTTTTTTACTTTCGTTTCGAAACTCATTTCTTCAAGAAATAATAAAGACTGATAAAAAATGCCATGAATAATTCAATTGCTATTGTTGTGTCAACCCAATTTTCAGGAAGATGAACTCCCGTTATTTTAGAATCAGAAAATGGACATAAGAATTGCTTAGATCATTGTATCATAAAAATTTTGCGTACTTTCGAATGCGTATCTGCCGAAGTAGAATACTCGATGCCGAACCAAACCCAAATATAAACCAATAAAATTGAGTAAGTGACACGGAAATTAAATTGGTAAACCGCCACCTCGGAACAATCCAACCAAAAACATTAAATAGCATCAGGACACTGTGAAACAGCATAAAAAAGTAGTCGATGATTTGGAGCATTAGTCTACTCATTTTCTTTAGTTGTTAATCGCAGTATCCATTTTTCGATTTCAACCGCCCAAAAGATAACACTTGAAACAACGAAGGTTATGGCTAATTCAGCGATAGAAAGCGGTTGGGTTTTAAAAATAGTATTGAAAAACGGAGAATAGATGAGTGTTAATTGGAGTGCAACGGTAAGCAACAAAGCACCCAAAAGTGGCTTGTTTGAAAATACTCCAATTTTAAAAAGGGAATCCCTTTCGGAACGTATGGCCATTATATGACCCATTTGGCTGAAACATAAAACCGTAAAAGCCATCGTTTGCCAATGCCTGTTTTCACTCTTCATCGCCCAAAATTGAATTCCAAGGGTTGTTATTCCCATTAGAAAACCTACCCATAAAATATGTCTTCCCATTCCGTTTGAAAAAATGTTCTCTTTCGGATTTCTTGGGGGTCTTTTCATAATATTTTTTTCCGAGCGTTCTGAAGCAAGCGCCAATCCAGGCAAACCATCGGTGACAAGATTAATCCAAAGAATGTGGATGGCCAAAAGAGGAATGGGTAACATAAAAAAAGGAGCCAGAAAAATAGCCCAAATCTCCCCTGAATTTCCGGTCATGATGTACTTGACAAATTTCAAA
This sequence comes from Flavobacteriaceae bacterium, assembly GCA_947446635.1. Lineage (GTDB taxonomy): Bacteria > Bacteroidota > Bacteroidia > Flavobacteriales > Flavobacteriaceae > Flavobacterium. The sequence continues at coordinate 29,693 of CANFHF010000001.1, forward strand.
ATATTATCATAAACCTTTCGCCCGTGTTTGACTGCAACCACTATAGTGGCAAAATTATCGTCCAATAAAATGAGGTGTGATGCTTCCTTGGAAACTTCGGCGCCATTGATTCCCATGGCAATACCAATGTCCGCATTCTTGAGTGCCGGTGCATCGTTCACGCCATCGCCAGTCATCGCGACTATCTTGCCCATATCATGTAAAGCATTGACGATTTTTAATTTTTGCTCCGGATTTACACGGGCATACACTCGAACTTTTTCGACAATAGCATCAAATTCATGTTCGGTTAATGCATCAAGTTCTAACCCACTCAATACTAAATCTGCTTCGGAGGTGATTATTCCCAATTTTTTTGCAATGGCAATTGCGGTGAGTTTATGGTCTCCGGTAATCATGACGGGAATAATTCCGGCTTCTTTGCATTCGGCAACAGCCTGTTTTGCTTCTTCTCTTGGGGGGTCAATAATCCCTACAAAACCTATTAAAGTCAATGAATTTTCTATGATAGCAACATTTTGCAATTCCGGCAAAGTATCCATTTCTTTTACAGCATAGCCTATCACCCGATATCCTTTTTCTGCCATTTCATTAGCTTTCGACTCTAATTCTGGAATAAGGGGTTTTTGGTTTTCGACTAATTTGTCCAATAATAATTCCACGGCGCCTTTGGTAATGGCAATTATTCCTCCAGCCTGTCCTCTAGGCCGGTTTTCGGTTTTGTGAAAGGTGGTCATGCATTTTCGGGTAGTGTCGAACGGCAATTCGGCAACTCTTGTAAAGGTTTGCTCTAAATCAATTCGTTCTTTACTTTTATTGAAAGCAAATTGTGCCAAGGCGACTTCGGTGGAATCGCCCAGCCATTTCCCGTTTTTGTCTTTCGAAACATCATTATTCAAAGCCATCGCATCGAGTAAGGAACTGTTTTGAAAAAAAAGAGAATCTGAATTCAAGATTGGAATTTCATAAATTTCCTGTACCGTCATTTTATTCAAGGTAAGCGTCCCTGTTTTGTCCGTGCAGATATGGGTAACGGAACCAAGGGTTTCAACGGCGGGAAGTTTTCGAATTAGCGCATTATTTTTAGCCAATCGCTTGGCGCCAAAAGCTAAAGCAATGGTGACCAACGCCGGCAACGCCTCGGGGATGGCGGCAACCGCTAGGGAGATAGAAGTGAGTAACATCGTTAATGCATTCTCGCCACGCCACCATCCAAAGACAAAAATTACGGTACAAATGAGCAGCACAAAAACTGATAATCGCTTGCCAAAGGTTGTTAATCGCTTTTGTAATGGCGTAGATTTTTCTTGGGTTTGAATCATTTTGGCGATAAGCCCCAACTCCGTATTCATTCCGGTTGCCATTACATAAGCTTTGCCGCGTCCATTAGTAATAGGGGTTCCTTTGAACCCCATATTGATTAAGTCGCCAAGCGAATAATCGCCTTTTAGGAGCGTGTCACTATTTTTTTCGACATTTTGAGATTCGCCAGTTAATGCGGATTCGTCCACCTTGATTTGATGGGTTTCAAAAAACCGAACATCGGCAGGAATAATGTTTCCGGCTTCAAGCAACACCACATCTCCAGGTACTAATTCGGAAGCATTGATTTCTAGTGTACGACCTTCCCGTAAGACTCTTGCACAACTCGGAACCATGTTTTTTAAGGCTTCCATCGCTTTTTCGGAGCGGTATTCTTGGGTAAAACCTACAGCGGCATTGATGATGATTATAGCAAGAATAATTAAGGCATCTGTCAATTCTCCAAAAAATCCAGATATGACGGCGACCACGATTAGGACTAGAATCATGAAATCGGTCAATTGATGCAATAGTATTTGCCAAACGGTTTTCTTTTTTGTGTCCTTAATCTCATTTTTTCCAAATTCTGACAAGCGTTCTGAGGCAATTATTGTGTCAATGCCTGAGGGAGTTGAATTCAGCAACTCAGCAATTTCGGGAATTGATAATAAATGCCAATTCATCTATAAGTATATCAGAATATTGTTTTTTACTGCGCCACAAAACCACCGTCCACTGGCATTGCCAATCCGGTTACGAACGAAGCTTCATCCAAACATAGCCAAACCACTGCATTGGCTATTTCTTCGGGTTCCCCAAAACGGCCTAAGGGTTCCAAGTCTATATATTGTTCTATAATTTCTTTTTTCTTTCCTGTTAGCCGGTCAATCATTGGGGTTTGGATAACGCCGGGACAAACTACATTTACTCGGATTCCGAGTTTGGCATATTCTAGTGCAGCTGTTTTTGTTAAACCTATCACCCCGTGTTTGGAAGCCACATAAGCGGGTAAACCTTGAAAACCGACTAGGCCAGCTACAGAGGCACAATTGACAATAGCGCCTTTGCCTGTTTTGAGCATTTCGGGAATTTCATATTTCATACAGAGCCAAATTCCTTTTAGGTTGACGCCAATGGTCTTGTCCCAATTCTCTTCGGAACACTCCTGCACAGTGGCCGAAGTTCCTTCTATTCCGGCATTGTTAAAAGCAAAATCCAATCGACCGAAGGTGTCAATGGTTTTTTTGATGAGTGCTTTTACCTCAGCTTTTTTTGATACATCGCATTTTACAAAGATGGCATCGCCTCCTAAATTTTTGATTAGATACATAGTTTCCTCATTTTCTTTCCAATCGGCAATAACGACTTTAGCGCCTTTTCTTGCGAAGGCTAGGGCAGTGGCTCTCCCTATTCCGAAGGAACCACCTGTAACCAAAGCCACTTTTTTTTTGAATGTTGCTTCCATAATGGTGTTGTTTTATATTATATCCGTACTGTATTTTTCTTTTCGGCAAGCAGAATATTTTCGATTCCTTTTATAATGGCATCAGGATTGAACGAAATACTGTCAATTCCTTCTTCTACCAAGAACTGGGTAAACTCAGGAATGTCGCTTGGCGCTTGGCCACACAATCCCACTTTTATGTTGTTTCGTTTGGCAGCGTGAATCGTTTCTCGGATTAAAGATTTGACCGCCGGATTTTGCTCACTGAATAAAAAACTGACCAAAGAAGAATCTCGGTCTAAACCAAGGGTGAGCTGTGTCAAATCATTGGAACCAATGGAAAATCCGTCGAAAATTTCGGCGAATTTATCAGCCAATAAAACGTTGCTTGGAATTTCTACCATTACATAAATTTCCAATTCGTCTGCCTGCCGGTCAGACAGGTTTTCTCCTTGGACCAATCCGTTTTTCACCATTTCTGCAATAACTTTTTTTCCTTCCTCGACAGTTCTGCAAAAAGGAATCATCAACTTCACGTTGTACAATCCCATTTCGTTTCGCACTTTTTTCATCGCTTCACATTCTAATGCAAAACCTTTTCGATAAAAATCGCTGTAATAACGCGAAGCCCCACGAAAGCCAATCATAGGATTTTCTTCCTCGGGTTCGAAATATTTTCCGCCAATGAGATTGGCATATTCGTTGCTCTTGAAATCGCTCATCCGCACAATAACGTCCTTTGGATAAAAAGCCGCAGCTACCGTTGAAACGGCTTCGGCAAGTTTATCTACGAAATAATCGGTACCGTTTTTATAGCCATTAGTCAATTCCTTGATTTTCGAAATTGTTGCTTCATCGGTTACTTTTTCGGGTTCGCATAGGGCATTTGGATGTATTTTAATGGTGTTGGAAATTGCAAATTCCATTCGCATCAAACCCACGCCTTTGTTGGGATAAAAACTCAAGTCAAAAGCTCTTTCGGGATCTGCGAGGATAAACATTGGATCTGTTTCCGGCAAATTGAGTTTGCTGAAATCCTGTTCTTTAATTTCCCATTTCAAAAGTCCTTCATATACATTTCCCTCTTTGCCTTCGGCACAAGAAATCGTGATTTCCTGACCATTTTTTATGGTAGAAGTTGCATTGCCACAGCCCACTACGGCAACTGTTCCAAGTTCTCTTGCCACAATGGCCGAATGGCTTGTCCTACCGCCTTTATTGGTAATAATGGCTCCCGCTTTTTTAAGAATGGGATCCCAATCGGGATTGGTGACATCGGTCACTAGGATTTCTCCATGCTGCAAAAGATTTCCTTCTTGTGGACTGTTCAGGATTCGCGCTTTTCCGGAAGTGATTTTGTTTCCAAGGGCAGTGCCACTTGCTAATACATTGCCCTTTTCTTTTAGGGAATAGAGTTCCACGATTTGTTTTCGTGCTTTTCCGTGAATAGTTTCTGGACGTGCTTGAACGATATAGATTTGGTCGTTCAATCCGTCTTTTGCCCATTCGATATCCATTGTTTTGTTATAATGATTTTCAATTTTTTGGCACCACTGCGCCAGTTGGATGACTTCTTTATCCGTTAGTGAAAATTTATTTTGTTCTGCCAATGGAGTGTCCTTATTCACAATCGTTTTATCTGCCGATACACCTAGGGCGTTTTCGGCATAAATCATTGTGAATTCTTTTTTGCCGCAATGGCTTTTCAATATTGGGTTAAGTTTTTTATTAAAAAGTGTGGGTTTAAAAACTACCCATTCATCGGGAGTGATTCTTCCTTGGACAATGTTTTCGCCCAGACCAAAAGTGCCGTTGATGACTACCACATTTCTGAATCCGCTATCGGGATCGATGGTAAAAGCCACACCGGACGAAGCTTTGTCGCTGCGTACCATTTGTTGTACGCCAACTGATATGGCGATATCCATATTTACAAAACCCATATCGTGGCGGTATTTGATGGCGCGATCTGTAAACAAGGAAGCATAACAGCGTAGAACGGCATCGAGCAATTGTTTTTCTCCGCTAATGTTCAGGAAGGATTCCATTCTTCCAGCAAAACTCGCCGAGGGCAAATCTTCGGAAGTGGCGCTACTGCGAACGGCAACGTCGAGATAGTTTATATTGCATTGTTTGCAAAGTACTTGGTAAGCGGCTCGAATATCGACATTGATTTCTTCGGGAATAGTAGCCGATAAAATAAGATTCCTGGCTTTTTCTCCAATAGAGGAAAGATTGGAATATTCTTTTGTGTCCAAGGAAAGTAATAACTCTTCCAATGGTTTTTCGAGATTGTTTTCTTTGCGAAATAGTCGATACCCTTCGGCTGTGACCGCAAAACCATTGGGGATTTTAATGCCTATTGGATTTAATTGGCAGTACATTTCGCCAAGTGAAGCATTTTTACCGCCTACTTTGGCAATATCCGAGATGCTGACTTGGTCAAAAAACAGAATGTGGTTTGAGTTTTCCATATTGTTTTATAATAAAATTAGGGTATGAAATTTAAACTCAATAAGGAAAGAAGAGAGTTTCTATTTCCATATTTTGAAGTTTAGATTGAATTTTTTCTTTTGAATTAAGGAACGCCAGTCAATAAATAAAAGTGCACTAATTAGGAGTAATCCTAACCCTAAACTAGATATAGATTCCCAGGATATGGCTCCAAGAAGCATGTTTTCGGCATTTTCAGTGCCAAATTTTCCTAAATGCACTAGAATGGTGTCGCTAATAAATTTCCCTACGAAGAAGGCTGGGATTATAAAAAGAGGTTTTATTTTTGCCATCCCTGAAGCTACAAATAAGGGGGTGGTCGGAAGCGGTAACAAAGAGTAAGCAATGATTACCATTTGACTTTTCCATCCATTTTTTTTCATTACTCCACCCAAATATTGTACATCTTCGTTCTTTGCTGGATTGAAAATTTTTCCAGCAATAAATGGTATATATAAGGTTAGAATATATCTGCCTAAAATGGAACCGGCAACTCCAATAGTAATAACCACCCAAATATTCAACCCAAAAACAATCTGCAAAAAAACCATGATGGTAAAAGCAGGAGGAAATGGGAAAGGGACGACATCAAATAAAAACGCCCCTACAAAAACTAATAGATAATGCCACCACATAGTATTTTTTTTTAAATTCGTCTAATTCCTCAAAGTGTTGTAACGATTATGTTTATTTCACTAAAGGTGTATTGACACCTCTTGGTTTTTATTTGGGGTAGTATATAAATTAATTAGTCAAGAGACCTTTTAGTCAACTGAATAAAATAATAGGTGTATTTGATTCTTGAAGCACTTATAGTAAATTTAGGAAAAATTGTTCTTTTTTGTATCAAAAAAACGTTTTATTTTATCTTTATTTTTGACTTAATAACTTGTTTAATATATTTAAGAAGCGAGGTTTGTCTCCGTTTTATTAGTTTTGTCAAATGGGTCGATAAGTGAACTAAGACTATTTTAATTTATAAACGATTTAATCTGAGTATTGAAATATTGTCACTAGATTTATTTTTAAATGTTTCAATAAATAACATCAGTTCCAGAATTGCCATTTTTGAAAATTTTCAAATACACAAAATAAGCCTTACTTTAGCATTTTGAAAATGACACCATAAAATGATAAGCCAAACACAATTCGAAAACGAATTACAACTCATTATACAAAACGGCATTCGCGAGGATGTGGGCGAGGGTGATCACAGTTCTTTGGCTTGTATTCCAGTTTCGGCAATAGGACGAGCCAAATTGTTGGTCAAGGAAGATGGTATTATTGCAGGTGTGGCTTTCGCTAAAATGATTTTAGAATATGTTGATCCAGCCTTGCAAACAGAAATTTTCATAACTGACGGAAAACTTGTAAAGCAAGGTGATGTTGTTTTTACTGTTTTCGGAAGTTCGCAATCTATTTTGAAAGCGGAACGCTTGGTGCTGAATTCCATGCAACGAATGAGCGCCATTGCCACCAAAACAAAGAAATACGTCAATTTACTCGAAGGAACCAATACCCGAATTCTCGATACCCGAAAAACCACGCCTGGATTTAGAGCTTGCGAAAAATGGGCCGTAAAAATTGGTGGAGGTGAAAATCATCGTTTTGCTTTGTATGATATGATTATGCTCAAAGACAATCACAATGATTTTGCAGGGGGCATTTCTTTAGCTATAGCCAAAACCAAAGCATATTTAAAACAAAAAAATCTAGATTTGAAAATCATTGTAGAGGCTAGAAATCTCGAAGAGGTAAAGGAGATTCTAGAAAACCAAGGTGTTTATAGGATTTTGATTGACAACCTCGATTTTGATGATACCCGAAAAGCGGTAGCACTAATTGGCGATACATGCCAAACTGAATCCTCTGGAAATATCAACGAAAACACCATTCGAAAGTATGCTGAATGTGGTGTCAATTACATTTCATCAGGAGCATTGACCCATTCTATTTACAATATGGATTTGAGTTTGAAGGCTTTTTGATACCAAAAAAACTATGAGCAAGGAAATGGAACAAAGGATAGAACGAATCCCAATACTGCGAAATTTAGCTCGTCCGCTAAAAAGGATAAAACTACCCTGGCTACAAGGATTGTCTTTTTATGATTTATTAGAATTATACATACTAGGAATTGCCGAAAGTGCGGTGACCTATCATGCTAGCGCCATTGCATTTAGTTTTTTTATGGCCTTGTTTCCCTTTGCGCTGTTTATACTAAATCTTATTCCTTACATTCCTATTGAGGGTTTTCAAGCTGATTTTCTTCAGTTTGTAAAAGAAGGAGTGCCGCCTAATACCTATGACGCCATCGCTAACATCGTGAACGACATTCTTAACAATAGCCATTCCGGATTATTATCTACGGGTTTTATATTATCTATTTTCCTTATGGCAAATGGCTTGAATGGAATTTTGGGAGGTTTTGAATCCTCTAAACATGTATTGATTAAGCGGGGTTTCCTACATCAATATGTAGTAGCTTTAGGAATCTCGCTAGTTTTGTCACTTTTGTTATTGGTTACCGTTGCCACAATCGTAGTTTTTGAAGTGTTTCTTCAAAAAACAAATATACAGGATGTATTAAGTGGTACCGTTTCTCTCATTATTTTGGGACGCTATGCTTTTGTGATTTTGATGATTTTAGTCACCACATCCATACTTTTTAGATTTGGCACCAAACATTTTATAGGAGGTCCATTCATTTCAATAGCTTCTGTCTTTACAACTATATTAATTATTTTGGACTCTTATGTTTTTGGTATTTGGGTTCTCCGATTTTCCAAGTATAACGAATTATACGGCTCCATAGGTACCTTATTGATTATGATGTTTTACATTTGGATTAACTGCATGATTTTACTCCTTGGTTTTGAGTTGAATGCCGTTATACATAAATTAAAAAAGAAACATTCAAAATCAAATTATAAAGGTATCGAAGAGTTAAATTCATAATCTTAAATGCATTTCATCGAAGTTATTTTACCGCTCTCTCTTGCCAAAACCTTTACCTATAGCGTTTCTGAAACCGAGTACAACTATATCAGAAAAGGAATGCGGGTGGCAGTGCCTTTTGGTAAAAGTAAAATCTATACGGCACTGGTTATTGAAATCCATCAAAACAAACCCGCTTTATACGAAGCTAAAGAAATTCACCAAATCTTAGACGAGACACCTATAGTTACCGAAATCCAAATTACTAATTGGCTTTGGATTGCGTCGTATTATATGTGTGCTATTGGTGATGTATACCGTGGGGCGATGCCTTCGGCACTTTTGCTAGAAAGCGAAACCATGATTTCCAAAAAAACAGACATTTTTGTAGATGAAAGTTCATTGTCAGATGAAGAGTTCTTGGTATATGAGGCGCTTCAACAGCAAAGTTCCTTGATGGTGAAGGATATTATGAATATTTTAAACAAGAAAAATACACTTCCCGTTATTCAAAAATTGGTTGATAAAAACATTCTGGTTCTCCAAGAAGAAATACAGGAAATCTATACGCCAAAACTCGTTCGATATGTAAAATTACATTCTAAATATGAATCCAATGAAAGTTTGGGTGCATTATTGGAAATCCTGAAAAACGCTCAAAAGCAAAAAGAAATTGTCTTGAGTTATTTTCAATTAAGCGCTTCGGAGAAAAAGCCAATTACCGTGAAAAAGCTAATTGAAGTAGCTAATTCTTCTGCGGCAATTATAAAAGCGCTAATCGAAAAAGAAATTTTCGAAGAATATTTCATTCAAGTGGATCGGGTTAATTTTTATGGAAAAACAACAAAAGAACAATTACAGTTAAGCAAAGCGCAACATTTCGCTTTCGAAGCAATCAAGGATAACTTTATTTTAAAAGAAGTTTGTCTTTTGCACGGCGTAACTTCTAGCGGAAAAACGGAAATCTATATCAAGCTCATTGCCGATTATATAGCAACAGGAAAACAGATTCTATACCTACTGCCTGAAATTGCACTCACAACTCAATTGGTAGGAAGGTTACGGGATTATTTTGGCAATAAAGTAGCTGTTTTTCATTCTAAATATAGCAATAACGAAAGGGTGGAAGTCTGGAGGCAAGTGCTATCCGCATCTCCCAAAGCACAAATCATCATAGGAGCAAGGTCGGCTTTGTTTTTACCTTTTCACAACTTGGGGTTGGTTATTATTGATGAAGAACATGAACAAACATTCAAACAAGCCGATCCTTCGCCACGCTATCATGCCCGAGATGCTGGTATAGTTTTGGCTAATATACATAAGGCGAAAGTGCTATTAGGTTCCGCCACACCAAGTATTGAAACCTATTTTAATGCCCAATCGGGTAAATATGGTCTAGTTGAAATTTCGGAAAGATATGGAAATGTAAGAATGCCCGAAATTGAATTGGTGGATTTGAAAGACAAATACTTCCGCAAAAAAATGTCGGGACATTTTAGTGATACTTTAATAGCAGAGATTACCACCGCTTTGTCATTAGGAGAACAAGTTATCTTGTTTCAAAACCGCAGGGGTTTTTCGCCTGTTATCGAATGTATGACTTGTGGACATGTACCACAATGTCCTCAATGCGACGTGAGTTTGACGTATCATAAACACAAGAATCAGCTCCGTTGTCATTATTGTGGTTATTCGATGGCAAAACCAACCAATTGCCACTCTTGCTCGAGCATTCATTTGACTACCAAAGGTTTTGGAACGGAGCAAATTCAGCAAGAATTGGTTGAGTTATTTCCAAGCACGAAAATAGGCCGAATGGATCAAGACACGACTCGAGGAAAATTTGGCTTCGAGAAAATCATTGATAGTTTTAAAAATCGAGAAATCGATGTTTTGGTGGGAACCCAGATGCTTGCAAAGGGTTTGGATTTTGACAATGTGAGTTTAGTGGGGATTATGAATGCGGATAACATGCTGTATCACCCTGATTTTAGAGCCTTTGAAAGAAGTTTCCAAATGATGACTCAGGTTTCTGGTCGTTCTGGTCGTTCTCAAAAACAAGGGAAAGTAATTATCCAAACGTATAATCCAGATCACAATACTATTCAACAAGTGGTTAGAAATGATTATATAAGTATGTATAAGGAGCAATTATATGACAGACAAATCTATAATTACCCTCCTTATTTCAAGCTCATAAAACTAACATTGAAACATAGGGATTTTGACAAACTAAAAGAAGGCTCGATGTGGTTGTATCAAGTAATAAAACAAAACTTGAGTATTCCTATTCTTGGCCCTGAAGAACCACCAATTTCGAGAATACGCAATGAATACATTAGAACCATTCTTATAAAAATCCCTCAAAAAAATTCTTTGCAGGGCACAAAAAAAACTATCCAGAAAATGTTGAATAGTTTTGAGTCAGTCGCTTCATACAGATCTATAAAAGTAGCTGTAAATGTAGATTTTTACTAGCTAATTGCTAGTGCTCTTACTAGGGCTTCTTTTTTATGCCTGCTGAGGGGGATTTTTGTAGGTCCAATTTCTGCGAACCTACTATTTAATCGCTCCACTTTATCTATATTTATGATGTAGGATTTATGAACCCTTACAAACTTGTCTTTTGATAAGTCCTTTTCAAAAGATTTCATGGTAGAAAGGACCAAGTTGCTGTCGTTTTCCGTCACTACTTTTACATAATCACCAAAGGCCTCAATCCATTTTATATTAGAAGTATAAACTTTTAACTTTTTTAGATTACTCTTTATAAATATGTGTTCGCCAAGTTCATCGGGAACTTTAGAATTTAGCAAATGGAATTCTACTGCTCTTTTTACACTAGCATTAAATCGTTCTAATTGTATTGGTTTTTGAATGTAATCCGTGACTTGATAGTCAAAAGCTTTTATAGCGTATTCGGACTTAGAGGCGATCAAAACAACTTGCGTATTTGTTTTTAACCCATCTAGAAAATCAAAACCAGTTATTGCCGGCATTTCGATGTCTAAAAAGATTAGATCTATATTATGGGTATTTAAAAAACTTTTAGCCTCAATCGCATTCGAAAAATCGCCAATTAAATTTAGGTTGGGGTGGTTAAATGTTAACCTTGAGGCTATGGTTCTGTGGAGCGTGCTATCATCAATTACAATACAGTTCAGTTTCATAATTTTACAAAAAAATTAAAAATTAAAAATTAAAAATTAAAAATTAAAAATTAAAAATTAAAAATTAAAAATTAAAAATACAATTATTTTTTACAATTTCCTATACTTATAGCGTTTTTTATTACTAGAAGTTATATTATAAAAACAGTTGTTTATTTGAAAATTATAATTACATTTGCAGCCAAATTAACAAATAAATAAATATTTATGAATCATTATGAAACTGTTTTCATTTTAAATCCCGTTTTATCTGAAGTTCAGGTAAAGGAAACAGTAAGCAAATTTGAAGATTTTCTTACATCTAGAGGAGCCGAAATGGTATCGAAAGAAGATTGGGGTCTGAAAAAAATGGCCTACGAAATCCAAAACAAAAAAAGTGGTTTTTATCACTTGTTCGAATTCAAAATAGCAGGAGAAGTTCTTATTGCTTTTGAAACCGAATTTAGACGTGACGAGAGAATTATGCGTTTCTTGACTGTAAGTCTTGATAAACACGCTATTTCTTGGGCTGAAAGAAGAAGAACCAAATTAAAATCTGCAAAAGCGTAATCATTATGGCAACATTACAACAATCAGCTTCAGGAAAGAAAGACGGAGATATTAGATATCTTACGCCTTTGAACATAGAGATAAACAAAACTAAAAAGTATTGTCGTTTCAAAAAATCAGGTATCAAGTATATTGATTATAAAGATGCCGATTTCTTATTGAAATTCGTTAATGAGCAAGGAAAAATTCTTCCTCGTCGTTTAACAGGAACTTCATTAAAATACCAAAGAAAAGTGTCGGTAGCTGTGAAAAGAGCGCGTCACTTAGCATTAATGCCATATGTGGCTGATTTACTAAAATAATAAAGAAGCGAAATTATGGAAATTATACTTAAAAAAGACGTACAAAATTTAGGCTTTAAAGATGATGTGGTATCAGTAAAAAACGGTTACGGTCGTAACTTTTTAATCCCACAAGGTCATGGACACTTGGCTACTCCTTCTGCAAAGAAAGTATTGGCTGAAAACCTAAAACAAAGAGCTCATAAAGAGGAAAAAGTGGTAAATGATGCGAAAGCTTTGGCTGAAACATTAAAAGCTTTGGAAATTAAAATTTTCGCGAAAGCAGGAGGTGAAAAACTTTTTGGTTCTATTACAAATATTGATATTGCTGAAGCCTTGGCTAAATCGGGTCAAGCAATCGAAAGAAAGTTTATTACTAGTGGTATTGTAAAACGTACTGGTAAATATGCTGCAAGTATCAGATTACACAGAGATGTTGTGATTGAATTACCTTACGAAATTGTTGCCGAAAAAGCATAATTTCTAAATTAATATAATTGAATCCCGATGAAAATCGGGATTTTTTTTTGATACCATTGCGAGGAATTAGCACCATCGCATCACTTTGAACAAATAATGAATGATAAATGAGATTGCTTCGTGCCTAGCAATGAAAATACAATGAAGTATACAAGATTAACTAAAGAACAACTCGAAGAATTACACCAAGAATTTATTAATTTTCTTGCTACGCAAGCTATCGATAAGGCTGAATGGGATAAAATTAAAATTGAAAAACCAGAAGTTGCCGAACAAGAATTAGACGTTTTTTCTGATTTGGTTTGGGAAGGTGTTCTGGGTAGAGCCGAATATTTGGAACATTTTTCAAAAAATCATATTTTCCTTTTTCAGTGTTTTGATGGTTATGTTCAATCTATTGTCTTGAAATCATTGGTTCCTGAAACTGATTTTCTGACTAAAGAAGGCTTGCAATGGTTGAGTGATAATATGTTTACCGAAACCATCGAAATGAAAACAGGCAAAAAAGTATTTACCGAAGAAAGAAATGCTTCTATTTTTGGATTGATCCAACAAGGCTCTTTTTTAAGTGACGGTCAATTATACAAACAAATAAATTCGATTATTGAATCGTAATTATACTGTTTTTTCTATTTAATTGGTTATTTTAGTGCTTTTTTTAAGACTAAAATAGCCAATTTTATTTTCAATGGACATTCAAAATACAATTCAAAAATTACGTGAAGAAATCAATCAACACAATCATAATTATTATGTGTTGGACACACCAACCATTTCTGATTTTGAATTCGACCAAAAACTCAAACAACTTCAAGAGTTAGAAAATACGCATCCAGAATATTTCGATGAAAACTCTCCAACGCAACGTGTGGGAGGAACAATTACCAAAAACTTCGAAACGGTAAAGCACGAGTACAGAATGTATTCCCTTGATAATTCCTATTCGAAAGAGGAGTTAATCGACTGGGAAAAGCGGGTTCAAAAAGTGCTAGGCGATGTTCCTTTAGAATATACTTGCGAACTCAAATATGATGGCGCATCCATTTCGATCACCTACGAAAATGGCAAATTAAAACGTGCCGTTACTCGTGGCGATGGGGTTCAAGGTGATGATATTACCAATAATATCAAAACTATAAAATCAATTCCTTTAAAGTTGAAAGGAGATTTTCCAGACAAATTTGACGTTCGCGGTGAAATTATTTTGCCTTTTGCAGGCTTCGAAAAAATGAATCAGGGTTTAATAGAAATTGGTGAATTGCCTTATTCAAATCCGAGAAATACAGCTTCTGGAAGTTTAAAATTACAAAATAGTGCTGAGGTTGCCAAACGCCCATTAGATTGTTTGCTTTACTTTCTTATTGGTAATAAATTGCCTTTTAATTCTCAGTTTGAAGGCTTGCAAACCGCTAGAAACTGGGGGTTCAAAGTTCCAAAAGAAGCTAAACTAGCTCGTAATTTAGAGGAGGTTTTTGATTTTATCGATTATTGGGATGTTCACAGGCATCATTTACCTTACGAAACAGACGGAGTAGTTGTAAAAGTAAATAAGTTTGAACTTCAAGATGAATTGGGTTTTACGGCAAAATCGCCGCGTTGGGCAATTGCCTATAAATTCAAATCGGAACAAGTTGCTACGCGATTAAATTCAATTTCTTATCAAGTGGGAAGAACGGGAGCTATAACTCCAGTCGCCAATTTAGAACCGGTACAGTTAGCTGGAACCATCGTTAAACGAGCTTCTTTGCATAATGCGGATCAAATCGAAAAATTGGATATTCGCATTGGCGACACTGTTTTTGTGGAAAAGGGAGGGGAAATTATACCGAAAATTATTGCTGTGGATTTAAGTAGAAGAATCGTTAATTCCGAACCCGTAAAATACATCATCCACTGTCCAGAATGCAATACCCAATTAGTTCGTAGCGAAGGCGAAGCCAATCATTATTGTCCGAATTTCTACGGTTGTCCACCGCAAATTATAGGCCGAATTCAGCATTATATTTCTCGAAAAGCAATGGATATAGAAGGGCTTGGAGGAGAAACGGTGGCTTTATTATTCAATAATGGATTGGTTCACAATTATGCCGATTTATATGAGTTGACCATGGAGCAAATTCTACCATTGGAAAGAATGGCGGAAAAATCGGCGGAAAATTTGGTGCGAGGGGTTGATAATTCAAAAAAAGTTCCTTTTGAACGCGTTTTATATGCTCTTGGAATTCGATTTGTTGGTGAAACGGTGGCTAAAAAATTAGCGAAACAATATAAATCTATAGATGCTTTAAGTAAGGCTTCATTTGAGGATTTGGTTTTGGTAGATGAGATTGGCGAACGCATTGCGCAAAGCGTTCTTGATTTTTTTGAAAACCAAGCAAACAGAATTATCATTAGTCGTTTGAAAAATTATGGGATTCAATTTGAAACCATTGAAATTGTTAATCCGAATGCCACCAATAAACTTTCTGGAAAAACCTTCGTTGTCTCGGGTGTTTTCGAAGAGTATTCTAGAGATGATTTAAAAAAAGCTATCGAAGATAATGGAGGAAAAGTAGGAAGTTCGATCTCGGCCAAAACAGATTTCGTCCTTGCAGGAGCTAATATGGGACCTGCAAAATTAGAGAAAGCGGTTAAGTTGAACATCGCTATAATTACAGAAAGTGATTTTCAGAAAATGGTGGGCTAAAAATGAATCAGTCAAAGTTTATTTCCCTACTAAACTATGAATAAATGAAGCATCGTCACTATTATTGAGTGCTATAGCACTGCAATCATAGAGATTTCTATATTTACATTTTTTGGTAAACAAGTCACTTGGACCGTTTCGCGAGCTGGAGCAGTTTTTTCGTTGAAATAGGATCCATAAACGGTGTTGATAGTTCCGAAATCATCCATGTTTACAATAAATATGGTTGTTTTTACTACGTTTTCAAACGTCATCCCGGCAGCTTCCAAAACTGCTTTCATATTTTGCATAACCTGCTGAGTTTCATCTTTAATATTGGCGGTGATTAATTCACCCGTTTTTGGATGTATAGCAATTTGGCCGGAAGTATAAAGCGTATTTCCTTTTAGGATAGCTTGATTATAAGGTCCTATAGGTGCTGGAGCATTGTCGGTAAAAATTATTTTTTTCATAAAACTATGTTTGAGATTTTTATGACTTTAAATTCCAATTAAATAAAAATACTATCTAGTGGAAGTACTTCGTTTATCCCATTTTATATCACTCAATACACCCGATTTTATCCCGATGAAAAAGCTCCAGTTGGCATTGTTTCCAAATGGCATCCAATTAAAATCCATTCTCCAGCTTAATAAATCTCTTTCAAAACGAAGTTGTGTGAAGGTAACGCCTTTTTGTACAAAATCATACCCTGTAGAAATTCCCGTTTTCCATTTAGGGGTTAAATCGGCATTGGCTGAAATCATTAGAGAATTTCCAACAATTTGTTTTTCTCTATTGTTATTTCCATAAGTTAGTGAATAGGCAAATGTCATATCCCATGGTAATTTGGAGCTAAAAAACTCTGAAATCTTGTCTTCACCTTCACCTTCATCTTCACTTCCATCAAATTGGCTTTTTCTGCGATCGCTTAATTCAGTATTCGTTCCGAACAAGTCATCTTCTCGTCCACCATTTCTTTTTCCTTGATTGTTTTTGTCTTTCTTATTTCCCTCATCCTTTTTGCTTGAAAGAGAATAGTTCAAAGTCATATTAGCACTTGTCATTCTAAATAAACTGCCACCATTATCAATATTAAAAATATTAATTCGTTTGCCGGAATTATCGATAGCATAAGGGTCTAAGGTGGTTCCGAAATTCATATTCATTTTATTGTTGAAAAACTGTGTTCCCCCACTTACTCTTACTGGCGACCACTTTAGAGAAGTAATTCCGTCAGCATCAATGTCATAACTTGTGGAAAGGTTTAAGTTGTTAAGAAGCATGATTTTTTTAGCTTCGGTCTTAGTGCTATCCTTGTCAGTCACTTTTGCTTCAAAAGTGTTGCTTAAATCAAATCCAAGTGTGTTCGAATTACTCTTTCCAGGCGCTCCAAAAATTCCGTTTTCAAAACGAGAATATTCTTTTGTCATTGTGCCGCTAGCATCAGAGGCGTAAGTGTCGTAGTACTTGTCAAAACTTGGTGAATATCCATAAGAAATAGACGGTCGCATTACGTGTCTAATGGATTTAATTTTTTTGTTTTCACCAAAATTAAATGTTCCATAAATTGTGGTTCCTATACTGGAGGAAAAGGAATAGGTTCTGTAAGCGTCAAAACCATTTACGATATCATCAACAACTTTGCCTTGGACCACATCATAATTTCTTGAGATGGTTTTTAAATACCAAACTTCCTTATAATTTGCAGAAGTCGAGGCACTGAAATACTTGAACAATTTAAAATTCGTACTCAACGGAATAGTATGCTCCATGCCAATTTTAGCATCTTTAAACATTTCCGGTTTAAAGAATAATGAATCTTTGGTGGTAAAACTATTTCTGGCATTTAAATTATATTGTAAATTTATATTTTTGAAAAATCCTTTTTTAATTCCATCTTTTCCAACAAAAGGATAAATCCGGTCTACACTTGCCTGAAGAGTGGGTAATGTCATATTAATTTCCTCGGTTTGGGTGTTTTGAGAATGTGTCGCAGTCAAAGACATTCTGACTTGAGGTACCGAGTTAAATGTTTTGGAATAGGAAACCGAAGAGCTTAAAGTATTATTTAGATTAGAACCAATATTAGCTTGATTTATAGATTGTTTAAAATACTTACTGCTTCCAAGATTTACCGAAGCAGAAAAACTTGAATTAGGGTTTGATTTAGAATCTTTGGAATGCGACCATTGAATATTGTAAATGTTTTGTTTTGAATAATCAGGATAGCCTCTTTCACTATTAATCAAATTTTCAAATCTAAAATTTAAATTACCTCTATAGCGATATCTTTTTGCATAGGATGATTCAAAACGCATTCCATAGCTCCCATTGGTATAATAATCACCGGAAACAGTCAAATCATAATGGTCATCAAGTGCAAAATAATACCCTCCGTTTTGTAATGAAAAACCTCGATTATTAGAATCATTGTAACTGGGTAGAATTACCCCTGAAATACTGGTTTCTTTACTCATTGGAAAAAAAGCAAAAGGCAATGCTAGAGGAGTAGGGACGTCGGCAATAACCATATTAGTCAGGCCGGTTATTACTTTCTTGCCGGGGATAAATTTCACTTTGCTGGTTCGAAAGTAATATTCTGGATGATCTATATTTTTGGAAGTAGTAAAGCGAGCGCCTTTCAAGAAATAAACTGAATCATTTTCCTTTTTTGTGATGGCTGCCTTTACTTTAAATTCACCTTGATCTGTCCTTGAATTCCAAATTAATGCTTTTTTTGTTTTGAAATTAAACCGAATGGAATCGGGTTCTATTACATTTGCTCCTTGTTTAAAACTCGGATATTGTGTATAACTTCCAGTAGAATCCTTAATTCTACCCGCATACACTTCGTTTTTATCGTAATCCATTACAATAATTCCCGACTTTAGTTCTACATCCTGATAATACAATTCGGCTTTATCATATAAGGTAATGCGTTTTTTATTTTGCTCAATTTTGGCGTAATTTTCAGCCTTATATTTTACCTTACCCTCAAGAAATGTCTTTTTGGTTTTGATACTATCAATTTTAATAGTGTCTGATTTTTTTTTTATATTAAAAATGGATTTTTCGGAAGTATCAATACTGTTTTTAGTGTTATTTGTTTGGTTTTTAGAAGGTATAGTTGCTTGTTTTCTAATTATATCTTGAGAATATAAATTACAAGATCCTATTGTTAGGAAAATTGATAATAAAACGATATTAAATAAGTTTGTATGCAAAGGTTTAAATGCTATTTTTGTAAAATTATGGGTTGTATTTTCAAGTGTCAAACTTACATATAAATTTTTGTCAAAAATAA
Organism: Flavobacteriaceae bacterium; assembly: GCA_947446635.1. Lineage (GTDB taxonomy): Bacteria > Bacteroidota > Bacteroidia > Flavobacteriales > Flavobacteriaceae > Flavobacterium. The sequence goes on from CANFHF010000001.1 coordinate 48,321, forward strand.
TCAATTAATAAATTTATAACTGTAGTAATTTAATTATAATTAACTTTAAGATTTATGTATATCATTAGTAAAACCAAACTAATATTCCTCCCACTGTTGTTAGTAGTTTTCTCCTTTAGTTTTGGCCAATCCAATGCTTTTAAAGTAACTTTAGATGCGGGTCATGGGGCACATGATTTTGGTGCAGTTTACAATGGTCATGTCGAAAAGAATATTGCCTTAGCCATTGTACTTAAGGTGGGTAAAATACTAGAAGATAATCCTAAAATGGATGTTATTTATACTCGAAAAACAGATGTTTTTATAGATTTAATTGAAAGAGCTAATATTGCGAATCGTGCTGACGCCAATATTTTCGTTTCTATTCACTGTAATGCCAATAAAAATACTGTAGCAGACGGAACAGAAACTTATGTTATGGGGATGACTAAAGTCGCTTCAAACCTTGAAGCTGCTAAAAAAGAGAACTCGGTTATAACTTTAGAAAAAGACTACAAACAAAAATATGAAGGTTTTGATCCCAATTCTCCTGAAACGATGATAGGAATGACCTTGATGCAGGAAGAATATTTGGATAACAGTATTTCGATGGCAAGCAAGGTAGAGGAAGAATTTGCTGCCTTGGGTAAAAAAATTAGACAAGGAGGGGTAAAACAAGCTCCTTATATGGTACTCCATAAAGCCTATATGCCAAGAATATTAATAGAAACTGGATTTATATCGAATCCAATAGAAGGTAATATTCTAGATTCTGAAGAAGGTCAGGACGATATAGCTAATGCTATAGCCAATGCTATTATTAGTTACAAAAAAGAATACTTTGGTAATGGAAATTTAGATAGTGATTATGACAAACCCTCTAGAAAAATAATTGAAAAACCCTTAAAGGACACTACCACTTCCGTAAAACAACAATTGATGGATGTGCCTGTGACCAAAAAATCAGCAGTAAATCAGGTTATGGCGGATGGAGTCATTTTTAAGGTGCAGCTTTCAGCAAGTAGCAACAAAGTAGAATTGGATTCTAAAAATTTTAAAGGATTGAAAAATATCTCAAGTTCCCAAACAAAGAATCTATACAAATATATGTATGGTGAAACTTCCAATTATGAAGAAGGAAAAAAATTATTGCAGGAGGCAAAATCAAAAGGGTACAAATCCGCTTATTTAATTGCCTTTAAAGACGGAAAAAGCATTAGTGTTCAAGACGCCCTTAAGTAGTATTAATGATAAGTTTGATTATTTTATATTAAATTTGTACAAACATTTGAATTTTGAAATTAACACGAGAAATTAAAACAGCATTATTGGTCATTTTTACTATTTTGCTATTTATTTGGGGGTATAGTTTTCTTAAAGGAAAAGACCTTTTTACGGATTATAAAACATTCTATGTAGAGTATGACAATGTAGAGGGATTAGCTTCTTCAGCCCCAGTAACTTTGAATGGACTAAATATTGGTAAAGTTAGTAGCATCACTTTAGACGAAAATACAGGAAAATTACTGGTAGAATTACAATTAAATACGGACTTTCCTATTTCTAAATCTAGCGTAGCCTCAATTTACGAGCCTGGTTTTATAGCTGGTAAACAAATTGCAATTTATCCTAATTTTAGTGATAAAACGTTGGCTGTTGATGGTCAGAAACTACAAGGGGTTACTAAATTAGGACTAACTGCCTCTCTAGGTGAAAAATTAGAGCCTCTCCAATCCAAAATAGAAAAGTTAATGCTTAACGCCGATAACTTAATATCGGGTTTAAATAATGTATTAGACAAAAAAGGACAAGAAAATTTAAAAATCAGTTTATCTGAATTAAGTAAATCTATTATAGAATTTCACAAAGCATCATCAAGTTTAAATACCATTTTGGACGATAATAAAGTTCAAATTAAAGGAGTAGTCTCCAACTTCAATAAGGTGTCAAATGATTTTTCCAAGATTTCAGATTCATTGAATAAGGCCGATTTAGGAAAAACTGCTAAAATTTTACAAAAAACATTAGCCGATGTTGATGATATAATGGCTAATCTTCAAGGAGGAAAAGGCACTATGGGTAAAATGCTGAATGACGAAGTTTTGTATAATAATTTAGGAAAAACTACAAAAGAACTCGAATTGTTATTGCAAGATGTGAGACGTTATCCGACTAGATACATAAATGTTTCCCTTTTTGGAAAGAAAAATAAACCCTATGTTTCCCCTATAAAGGATTCTGTCTCAAAAGTTAAAAAATAGTCATGATGAGTTATCTGTATAACATATTATTTGCTATTGTACTTCTTTTAGGATTAGGTTATTTTTATTCCAATATTAAAAAAATCATTCGGAATATAAATCTCGGCACTGCCATAAATCGAAAAGACAATCCTAAATCCAGATGGAAAAATATGGCATTGATTGCTCTTGGGCAATCCAAAATGATCCGAAGACCTATTACTGGGGTTCTTCATATTATTGTCTATGTAGGATTTATAATCATTAATATAGAGTTATTAGAAATCATTATTGATGGGTTATTTGGTACCCATAGAGTTTTTTCATTTTTAGGAATTACGTATGATATACTCATTGCTTCTTTTGAAATATTGGCAGTGTTGGTTTTACTAGCTGTGTTTGCTTTTTGGACAAGGAGAAATATTATAAAACTCAAACGGTTTGCCAGCATAGATTTGAATGGTTCACCTCGAAAAGATGCGAATTATATTTTGTACTTTGAAGTAGTATTGATGACATTATTTTTGTTGATGAACGCTTCTGATTTCCATTTACAAAACATTCCTGGAGGCTATTCCCATTTTATAAAAGCGGGATATTTTCCTGTCAGTCAATTCATCGAGCCTCTGTTTAATTCCTATTCGAATGAAATGGTGATGATTCTTTCGGAAATATTTTGGTGGTTACACATTATTGGAATTTTGATTTTTATGAATTATTTGTATTTTTCAAAACATCTACACATTCTATTGGCTTTTCCTAACACTTTTTTTGCTGATTTAAAATCAAAAGGGCAATTTGATAATTTGGAATCAGTTACCAATGAGGTGAAAATTATGATGGATCCAAACGCTGATCCCTATACTGCAGCACCCGTAACTGAAAATACTCCTCCAAGTAAATTTGGAGCAAGCGATATTCATGATTTAAACTGGATTCAATTATTAAATGCTTATACCTGCACTGAATGTGGTCGATGTACTTCAGCGTGTCCTGCTAATATCACAGGCAAAAAATTATCTCCACGTAAAATCATGATGGATACCAGAGATCGTATCGAAGAAGTGGGAAGAAATATTGATGCCAATAATGGTGTTTTTATTCCAGATAATAAAGCATTGTTAAACGATTACATCACCCCTGAAGAATTATGGGCATGCACTTCTTGTAATGCTTGCGTCGAGGAATGTCCAGTTAACATCAGTCCGCTTTCCATTATTATAGACATGCGTCGCTATCTGGTAATGGAACAAAGTGCCGCACCAATGGCACTCAATACAATGATGACTAATATAGAAAATAATGGTGCGCCATGGCAATACAATCAGCAAGACCGATTGAATTGGAAAAACGAAAACTAAATACAGTATACGTCTAAAATGTTTATCCATAGCAATAAAAAATCATGTCAGAAAATTTAATAGTGCCCACAATGGCCGAAATGCTGGCTAAAGGCGAGCAACCGGAAGTTTTATTTTGGGTTGGTTGTGCCGGAAGTTTTGACGACAGAGTAAAAAAAATCACCAAGGCATTTGTACGAATTTTAAATCGTTCAAAAGTTTCTTTTGCAGTTCTTGGAACAGAAGAAAGTTGTACAGGAGATCCAGCTAAACGTGCCGGAAACGAGTTTTTGTTTCAAATGCAAGCGATGATGAATATTGAGGTTTTGAACGCTTATGAAACCAAAAAAATAGTTACTGCCTGTCCACATTGTTTTAATACCTTGAAAAATGAATATCCTGAATTGGGCGGTGAATATGAAGTTGTTCATCACACCGAATTCCTAAAATCCTTGCTTGACGATGGAAGATTAACCATTGAAGGCGGTCAATTTAAAGGAAAGCGAATTACTTTTCATGATCCGTGTTACTTAGGCAGAGCTAACAATGTTTATGAAGCCCCTCGAGATTTAATTCAAAAATTGGATGCCGAATTGGTCGAAATGAAACGTTCTAAAATAAATGGACTATGTTGTGGTGCTGGAGGTGCTCAAATGTTTAAAGATGCCGAACCTGGAAATAAAGAAATAAACATTGAAAGAACTGAAGAGGCATTGGAAATTGCTCCAGATATTATCGCTGCGGGTTGTCCATTTTGTAATACTATGATGACTGACGGTATAAAAAATAAAGAAAAAGAAGGGGATGTAAAAGTGATGGATATCGCGGAACTCATCGCTAACGCTCAGGACTTATAGATTTTTATTTTTTTAATTGCTATCATGAGGTATAAAAAAATTATTTTTATCTTACTAACACTAAGATGTTTTTTATCATTTGCACAAACTAATGATAAAATAATTGCAAATGATAGTTTATGCCCAAAAGACAATAAGCATATATATTTTAGAAGTAAACAATTAATAATCCCTTCCGTTTTAATTGGATATGGAATATTAGGAATCGGAAATGACCAAATAAAATCATATAATTCACATATTAGCCAAGTTGTTACAGAAAACATAGATAGAAAATTCACCATTGATGATTATTCTCAATACCTACCTGCCGGATCTGTATATGCTTTGAGTGCTATGGGAATTAAAGGAAAAAATAACTGTATAGATAAAACAATTATTCTTGCAACTTCATATCTAATTATGGGTGTGACTGTAAATAGCTTAAAAAGAATTTCAAAAGTAGAAAGACCTGATCATTCTAGCTTTGATTCTTTTCCATCAGGACATACAGCAACGGCCTTTATGGGAGCAGAATTTTTATTTCAAGAATATAAAGATGTATCAATTTGGTATGGTATTTCTGGTTACTTTGTAGCCACAGGAACTGGAGCTCTTAGAATGATTAACAATCGCCATTGGCTAACAGATGTTGTGACTGGAGCTGGAATAGGTATATTAAGTACGAAAGCTGCTTATTGGTTGTATCCTACCGTAAATAAATTATTAGCTTCAAAAGGCAAGACAAATAAAAAATCAGCTTTTATACCTTATTATGATGGTAATCAAATAGGTTTTAGTTTTGTAACTGTTTTTTAAGCATAATACTAAAATAGTAAAAAAATAATAAGATGTACATTCCTTTTGAAAATTTACCCGAAGAATCCAAAATTTGGATTTACCAATCCAACCGAAAATTTTCGGATGAAGAATTCACTGAAATTGAAACGGCTTTGCAATCCTTTCTTGAAAATTGGGAAGCGCACAGTGTAGGTCTTGAATCATCTTATCAATTAAAATACAATCGATTTATTATCCTTGCGGTAAATCAGGAAGTTCAAGCCGCAACGGGTTGTTCTATTGATGCTTCGGTGCAATTTATCCAAAAATTGGAACAAAAATACAAAGTCGATTTGTTAGACAAAATGAATGTTACGTTCAAAAACGGGGAACACATTGCGCACAAAACCTTGATTGATTTCAAAAAAATGGCCAAAGAAAAAGCAGTTACCGAAAATACCATTGTTTTCAATAATTTGGTTAATACCATTGAAGAATACAATGAATCCTGGGAAGTTCCCGCAATGGACAGTTGGCATAGTCGTTTTTTCTAAATGTAGAATTGACTTTACTCGGATTGGTAACATAAAATCAAATATAGTTTTAAAGCACTCCTCCTGTTATAGTTGAGGATACTAATTAACCTAAATTTGTTACATCAAAATACACATATGAAAATAGCAATTGTTTGTTATCCAACTTTTGGCGGAAGCGGTGTTGTCGCTACAGAACTCGGACTTGAATTAGCAAGACGTGGACACGAAATACACTTTATTACGTATAGTCAGCCTGTGCGTTTGGCATTGCTGAATCCAAATGTTCATTACCACGAGGTTAACGTGCCAGAATACCCACTATTTCATTACCAGCCCTATGAATTGGCTTTGTCAAGTAAACTAGTCGATATGGTGAAGCTCTATAAAATAGAATTGTTACATGTTCATTATGCTATTCCACACGCTTACGCAGGATATATGGCGAAGCAAATGCTCAAAGATGAAGGGATAAATATCCCAATGATAACTACCCTTCACGGAACCGATATAACTTTGGTAGGCAGTCACCCTTTTTATAAACCAGCAGTAACATTCAGCATAAATAAGTCTGACTTTGTCACTTCGGTTTCCCAAAGTTTGAAGGACGAAACACTAAAACTATTTAATATAAAAAATGAAATTCAGGTTATTCCAAATTTTATTGAATTGGATAAAAATAGTAAAGACATCAATATTCCGTGTAACCGTTCTGTTATGGCAAACCAAAAGGAGCGTATTATCACTCATATCAGCAATTTTAGAAAGGTAAAAAGAATTCCTGACGTGATTAAAATATTTAATAAAATTCAACAGCAAATTCCATCCAAATTAATGATGGTGGGTGATGGCCCTGAAAAAGAAAAAGCAGAATATTTATGCCAAGAATTGGGAATACAAGACAAAGTAATTTTCTTTGGAAACAGTAATGAAATTAATAAAATATTAAGTTATACTGATTTATTCTTATTGCCTTCCAAAACCGAAAGTTTTGGTCTAGCCGCTTTAGAAGCTATGGCTTGGGGAGTTCCTGTGATTTCGAGTAATTCGGGAGGTTTACCTGAAGTGAATCTAAATGGAATTTCAGGATATTTAAGTGATGTAGGTGAAATTGATGAAATGACGGAGAATGCCCTAAAAATATTAAAGAAGGATGATGTTTTGCTAAAATTCAAAAAGGATGCTTTGTCCATTGCAAAACGATTTGACATCAAAAATATTTTGCCTTTGTATGAAGATTTGTATGAAAAAGCAATAAATAAATATTCATAAAACCTCATTTTACTTTACTGTTTACTCTGTTTTAATTTTTCTGCGTTTCAACTAATGAAAAATAAAATTAGCACGAGTGATATTCAAATTCCAATTTTATTGTTATGAATATGGTAGAAAAGAATCAATAGTCTATAAAATAGAGATTGAAAGCGTTGTTGAAACCGATAAAAATATAATGATTACTAAAAATGAAATCCTGAACCTAGCAAAATAGATATAGAAGGATTTTTTTTGTAATCAAATAAAAATTAGAATCTATATCGAATTCCTAAAGCAATATTTGATAAATTATTATTTGTGTACTTGTAGTCTCCCAAAACACCAAGTCCAGGTCTAATATCAAGGGATAATTGCAATGGAATATCAAAATTATATTCAATTCCTACATCACCTGTAGCAAAAATAAATGTCCCGTTTGTTTTGTCGGGATTGTTCCAACTACCAAAACCACCCCCGCCTCCGGCATACCAATTAAGATTGCTATCAATATTCCAAACCCATTGGTAAATTCCGGAGAGTTTAAAAGCATCACTTCCCCAACCTAAATCCAATTCCATACGATTAATGTCGGACAATCCTCTTTGATAGCTAACTTCACTTGCATTATCGTCATTGATAGCCAAACGCAATCCTAATGCATTTTTAGAAATGTCTTGAGCTTGGGCACCAAATGTTAATCCAATTAACATAATAGCCAATAAAATAATTTTTTTCATAAATAAGATATTAGATTTTTACAAATATATAACTAATATCAAATCAAAAAAGTATAAAATAATTAAAAGATGTTTTTTGATTATCCTAATTTTTATAGAGATTTACTTCCTTAATTATTTAGGATTATTTTATAATTGCCAAAACTTTATCTTGAAATATGAGCTTAACCTTTTAAACTTTAAACTAAAATAGTACTTTTGTTCAAAATTCATCACAATGGCAGGAAATAGCTACGGAACACTATTTAGAATTACAACTTTTGGAGAATCCCACGGAGAAGCCTTAGGTGGTATAATTGATGGCTGTCCTTCTGGAATTACATTAGATTTTGAGGCCATTCAATTTGAAATGTCTCGAAGAAAACCAGGTCAATCCGCAATTGTTACTCAGCGAAAAGAACCCGATGATGTGCAATTTTTATCTGGAATTTTTGAAGGAAAGACAACTGGAATGCCTATTGGTTTTATTATTCCAAACACAAATCAAAAATCAGATGATTATACCCATATAAAAGATAATTACCGACCTAGTCATGCCGATTATGTTTATGATAAAAAATATGGGCTTCGTGACTATCGTGGTGGTGGCCGAAGTTCAGCTCGTGAAACTGCCAGTAGGGTAGTAGCAGGAGCTATTGCTAAACAAATAGTGCCTTCTATCTCCGTAAATGCCTATGTTTCATCTGTTGGACCTGTTTTAATGGATAAACCCTACCAAGAGTTGGATTTTTCAAAAACCGAAAGCAATCCCGTTCGTTGTCCAGATGAAGCATCTGCCATTATTATGGAAGAGTATATTCGTGACATTCGAAAACAAGGTGATACAGTTGGAGGAACTGTGAGTTGTGTGATTCAAAATGTTCCAATTGGTTTAGGCGAGCCTGTTTTTGATAAATTACATGCTGAACTTGGAAAAGCGATGCTTTCTATAAACGCCGTAAAAGGATTTGAATTTGGAAGCGGTTTTTGTGGAACAGAAATGAAAGGAAGTGAACACAACGATTTATATAATCCTGACGGAACAACAAAAACGAACCTTTCTGGTGGAATTCAAGGTGGGATTAGCAACGGAATGGATATTTATTTCCGAGTAGCTTTCAAGCCTGTGGCAACAATAATGCAAAAGCAAGAATCGTTAGACAATAAAGGGAATATTACCGAAATGACAGGGAAAGGACGCCATGATCCTTGCGTTGTTCCTAGAGCAGTTCCTATTGTTGAGGCCATGGCGGCGATAGTACTTGCCGATTTTTATTTGATAAATAAAACGTACAATACTGATTTTTAATTTTTTGAATCTTATTTAATACTAGATTCAATTAATGTAACTTTTTAGAAAAAAGATAAATATAATTTTTTCAACAGAAAGAACATTAAATCCCTAAAAATCTTAAATATCAAAAAAAAAACACTTTGAATTAATTAGAATTCAAAGTGTTTTTTTATAAATAAAATAACGCAAATTATTTAATTGGAATAGTTTTTAATGTTTTTTTCACGCTTCCTGGTTTTTTATCGATTTCAACATGAAGAATACCATCTTTATAAATTGCTTCAATTTTGTTTTCATCTACTGTCTCAGGTAAACTGAAAGTTCTACAAAAAGATTGGTAATTAAATTCTCTTCTAACGTAGTTATCTTTTTTTCTTATTTCCTCATTTTCTTCTTCTTTCTCGGATGAAATCATTAATATATTATTATCAATTTCTACTTTAAAGTCATCCCTTTTCATCCCCGGAGCTGCTAGTTGTACTTCTAACTTTTTATCGGTTTCTTTTAAATTCACCGAAGGTAAGTTACTTCCCAAAGTCGCGAAATTTCTATCAGACCAATCAAATAAATCTTTTGTGATAAAATCATCAAAAAAATTATTAAGAGGTCTACTTACTAATGACGGGAACAAGCCGTCTCTTTTAACTAATGTTTCCATAATTTTAGATGTTTAATTTGTTTATAATTAATTCACCTAAATTTAAAAAAAAATATTTTATTTAAAAACCTAGTAACAAATAATTAACTTTTAATTAACTGATAATAGGTAAGTTATATTAAAAAAAAATACCTTTTAGTACAAACTAAAAGGCATTTAAAATATAAAATTATAAGTAAAGCAGTTAATACCAGCGTTTTTTGTTTTGTTTTGAAGCCTCTGATTTCCTAGATTTATGTCCCCCCGCGCTTCGGTTTGAATTCTTTTCCGGAGAAATTGTAGCCGATTCTGGACTTCCGGAATGCCAAGGATATGGATGGTCATTTATGGTTTTTACATCCACTTTTATTAGTTTTTGAATGTCTTTCCAATATTGATGTTCGTCTTTACTACAAAAAGAAATAGCGATTCCTTCATTTCCGGCCCTTCCTGTTCGGCCTATTCGGTGAACGTATGTTTCTGGAATATTGGGTAAATCAAAATTGATTACAAACGGCAATTGGTCGATATCGATTCCACGAGCTGCGATGTCGGTGGCTATAAGTACGCCAACCTCTTTCTTTTTAAAAGCATCTAAAACGCGTTGTCTTGCATTTTGTGATTTGTCTCCGTGAATCGCTTCTGCTGCAATGTTGTTTTTTCGCAATGCTTTTACCACATTATCAGCACCATGTTTGGTTCTGGAAAAAACCAAAACATCAGATAAATTTTCATTCTTAATTAAATGGTACAACAAATTTCTTTTTTCTGTTTTCTCTACAAAATAGACACGTTGCTCCACGTTTTCAGCCGTAGATGAAATAGGGGAAACTTCTACTTTTGCCGGATCTTTTAAAAATATTTCTGCCAATTCCCGAATAGCAATTGGCATAGTAGCTGAAAACAATAAGGTTTGTCTATTTTTAGGGGTAAGCTTTACTATTTTTTTGACGTCATTTATGAAACCCATATCCAACATTTGATCGGCTTCATCGAGTACTAAAGTATGTAAATGGTCAAAATCAATAAAACCTTGTTTGTGTAAATCAAGTAAACGCCCTGGCGTTGCAACTAGGATATCTACTCCTTTTCGCAAAGAATCCACTTGTGGCACTTGTGATACCCCGCCAAATATAGTTAGTTGAGTAAGGTTGGTATATTTTGCATAAGTATCAAAACTTTGACCAATTTGAACTGCTAATTCTCGAGTTGGAGTCACGATTAACGCTCTAATTTCTTTGGTTTTTTTAGATGAACCTACAATTCGATGTAATTGATGTATGATTGGAATAGCAAATGCTGCTGTTTTTCCAGTTCCAGTTTGTGCGCAACCTATTAAATCCCTTCCAGATAATACTAGCGGAATTGATTGTTCTTGTATAGGAGTAGGGTTCGTATAGCCTTCTTCAAAAACGGCTTTTTGTATACTTTTTGAAAGTGATAAATCTTCGAATAACATATTTTTCTATTAAATATCCAGTAATAAGTTCATGGATAGCAACGCAAAGATAGGTATATTTGTGGATTTGTTAATTTAGTTCCATGGGAATTCTCCTATATGATATATAAATCCATAAAACAAAAAATCAATTAAGATCCTTTTCGTTATTGGATTTTATAAAATCGGTGACTAAATAGCCAATAAGTTTTCCGATTAAATGACTGTTTTTTTCTTCCCCTAAGTCTGGAGCCCCTTCGCAAATATGTAAATAAGCTGATTTTTTATTTTTGCCAAAAAAAGAAATAAACTGTCTCAATTCTTCAATAGAGAAACCACTCAAGGTCATGGCGCTGCTAGCAATGCCCGGAATTGCATCAAGATCTATTTCAATGCCGAAATCATCATTTTGAATAAATTCCATCGCTTGAACAAGCTCATTATTGAAGTCTTTTTCTTTTCTGATTTTAATACTGTCGTAGGTATTGTATCGCACTCGGTCTTCGGTCTTTTTAATGATATCCAACACGCTTTTGGAAGTATGATTTTCGTGCAGCCCAAAAATGAAATACTTTTTTAAAAACCCTTCTTCATATACATAAGAAAAACCATTACCGCTATGTCGTCCTTCTAAAATTCTAAAATCAGAATGTGCATCAAAGTTTATAGCATTAATAGGTTTACCCTTGGCAAGAGCGGTACCTTTAATATTTCCGTAAGCATTATTGTGCCCACCACCTATAATTATTGGAGTTTTGCCGGATTTTATAATGTTAAAAATGATGTGAGAAACCTCCTTGTCAATTATTTCGACCAGTTGGCTCAGTTTTTTCCGATCGATTACATCGTTAAAATCCAAATTTTTTACTTCTTTCATTTCTTCACAAACGTCCAATTGTCCTAAAACTAGGAGTTGGCTTCCTTTGCAAAATCGATTGTGTTGTATATTGGCAATACTTTTAATAGCACTATCCCATGCTGAAGCAGCGCCTGGTCGGCCAAAATTAGCTCTGACGCCAATATCTTCTGGTATTCCAAATAAAACATATTTTGCATCACATTTCTTTAAAAATGAAATAGGGTCTGTTTGTTTTGGTACAGTTAACATTTTTTCTCCAAATTTTATTTCCCCACTTCTGTGGTTTGTAATTTTCGCAAGGTCATTAATGGTAAATAAAATCAGCTTTTCCATAAAAAAATATAATGTTCAAATATAATATAATTGTTGAGAATACGTTATTAGGTGGAATTATATTATTAATATTGCAAAAAAAAATCTATGGAAAATCAAGAGAATAATTCTAGTTCAAGTCTAAAGGTAGTTATAGCCATTTTAGCAATTTTATTAGTGGGGAGTTTAGTTTGTATTTTTAAAATCACATCAGATGCAAAAGCGGTGCAAACTGAACTTACAAAAACTGTTTCTGAAAAAGAGGGGGTAATTAAGGATTTACAAGAGTTGAAAACTACCTACGACGCAGCTATTGCAGAGAACACTTCTATGTCTGCAGAGTTAATTAAAGAAAGAGATAAAGTAGTGGGTCTAATGGAAGATGTTAAAAATTCGAAAGGAGACGTAACAAAATACAAAACACAATTCCTTAAATTACGATCCGACATGAAGGTTTTATTAGCCGAAAATGAAGGTTTAAAAAAACAAAATAAGTCTTTAACTACACAACGCGATAGTACTATTGTTGTATTAGGAGAGTCTAAAAAAGTCAATGAAGTATTAGTGGGTAAAAATGAGGGGCTAACAAAAACAGTAGAATTAGGGTCAAAGTTGACGGTTTTAAATATGAAAACCTCGGCCTATAAAATGAGAAGCTCTGGAAAACAAATAGTGACTGAAAGAGCGGGTAGAGCAGATGTTTTAAAAATAAGCTTTACTATTGCCGAAAATAAAATAGCAAAATCTGGAGACAAAACCTATTATGTTCAGGTGATTGACAGTAAAAGTAATGTTTTGGGCGATAAGAAAACAGAAAATTTCGGAGGTAAATCATTAACGTATAGTTTCGTGACTAATGTGAAATACGCAAACAAAACCGTAGAAGTTTCCGAAGATTTACCAGGAAAGGATTTTGCAAAAGGAGCTTACTTTGTTAATGTTTTCGACAAAGATGAATTGGTTTCTAAAACAAGTTTTACTTTAAAGTAATATAAAATATAGTGTCTAGGTCTAAAAAACCGATGCAGGATTAATAAAAAACAAAAGTATAATTTTTAAACAGTAGTAAGCAAAAGTTTACTGCTGTTTTTTATTTTATATCTGAATTAAATTAGCTCTATTTACTTCTCAATCTCTCTTAAGTTTTCCATTTTTTTGTGCGACAAGAAACCGGAAATATCTTCAAAATGTTCTTTTACTCTCTTGTTTCCAAATTCAAATACTTTGGTAGCTAACCCATCTAAGAAATCTCTGTCGTGCGAAACCAAAATCAATGTTCCGTCAAAATCTCGCAAGGCATCTTTGATAATGTCTTTGGTTTTCATATCTAAATGGTTTGAAGGCTCATCGAGTATCAATAAATTGACAGGTTCCAACAATAATTTTATCATCGCCAAACGTGTTTTCTCTCCTCCCGAAAGTACTTTTACTTTTTTGGTCACATCATCACCATGAAACATAAAAGCCCCTAAAATATCCTTGATTTTAGTTCTAACATCTCCTACAGCAATATCATCAATAGTTTCAAAAATAGTCGCGTTTTCATCCAATAAAGCCGCTTGATTTTGAGCAAAATAACCTATTTGAGAATTGTGTCCAATTTCTAAAGAGCCACTGTCAATCCCAATTTCTTTCATAATCGCTTTGATCATCGTCGATTTTCCTTCCCCATTTTTACCTACAAAAGCGACTTTTTGCCCCCTTTCAATTACAATGTTGGCATCCTTGAAAACAACGTGATTGCCATATGATTTAGATAAGTCTTTTACAATCACGGGATATTGACCCGAGCGAACTGCAGGTGGAAATTTTAATTTCAAAGCCGATGTGTCAACCTCGTCAACCTGGACAATAACCAGTTTCTCCAACATCTTAACACGGGATTGAACGGCATCTGTTTTAGAAAATGTCCCTTTAAAACGGTCAATAAAAGTCCTATTATCAGCAATCATGCGTTGTTGCTCATCGTATGCTTTTTGCTGATGCAAACGACGGTCTTTCCTCAATTCCAAATAATGGGAATATTTGGCTTTGTAATCATAAATGCGTCCCATAGTCACCTCGATGGTGCGATTGGTAATGTTATCTACAAATGCCCTGTCGTGAGAAATTACTACAACGGCTTTGGCTGAATTAATCAAGAAATCTTCTAGCCATTGTATGCTTTCAATATCCATATGGTTTGTGGGTTCATCCAGCAAAATCAAGTCCGGTTTTTGCAAAAGGATTTTAGCTAATTCAATTCGCATTCTCCAACCTCCAGAAAATTCAGAAGTTTGTCGTTTGAAATCTTCTCGAACAAAACCCAAACCAAGTAGAATTTTCTCTATTTCGGCCTCATAATTTACTTCTTCTATGGCATAGAATTCCTCACTCAAATCAGAAACTCTTTCAATCAATTTCATATAAACATCACTTTCATAATCGGTGCGAATGGTCAATTGCTCATTGATTTTGTCGATCTCTGACTTCATATTGAAGATTTCACCAAATGCTTTTGCCGTTTCCTCCACGACTGTTGCCCCATCGGTGGTTAATAAATGTTGGGGCAAATAGGCTATTACAGCCTCTTTTGGTGCAGAAACATTACCAGTAAAAGGCTTGCTTTGCCCTGCAATAATTTTAAGAAGGGTTGATTTTCCTGCTCCGTTTTTACCCATAAGAGCAATTTTGTCATTTTCGTTTATGGCAAAAGAAACGTCGCTAAATAAAGTGGTTCCGCCAAATTGAACGGAAATATCGTTAACTGTAATCATCTTTGAGGCTAGAAGGTTAGAAGATTAGTTCAAACCATTTAAAAATTAAAAAGTGCAAATATAGGCTAATTAAAGAATTGGGCAATTCTTATTTATCAAAAGCTAAAAGGCATACCCTACATTAAGAGAAAAGGGTATTTTAACACCTGCATTTTGTGTAAATAAATTACCATTTGAATAATGACCAATTTTAAATTCAAGATTATAATTACGGTGATCTCCTATAAGTAAACCAAAACCCATGTTGTCTTGAAAGGTAAACTTTTTACCACAATCAATATCGTCAATTATTGTCTTAGAAATAAAACTAGGTCCCGCAATTGAATAGTACGCATAAGCATCAAATGGTCTTGTATGCAAAAAATCAAATCTAAAAACAGGATAGGCCGAGATTGTGTAAAAACTTTCTTTGTTTATATTACTCTTTAAAAAGGAAGCGCCAACCCCCCAGTCTAGTGAAAAATATTTTGCGGTACGAAAAACATTTTGCTGGTAATCCATAGAAAATCCGTGATTCACTTCTGAATTTCCACCCCAAAATAAGGGTATTTTAGAAAAAGAATTGTTTATTCCATATCCAAAAACAAGACTCGAATATCCCACTTGAAATAAATGTTTTGGATGTATGATTGCTCCTGTTTTTAAATCTTTAATTTTTTCTTCAGGCAATCGATGCAAATTATAGGAAAATCCAGCTGAAACAAAAGAAATTGCAGGTTGGCGAACAGCCATTTTTTTTGGGGAATAAACAGAACTTAAAAGAAGGTCTATTTTAGGATTTAGGTTATATTTAAATCCACCCCCTAAAAGATAGCTATTGTAATTAGCCTCTTTTACAATTACTGCTCCTCTATAACTCACGCCGCCGAGTCTCGTAATAATTCCTAAACCAAATTCTCCAAATAGCGTGATGTTTTTAACAACCGGTAATTGAGCTTTTACACTAAGACCTGCAATGTTCATCCAAACGGAAGATTTTTGCGTATAATTACTATTGGTATATTTATAATTAACCCAATATACGGGACGCATATAACTAATTTGGGCCGAAAAATAGGGATTGAATTGATACCCGAATAACACTAATCTAACGGCAGTGTGTGGAACTTCAACCGACTGATAGGTATAATCATCCAAAGACTCAAATTGTGATTTATTGAAATTATAATCAATCGAACCAACATTAATCTCAAAATAAGCCTTTTGTAGAGCTAATGGTAATTGAAATCTTTCGTCTTGAGAAAAGGAAACATTGGAGGAAAATAAAAAAACAAGAAATAAGAAAACCCTGAATTTCATTATATAAATGGTATTGAAAAAAATCAAATATAGTTTATTTAAATTGAGGGGAGTTGTAATGGAAATTTAATTCAAAATAAATCGCCTAACCACCTCTGCCACTCCGTGATTATTGTTTGAAGCCACAATTATATCGGCTAAATGTCTTAATTCTGGAGTAACATTATCAACCCAAACGCCTAATCCGGCATATTGAACCATTGTTAAATCGTTTCCTGCATTTCCAACAGCGATGATTTCACTTTGATGGATGTTCAGTTTTTTTGCCAAAAATTTTATACTCGCCGCTTTGTCAATACCATTTTGCGCGACTTCTAAAAAAAAAGGTTTTGACATACTGATGCTAAGATGGGGCATAGCAGCCTTCAAGTCTTTTTCTATTTCTTTGAGATAGTTTGGCTCTTCCAATAAAATACATTTCACCGCCGAGGAAGTCACCTCGTCCTTAAAACTCAAAACCTTGTTATGCTCTAATCCCGTGATATTCCTCTCCACATCGATGTATTCGGAATGGGTTTCACTTACAATCTTCCCATCAATATACGTAATAATATGGGTTTTACTTTTCAAACTAAAATCATATAACGCGTGAATCTGATCTTTTGACAACAATTGTTCGAAAATAACTTGATTCTCTTTTAAATCCGTAACCACGGCACCGTTAAAAGAAATCATATAGGAATTATTGACATCACATTGTAATTCTTTAGCAAACTCAATCATGGCTAATGTTGGTCTTCCAGATGCTAAAACAACATAAACCCCCATTTTCTGTGCCTTAAAAAGCATTTCTTTATTCTCTTCTGAAATTTCATGGTTGTCGGTCAACAAGGTGTCATCCATATCTAAAACCAGCATTTTATAGCTCATGCACTTTATTTTATGGTTAAAAATAGATATAGCATTTGAGTGCAACTATTCTATTATTTAAAGTTTAAATACTCATTCTGAATTCCTCAATCACTGGATTCGCTTTGGCAAAATCAGTTTCCTGAATAAAAACTTCAACCGCTTGTCCAAAAGTACCAAAACCTGCCATTTGTGCGGATTGGATATTATTTTTAACAATGGTATTCACTCCTTTTTCTTCTATTTTTTCCTGCAAAGCCAAAGCTAAAATTTGACTCCCAGAAAACACTTTCATTAATCCCATGCTATTTTTATTATTTAAAATTATTCTTCTGTTTCTTCCGCTTCTTCGCTCTCTTCCGCCGATTCTTTTTCTTCAAAATCGAATTCAAACGGTTCAACAAGCATTTTTTCGGCAAGTATTTCAATCCTTTCTGTGAACACTTCCGAAAAAATAATACGTTGGGTTTTGTTAATACTATTCGAAATGCGCATAATTTTGGTTTCATGACGCAGTTTCAAGATTGGATCGGCATCGTCAAGAATAAACATTTTCAAACGATTGACATTATATCCAGCCGTAGTAAACATTTCACCTAGTTTATTTGGTGTGCCAATCAAAACGTCAACTCCTGTGGAAATATAATTTTTATCATATTCCATATCCCCTTTATCATGAACGCCATACACTCGTAAATCAGTATATTTTCCGTATTTTTCGAAAAGTTCCTCCATTTCCAAAACCTTGGTTTTGTCTTCCACAATAATCAAAGCGCGAGGAGATTCCTCACCTTCTTCTTTCAATTGTTGAATAACATTCAAGACGATGGTCGTCGATTTACCAAAGCCTTTTGGCGCAATAATAATACAATCGGCACCGCTTTTTAAAGTAGAAAATGTTTCTTCTTGTAGCTCATTTGCTTCTGTTAAACCACTTTCTATAAGTGCTTGTTTCAGATTTTCGTTTATTTTTTTTAGTTTCATTGTTTAGTGATTCAGTAAAAAGCATTACTATTATCAAACCCAACCCTTTTGGCTATTAGTTGTTTTGCTTTGAAGCAAATAAAAAAATCAAAAGTATTTTAATATTGTAACCATTTATATAATTCTTTCCAAGTTGGTTTTTTGCCGTACATCAATATCCCAACACGGTAAATTTTTGCGGCAAACCAAACTACAAAAAAGAAGGTTGTGAAAAGCAAGGTGATGGAAATAATTAACTGCCACCAAGGTACGCCGAACGGAATCCGCATCAGCATCACAATGGGTGAGGTAAGTGGAATCATAGAAAATACAATGGCTATCGTTCCGTGCGGGTCATTAATTACGGTAAAAAAACCAATATAAACTGCTAATATCAAGGGCATAATTATAGGTAAAAGAAACTGTTGAGAGTCGGTTTCGCTATCAACTGCGGCTCCAATGGAAGCGTAAAACGAACTATACAAAAAGTAGCCTCCTATAAAATAAATCACAAAACTAATTAGTATTGTTGCTATGGGTAATGCCCATAATTCCTTAATATATATTTGCGCCGTTCCGGCAAATTCTTGTTGGGCAGAATGTATCATGGCGGGTGGAATTTTTGCTACTGGACTAGCATCGATGCCAAAAAACGTGGAGGCGGCAAACATTAATGTCAATCCAATAAGTGTCCAAATGAGGAATTGTAGCAATCCGGCCAATGCTGTTCCAACGATTTTTCCCATCATTAACTGAAAGGGTTTTACCGAGGAAATTATAATTTCGACAATGCGGTTTGTTTTTTCTTCGATGACGCTGCGCATGACCATATTGCCGTAAATGATGATAAACATCATAATAAGATACCCAAATGCTCCGCCAATAGCAATTTTGATTTCGTTGAGCCCTTTTACACTTTCTTCGCCTGAAGCTTTAGCGAGGCTAATATTTACGTTGGCTTCGGCATTTTTTATGGACAAGGTGTCCAATTTTGCTTTTTCGAAATTTTCCTTAGTAAGTTTTTTTTCGATAACCCCTTGGATATTTTCGATAAAAGAAATACTAGGACTTTCGTTTGATATGAATTGGATTTTGCTTTCTAAATCTTTAGGATTACTCACTTTTGGTATGTAAAGTAGTCCTTCGTAACTTTCGTTTGTGATGCTGTCTCTCAAGAATTTTATATCAATGGCTGACAAATCATGGTAAATGTATTCAGAATTTTTGGTGTTTAGCGCTTTGAACTCATTAATAAACAAACCCGTCTCGTCATGGATTGCAAGCCGTTTTGTATCCGCTTTCATGGAACTCAAATACCCAACAAAAGCTGCTATTCCTACAAAAAGTAATGGGCTTAAAAAAGTCATTACAATAAATGATTTGTTGCGCACTTTGGCGATAAATTCTCTTTTTATTATTAGTGATATAATACTCATTTAAAAGGGTCTAATTTTAGGAGTCATTGAATAATTACTTTTCGCTAACGGTTTGAATAAAAATATCGGTTACACTTGGAATCTTTTCAACGAAATGGGTTACTTGCCCTCGTTGGGTAAGAATATTAAGTAATTCGTTTGGAGTTGCGTTCCCTAATTGGATTTCTAATTTTAATTCATTGTTAAGCGACTTAAAATTAGTTTGTCCCACCTTAAATTTCTGAGTGATATCATACATCAAACCTTCAATATTGTCAGATAAAATACCTACTTCAAAACTATTGGTTCTGAATTTACGTTTAACGTCGTCTAATCTTCCTTCAATTAGTTTGTTTGATTTGTGAATTAAGGCAATATGGTCACACAATTCTTCTACGCTTTCCATTCGGTGCGTGGAGAAAATTATGGTAGAACCTTGTTTTCTCAATTCCAGAATTTCTTCTTTAATTATATTGGCATTAACGGGGTCAAATCCCGAAAAAGGCTCGTCAAAAATCAGTAATTTAGGTTTGTGTAAAACGCAAACCACAAATTGCACTTTCTGAGCCATTCCTTTGGATAGTTCTTGGATTTTCTTGTTCCACCATCCTTGAATTTCTAATCTTTCGAACCAATATTCTAATTGTTTTTTGGCTTCAGCTTTAGAGAGTCCTTTCATTTGTGCCAAATACAAGCATTGCTCTCCCACCTTCATGGTTTTATACAAACCACGTTCTTCAGGTAAATAGCCTATATATTGAATATGTTTTGGACTCAGTTTCTCCCCATCAAAAATAATTTCTCCGCTATCGGGCATAGTTATCTGATTGATGATCCTGATTAGCGATGTTTTGCCAGCTCCATTTGGACCTAAAAGTCCGTAGATACTTCCTTTGGGAATCGAAAGGGAAACTTCATTAAGGGCAACATAATCACCGTATTTTTTGACTACATTTTTCACTTCGAGTAGAGTACCCATGCTAATTTTTTATATTTGGTAAAAATAGTTAAAACGTGATAGTAAGCTGTTAATTAAAATAAAAAATCCCATCCCTTTTTTAAACAAGGATGGGAACTTTTTTAATCATTTAAGATTAGGAAAACATGTCTTTTACTTTCTCAAAAAAGGATTTGTCGCCCTTTTCTGGATTTGGAATAAAATTTTCATCTGTTAAATTTTGTTCGAAAAAATGCTTTTGATCTTTGTTAAGCGTTTTTGGCGTCCAAACATTCACATGAACTAGCAAGTCTCCAGTGCCGTATCCGTTGATGCTTGGAATCCCTTTTCCTTTGAGTCTTAGGATTTTTCCGGACTGTATGCCTTCTTCAAGTTTGATTCTCACTTTTCCATTTACCGCTTCAATATCTTTTGATATTCCAAGAACCGCTTCGGCAAAACTGATATATAAATCATAATGTAAATTTTCGCCTTCACGTTTCAAAAACTCATGCTCTATTTCCTCGATAGCCACTATTAAATCTCCTGGCACGCTATTTCCTGGTGCATCATTTCCTTTGTTGGAAACTTTAAGTTGCATCCCGTCAACCACGCCCGCAGGAATTTTTACAGAAACAGTTTCATCTTCCAAAATCATTCCTTGAGAATCAGCTTCAGCTGGTTTTTTGTCTAATATTTGGCCTGAACCCCCACAAGTAGGACAGGTTGATGCTGATTGCATGCGTCCCAAAATGGTATTGGTTACGCGCATTACTTGCCCTTGACCATTACATGTAGAACACGTTTTATAGGATACGCCTGGCGCTTGAACTTTTCGTTTTACTTTTACTTTTTTCTCAACACCATTGGCAATTTCTTCTAGCGTTAGCTTTACTTTGATGCGAAGATTACTTCCTTTCACTCTACGGGAACCGCCACCACCTCCATTGAAACCGCCACCACCTCCAAAAGCGCTTCCGAAAATATCTCCAAATTGACTGAATATATCATCCATATTCATGCCGCCATGATGACCTCCGCCATAACCTCCTGAACCATCAAAAGCTTGATGACCGTATTGATCGTATTTGGCTTTTTTGTTAGGGTCACTTAAAACTTCGTAGGCTTCGGCAGCTAACTTAAATTTTTCTTCGGCAGCTGTATTGCCTGGGTTTTTGTCAGGATGGAATTCGAGGGCTTTTTTTCTATATGCTTTTTTTATTTCAGCAGCATCGGCATTTTTAGTAATGCCCAGTATATCGTAAAAATCTTTTTTCATTTATATTTTTTTTCTTGAAAACGCTTATTACAGCGCAATTATTTACGCAATTATTGCCCTATTACAACTTTTGGAAAACGAATAATTTTGTCCCCTAATTTATATCCTTTTTCTATTACATCAACAATTTTTCCTTTCAACTTGGGGGCAGAGATTTGAGTTATTGCTTCTGCAAAATCAGCGTTGAAAATATCTCCAGCTTTTATTTCCACTTCCTCTAAACCTTTTGAAACAAGAGTGTTTTTTAGCTTTTCTTGAATAAGCTCAACCCCTTGAATTAAAATATTGTCATCAGTTTTTTTGATTTCGGTTAATGCTCTGTCAAAATCGTCTAAAACTGGAAGTAAAGCCAGTAATACATCTTGATTTGCGGTTTTGAATAATTCAATCCGCTCTTTGGCTGTTCTTCGTTTGAAATTTTCAAATTCAGCAAATAAACGCAAAAACTTATCTTTTTCAGAGGCTAAATCTTGTGATAATTGCTCTTCCCTTGTTATTTCCTCTACTCGCTCTTCGATAGTTGCCTCCAATACATCGGAATCATTTTCTTTGTTTTCAATTGAGGATTGATCTACAATTTCGTCCTTAAGCGTTTTTTCTGTTGTCATTCTTATAGTATTTGTAAAAAAATTTTTAATCTTCATTTTTAATCTTGACTAATGATTACAAAAGTACTGCCAAATCTTTCAATTTGTCAAATTGTCACCTCCTAAAAGCAAAATTATTTGACTTTTTTTATGAAAATCAAAAAAAAAAGCTTTCCAGTTCGATTGAAAATTTAATATAATTTTAAGACTGACCTAAATAGCATTTATTTAATTTTGTAAAGGAATTGTTCTAGATTAGATTTTAAAAATAAACTTAAGGGTAGCTTCTAGGCTTTTAAATAATTATTAATTCACTTTTACCTTATATTTAAAAAAAGCTTCGTTTAAAATACGAAGCTTTTTTTGTTTTCAACATGTTTCTGAAACCTATCCTTTTTTAGGTTTCACCCTAATGCTCCATTCAAAATCCATTTCGGATACTATTTCTCCGTTTTCGTTTGTACCAATTGATTTCATCCAAAAAAGTTGACCATCGCCGCATGCAATAGCTGCATTCGTGGCGTTTGCTACTAAAGCCCCGTCATTGCAAACAAAAGTTATTATTCCGGTTGCTTTCTTGCTAAAACTTCCTTTATTATTCGCTACTAACATCGATATGTTGTAGCCGCTTTTCTGAATTTGATGCATAACTAAAGCTCCCGTTGCCAGTTCAGCTGCCATACCTTGCACTGCCCAATACATAGATTTAAATGGGTTTTGGTTAATCCAGCGGTGCTTAACCGTTACCGTACATTGGTTCTCATCAAATTGTTTCACTCGCACACCACATATAAAGGCTGATGGCAATTTAAAGAATACGAATTTATTAAGATTGGATACCGAAATCTTCATTGCAAATGGTTTAGTTTCCGTAAAAATAATAAAAAAATTAGGTTTAGAAATTAACTAGAGTGCATTTTAGTAAAAACTATCGCAATCCATTTATTATAAAAATATTATAAATTAAATTATTTTTTTTTGAAACCAAAATGTTAATTTTTAGTTATTTAATATACTATGTAATACATAATACTATTTTTTAGATATATATTTGCATAAGATATTACTATACTGATTGAATCCCAACTAAAACCAACCTCTATTGTAAGTTTTATAAATAAATAAAAGAATCATGAACATTGAAAACACGAAAGCACAAATGCGAAAAGGTGTTCTCGAATTTTGTATCTTATCTGTATTAAAAGACAAAGAGGCATATACTTCGGAAATATTGGACACCTTGAAAAATGCAAAATTACTGGTGGTAGAGGGAACTGTTTATCCGTTGCTTACTCGATTAAAAAATGATGGCTTACTCAACTACCGTTGGGAAGAGTCACTATCTGGTCCGCCAAGGAAATATTATGCTCTTACCGAAATAGGACAGGCATTTTTAAAAGAATTAAATGGTACTTGGACAGAATTGTCTGATGCCGTAAACCTAATCACAAAACAAAAATAATAGCCATGAACAAAACTGTAAACATAAACCTAGGTGGAATGTTCTTCCATATTGATGAAGATGCTTATCAAAAACTAACCCGTTATTTTGATGCTATAAAGAGATCCTTATCCAATTCATCTGGACAAGATGAAATCATAAAAGATATCGAAATGCGTGTTTCGGAATTATTGACCGAAAAACAAAAATCAGAAAAACACGTTGTTGGATTAAAAGAAGTTGACGAAGTTATTGCAATTATGGGTCAACCGGAAGATTATAAAATCGACGATGAAAGTAGCCCTTCTGATATTTCTTCTCCAAAAATAAGAAAATTATACAGAGATACCGAAAACGGAATCATTGGCGGTGTTCTTGCCGGACTAGGTTATTATTTAGGTATCGATAAAGTGTGGTTGCGTATCACAATGTTATCACTTGTATTGTTGGGAGGAACCGGTGTTTTGGCTTATATTATACTTTGGGTTGTAATACCAGAAGCAAAAACAACGAGTGAAAAAATTGAAATGGTGGGAGAACCTGTAACTATTTCGAATATTGAAAAAAAGGTTCGAGAAGAATTTGAATCGGTTTCGGAAAAATTTAAAAATGTTGATTATGACAAATATGGCAATCGGATCAAATCGGGAGCCGAAAAGGTTGGAAGTTCTTTTGAGAATTTGATACTTGCCGTTTTAAGAGCTTTTTCTAAATTTATGGGCGTGATTTTGATACTTACAGGATTAACGGCATTAATTGGACTTTTTATAGGGGTATTCACTTTGGGATCTTCCTCTATTATAACGCTTCCTTGGCAGGAATTTATTGAAGCTGGGAATTTTACAGATTACCCGATTTGGGTTTTTGGATTAATTATGTTTTTTGCGGCTGGCATTCCTTTCTTTTTTTTGGCTTTATTGGGCTTCAAATTATTGTCTCCAAACTTGAAATCTATTGGGAATGTAACAAAATACACCTTGCTTGCCGTGTGGTTGATTTCGGTTGCACTAGCCATTTCTGTAGGAATAAAACAAGCATCTGCCTTTGCTATAGAAGGAACATCGATTAAAAAAGAAAATATCTTTCTAAAACCAAACGACACTTTGCACATCAAATTTAGATACAACGATTATTATGCTAAAAACATTAATGATAGAAATGATTTTAAGTTTGTACAAGACTCTTCAAATACAGAGCTTATTTATTCTAATAACGTGTATCTAAAAGTTTTGCATACCATTGAAAAAAACTCTTATTTACAAATAGAAAAATCTGCAAGAGGAAAATCAGTTAAAGATGCTAAAGAAAGAGCCGGAAAAATAAAATACGCTATCAAAATTGAAGGAAATCAATTAATTTTAGATAATTATTTATTGACCGAAGTAAGCAACAAGTTCAGAGATCAAGAAGTATGTATTTATTTGTACTTAACCGACGGAACAGTTTTAAAAACAGACACCAATGTTGAAGAATATGATCGTTCTGACAATGATTATTTCAATTTGCATTACAGTTCTGACAAATACATTTACAAGGTAGGTAGTGAACAAATAAAATGTTTGAATTGCCCAATTGATGAAAATGAATATAACGATGTCGAAAATACTACTAATAATAATGCAGATTCTAGTTCATCAAGCATTACATTAAATAAAAATGGTATTCTCATTAAAGTAAAAAAACATACCAAAAGTTAATAAAGAAGTTAAAAATTGTTAGAATTAATAAAGCCGGAATAACTGCTAAAACCAAATAATCATGTTGAAATTTATCGTTTTATTGACTAAAATTGTTGTCACAACACCATTGGTTTACTTTTCACCTCCTGTCAATTTCAAGAAACACCTTAAAATGCGACTATATTTCTATCTGCTCTAGCAGTGGTGCCAATGTTAATTACAATATTGTTCCGAAGACGATAATTGAAAAATTTAGTTTGGAGAGAAACATAAATCGAGAATAAACTTAAAACATACCAAATAATCGGGATGTTTTTTTTTATATTTGAAAAAAATAAACTAACATGAAAAAAACGGCACTACTCTTTACATTATTTTTATTTAGTTATTCCGTAATAGGTCAAGATAAAGAAAAAATTAAAGGTTCCAAAATAGTAACTGTTGAATCTGTAGAAATTGGTGATTTTGATTCTATTGAAGTAGGTGATAACATTGAAGTATCCTTAGAAAAAGGCGAAAAAACCGAAATAAAAATTGAAGCTGATGATAATCTTCACAGTATAATCGCCATCGATTTAAGCGATAAAACACTGCGATTATACACTTCGAAAACTGTAGTAAAATTCAAAAAGCTAATGTTACGAGTGACCTATACTCAAGATTTAAAACTGGTAATTTCAAAAAACGAAGCGTTAGTCAATGCCGTCCAAGAAATCCAATTAGAGGATATTACTTTTAAATCATTTAACAATGCTAAACTCAATTTAAATGTCAATTCCAAGAATTTTGTTTTGCAGTCTGACGACAAATCAAAAACAGAACTTAATTTAAAAACCGAAAGCGCCTCAATCGAATTGAGTAAAACTGCCTCTTTGAAAGCGTTAATCGCCTCTGTGGATTTAAAATGTGACTTGTATCAAAAGGCAAAAGCAAACCTAGAGGGCGATGTAAATAATGCTATCATTCGTTTGGATAACAATAGTGATTTTATAGGAAGTAAATTGGTACTAAAAAACGCCGAATTAGTTGCAGAGGGCTATTCGAATTGCAGTATCAACTCCAATGATGCCATTAGCATTGACGCTTCCGGAAATTCAGAAATCCAAATTTATGGTGTCCAAAAAATTGAAATGAAAAGATTCGTTGATTCGGCCATCTTGGTCAAGAAATCTACAAAATAATCACAAAAATGGGCTTATCATTACAATGGAGCCTTTTTTTGGATTATGTCTCGTCCTGAAATAGTGATATACCAAAAATATCGCTACGGAAGAACACTTAAATTAAAATATTAAAAATATATTTTGTAACTTGTAGTAAGTTTTTATTAATATAAAAATAACAAGTTATGAAAAAAATTATTTTTGTTTTAGGGGTTTTGACAACTAGTTTGTTAAGTGTACCCATGTTTCCTCAAATAGTTAATGAACCTGTAGCCTTAGGTTTGCCTGGAGATAACCTAAATCTGTATGCTATTTTAGATGTTTTTCAAAAATCATCCACTTTAGAAACATTTGAGAGAACAATAAATGATAAAGATTCTCATATCAATAATCTAGACTTGAACAATGACAGTGCTATAGATTATATTGAGGTATTGAGTAATAGGAAAGGCAATTCTTTTTCAGTCGTTCTTCGAGTTGCGGTAAATAGCATTGAATATCAGGATGTGGCCGTTATAGAAGGCTATAAAAATAATGCAGGAAGAGTTATAGTTCAAATTATTGGAGATGAAGATCTTTATGGAAAAAACTATATTGTGGAGCCTTCTTTTTCAGAAACTCAAAATCCTGGTTATATAGGAAATCAAAAAGTTATTGTTAGGGAAAATAATATTTATTATGGAAACGATTGGCCAATAATAGTATATTTATTTTCTCCAAGATTCTCGGTTTATATTTCTCCTTGGTATTGGGGTTTTTACCCTTCCTATTGGTCTCCGTGGAACCCTATCTATTATCATGTTTATTGGGGTTTTCATAGTCAATATTACAACAATAATCACTATCGAAGATCAGCTTATATTCGGTATCCAATCAATCATTCTTTTTACATTAATCGACGCCAAAGCTCACCCATTGTTAGACAACATAGATTAGCAGGAAGGTACAAAGATGTTTACGATGGTAGAACATATAGAAGGCCTGTCGCTCCCGAAGCAAGAATGATTAAGTCAATTAGAAAACATAAATCTCCTTCAATTCAACGTCCGCAATCGAAAACTGAAATTCCTTCCGGAACTCGTCCACCAATGAAACAAATAGTTCCATCGATACCCAATACACAAAAACGACCAGAAATCCCCTCAGGTACTCGTGAACCAAATAAGCAAGTCGCGCCATCGAAATCACGAGCTCAATCGCGCCCAGAGATTCCTTCTGAAACTCGTCAGCCAAATAGGCAAGTTGCACCATCGGAACCACGCCCATCAATAAGAAGGGAAACGCCTTCAATAACAAGACCTTCATCACGTCCATCTGCATCGCCATCTAAGATGCCGTCTAGGTCTGAGAGGAAAATCATTCCGGATAGAAGTAACTAATAAATTACATTCTTTAATAAAAAAAGAGGCTATTTTGTAAAAAAATAGCTTTTTTTATAGTCTGATTCCAGGAGGAAGTAATTCTTTATATACTGGATTTTTTTTAAAAAAAACAACAATTTTGGGAAGTATAGGTACGACTTTCCATTTCCGTTCGATGGCTATTGCCATAATTTCTTTGAGTAAATTCGAAATAAATTCTTCGTCCTCAAACAAATCAGGAACATTGATTTTGGTTAAAAATATTTTTTTCTCCTGAAAAGAATATTCAACCGTAATCAATCCTTTATCGACTATAGTTTCAAATTGTCGGGCAAAAGCATTATCCTTGATTTCCATAGTGATAAAATCTTCCATATAATTAATTGTGTTTCATTGGCACTTCGACCAAAAGTATCTTTGATTTAGAGTTGGTTTTAATTTCAAATTGTTTGAAATCAATTAATCCCATTGCGTCTCTTACATTTAAAATTTGATTGTCAACTTCAATTTCACCTTCAATCAAGAATAGATAAACGCCGTTTTCAGGTATATTTACAGTATAAGTGATGGTTGTATCTTTATCGAAGACACCTAGATTAAAAAACGTTTGCTGGTAAACCCATAATGCATTACTGTTATTTTTATCTTTTGGGGAAACAATGTTTACAAAGGTATTGATTTGATTTTCAATATCAAATGATTTCTGCTCGTATCTTGGCGTTACGCCTTCCTTGTCAGGAAATACCCATAGTTGCAATGTTTTTGCGGTATCATTTTGGCTTGCATTCATCTCGGAATGTTCGATTCCTGTTCCAGCACTCATTACTTGTACTTCACCAAAACGGATTACACCTTCGTTGCCCATACTATCCCGATGTTTCAAACCTCCTTCGAGTGGAATGGTGATAATCTCCATATTGGCGTGCGGATGAGTTCCAAAACCCGTTCCTCCAGCTATAGTGTCGTCATTCAAAACCCGTAACATCCCAAATTGAACCCTTTCGGGGTTGTAGTAATTTCCAAATGAAAAAGAGAAATTGGCTTTAAGCCAACCATGATCAGCCTTGCCTCGTGAATTTGCTTCAAACAGTTTTGTTTTCATAATTTATTTGCTAATATAGAGTTGAAATCTATGTAAGTTTCAATAAAAGAATTAATTTTATACAAAAATCGTGATAATATATCGGATTTTGGTTGTAAAATAGTTAAAAACCAATTATGAGTAAAATTCCAGTTTACTTTCTGCCTGGATTGGCAGCTAATTCTTTAATTTTCGAAAGAATAAAATTACAGGAATCCACCTTCGAGATCCATTTACTAGATTGGGAAACACCTAAAAAGAATGAAATTTTATTGGGATACGCCAAAAGAATGGCGGAATTGGTAACACTTCCAAAAGCAGTTTTGATAGGGGTTTCTTTTGGAGGTGTTTTGGTTCAAGAAATGGCTCGTTATTTGGATTTGAGAAAATTGATAATCATCTCCAGCGTAAAATCAAATCTGGAATTGCCATTGACGATGAAAATTGCCAAGACCACAAAAGCCTATAAATTAATGCCGACAGGCTTGTTTCAAAATATGGATTCATTGCCGAAATTCTTCTTTGGAAATGTCCTAAAGCAGCGAATCAAATTGTATCAAAAATACTTGTCAGTGTTAGAAAAGACTTATTTGGATTGGGCAATCGAGCAAATGGTTTTGTGGGATAGGGTAGAAGTAGACAAAAACGTGATTCACATTCACGGTGATGCCGATGCTATTTTCCCTATAAAAAATATTCGGAATTTTATCGTGGTAAAAGGAGGTACCCATATTATGATTTTAAGCAAATACAAATGGTTTAATGAAAATTTACCCAAAATTATATTGGAATAAAAAAAGGCAATCAGATGTTTTTCTAATTACCTTTTTTGAAATTATATTTTCTTCATTTGTTCCTTCATCATTTTGATTTGGTCGGTCAACATATTCTGTTTGTCTAACTTTCTCGCTTCATTCAGCAAGTTCGTTGCTTCTAGTTTTCGTCTTCTGGTCATTGCTACTCCAGCCAAATTTAATTTGGCAACAGCTAAATCCATATCCATTGATAGCCCTAACTCGATTGCTTTCTTAAAGTATTTTTCGGATTGGTTGATATTGGTTTGTGAAAGCATGATGCCGTGCAGGTAATTGAAGTAACCTTGTTGTTTTCTTACCAAAGCCGCTTCTGGTTTTTTGATGTGAGCCAACCATTTTTTGGCACCGTCAAAATCTTGTTTTCTTAGTTTCAAGAAGGCTAATAAAATGAATTCATTTTTAAAGTAAAGAAATATTGGAATAGCAGACAATAATAGGAGAAAAATTCCATTGCCAATTTCACTTTCGGTAAATCTCCAAATGCCAGCAATTATAATAAGTCCAGCAATAATAAGTTTGATGTTTTTATGAAACATAGTGTGTGTATTTAAGGCTACAAAGATAGCAAAAGGAATTAAAAAAAAAATTATAAAACCACTTGTCAGAAATAAAAGTCTTTGTATATTTGCACTCGGTTTTAGAATAACAAAATTTAAAACCACAACCACAACGTAAATACATTTTTTAAAGATACAAAGCAATGAGCAAAAGAACGTTTCAACCATCGAAAAGAAAAAGAAGAAATAAGCACGGATTTATGGACAGAATGGCTTCTGCAAATGGAAGAAAAGTCCTTGCTCGTCGTAGAGCTAAAGGAAGACACAAACTGACTGTTTCTTGCGAACCAAGACACAAAAAATAATGTTTTTATAAACATACATAAAGGCGTTACTGTTGTCAGTTTCGCCTTTTTTTATATCTTATCATTAAAAATATTAGAAGTCTAAGATTTAAAGTTAGTTGAGTAACCTTAAACATTAAGATTTCAAAAACAAAAAACAAAAAAATGCCAAAAGACAATTCCATAAAATCGGTTTTAATAATAGGTTCAGGTCCAATCGTTATTGGTCAAGCTTGTGAATTTGATTATGCAGGTTCACAATCGGCACGTTCCATTCGTGAAGAAGGAATCGAAGTGATCTTAATCAACTCGAATCCGGCAACGATTATGACCGATCCATCAATGGCAGACCATATTTATTTATTGCCTTTGACTACAAAGTCTATCATTCAAATCTTAAAGGAACATCCTCAAATTGATGCTGTTTTGCCAACAATGGGTGGGCAAACCGCTTTGAACTTGTGTTTGGAAGCTGATGAAAAAGGAATTTGGGCAGATTTTGGAGTAAAATTGATCGGAGTAGATGTTAATGCTATCAATATCACCGAAGACAGAGAGCAGTTCAAGCAATTGCTTAAGAAAATTGGAGTGCCTTCTGCACCGGCAGAAATCTGTACTTCTTACCTTCGTGGTAAAGAAATTGCCCAAGAATTTGGTTTTCCATTAGTAATCCGTCCATCTTTTACTTTGGGAGGAACTGGAGCCGCTATTGTGTATAAAAAAGAAGATTTTGACGAACTTTTAACTCGTGGGTTAGAAGCTTCGCCAATACATGAAGTTTTGATTGATAAGGCTTTAATGGGATGGAAAGAATATGAATTGGAACTTTTGAGAGATAAAAACGATAACGTAGTTATTATATGTTCTATCGAAAATATGGATCCAATGGGAATTCATACGGGAGATTCCATCACAGTGGCGCCAGCGATGACTTTGTCTGATACGACTTTCCAAAAAATGCGTGATTATGCTATTTTGATGATGCGCAGCATCGGAAATTTTGCTGGAGGATGCAACGTGCAATTCGCCGTTTCTCCTGATGATAAAGAAGATATTGTGGCGATTGAAATTAACCCACGTGTATCACGTTCCTCCGCTTTGGCATCAAAAGCAACGGGTTATCCTATTGCGAAAATTGCATCTAAACTGGCTTTGGGTTACAACTTAGATGAATTGCAGAATCAAATTACCAAATCGACTTCGGCATTGTTCGAACCAACGTTGGATTATGTGATTGTAAAAATACCACGTTGGAATTTTGATAAATTCGAAGGTGCCGACAGAACTTTGGGGCTTCAAATGAAATCCGTTGGTGAGGTAATGGGAATTGGACGTTCGTTCCAAGAAGCCTTGCATAAAGCAACCCAGTCTTTGGAAATCAAAAGAAACGGACTTGGAGCTGATGGAAAAGGATACACAAACTACGAA
The DNA here is from genome assembly GCA_947446635.1 of Flavobacteriaceae bacterium. Taxonomy (GTDB): domain Bacteria; phylum Bacteroidota; class Bacteroidia; order Flavobacteriales; family Flavobacteriaceae; genus Flavobacterium. Next base: position 80,433 of record CANFHF010000001.1, read on the forward strand.
CAAATTATAGATAAACTGACTTTTGCGAGTTGGGATCGTGTTTTTGTGATTTATGATGCGATTGCATTGGGAATTCCATTGAGTCGTATTCATGAAATTACTAAAATCGATATGTGGTTCTTGAGACAATACGAGGAATTATATGTCTTGGAAAAAGAAATATCTAATTTTAAATTGGAAACTTTACCAAGAGAATTGCTGTTGGAGGCGAAACAAAAAGGTTTTGCAGATAGACAAATTGCGCATATGCTGGGTTGTTTGGAAAGTCAAATTTACAATTTGCGATTATCGATGAATATTAATCGGGTGTTCAAATTGGTGGATACTTGTGCTGCCGAATTCAAAGCACAAACCCCGTATTATTATTCAACTTTTGAAGCCGAAATTGAAAAAGCAAACGGAGAACGCTACGTTCATAATGAAAGTGTTGTAACTGAAAAGAAAAAAATAATTGTTTTGGGTTCGGGTCCAAACCGAATTGGACAAGGAATTGAATTTGATTATTCTTGTGTGCACGGCGTTTTGGCAGCTAAAGAATGTGGTTACGAAACCATCATGATCAACTGTAATCCTGAAACCGTTTCTACCGATTTTGACACTGCCGATAAATTGTATTTCGAACCAGTTTTCTGGGAACATATTTACGATATCATTCAACACGAAAAACCAGAAGGAGTTATCGTGCAATTAGGTGGACAAACGGCTTTGAAAATTGCAGAGAAATTGGCCAAATATGGAATTAAAATTATTGGAACTAGCTTTGATGCTTTGGATTTAGCCGAAGACAGAGGTCGCTTCTCGGAGCTTTTAACTGATCTAAAAATTCCTTTTCCACAATTTGGAATTGCAGAAACTGCCGACGAAGCTTCTGCTTTAGCAGATACTTTAGACTTTCCGTTGTTGATTCGTCCTTCTTATGTTTTGGGTGGCCAAGGAATGAAAATCGTTATCAACAAACAAGAATTAGAAGAACATGTTATCAATTTATTGAAAACGATTCCTGGAAATAAATTGCTTTTAGATCATTATTTAGATGGAGCGATTGAAGCCGAAGCCGATGCTATTTGCGATGGAGAAAACGTGTACATCATTGGAATAATGGAACACATTGAGCCTTGCGGCGTGCACTCTGGTGACAGTAATGCAACTTTACCGCCGTTTAATTTAGGTGAATTTGTGATGACCCAAATAAAAGACCATACCAAAAAAATCGCTTTGGCCTTGCGAACGGTTGGTTTGATTAACATCCAATTTGCGATAAAAAATGATATTGTTTATATTATAGAAGCTAATCCTAGAGCTTCCCGTACCGTACCGTTTATTGCAAAAGCCTATAACGAGCCCTATGTGAATTATGCTACTAAAGTAATGTTGGGGCACAATAAAGTAACGGATTTTGATTTCAATCCACAGTTGAAAGGATACGCCATTAAGCAACCGGTTTTCTCTTTTAGCAAGTTTCATAATGTGAACAAAGCGTTGGGGCCTGAAATGAAATCAACGGGAGAAAGCATCTTGTTTATAGACGATTTAAAAGACGACCAGTTTTATGAATTGTACAGTAGAAGGAAAATGTATTTGAGTAAATAATAAAATCAGGTAGAAAAATAAAGAGGCTGTCTTTGTAGGACAGCCTCTTTATTGATGTTTTATTAAAGTGTTTTTAATAAGTAGAAAAATAAATAATTTTTTTACCAGTGTAATTATCTTCTGAATCACTGTAAAAACGAAAAACTAATTTTTGGGTTGAATATTGGTAGAGTCTATTGGTCAAAGAAGTTGTAGAAGTGCTTTTTAAGGTTGGTAACCCTAACTGATTAACAACCAGATCCATTGTAGTATTGTTGTTGTTTACTTTCCAACTATTCCCAATTTCATAAGGGTAATTAGTATAAGTTATTTGTTCATTTGCACCATTTATGAAATAGTAATTCGAACTATACATATCAATTTGATCAACTACTGAACTGCTTTTTGTAATTGTAAATTTAAGTCCTTTTGAACCGTAATGCCAATATTCAGACGTTCCAGAGGTAGAATCGGATTTATAATCAGGTTCTCCCAAAAGGCTTAATACCTTAGCGGAACCATCGTAATTAACTTTAATTCCTTCAACAGTAGTGTAGTCTTTAACTCCGTGTTCGTAAAAATTTAATGTGATATTCTTAAATTCTTTGTTTGAGTTATTCGATAATTCTACATATACGTTTGCAGCTCCCGCTAATGTTGATTTTATTTCGTATAAAGTAGATGTTGCTTTAGTTATCGTAACCGATGGATTGGTAGAAGACACAATTACATTTTCATAGCCCGTTCCATCAAAACTTAAATAAACAGTTTCCTCAGTATATAGAAATGTTTTACTGGCTGTTAAACTAGTGAATACTACATCAGGGTCTCCACTGCTATCTGAAGAACAAGAGATAGAAAGCATTGAAATTAAGCATAATGCAAGAATACTTTTTGAAATTTTGTTAGTGATTTTTTTTCTCATTTTTTTAATAATTTTTTAAGATGTTTTGTTTGTTAAGAATTTCAAATGTAAGTAATATCATTTTAATAGTTTTACGGTTTTTTATTAATAGTTTTACGGTTTTTTACACTTTGCCGAAATAATTTAATAAATATTTGATTTTTAATGTGTTGTATGTAAAAATAAATAATTAAAATCTTGTTTAAATACTAAAAAGCCCCATGATTGGGACTTTTTTTGTGGGTTTTATTCTTGCTTAAAAGCAAAACGTTCTAGCGTTATTAAAACGATTTTAGTATTCCGATGCGCAGTCTAAATCCAGTGTCATTTTGATTGCCGTTCATATTAGTTACAATAGGAACGGAGAGAGTCAATGGAAAACTCCATTTTTTATAGGAAAGATTGGTTCCTAAATTTGCAAATCCTAAATAATAACCCGAGTTTTCATCGGGAATAGTGCCTTCTTTCAATTGGTCTAGCCATTCGCCATAGTAACTACCAAAAAGATTCCATCCGAGATTAGAACCTTGTTTTTTATTTAAAGTATCCATAGCGCAGAAGTTTCCACCATCTTTAACCTTATAGGATAGAGTTAGGCTTTGTGTTGCGATGCTTCCATAGTAATTATTTTCAAAACCAATTGTGGTATGTTTAAAAAGTCCGCTACCCAAAAGCGTAAATTTATCCCAATGTTTTGAAATAAGTATTCCTGCCATGGGATCGAATGAACCTGAACCCACAACAATTGTTGTATTGTCGAAGTTTGAATTTTTTTGAATCCCCGTTGGCAATTCAACACCTGCTTGAAGAGCAATATTAAAATTATTTTTAGAGTGTATAGTGTAGGTTCCCATAAGTACTAAATCGCCAAGTCCGTTGTCATTTCCGCTGGCCGTGTTCAGAAATACATACGGAAGCAAGGCTGAAACCGTCATTTTATTATTGAGGCCATAACGAATTCCCAATGAACTAGCTACCATGCTTTTTAGAAGTGTTTCTTCTTCTAATTGTGCATCGCCATTTCGGATGGTTCGATAGTCACCATAGCTTTCCGCAATCAATTGATTTTTGGAAAGAGTAAGAATTCCGCTGTTGTAATCGCCATTTGACGATCCTGCTCCTGCGCCAGCACAACAGGCACATTGGGCGTAAGTTTGGGTTGTTGCATAAAGGGCAACTATAATAAATAGGGTTATTTTTTTCATCTGTATTTTAATTTATTTAAACAATAGAAAATTTGCCATCCGTAAAACAGATCGCTATTTAAGTTGGGTTTTTAATGTTAAATAAATTTTGGAGGTCTAAAAAGTGTGTTTTGACAACCAATTGTTAAAATAGAAGAATAGTTTTCAAATGAATGTTGACGTAATAAAACAAGGGTGTTTTTTGGTCTCCAATCGTAATTTTGAGTTACAAAATCATCGACGGATTTGAATTTTGGAAGGGATGTGGGAAGACTATTTTTGTCGATTTCCTTTTCTGAGGCCTTTTGGAGTTGTTTGTATAAATAGCATTTTCCGTTACAATGCATTTGGGGTTTGTCTTTGTTCTCGCAAAGTTTTTCGATAATGAAGGTTTGATTTACTTTCCAGTAAATGATAAACCCTACATTGAATATAGTTTGCCAAGTCAGAAGTATAAGAATTACTGTTGCAAGAAGTTTTTTCATTATCAATGCAAAGTTACTATTCTATTTTCATTTTGACTAAAATAGTTTAAGATTAAATAATAAACTACATTTGTTTATAATATATACTAAAATGATAAACAATAAAGGAGATGTTAAAAGTGTGTTCAGTATAAAAGATCTTGAAAATCTTTCAGGTATAAAGGCGCATACGATACGAATTTGGGAAAAAAGATATAATATTTTGGAGCCCATGCGAACCGATACTAATATTAGATTATATAATCTAATTAATCTGCAAAAACTATTAAATATTACGCTGCTTCACGATTATGGATATAAAATCTCCAAAATAGCAAGTTATCCTGAGGATGAAATTCCAGTTTTGGTTCGGGAAATTATTTCGGAAAAAAGTGCTAAAAATCATGCAATTACTGCTTTTAAAATGGCAATGATGAATTTTGATCAAGAGTTGTTTTTTACTACATATGCTCAATTACTTTCCGAAAAATCATTTAAAGAAGTGTTCTACCAGGTATTCATTCCTTTGATGACTGAAATGGGTTTGTTGTGGCATTCGCATACAATATCTCCAGCGCATGAGCATTTCATTAGTTATTTGATCAAACAAAAATTATTGATAAATACTGAAAAACTTCAACTTTTAAGGCCGAGTAAAACCGACAAGGTTTTTGTGCTTTCTCTTCCTATGAATGAAGTGCACGAATTGGGACTCATGTATTTAAATTACGAGACCTTGTTGAAGGGTTATAAAACTATTTACCTAGGGGAAAGTATGCCTATTGAGAATTTGGTAGATTTAAAAAAACATTTTGAATCCATAGTTTTCGTTTCCTATCTAACTGTTCAGCCTGATAAAGATTCAATCAACGATTATGTAAATAAAATGATTGCGGAATTAGTAGATGAAAACACAGAACTTTGGTATATAGGTAAAATGGTCGAGTTTATTCAACAAGATGGTTTTTCTAATAAAATTAAAATTTTCAAATCTATAACTGAATTAGTCGATCAAATCTGATAATTTTGTTCAAACATTTTATACATTTGCTAAACAAATGAAAAAAACAAAAACAATTACCATTATAGGTTCTGGATTTTCAGCACTAGCCGCTTCTTGTTACCTTGCTCAAAAAGGTTTTCAAGTTACCATATTGGAGAAAAACAAAACTGTGGGCGGGAGAGCACGACAGTTAATCAAAGACGGTTTTACTTTTGATATTGGCCCTACTTGGTATTGGATGCCAGATGTATTCGAGAAGTTTTTTGCTGATTTTGGAAAAAAACCATCAGATTATTATTCACTAGAGAAATTAAATCCCGCTTATGAGGTGTATTTTGATACGTTAAATTCGATTGAAATACCAGATAACTTTCCTGACATTCTTTCAATTTTTGAAAAGGAGGAGGAGGGAAGCTCTCATTATTTAGACCTTTTTCTAAAGGAAGCCAAATTTAATTATGATGTGGCCATAAAGGATTTGGTATACCGACCAGGAATTACATTCACCGAATTGATAACTCCGGTAACAATTCGAAAAGTAAACCAGTTTTTTACGAGTATTCGCACCAAGGTCAGAAAGAAAATAAAAAGTCATAAATTGAGACAAATCATGGAATTTCCAGTTTTGTTTTTGGGTGCAAAGCCTTCAGATACCCCTTCGTTTTATAGTTTTATGAATTATGCCGATTTTGGACTGGGAACTTGGCATCCAAAAGGAGGGATGTACCAAGTCATTCAAGGGATGGTTGAGTTAGCAGAATCATTAGGGGTTAAAATTGAAACCAATCAAAATGTCGAGAAAATAAATGTAGAAAATGGAGTTGTAAAAAGCGTCGTCTCAAACGGAATCACGTTAGCATCTGATATTGTTTTAAGTGGTGCCGATTACCATCATACAGAAACCTTATTGGACGAAAAATATAGAGGATATTCTGAGAAATATTGGGATAGTAAAGTTTTTGCGCCATCTTCCTTGTTGTTTTATGTAGGTTTTGACAGAAAAATAGATAGAGTTTCTCATCACACTTTATTTTTTGATACTGATTTTGATGTACATGCAAATGCTATTTATGACAATCCAAAATGGCCCGACAAACCACTTTTTTACGCTAGTTTTCCAAGTAAGACTGATTCTACTGTAGCTCCTGAAGGTGCAGAAGCCGGTATATTTTTAATTCCAATTGCTCCAGGAATTGAAGATACACCAGAAATTAGAGAAAAATATTTTCAAAATATTATTAATAGATTTGAAACTTTAACCAATCAAAATGTTTCTAAAAACATTATCTTTAGGGAGAGTTATTGTGTAAATGATTTTGTGAATGATTACAATTCATATAAAGGGAATGCCTACGGATTAGCCAATATTTTGACGCAAACGGCTTTTTTAAGGCCTAAGATAAAAAGTAAAAAAGTCGAAAACTTATATTTCACAGGGCAATTGACGGTGCCAGGCCCAGGAGTTCCACCTTCTTTAATTTCAGGTAAAATAGTATCAGATTTAATTAATAAGAAATTTTCAGAGCAATAAATATGAAGCAATTATTCGATGAAATATCTTTCAAATGCAGTGAACTTGTAACAAAAAACTACAGCACTTCATTTTCTTTAGCAGTCAAAATGCTTTCTCCTAATATTAGAGATGCCATTTATAGCATCTATGGTTTTGTTCGTTTTGCCGATGAAATTGTGGATTCATTTCATGATTTTGATAAAGAATCTTTGATACTAGATTTTGAAAAAGAATATTATAAAGCTTTTGTTTCTGGTATAAGTCTAAATCCTATCTTGAACTCCTTTCAACAAACAGTAAAAAATTACAATATAACCGACGATTTGATTCAGTCGTTTCTAAAGAGCATGAAATTGGACCTGGTCCAATCGGATTACCAAGACCAAGACCAATATAAAAATTATATATATGGGTCAGCCGATGTGGTGGGCTTAATGTGTCTCAAGGTTTTTGTGGGAGGAAATGTTCAAAAATATGAAGAATTAAAGGACGAGGCAATGCGATTGGGATCTGCTTTTCAAAAAGTTAATTTTTTAAGGGACTTGAGAGATGACAATTTGATTTTGAATCGAAATTATTTTCCGGGAGTTGATTTAAATTCATTTGATGAGAATTCAAAAAAAATCATTATTGCTGAAATAGAAGAAGATTTTAGAATTGCCTACCAAGGCATCCTGAAATTACCCATAGAAGCAAAATTTGGTGTTTATACTGCATTTGTATATTATAAAAAGCTTTTAAAAAAATTGGAAAACACCCCTTGCCAAGAAATAGGAACCATGAGAATTCGGGTTTCAAATTATACTAAATTTGGATTATTGGCCAAATCTTTCGTGTCTTACAAGTTGAAGTTGGTATAATCTTAAATGTGTATATTGAACAGTTTTATAAATTTAATAAAAAAAGGATGTTATTTTTCTTGATTTTTCTTGGTACTTTTTTACTGATGGAATGCGTGACTTGGTGTACGCATAAATATGTGATGCATGGATTGATGTGGTATTTCCACGCTGACCATCACCAACCCAAATATGCCCATGTTTTTGAGAGAAATGATGTGTTCTTCGTAATTTTCGCAATTCCAAGTATCTTACTTTTTTACTACGGTGTGGAAGGGGGTTTAAACTATAGGTTCTTCATTGGTTTAGGGATTATGTTCTATGGACTTTGTTATTTTATTGTTCACGATATTATAATTCATCAACGTTTGAAATTATTTAAGAACACAAAAAATAAATATTTGATTGCCCTTCGTAAGGGTCATAAGGTGCATCACAAACACTTGGGAAAGGAGCACGGTGAATGTTTCGGAATGTTGTTTGTGCCCTTGAAATACTTTAAAATTTAATATGTCGCTCTACTTAATTTTAAATATCGCTTCCTTCTTAATTCCATTTTTGTATAGTTTCGAAAGCAGGATGAAGTATATAAAGCGTTGGAGAGCTGTTTTCTCCTCCATTGTTATAACAGCTTTTTTCTTTATTGTTTGGGATATTTTATTTACCAAAATTGGTGTTTGGAGTTTCAATCCCCGTTATCATTCCGGAATTGAATTTTTGGACTTGCCCATTGAAGAATGGCTGTTTTTTATTTGTATTCCGTATTCTAGTATCTTCATTCACTTTGGCTTTCACTATTTTTATCCAAAGGTTTTTTTGTCGGATAAAGCAGTACGAATCATTTATTGGTTGCTGATGATTATACTACTGCTTACAATTGCGGTTCATTATGATAAATGGTATACAGTGGTTGATTATAGTTTGTTACTATTGGTTTTGACTTACACAGTTTATAGGGTCCCTAACGTTTTAAACACTTTTTTCATCAGCTTTCTTATTATATTAATTCCATTTTCATTGGTTAACGGAATTTTAACCGGCAGTTTTATTGACGAACCAGTGGTGATGTATAATGATGCCGAGAATTTAGGAATTCGATTGGGAACAATACCAATTGAAGACATTGGTTACGCTTTTACAATGATTCTGATGAGTTTGGTTTTGATTGAAAAAATTGAAAAAAAAAATTAAAATGAAACACCCATGACAATAGTTCATGACTCAGGAGAATGATCATAAGTGTTCCATCTGACCAATTAAAAACAATAAATATAAACAGATGAAAGTATACACAAAAGAAACGGTTCAACATGTAAATGCGAGTGTCGAGGAATGTTGGGATTTTTTTTCCAGTCCAAGAAATTTACAAAAAATAACCCCGGAAACTATGGGTTTCCAAATCACGGATTTCGACAACAAATCAATGTATGCCGGACAAATTATCCAGTACAAAGTGTCTCCGCTAGCGGGATTGAAATTAAGTTGGACAACCGAAATCACTTTCGTGAAAGAAAACAGTTATTTTATCGACGAACAACGTTTTGGACCTTATGCACTTTGGCATCACAAGCACTTTTTCGAGCCAACTGAAAACGGTACAAAAATGACGGATTTGGTTCATTATGCCTTGCCGTTGGGTTTCATTGGTAGAATAATGAACACACTTGTGGTAAAAAATAAGCTGAAAGAAATTTTTGATTACAGAGTTATAAAAGTGGATGAAATTTTTAATTCTAAATAATGAACAAACCAGAAGTAGCTTTTTTTTGGTATAGAAGAGACCTGCGATTAGAAGATAATGTGGCTTTGTTTTACGCTTTGGAATCGGAATATCTAGTGATTCCCTTGTTTATTTTTGACGAAGTTATTTTGGATGGGTTGCCCAAAAACGATGCTAGGGTTGGTTTTATTCACGATTCCCTTTCCAATATAAATCAGAAATTGCAGGAATTTGGAAGTTCTCTATTAGTTAAAAAGGGAATAACACATGCTGTTTGGCAAGCACTTCTTAAGGAATTTAATGTCAAGGAAGTGTTTTTCAACAAGGATTACGAACCCTATGCAATCCAGAGGGATTTAGCTATTTGTGAATTATTGGAAGCCAATAATATAAGTTCTTTTTTATATAAAGACCAAGTTATTTTTGAAGAACTAGAAATTACAAAAGCCGATGGATTGCCCTATACCGTTTACACGCCTTACAAAAATAAATGGTTGGAGAAATACCAATCAATGTCCCCGATTCAAGAATTCGATACAACTAGTAAGGTTCACAATTTTCATAAATACAACTTTGTATTTCCAACTCTAAATCAAATAGGATTCGAGGAAAGTTCCCTAAAAGTGATACCGCATAATTTAAAAAACGTTGTCAATTATCACGAAACACGTGATTTTCCAGCTTTGGATAGCACATCCCATCTTTCTCCTCATTTGCGTTTTGGTACGGTTAGTATCCGAAAATTAGTGAATTGGGCTGCGAATAAAAATCAGGTTTTTTTAAGCGAACTGATTTGGAGGGAATTTTTTATGCAAATTTTGTTCAGTTTTCCAAAGGTGGTTACGCACAATTTCAAATCGGCTTATGACGGTATTCAGTGGCGGAATAATGAGGAAGATTTCAAACGTTGGTGTTCAGGAACTACGGGTTATCCTATGGTTGATGCTGGAATGAGGGAGTTAAACGAAACAGGGTATATGCATAACAGAGTGCGTATGGTGGTAGCAAGTTTTCTTTGCAAGCATTTATTAATTAACTGGCAGTGGGGAGAGGCCTATTTTGCCGAAAAACTATTGGATTTTGATTTGTCTGCCAATGTAGGCAACTGGCAATGGGCTGCAGGAACGGGTTGTGATGCAGCTCCCTATTTTAGGGTTTTTAACCCAGAAATCCAACTTAAGAAATTTGATGATAAAGGAATCTATATACGGAAATGGATAAATGAATTTGATTTGGGATATGGCAATCCTATGGTGGAGCACGCTTTTGCTAGAGATCGCGCAATTGCAACTTACAAAGCGGGAATTTCGAAGTAATTATCGAATTAACTTATTCAACATTCCGTTGAAAATTAATCCATGAAACGGCAAAATAGTATACCAATACATTTTCCCCCAAATACCTTTTGGCTTGAATGTTGCGGCCTGATATAAAGTATTGTGAATTATTTTGAATTCTAACCAAGCTTCGCCTGGCAACTTCATTTCGGCATATAAAACTAGTTTACCTTCTTCTTTATTGGCATATAAAACTCGCCAAAAATCCAATGCGTCACCCGAATGAATATCATTTTTGTTGGTCCTTCCTCTTTTGGAGCCTACACCACCGTACAACTTATCGATAAATCCACGTAAATTCCACAACCAGTCACCATAATACCAACCATTTTCGCCGCCAATTGACCAAATTCTTCCAACAGTAAAATCTTTGTTTATTATTTCTTTTTTTCGTCTGTCAATATAACACCCTTTCTTTGGGATCTTTAAATATTGGGAAATATTAGTGTTAAATCGCCCACTTATTAGTGAATCTTTCCAGCTTGAAGCTACTTGATCTTCATTTACTTTTATCAAAGCTCTTGATAAAGCTTGTTCATATGACAGGGGTTTTATGTCTAGTAAATCATTGATTATTGTGTCTCTGCAAACCACTTCCACTTTCATGCTGCTGACTAATGCTGAGGCAAGTCTATACGAAGTTGAGGTTACAAAATATAACCAATAAGAGGATAATTTTGGTGTCATTATAGGGATGGTATAAATCCATCTATTTACATTTTTTGCCTTAGCAAAACCCAAAAGCATTTCTTTATACGTTAGAATATCGGGACCGCCAATATCAAAATTCTTGTTATAAGTAACAGGGTTCAGTAGAGATTTAGATAAAAATCCAAGAACGTCATTTATACCAATGGGCTGGCATTTGGTATTCAGCCACTTTGGAGTAATCATTACGGGTAATCTATTAATCAAATCCCGAATAATTTCGAAAGAGGCGCTTCCAGATCCTACAATAATACCAGCTCTCAAGGTGGTTGTCGCAAATTTTCCGGTATTTAAAACATCTTCAACTTTTTTCCTTGAAGATAAATGTTTAGATAGTGATTTGTCATTTACAATCCCACTTAAATAGATGACTTGTTTCGCTGCTGTTTTGTCAATTGTATGAATAAAATTTTCTGCCGAAAGGCTCTCTAAATAATCGTAATTAAAATCGGAGCCTGACATAGAATGGATCAAATAGTACGCAGCATCTAGATCCGTTGGAATCGCCGTCAATGTTTCTATTTTCATAAAATCCACTTCGATAACTTTAATTTTTTGGGATAATTCTTTTGGGTAATAAAACCTATTTTTATCTCTTACACAACAAATAACTTCGTGGCCTTGCGCAATTAAAATAGGCAAAAGTCGCTTTCCGATATAACCTGTAGCACCTGTTAAAAGTATTTTCATGGTTTTGTGTTTTAAGTTATTTATTTAACTCAACTTATTGGAAACTAAACTAATAAATTCTTTTCTCGTTTTGTCTTTTTCAAAAGCTCCTGTAAAGGATGAAGTTGTGGTGACCGAATTTTGTTTTTGAATACCACGCATTTGCATGCACATGTGTTGTGCTTCTATTACGACTGCCACTCCTAGCGGATTTAAGGCTTCCTGTATACAATCTTTTATCTGATCTGTGAGCCGTTCTTGCACCTGCATTCTTCGCGAAAAAGCATCAACTATTCTAGGTATTTTACTCAATCCTACAATTTTACCGTTCGGAATATAAGCTACATGTGCTTTACCAAAAAACGGTAACATATGATGTTCGCACATCGAATACACTTCAATATCTTTTACCACAATCATTTGCTTGTGGTCTTCTGTGAAAAGTGCTGATTTCATAATTTCTAATGGATCTAGTCCGTAACCATGAGTCAAGAATTGCATGGCTTTGGCAACTCTTTCTGGTGTTTTTTCCAAGCCTTCTCTATGGATGTTTTCTCCTAAATCCCCTATTATAGTTCTGTAATTATCCGCTAATAGCTCCGTTATTTTATCATCATACTGCTCTACTTTCTCGTAACTTCTCATTTCTTTTATCATTATTTTTAATTTTATAACGTCAACTATTTTTTTAATTATATTTTAAATGTCACAATTCCATAATCCATTTCAAAAACTTGCCCTGAGATTGATTTGGCTTTATCCGAAATCAAGTAATTGGCCATACTCGCCACTTCTTCAGGTTTTAAATATCCTTTCATAGGATGGCGTTCCACCATATTTTCTTTCATTCTGTCGTTTCGTAATATTCCCGCTGCCAGTGAGGTTTCAGTTATGGTAGGAGCAATGGCATTAATACGAACCACTGAAGCTAATTCTGCTCCAAGCGATTTCACTAAACCTTCTACTCCAGCTTTTGCAGTTGCTATACTCGCATGAAAAGGCATCCCGAGTTTTGCCGCCACAGTGCTAAATAAAACAATAGATGGATTTTTTCCATTTTTTAAAACAGGTAAATATTTTTGGATGGCTTTCATCGCCCCAATAACATTGATTTCGAAATCATTTCTAAAATCATCAATACTCAAACTCCCAATAGGTTTTAAATTAATGGATCCAGGACAATAAATCAGGGTGTCAATATTTTCTATGTCGGGAAGCACTTCCTGCAATACATCCAAGGAATAATGCATCAGGTTGGGGTGCGTTATTTCTGGAGCATTTCTGCTAATGTTGTAAACCAAGTTTGATTCCAATTGTTGCAACAAAATGGCACTGCCAATTCCTTTGCTACCACCTATTATTACTATCTTCCTCACTTTATATATTATTATTTTGACTGATTACTAATTTCATCTCTTCGAAATCTTATTATTATTGATTTGTCTTTGCATAGTACATTTAAATCTTCCTTCTCTAAAATCCCTCAATTTTTCGTGTTTTGTCTTGCGTCCTTGCACTCTTTCACGCCACATTCTAAAACTGGAAGGCTTCATTTCAATCCGCATCAAGTCAATAACTACTTGTTCTTTTAATCCAAACTGAAATAAAATCGCATCAAATGTGGTTCGGTCTTCCCAAGCCATTTCGATAATTCGGTCTTTGTCAATGTCGGAGAGTTCTTTTTTCAACCTTAATATTTTAGATATTCATTTACCACAATCTTCGCTTTCAAATCAAACATCAAATTATACAAACCAAAGAAAGTTCTATTCATATAAATAAAATGTTTCGAACCTCGATTGCCGTTCATTTTACGTAGGTTGGTGTCATTCACAAATCGTTCTCCTAATTTGGAGATATTTTCAAAAAATTCTTCATCCGAAAAGTCGAAAGTTTCAGACTGAAAGGGTTTTGTAAAAAGCGACAATAAATCATAAAACATTTGGGTGAAATATTCAACTTCTTCATTAGAATCATCCCCTCTGAGGATCTCCAATTCAAATAATTTTTCACCAAATATTTTTTTATTGTCTATGACATCCTTGTTAATCAACTCAAAATAAGGTATATAGAATTCGTTTGGAATTTGTTTCATACAACCAAAATCGATTGCTACCAACTTTTTTTTAGGGTTTACTAAGAAATTTCCCGGATGTGGATCAGCGTGGACTTTTCTCAAAATATGAATTTGGTACATATAGAAATCCCATAATGCCTGGCCAATAGTGTTTGAAATAACTTGATCGGTATTTTGATTTGTAAACTCCGAAAGATGTATTCCCGTCATCCAATCCATCGTGATGATTTTGTCAGAAGAGTATTCAGGATAATACTTTGGAAAGACCAAGTTTTCAATTTTTTCGCAAGCTTTGACCACTTCCTGACTTTGTTGCAGTTCCAATAAATAGTTGGTTTCCTCAATTAATTTGTCTTCAACTTCCTTGAAATATTTGTCTGAATCTTTTCCTTGAAGGTTAAACATTCTAATAGCAATGGGTTTCACTAAAGCCAAGTCAGACGAAATACTATTTGCAACACCAGGATATTGAATTTTTACAGCTAGTTTTTTTTTGTTTTTTACAGCTAAATGAACTTGCCCTATACTGGCGGCATTAACGGAAAAGGCATCAAACTCATCAAATAGTTCATATGGAGTTATGCCAAAGTTTGCCTTGAATGTTTTCAAGACTAAAGGAGCCGATAGGGGTGGAACCGAGAATTGTGACAAAGAAAATTTTTCCACATAAGCTTGCGGTAAAAAACTCTTGTCCATACTCAACATCTGTGCTACTTTTAGCGCACTTCCTTTGAGGCTTTTCAAGCCGTCATAAATGTCTTCGGCATTATTTTCATTAAGTTTTTCACGGGTTAAATCGCTATTGACCATTTTTTCGCCGTAATATTTAAGATAATTTACGCCCACTTTTGCACCGGTTTGAACGAGTTTTGTAGCTCTTTCAATTTTTGAAGTTGGGATGTAGTCTAAGGTTTTCATTATTTGTTGTGTATTTTTTCTTTGAAAATAAATTTACCAAAATCGATTATACTTTCTAATGGCGCAATATTCATCAATTCGAAAGTTGCTTTTACTGATTTTTCAATATAAATGTCTGTTTTTTCAAATGCTGCGGATTCATCTTCCAGCCAGAATTTTATCGTCAACAAAAATTGAAACCAAGATGTTTCCTGAATGGCTTTTTCTTGAAAGTATTGAAATTTTTCGTGCGAGGTTCTTACTTCATCCGAAATGATTTCGGTAATATATCTTTTGAATCCAACCCTAAGACTAGAAAGCTGCATTAGATTTTTTAGTTGGTTTTGATGTTCTTTTAAACTCATAACAATATAACTCCTATTGGCAGAAAGCAACTCGAAGAAAGTGAAGTAGAAACTCAATACTTTACTTTTCATGTCATATGCTTCGTAACTTGGATCTTTCCTTATTAATTCGACTGTTTTGTCCAGGAACATTATAAAAATTTCTTTTTCAACGCTTTCAATAGTTCCAAAAAAGGAATAGAATTCTGTTTCATCAAAACCATTTGTTTTTACAAATTGATATACTGATTTGGGTTTTTCATTATTTTCCAATCGGTATTTCATATACATTGAAACTATTTTATCTTTAGTTATACTGGATTTTTTAGCCGCCATTTTTCTTGTATTTAAAATTGTGCTATAAAGATATATAATGTTTAATCATTTATAATAAATATTAAACAAAATTTAATTATTTTTATATTTTTAAATAAATGATTAAATTTACTTTATTATGAAAAAAAAGGTATTGATTACGGGTGGCTCAGGATTTATAGGTCATCATTTGAGCGATTTATTGAATAAAAAAGGCTACGAAGTGTCTATTTTGAGTAGAAGTAATAAAGAAAATACATCTGAAATTTCTTACTATAAATGGAATGTTGACAGTTTTTTTATAGACGAACAAGCTTTACTTGAAGCTGATTTTATAATTAATTTAGCAGGGGAAAATATCGCGAAAAAAAAATGGACAGCCGAACGAAAAACCTCAATTATTGAAAGTAGAGTACAGGCAATCCAACTAATTTATGAGGTCCTCCACAAAAACAATAAAAAATTAGAGGCTTTTATTTCTGCTTCGGCAATTGGAATTTATGGGGCTTACACTAGTCTAAATATTTTTTCTGAAGAAAGCCCTTTGGCTGATGATTTTCTAGGCACAACTTGCCAAAAATGGGAGGCCGCTGCAGATCATATTGCGGATTTGAATATCCGAACGGTAAAAATCAGAACCGGTTTGGTTCTTGGGAAAGAGGATGGTTTCTTAAAGAAGCTAATTCCTGTTTTTAAGTTTAGATTCGGGTCAGCAATAGGTTCTGGAAAACAATATATGCCTTGGATTCATATTAATGATTTATGTGCTATTTATCTTAAAGCTATTGAAGATGAGCAGATGAAGGGCGCTTACAATGCTGCCATTAAGGATGGTACGACCAATGCCTTATTTTCCGAAAAATTAGCAAGAATTTATGGGTATCGTGTTTGGTTGCCCAATATTCCTTCTTTTTTGATAAAAATAGTAATGGGGGAGAGGTCGTTACTCCTATTGACGGGTCAACGGGTCTCTTCAGATAAAATAGAAAAAACAGGTTTTAAGTTTGAGTTCGATAAATTAGAACGCGCTCTTAAAGATTGTTTAGGTAAGTAGATATCTTTGACTATAAACCGTGTATTTATATTGACGATTTTTGATACTTTCATACTTAACATTTGTGGTATTTTAATATTGTAGTCGTCTGAATTTATATTAAAATTTGATATTATCTCTAAACCATCTCCTGTTTTCCTTAGGAATAGCGTCGTTGCAATTAATTTCGATTGCCCATGTAAAGTAAGCCTGCCTTTGAGTTTGAATTCTTTTGGCAATATATCGATAATTTCGTAATTAAAATCTTCAATGATGCCTTTAAAAGTAGCTTTAGGATAACGATTACTTTCCATATAATATTCGTTAAAATGGTCTTCCATTAATTTCATTTTAAAACGAAAATCTTTCACCAAAGCTAAACTGAAAATTTCACCTGTTTTTGTATTTAAAATACAAGTGGCGGTTTCATTTCTAGCTTTTATCTCTTCGAATAGTGGTACTGATGCCTCAAAATAAAGCAGTCCCTCGTTAGTAATCATTTTTTCTTGCGTCAAAGCAATATTAGTGAAACACAAAAACCATAATAGTGTAATCTTTTTCATAAAGGAGTATGAATTAAATTACTTAAAGTTACACTATTTTATTGATAATTCCTTCAAATAGGAAAGGAAAAATTAGTCGATTTTGATATGCCCTGTTTCAACATTAGCCTTGTTTAAGATGTTTTCTGGCAGTGCTTTTTTGGCTTTAGCCCCCATTTTCTTTATTTTTTCAACACTAGTGATTAAATTTCCTTTTCCTTCTACTAGTTTATTCATCGCAGCTCCATATTCCACTTTGCTTTCATCAATCTTCTTACCAACTTTGATTAAATCAGCCACGAAACCTTCAAATTTATCGTATAAAGCACCAGCTTGTCGCGCAATTTCAAAGGCATTTTCTTGTTGTTTTTGATTGGCCCACATACTATCAATTGTACGTAAAGTTGCTAGTAGGGTAGAAGGAGTCACAATCACAATATTTTTTTCGAATGCTTTGTTATATAAGGTAGTGTCGTCATTCAATGCCAGGGCAAACGCCGGTTCCATTGGAATAAATAGCAGTACAAAATCGGGGCTTTCAATTTGGTATAAATCCTGGTAATTTTTGTCGCCAAGTTGCTCTACGTGGCGTTTAATGGAACTGACATGTTCTTTTAAATAGCCATTTTTCAAGCTGTCGTCTTCCTCGTTGATGAATTTTTCATAAGCGGTTAGCGAAACTTTCGAATCGACGATCATCTTTTTGCCATCAGGAAGATTAATGACCACGTCGGGAAAAACACGTTGACCACCTTCATTGGTATGGGATTGTTGTACATAATACTCTCGGTCTTTTTCCAATCCCGACTTTTCTAGTACTCGTTCCAAAACCAGTTCACCCCAATTCCCCTGCATTTTACTATCGCCTTTCAAAGCCTTGGTCAAATTCAGGGTTTCCTTGCTCATTTGAATATTTATATCGCGCAAGCCCAATATTTGTTGTTGTAAAGCAGAATTACTAACTAGGCTTTCTTTATGGGTATCGTCTACTTTTTTCTCGAATAATTGAATTTTTTCTTGTAAGGGAGACAAGATATTTTTCATATTTTCTTTGTTCTGCTCGGTAAATTTACTGGATTTTTCATCTAATATTTTATTGGCCAAATTCTCAAATTCCATGGTAAATTTATCTTGAAGTTTTTCTACTTCTTCCTTTTGTTCTTTATTGCGTTGCCAAAGATTTTCAAAATCGATTTCTTTCTTGGTCAATTGAATGTTGATAGCTTCTTTCTCGTTGCGTATGGTTTCTTTTTCCTCAATTGTTTTTTGCAATTGCTTGTCTAAAGCCGTTTTTTCAATTGCCGATTGTACTTTGAGAGTATATAGTTTTTCTTCTATAAAAGCTTTCTCTGATTGCGATTTTGTCGAAAACAGTAGTTTTCCAATGAAAACCCCAATAGCAAGAGCAACAATAAAAATTAGTAGGAGCGAAAATACATTTGACATAAGGTGTGTTTTTGAAGAAAGTAAAAGTAAGGAATATTATTAATGTATGAATGTTTGAATCCAACTAATAAATCCAACTTTTGAAAAACCAGTTGTCAAAAGATTAAATATTTTTTCCATAATAAAGACAAGTAAGGCTAACCATTAACAATTTTACAGCTACTTGTTATGGATAAAAATATTCTTGAGTTTTGTTTATAATCTTTCATTTATAATTTAAATACATTCGTTTTCATACTTATTTCTATTTAACCTTTTTTTACATTTTACATCTGCCAAATGGACTTTACAAATAACATTTAGCTCATTTAATTATGTTTTATTTCTCCGTTAATTTTTATTTAATTCAAAAACTATTCTTGCTTTACAACGCTTTTTGTTGCAATAGAACTTCTAATTAGTATCTTTGATAAACTATAAAATTTGTGAATTTTAAGCGAGAACCAAATAAGAAATTACATAGTAGAATTAAAAAATTGAGATAGTAAATGAAATTTGGAATCATAAAAGAAAGGAAAAATCCACCTGATAGAAGGGTTGTTTTTTCGCCCGATGCATTGGTTAGATTAAAACAACTGTATCCAGATGTCACGGTAAAAGTAGAAAGTTCGGATGTTAGGTTTTATTCCGATGATGCCTATAGAAATTTAGGAATTGAAGTTGCAGACGACATTAGTGATTGTACAATTTTTTTTGGGGTTAAGGAAGTTCCAATCGACTATTTAATCGCTAAAAAATCCTATTTCTTTTTTTCGCATACAATCAAAAAACAACCCCATAATAGACAATTATTGCGGGCCTTGCTAGAGAAAAATATTAATTTTTATGACCATGAAACTTTGGTTGATACTCACAATCACCGGTTAATTGGTTTTGGAAAATATGCGGGTATTGTAGGTACATACAATGCTATTCGAGCTTTTGGAATAAAATTTGAATTATTTAAATTACCCAAAGCCGCTACACTTTCTGGAAAAGAAGCTTTACTTGCACACTTGAAACGGTTGGTTTTACCTCCTTTAAAATTTGTGGTAACAGGAACCGGAAAAGTAGGAAGTGGCGTAAAAGAAGTACTCGATGCCATCAAAATAACCGAAGTTTCGATCGATAATTATTTGACAAAAAACTACACCCAACCCGTTTATACCCAGGTTGATGTTTTGGAATACAACAAGCGAAAAGATGGTAGCGTATTAGATCCTAATGATTTTTTCCATAACCCGCAGGAATATGTTTCTGACTTTGAACGATTCACAAAAGTGTCGGACATCTATATCACAGCGCATTTTCATGCCAATGAAGCTCCAAAAATTCTCACGCTAGCGATGCTTCAAGCCAATGATTGTAAAATTAAAGTCGTTGCCGATATTTCTTGTGATGTCGATGGTTCTATTGCATGCACATTGAAATCATCCACTATTGACGAGCCTTTTTATGGCTATTTACCTAGTGAAAATAAAGAAGTAGAGGTTTTTCATCCAGCAGCAATTGTGGTAATGGCTGTAGATAATTTGCCTTGCGAATTGCCAAAAGATGCCAGCGAAGGCTTTGGGGCAATGTTTATGCAACACGTGATTCCGGCTTTTTTCAATGGAGATAAAGACGGAGTTTTACAACGCGCTAAAATGACCGAAAAAGGAAAACTTACCCCCAGGTTTAGCTATTTACAAGAATATGTGGATGGAAAATAGTTAAAAAAATAAAATCTAAAATGCATTGATGGTTTTTCTGATGGCTACTAACTTAGTCATTAGCCCTTCGAAATAATCTAAATGCAACATGTTGGCACCATCACTTTTGGCATTAGCAGGATCGAAATGGGTTTCAATGAAAATTCCGTCCACGCCTACAGCGATTCCGGCCTTAGCTATGGTTTCAATCATGTCGGGTCTTCCCCCAGTAACACCGGCAGTTTGGTTGGGTTGTTGCAAGGAATGAGTAACGTCTAGCACCGTACTAGCATATTGTTGCATCGTAGGAATTCCACGAAAATCAACAATCATATCTTGGTAACCAAACATGCTTCCTCTATCGGTTACCATAACATTATGATTGTGGCAATCCAATACTTTTTGCACAGCGTGTTTCATACTTTCCGGACTCATAAATTGTCCTTTTTTCAAGTTGATTACTTTTCCGGTTTTGGCAGCAGCCACAAGCAAATCGGTTTGGCGAACCAAAAAAGCTGGGATTTGCAATACATCAACATATTCGGCAGCCATAGCCGCATCTTCATTGGTGTGAATATCGGTCACGGTGGGAACGCCAAAAGTTTCGGAAACTTTTCGAAGAATTCGTAAGGCTTTTTCATCTCCAATCCCTGAAAAACTATCGATTCTAGAGCGATTGGCCTTCTTAAAGGAACCTTTAAAAACGAAAGGAATTTCTAATGTATCGGTAATTCCAATTAGCTTTTCGGCAATTCGCATCGCCATTTCTTCGCCTTCAATGGCGCAAGGTCCAGCCAAAAGGAAGAAGTTGCCACTATCAGTATGTTTTATTTGTGGAATATGGTGTAGATTCATAAGGTGATTTTTGAAAGGGCAAATATAGTTAGGATTTGTGATTTGTGATTTAGGATTTACTATTAATTTTTCTTTAATGTTAATCCTACTGGAACCATTAGTATGCCTTTTTCGTAAATATTCAAATACAGGGTAACCGGATTTTGTTGCCCTTCCCATGTTAGTTGGTAAACATCCAGAAAACCTGCTCCCATTTCACTTCTTTTTGTTTGAAAGGGACAGCAACTTTCTAACTTGGCGTAGCTAATTTTTTCACCTTTGGGTCCTGCCAGAGCATTGAGAAACCTTTGCTGGTTGATGATTTCATTTTTTGTGTTTGAATAAAATATATTAATAGGGTAGTCCTTGTCATAACCATATTTTTTGTCTTTACTGTATTCGGAAATGACGAAGGTAATGTTGTTTCCCAATCGAGGAATTGGGGCATTGTTATCTATGTTTTTTATAGTCGACAGGGTGCTGACACAAGACGCGATTAGGAATAATAAAGGGATTAAAGATATTGTTTTTTTCATGTTCCTATTTGATTTAGGGGGATTGTTTTTAACAATCCGATTTAAAAAAACAAATTTAAGCGGTATTGCTACCATAAACAATAATTATCCTATACTATTTTTCACTTTTTAACATTAGAATTATTATTTTAGCCAAATAAAAAGATTGATATGGATATTATTTTTCAAACATGGCCTTGGTATGTTTCGGGTTTTTTGATAGGAATGATAATGCTTTGTCTGATTTATTTTGGGAAAAGTTTTGGAATGTCTACTAATTTAAGCACTTTATGTTCCATGACTGGGATAGGAAAAAAGGTAAGTTTTTTTGACGTTGATTGGAAAACACAGCGTTGGAATTTGTTAGTGGTAGTAGGTGCCATGTTGGGCGGTTTTGTTGCCAATCATTTTTTAAGTGATCCCTCAAATGTTGCCATCAACCCAAAAACAATTACTCAGCTAGTGCAAATTGGAATAGACGCTCCAAAAGGTAAATTATTACCTGATGCTTTATTTGGGAACGCTATTTTTGAATCGCCAAAAATGATATTTATTCTAATTGTAGGTGGTGTTTTGATAGGTTTTGGAACGCGTTACGCAAGTGGATGTACTTCGGGACACGCTATTTCAGGATTGAGTAATCTCCAAATCAAATCCTTGAAAGCTGTTGTTGGTTTTTTTATTGGAGGATTAATCATGACTCATTTTGTTTTACCCTTACTTTTTTAATTATGAATGCATTGAAATATATAGTTGTTGGATTTGTATTCGGCATTGTTTTGACAAAGTCAGAAGCAGTATCTTGGTACAGAATCTATGAAATGTTCCAATTTCAATCCTTTCATATGTATGGAATTATTATGGTTGCTGTTGTAACGGGACTAATTGGAATCCAAATCATAAAAAGAATCAACGTAAAAGACATCAAGGGTTTGCCGATAGAAATTCTAGATAAAGAACCAGGTTCTGCTCGTTTTTGGATAGGTGGAATATGCTTTGGATTAGGTTGGGCTTTGGTTGGAGCTTGTCCGGGTCCTATATTTATTTTGCTTGGAGCGGGTTTTTTGCCGATGCTATTGGTGCTTATTGGAGCGCTTTTGGGTACTTTTTTTTATGGACTGCTACGGAATAAATTACCACATTAAACTTGACTTAACGCAAAAAAAAACAGGGATTTCTTTTTAAGAAATCCCTGTTTTTTTTATAATTTAATATTTTAAACTATTTCAGCGCTCAATCCAGCTTGAAGTAGTTGGGTGTATTGGGGTTTTAACTTTTCTAAAACACCGGTTTTTACAGTACACTTTCCATTGTAATGCACGATTAATGAACATTGCTCAGCTTGTTCTGGAGTGTGTTTGCAAACACGGATTAGGGTGTCGATTACATGGTCAAAAGTATTGACATCGTCATTGTAAACTATAATTTCATTGTTTATGGAAGTAGCCTCTTTGAGGTTAACTTCTGCTCTTGTTTTTTCTTTAGTACTCATTTTTAAATAATTTGTAGGTTTTTAAATAAAAATATAGTGATGCTTTTTGTAAGCGATTTTGAAGATTACTTTTTAATATTTTAAATTTCAAAAAACTAAATTACGTATTTTAAGGACACCCAATTGTTTCTTTCAATCTTTTTAACAAATGTCAATCCTTTTTCGGTGCAAGAGACGTCAATAAAAGGAATGTCTTCTTTATAAAAACCACTCAATAAAAGGGTTCCTTTTGGATTCAAACAATCAACATAACTTTGCATAT
This sequence comes from Flavobacteriaceae bacterium, assembly GCA_947446635.1. GTDB lineage: Bacteria > Bacteroidota > Bacteroidia > Flavobacteriales > Flavobacteriaceae > Flavobacterium. The sequence continues at coordinate 103,770 of CANFHF010000001.1, forward strand.
CGTTCAACAAAATATTTCTATTGATATTAGCGATAACTAAATCGTATTTTTTGTCTTTTAATAAAGCGGCTTCTCCTTCGTAAACGCTGATGTGTTGGCAACTATTGCGTTCGGCATTTTCGATAGAATTCAAGTAACACCAATTGTCAATGTCTATGGCATCAATAGGTTGAGCGCCTTTCATCTCGGCTAAGATGGCTAAAATTGCTGTTCCGCAACCCATATCCAAAGTTTTCATTCCTGTAACGTCCATTTCCAATAAATGTTGAATCATCATGTGGGTGGTTTCGTGATGACCTGTTCCGAAACTCATCTTTGGTTCGATTATGATATCAAATTCAGCATCGGTTTTCGGATGAAACGGAGCGCGAACATGACAATTACCATTTACGTCGATAGGTTCAAAATTCTTTTCCCATTCTTCATTCCAATTAACTTGGTCAATTTCTTCAATTTTATACGAAATAGTGAATTCTGAAGAATTTAAAATGAATAAATCCTCTAATATGTTTTCAGTCCAAAGTTCTTTTTGGATATAAGCAACTATCCCTAAATCACTATCAATAAAACTTTCGAACGGAAGTTCGCCTAATTCGGCAATAAGTATTTCCGAACCTAGTTCTTTTGGTTCAACCGTAAAATGAAAGCCTAAATATATATTTGACATAAAATTCGTTTTTGCAAAGGTAATAATCTCTTTTATTGGATTGGGTAAAAACAAAAAAGAGATATGAATAGTTTTCAAATCTCTTTTGTAATTTAGTTAGGGTTTATTTTTAAATAGCGTTCACAATCGCCACAAAATCTTTTGCATTAAGAGCAGCCCCGCCAATAAGACCTCCGTCAACATCTGATTTAGAGAAAATCTCCTTTGCATTATCTGGTTTTACACTTCCTCCATAAAGAATGGAAACATCTTCAGCAACGTTGCTTCCAAAAGCTTTACGAACTGTTTCTCGGATAAATTCATGCATTTCCTGCGCTTGTTCTGGACTGGCAGTTTCTCCAGTTCCTATTGCCCAAACGGGTTCATAAGCCAAAACAATATTTTCCCAATCTTTTGCTTTTATATGGAATAACCCATCTCTCAACTGGTTTTCCACTATAGTAAAATGAGTTGCAGATTGACGATCTTTCAACTCTTCGCCAAAACAGAAAATAATAGTCATGTTGTGTTTTAAAGCCGTGTCCACTTTATTGGCAATCAAGGCATCGGTTTCGTGGAAAATAGCTCTACGCTCAGAATGCCCAAGGATCACGGTATTTACACCAATGCTTTTTAGCATATCGGCCGAGATTTCACCAGTATAAGCCCCACTTTCTGCTTGGTGCATATTTTGGGCGGCTACGTCAATGACTGTGAACTCTAAATGATCTACTGCCGAAGCTAGGTTGACAAATGTAGGCGCCACAATTACCTGAACGTTCCTTTCTGTTGGGATTTCCGCTATTAATTCGTTTAGTAAATCTTCAGTTTGTTCCGCATTCTTGTTCATTTTCCAGTTCCCAGCTACAATCTTTTTTCTCATTTTATTTTTTTATAATTTGGTTTCTATTTTTGCAATTCTTTTAAAGTGCTATTTATTTGTTCAAAATCGGTTTCAATAGCTTTGTAGAGTACTATTTTCCCTGTTTTGTCAACAACAATATATCTTGGAATCCAATCTAAATCTATTGCTTTGGCAAAAACGCCTTTCATTTGGTCATTTGCCCTAAAATGGGCTCCTTTTAAATCATATTTTGAGATGGCGTCTTTCCACTTGTCAACTGATTTGTCCATAGAAATAAACAAATAAGTTGCTTCTGGATTGTTGGCCTGTAATTCATGTATTTTCGGCATGGCTTTCACGCAATCCCCAAACCATGAAGCCCATACTTCTATTACTATGGTTTTGCCTTTGTATGGTTTTAAAATATTATCAAAAACGATTTGTTCACCATTAATTGCTGTTAACTTTTCGGACAAAGCTTCTTTTGAAAAGGCTGTTTTTTGAGCATTAGAACAAGAAATGCTGACTATAGCAATTAGTATAATAATTATTTTTTTCATTTTTCAAGCTTTCGACAAAGTTATTCAAAGAAATGAAAAAGAAGCGGGTAGTTTTAGAAATTTTAAATTAGCTAATAAAAAATAGGAATTAATATCGTTATAGTTAATAAAAAATTAAAAACCCATCTCTAGTTTTCTTATAATCCCCGATGTTACGATTTTGTGGGCTGAATTAAGAACTATAATTAATCTAGTTAAGGGGTTGTAAAAGGTATCAAAAAGAATAAATCCTTGAAGTGTGGAATAAAAATTACATTAATTAAAAGAAATACTGCTTCGGAAACTATTGATGATGATAAGGTTCATTCTTTAAAATAGTGAATCCGCGATACAATTGTTCAATAAAAAACAAGCGTACCATTTGGTGGGAAAAGGTCATGAGTGAAAGCGCTATTTTTCCGTTTGCTTTGGCATAAACAGCGTCCGAAAAACCATAAGGACCACCAATAACAAAAACCAAAGTCTTTACTCCTGAATTCATTTTCTTTTGTAATTCTTCTGAAAAAGCCAAACTAGAAAAAGATTTTCCATTTTCGTCTAATAAAATGAGTTGGTCAGTTGGTGTTATTTTGGCCAGAATCAACTCGCCTTCTTTTTCCTTTTGCTGACTTTCGGATAAGCTTTTTACATTTTTGACGTCAGGAATAACCTCTAAATCAAACTTGATGTAAAAAGACAACCGTTTTTGATATTCGTCAATCAACGATTGAAGATTTTTATTGTCGGTTTTGCCAATGGCGATGAGTTTAATGTTCATTTTTTAGCGTTACAAAGCAACAAAGATAGAAAAATTCATAAGGATGTGGGGTAGCCTTCTTAATTCTTTACCTTTCAAATCGTATTGACTTCAAAAAACACATCAGGGAGCAAATACACTTTTTTTGGTTTCAACCCTCTATTTTTTAGGGTAGTCATTATAAAATAAGTAAAATAATTAAATTGACCTCTCGCTTTATGATATGTAAAAGAATATATTATTACATTTTGCCGAAAAGACAAACATATTTATGTATTATTGCACAAAAATAAATGAATACTGCTATGTTAGATGTTGGATTAACCACTTTTATGATTCTCGCCACTAGTTTAGTGATGTTAATGACACCAGGTCTTGCTTTTTTTTATGGGGGCTTGGGCTGTAATAAAAATATTTTAAGCATTATGATGCAGAGTTTTGTTTCTATGGGAATAGGAACTGTGCTTTGGTTTGCCTTTGGGTATTCAGTTTGTTTTAGTGGGAGTTTGCATGCAGGAACTGATTTTTTCGGAATCATCGGGAATTTTGATAAAGCATTTTATCACGGCATTACCCCTTCCACACTCTATTCTTCCAATAAACGTTTTCCGGAGTATATTTTCATTGCATACCAAATGATGTTCGCCATTATTACTCCTGCATTGATTACTGGGGCTTTTATTAATCGGGTTACTTTTAAATCCTATGTGTTTTTTCTGATTTTATGGCAGATATTTGTATACTATCCTTTTGTACATATGGTTTGGGGCGGCGGATTGCTTGCCGAGTGGGGAGTCAAAGATTTCGCCGGCGGAATCACAGTCCATGCAACTGCTGGTTTTGCTGCCTTGGCATCGGTTTATTTTGTGGGTCGACGCCAAAAAAAGAATGAACCAAATAACATTCCATTAGTTGCCATAGGAACCGCCTTGCTTTGGTTTGGCTGGTACGGATTTAATGCAGGGAGTGAACTAGCGGTTAACTCCGTTACAATATCTTCCTTTCTCAATACTGATACAGCAGCTTCTTTTGCGGCAGTTACTTGGTTGTTGATAGAATGGAATACAGGAAAAAAGAAACCGACTTTTATTGGATTAATGACAGGGGCTGTTGCAGGTTTGGCCACAATTACACCAGCTGCTGGTTATGTTGATATTTATTCTTCGGCTATAATCGGTATTATTGCTGCTTGCGGTTGTTTTTTAGCTGTAAAATATAAAGAAAAGAAAGGTTGGGATGATGCTTTAGATGTTTGGGGAGTTCACGGAATGGGTGGTGTAATCGGAACTGTTTGTTTGGGTTTCTTTGCTAATAGTGCTATAAATTCATCTATACCAAACGGATTGTTTTTTGGCGGTGATGGTGTTTTACTATTTAAAGAATGCGTCGCCATACTATTTGCAATAAGTTATGCATTCTTTTTTACCTTATTATTATTTAGAGTTATCAATAAATTCATTCCAGTTCGTGTAACAGACATGGAAGAAACTGTAGGGCTCGATTTAATCCATCATGGCGAGGTGGCACGACAAAGCTAACAGAAAATGTAACTATCCCAAAAATCACCCTAAAGGGTGATTTTAAAAATTTGTTAGTGTGTTATTTGTAAAATTTAAAGTTTAGCGACATCACCTGCTGTGCTTATCTTGCAGATCATATGGAAATCAATATCAATCCATTCGCTTACTTTTATCATTCCCATCATTTTGGATTGTGGAGTAAGTCCAAAATCACGAATACTTAATTTTTTTATTCCATTAACAGTATATATCTCACCATTACTATTTAAACTAATTGGAATAGAATAATGTCTAGTAACTCCGGTTATCGTGATGCTTACCAATGCATTTCCATTATAGGCCACCCTTTTTTCATAAATAGGTTGTAAGTCAAGATAATTGAGCTGGACCTGTAAAGTAGGGTAGGTATCTGATTTTAATAGTTTTAAGAAATCTCTCAACACCATTGTGTTATTAGATACAAAATTTTTCACCACTACTGAAAGTTGGTTTTGACTTAAAGTTATTTTATTTTGGGATTCTGTAGTTGCAATTGTTAATTTGCTTCTAGAGAGTTTGTCTCCATTTTGAAACAACTTAAATGAAACAATGTTTGTTGAGCCACTTATGGTTAGGGAACTATTTTTTAATAGTTCGGCAGAAACTAGAGTTTGGGCTGATGACGATGTGTTAAATATGAAACAAATTACCAGTAAACTAATACGCCTTTTCATAACATTAAGGTTAATTTTTTTTAAAATAGAATAACTGGCAAGACAATAATCTTGCCAGTTATTGAAATTCAATTAGAAAGAAATTGTAGCTTCAAACACTAAGCCTTTGAAACTACCTCCGTATAAATCATTAGGAGTTGTTCCTGTAAGTTGTGTGAAATTTTTATAGTTTTGGTCTACATAAGCAAGTTTAGCCAAAATGTTTTTTGTCATAAACCAACCTAAACTAGACTCAAATCTGTTTATGCTTACCGCTTTAGCGTCAGCATTTGCGAGTTTCCCAGATACAGTTCCGTATCTTGCACCGACATACATATTTTCGTTAGCTCCAAATCGGTATAATACATCTCCAATATATTGTTTTACAGTACGTTTTGCATCTACACCTTTTACATCTCCGCCTGAAGCAAATTCCAAAGTACCAAAGAATTCAAATCCTTTGAATTTTACAAATGGATTAATCATAATATTTGTAGACCAGTTCCCAAAACTAGGGTTGAATCTACCGCTGTCTTTGTTGGCCATTGGATCAAAATTATTTACTAGTGCAGTTAAAGGAACTGTACCGTAAGCTGAATGAGACATAACGCCATAAAAACGACTTCCAGCCCTATCAGATCCATATAAATTACTACTGATATTTGCACAGTGGTATAAAGATCCTGTAAGTCTAACTCTTAAATCTTGATCAAGTTGTTTGTCATATCCTAATTTCACTAAAAGACTGGGGCTAATAGTTGTGTTTGTATTAGGTTTTGCTTCAGTTGCAACAGTTGGTACGATTTCAGCAACACTTTGGTTTAATTTTGAGTTTGTAACTCCAAACATGCTTACAAATCCACTTCTATTATAGTACACTTCAATTCCTGGTTCTGTAATGAATGAATCCATAATATTGCCTTCAATAAAAGGGTTCATTAAAGCATTGCCATTGTCAGATCTTCTAAAGTGAGCATCACCATAATTGTTTTCCATTTGACCTGCTTTAATTGTTGCATATTTCATAAAATTGGCTAAGAAACCTTTTTTGATGAAGTCCAGCTTATCAATTTGTAAATACCCACCTTTTACCCAAGTTTCATTGTGGTGTCTTGATGCTAAATAAAGATCTAAATTTACACGAACTCCATCTGCTAATTGGGCGCCAAAAGACATATTAGCTGTTGGTAAATTTAAATTATTTTCTAAATTATTTAATCTATAATTTGTATAGGGCGTTGCTACATCCTTTTGATTGTTAAATGAATTTAAAGCCTGAAATTGCAAAGCAAATGCTCCCCCAAGATCTATGCTATTTCCTTTGAATTCTGTACTGTCTTTTTTTACATCAAATACATTAACACCATCTTTACCTCTTGATATTTGATTTTGTATTTGTCCAAATGAGACTTGTTGGGCCATAACATTACCAGTTAGGCAAAAGGCCGTAATAATTAATGATACTTTTAAAATTGTTTTCATAGTTGGAAATTTAAATTAGTTGTTTATATTTAGTTTGTTGATTTCGTATTACTCTTATCCTTTAAAAGTCACGTCAAATTTGACCGTAATTGCATCGCCAGTTTTCATGGCTCCCAACATTGCTGTTGGTGGCTTCATTTTGAAATCGGTCATTTTCAGCAGCATAATGCCTTTAAGTTGATAGTCTCCTGTTTTTGTGATTTTACCAATAGTTTTAAAACTTATTTTTCTGGGTTCGCCTGCTATAATTAAATTCCCAGTTAATGTGATTTCAGTATCCTTATTGGTCAATTTTATTGTTGAAGCTTCCGTTAGTTGAAAAATAATGGTTGGATTTTTATTGGAATCAAAAGCATCATATGTTTTGTCATCCATAATTCCATTTCCGCTTTTTATGGAAAGAACAGGAATTTTCACAGCTAGACTGGTAATTTGTTTGAAACTGCTTACGACTAGTTCACTATTTATTTTGGTTACTTTCATCTCCCAATCATGCACATTAGAAGTTCCAAGAATTGAAACGGTGGAATTTTGAGAAATTAGAACAGCTGTTTGAGCTTTTGCATTTCCTGAAATAAGAAAGTTCATACTTATAAAAAGAATCACGTAAAATTTTGAAAGTTGTTTATTTTTCATCGCTTTTAAATTTTAATTAGTAGTTGTTTTTGTTTAACGAAATCTGATTTAAATCAACAGTACAAATTTAAATAGCTAAGCCAAAAAGAAATATGACAAATGTCATATTCTGATAAATTTGAATACATGCAAAGGTATTTTTGCCATATTGCTATGTAATTGTGAAATAATGGAGATTATTGATAATTCATAGTAGGTAAGATAGTGGTTTAAAAACACCGCTTTTGTTTTTTATATAACACTAATAATTAATTAATTGTGATTTTTTGTAAATAAAAAATAGTTTTAAAAACACCTCTATTTAACAATGATTTATTGTTGTAAAAAAGTGGTTTTTTGAATGTTATTAGCAATTTTACTACAACGATTTCTAGTGTATTTAAATAGATTTTAAATTTATTCCGTAAAAAATTATTAAATCGGACAGATAATTCTACTTTTGCATTTCAACATCACCGCTATTTATGTACAAACAAATTCTTCGCCCGTTCCTTTTTTTGTTTGACCCAGAAAAAGTTCATTATTGTACTTTTTCCTTAATTCGAACGCTATCTAAAATACCAGGAATTCCCAAGCTCTTCAAATTATTATATGCGGTGAATGACAAACGATTAGAAACTGAAGTTTTTGGATTGAAGTTTAAAAATCCCGTTGGTCTAGCCGCTGGTTTTGATAAAGATGCTACATTGTATAAGGAACTGTCGCACTTTGGTTTCGGATTTATTGAAATAGGGACTCTAACACCAAAAGGACAGGAAGGCAATCCTAAAAAACGATTGTTTCGTCTCAAAGAAGACAAGGCTATTATCAATCGAATGGGTTTCAACAATAGCGGAGTTCAAGAAGCAGTTAAAAGATTAAAAAAAAATAAGGGAGTGCTCATTGGCGGAAACATTGGAAAAAATAAATTGACACCAAACGAGAACGCAGTCGATGATTATCTGATTTGTTTTGATGCTTTGTACAATTATGTTGATTATTTTGTGGTCAATGTGAGTTCGCCAAATACTCCAAACCTTCGAGAATTACAGGAAAAAGAACCCTTGACCCAATTGTTGCAATCGTTACAAAAGGAGAATTTAGCGAAGCCAAAACCAAAACCGATTCTCTTAAAAATAGCCCCGGATTTGACCGACACCCAACTGCTAGATATCATCGATATAGTGAAAGAGACAAAAATCGCAGGGGTTATTGCAACCAATACCACCATCTCCCGTCAAGGATTGCAATCTGCAAACAGGAGCGAAATAGGCGGAATGTCAGGGAAACCATTGGCAAAGCGTTCCACTGAAGTAATCCGTTTTCTTTCCGAAAAAAGCAATAAGGCCTTTCCTATCATTGGGGTAGGGGGAATCCATTCTCCAGAAGACGCCATTGAAAAACTCGAAGCTGGAGCTAGTTTAATCCAACTTTATACTGGATTTATCTACGAAGGACCTTCTTTGATAAAAGCAATCAACAAGAAGATTTTAGAGAAGCTTTAAATTTCTTATATTTGGTTTCCTATGGAAGCAATAAAAATTATAGAATGTCCCCGGGATGCCATGCAAGGCATAAAGGAATTTATTCCTACCCAAAGAAAAGTATCTTACATTCAGTCACTACTTCGTGTGGGTTTTGACACCATAGATTTTGGGAGTTTTGTTTCTCACAAAGCCATTCCACAAATGCAGGACACCGCCGAAGTATTGGCTAGTCTAGATCTTTCGCAGACCCGTAGCAAATTATTGGCTATAATTGCCAACATCCAAGGTGCTGAAAAGGCTTCTATTTATCCTGAAATTCAATATTTGGGTTTTCCTTTTTCGATTTCAGAGAATTTCCAAATGCGGAATACCCACAAAACCATTGCGGAATCATTAGTGACTTTGCAGGAAATCCTGGAAATTGCCGACACAAGTAATAAGGAAGTGGTGGCTTATCTTTCCATGGGATTTGGGAATCCGTATGGAGATCCATGGAGTAGGGAAATAGTGGGGGAGTGGACTGAAAAGCTATCCAATATGGGTGTCAAAATCCTTTCACTTTCCGATACCATTGGCAGTTCCACACCAGAAGTAATTCAATATTTATTTTCAAATTTGATTCCAAAATATGCCAAGATTGAATTTGGTGCCCATTTACACTCCACGCCAGATAAGTGGTTCGAGAAAGTGGATGCTGCCTACAATGCAGGTTGCCGTCGTTTTGACGGGGCTATTCAAGGTTTTGGCGGCTGTCCTATGGCTACCGACACCTTAACTGGTAATATGCCTACGGAAAAATTAGTATCTTATTTCACTTCTAAAAAAGAAAATACAAACATAAATTCTATAAGTTTTGAAAGCGCTTACAATGAAGCCTCAAAATTATTCGGAGCTTTTCATTAAATTCTTTGGCGTTTAAAATATTTATATAGTTCCACCCAGACTACCGAAACAAATCCCACCAGAATTCCTAATCCTATTTGAGAAGCCGAAACGGAGTCAAACATAAAGAAATGGGAGAATAGGGGAACAAATAAAAGTAAACTTGTTATCAAGACCGTTATTCCTATGATTATCAAAACTAGGTTGTTTTTGTATTTTATGGTCGTAAATAGCGAATAATAGAAAGAACGATTGGCCAAGGTCAGAAAAATATTGGAAGCAATTAAAGTCAGAAATACGACTGTTCGGGTGACGCTTTCCGTACAATTTTCGCTAAGGCAATATTGATAGACAAATATAAGCCCAAGTGTTATTACCAATCCTTGAACAATACTTATTGTTATTTCTTTTAGGTTGAAAAAAGTAGTAGTCATCAGACGTGGTTTCTGTAACATCAAATTGGATTCCATAGGCTCATTTTCGTAAATTATGGAACAGGTTGGGCCCATAATTATTTCCAGAAAAATGATGTGAACTGGCGAAAAGATATTGGGATAAATCCAACCCAAAACGAGTGGTATAAAGACGATCATAACAATAGGAATATGGATGGAAATGATGTATTGAATGGCTTTTTTAAGATTAATGTAGATTTTCCTACCCATAGCGATAGCATCAGTCATTTTTGCTAAATCATCTTCAATCAGAATTAGGTTTGCTGCTTCTTTGGCAATTTCGGTTCCTTTTTTGCCCATGGCAATTCCTATATTTGCCGATTTTAAAGCAGGACCATCATTGACCCCATCACCGGTCATGGCTACAATTTGATTATTTGCTTTTAAGGCCTCAATAATTTTGAGTTTGGCTTCCGGAAACATCCGGGTGAAAATAGTGGTTCGCATTACTTTCTCTTGTAAGGTGTCTTCATCCATTTTCATTAATTCATCCCCATTTAGCGTATTTTCAGGGTTTTTAAAACCAACTTGCCTTGCGATGGTTGAGGTTGTTGTGGCATTGTCTCCCGTTACTATTTTTACTTGAATGCCCGCATTATAAAAAGTGTCAAATACGACTTTGATGTTCTCTTTTGGAGGGTCATAAAAGGCGATTAATCCTTTGAATGTGAATGGAAATTCCTGCTGTATTTTTGGATAATCATTTCCTGAAAAGGTAGAAATGCCAACACCTAAAACCCTGAAACCTACTTTCGACATCGATTCAATGGCGTTGTTGATTTGTTGTTTTTCAGCTTTCGATACCTTGGAACAAGCGATTAGGGCTTCTGGTGCACCTTTGGCAGCAATAATTCGGGTTCCTTGTTGGTTTTCAAAAATGTGGGTCATCATTGGGGGATTTCCGCTCAAAGGGTATTCGTGAATTAATTTATAATGAGGTCGGTCATCATCAATACCCAATTTCGAATAGGCTTCGTGGAGTGCAATTTCCATCCCATCGAACGCAATGGGCTCGCTAGCCCACATAGCAATGGTAAGCAATTCTTGTTCCTCCGCATTAAATGGTTTGTTTGGGTTTATTATTTTATTTGAGGAAAATAGGTATAATTGGGCCAAACTCATTTTGTTTTCAGTGATGGTTCCTGTTTTATCGGCACAAATTACCGTAGCGCTACCAAGTGTTTCTACGGTTTTGGTTTGCTTTACGATAACCCCCATTTTCATCAACCGCCAGGCTCCCAAGGCCATAAAGGTGGTAAAAGCCACCGGAATTTCCTCCGGAATTATACTCATTGCTAAAGTAAGAGCTTTGAGCAAGCTGTCTAAAAATACTCCGGAATTATAAAAGTTAATCCCCCAAACAATACTGAAAATCACCAATCCAACAATGGACATTTTCTTTACAAAATTCCCAATTTGGATCTGTAAAGGTGTTTTTTCTTCGGTGATAGATTCCAGACTTTTTCCGATTTTACCCAATTGGGTTTGGTTGCCAATAGCAGTAACTTTGCAAATAGCCAAGCCGCTAGCAGCTATCGTTCCCTGAAATATTTGATTAATTTCGGATTTTTCATTTTTAAAAACAGCTAGTGATTCTCCTGTTAAAATAGATTCGTTTACCGAAAAGTCATTGGATTGAATAATAATTCCATCGGCTGGAATAAAAGTGCCTTCTTCGGTCTGGATAAAATCGCCCAAAACAATTTCTTCACTGGAAATTTCTACTATTAGACCATTGCGAATCACTTTACTTTTGGGTTGTACCAATTTCCGAAGCCCTTCAATAGCGTTTCTGCTTCTGGACTCCTGATATAGGGAAATGGTGGAGACTAATAGTATTGCGACCATCATAAAAATTCCATCTCCATATTTTCCTGTTATAAAATAGAGGCTAGTTGCTAGTATCAGCAAGAGAAACATAGGTTCTTTAATCATTTCAATTAAAGAGCTAAGAAAATAGTTTTTTTTCTGATGTTCCAGAGAATTGTACCCATTTTCTTTTCTTGACTGGACTACCTCTGCATCAGAAAGCCCTCTTAATGAATGTTTTGTTTCTTCCATGGTAAAAGCTTACAAATTTGTATAGTATTGAAAATCAAAACAGGAGATAAAATAAAGGGACGGTTATTTACTGCAATTTAATTAATTATTATGAAATGGTGGTGTTGTTTTGCATAAGATTTTCTATATTTGCACGCAATTTAACTACAACTTCAAATTGCAATGATTGCACACAACTCCAAGATTATCGGCGAAGGTCTAACTTACGATGATGTATTATTAGTTCCAAATTACTCGAATGTTCTTCCTCGTGACGTTAGTATCAAATCAAGATTCTCCAGGAACATTACGCTTAATGTTCCTATTGTGTCCGCGGCTATGGACACCGTTACCGAAAGTGCTATGGCAATTGCTATAGCGCAAGAAGGGGGTATAGGGGTTTTGCATAAAAACATGACCATCGAACAACAAGCCGCCAAAGTACGCAAAGTAAAACGGGCCGAGTCTGGAATGATTATTGACCCAGTAACTTTACCGCTAACTTCTACCGTTGCCGATGCAAAAAATGCCATGAAAGAATTTGGCATTGGTGGTATTCCTATTGTAAACGAAAATAGAGTACTCAAAGGAATTGTAACCAATCGGGATTTGCGTTTCGAAAAAAATAACGCTAGACCTATTATCGAAGTAATGACTAGCGAAAACTTGGTTACTGTTTCCGAAGGAACTTCCCTTGGTCAGGCTGAAGTAGTTTTGCAAGGCTACAAAATCGAGAAACTTCCGGTGGTGAATGCCGAAAATAAATTAGTAGGTTTAATCACTTTTAGAGATATTACCAAATTAACTCAAAAACCAAACGCCAACAAAGATGTTTACGGTCGTTTGCGCGTTGCGGCAGCCATTGGAGTAACGGGTGATGCCCTAGAAAGAGCCAAAGCTTTGGTGCAAGCAGGCGTCGATGCTATCATTATTGATACCGCTCACGGTCATACCCAAGGCGTAGTTAATGTGTTGAAAGAGGTGAAAACTAATTTTCCTAATATTGATGTCATAGTTGGAAATATTGCCACACCCGAAGCGGCCAAATTCTTGGTTGAAAACGGCGCCGATGGGGTGAAAGTAGGCATTGGTCCGGGTTCTATTTGCACGACTCGTATTATTGCAGGGGTTGGATTCCCACAGTTTTCTGCGGTACTTGAAGTGGCTGCGGCCTTAAAAGGAACTGGAGTTCCCGTGATTGCCGATGGTGGCATTCGGTACACAGGCGATATACCTAAAGCGATTGCTGCCGGTGCCGATTGTGTGATGCTTGGTTCGCTTTTGGCAGGAACCAAAGAATCTCCGGGAGAAACTATCATTTTTGAAGGAAGGAAATTCAAATCCTATCGTGGCATGGGTTCTGTCGAAGCGATGGAAGGCGGATCGAAAGACCGTTATTTCCAAGATGTGGAAGACGATGTCAAGAAACTGGTTCCCGAAGGAATTGTGGGTCGTGTGCCTTACAAAGGGCAATTGGAAGAAAGCATGCAACAATTCATTGGCGGACTGCGTGCCGGAATGGGGTATTGCGGGGCTAAAGATGTACCCACCTTGCAGGAAACAGGTCGTTTCGTTCGCATTACCTCCAGCGGAATTACGGAAAGTCACCCCCATAATGTGACCATCACCAAAGAAGCCCCGAATTATTCGAGGTAGTATTTTGCCAATATGGCGCAAAGACTCGAAGAAAAATATAAACACCAACCAAGGTACAAGAATCCCTTCTTGCGCCTTTTTATTATTCGCATCGTTTTTAGTTGAATGCAGTAAGTTTTTTAGCTGATAATATTTTATTTACTTTCTAATAAACTTCAAATCTTTAAGCATTGCTTGAAACTTCTTCCCCGGTCTAAAAATCACCGAAGCACTCTTTCCTTTTTTTGGAGATACTGCCTCTGGAGTAGCACTTGCCGTTCCTTTTACACTAATTTGAAAAGCGCCTAAATGTCCTAGTCTTACTATTTTTCCGGCATCTAATTCCTTTGAAACGGTAGCAACCAAGCTAATAATTACGGCATAACAATCGGATTGGGTTAAGGAAGATCCATAAGCAATTTGTTCGGAAAGCTCTTCTAAATCCACTTCCCCCGTTTTAGTGACTTTGGGATAATACAGCATAGAAGCGCTATGATTTGCGGGATTAGTTTTTCCAATAGGGGTGATAATAATGGCCATAGTTTTAGGAGGTCAAGAGGTTATTTTCTGCTCGTCAGTACAAAGATACTCATTGGTTAGGACCAAGCAACAAATTTACCGCGGTAAATTGTACAAGTTACCGCGGTAACTTAATTAACTTACCGCGGTAAAATAAATGTCTTGTCTTGGTGGAGTGAAAGATTGGTCTAGACAAATAGCAATAGTACCAAGGATTAGCTAATTATAGCAACTAGTATTCGTTTTATCCTCTATCTTTGGATACACTAATAATTACTTTCAATAGCTTTCTTTTTCCAAAAAATATTTTATTTTTGTAATTCATTAAAAACTATTATTTGGTTTCAATAATTGCCTACATTTGTTTAACCGGCTTATTTTTGCCCTTGCTTATCCTGTATTTCAATAAGGGATACCGTACCGCAAACCGTTATTTGGCAGGGTTTCTATTTTTCGCTTCCTTGTACTTGCTGGAAAATTTCCAGTTTTTCTATGGAAAAAGCCTCTTCTGGGTTGCTTTTTTTACAAACAGCCACGCTTTTTTTTATTTAATCGGTCCTTTTGCTTTTTTCTATGTGAGAAGTATTTTGAGGGACAATAGCAAACTGAGCAAAACCGATTATTTTCATTTCGCTCTTTTTGCCGTTTCCCTTATGGGGTATATTCCCTATTTTTTTTCGAGTTGGGATTACAAAATATCTATCGCTAAAAACATATCCAGTGAAAATTGGGATATGGCTTCTTTTCATCTGAACCAATTTATACCCCATAAAATCGACCAAGGATTAAATGTTTTGCAAACCTATTTCTATGCTATTAGTCTTTGGTATTTGCTGTGGCATCATAAAAAAGTGGCTAATAATCCAATCGTAACTACTACACAGTACAAACTGATTCGGAATTGGCTCTTTATTTTCACTGGGCTTGTTACTATTATCACGCTTAATTTCACGGTTGCCATGGCTAATATGTGGTGCTATGATGATAAATCCATTTTCTTAAATCGCGCCAGTGACGCCTTGCTTTTGGCTTCTGTGATTTATATTGGAATGAACATGACGGTAATGTTTTTTCCTCATATTATGTATGGCTTGCCTATAGAAAATCAATCCCAACCCATAAAAGATGCTATTCCATTAGATACTGTTCATATTAATGAAAAGTACTCGAATGTTACCGATTTTCCTTCCGAAAAAAAGAAAAAACCCGAATTTTTTTCTCCCGATTATATTGTCAATATAGAAGCGCTTTTTCAGCAAAGCATCCGGAAGCAAACGTATTTGCAACCCAACTGTAGTTTAAGTAAAATATCGGATGAAATAGGAATCCCGGCCCATCATTTGACCTATTATTTCAACAACATCAAAAAAGAATCCTTTTCTAACTGGCGCAATAAATTGCGAATAGAATATGCCTTGATCATTCTGAATCAAAGAACTTCCGACCAATTAACCCTGGAGGCCATCGGATTAAAAGTTGGCTTTAAATCCAATTCTACTTTTATTCGCTCCTTTAAAAAAGTTGCCGGAAAAACACCGAGTGACTACCTGGAAAGTATTTACTAGAATTGGGTAAAAGCAGCTAGCGGATTGCGCCTAGTCGAAGTTGTGGCTTCGCTCCGCAAAGTCTCCGACTTTGAGGTAGGGTCTTTCGGTTTTTAACCGATTTAGTTTTTTGCTATTTAATTTTTTTCAGTCAAAGACTGACATACATATCCTCAAAGTCGGAGACTTTGCGCAGCGGGATTCACTTATCTCCTAAAGGATTTCTGAAATCTATTGACTCCTAAATTATTCAATTTTTTTTATAAACCTCTTTTCGTTTTTAAAAATGAAAGGAAGTTTTTGGTTTTAAATTCTGCTATGTTACGAATTATTATAATTTTGAAATTTATTTATTTTCAATCATTAATGACACCCATGTGTTACCCCGACGAACTTAAAAAATTAAACATAGTATAAAATAATAACCCAAACAAAAACAATAAACATGAAAAAAATACTCTTACTTCTTGCTTTGTCTGCATCCGTAATTTCGCAAGCCCAGGTGGCAGTGGGTACATCTACCGCTACCATGAATGCCTCGGCACAACTGGAAGTCACTTCTAATACGAAAGGTTTTTTACCACCGCGCATGACACAGGCACAACGCAACGATATAATAACACCTGCACAAGGATTGATTGTGTATTGTAGCAATTGTGGCACAGTTGGAGAAGCCCAAGTATTTAATGGTAACGCTTGGACAAACATTTGTGGTTCACCAGCTTTAGGCATAAAACCTACAATAACTACAACTACAGTAAGCGATATAGCTACGTCGAACGCCAAAAGTGGTGGAACAATCGTTTCAAACGGTGGCGATAACATCACAGTGAGTGGAGTAGTGTGGAGTACAAGTACAAATCCAACTACAGCTTTAACTACCAAAACCACAAACGGTACAGTAACGGGTTCATTTACGAGCACCATGGCTGGATTAGCTCCTGCCACCACCTATTATGTGAGAGCTTATGCGACTAATAGCATTGGAACATCTTATGGAGCAGAAGAAAGTTTTACTATTGCATCCGCTCCTGTTGCCTCAGACGGAGAAGTTACTATAGGTTCACAAATATGGACCACCAGAAATCTTAATGTAGCCACTTATAGTGATGGTACAGAAATTCCTCAAGTAACTGACATTGAACAATGGAAAAACTTAACCACAGGTGCTTGGTGCTATTATAATAACGACCCAGCGAATGAAGCAGTTTATGGGAAATTATATAACTGGTATGCTGTTGCAGGGATTTGGAACGAAGCCTCAAAAACAGACGAAAGTCTTAGAAAACAACTTGCCCCTGCAGGATATCATGTTCCTTCAATAGATGAATTTGGAACATTGATTACAAATATTGGTGGGGAACAGAAAGCACATATGATGAAAGAAATTGGCCAAGGTATTTGGCCAGCGCCAGGTCTTATGGAAGAAATGATGTTTGGACCCACCCCTGAAACTACCAATTCTACAGGTTTTACTGCCCTACCGGCTGGTGCGAATAGTGGATATTGGAGTTTCATAGGTATTGGTATCAATGGTTATTGGTGGAGCACTTCAGCTCATGACGCTGACAATGCCCAGATGATGAACATTTTTGATAATAATGTGATGAACAGTTGGGTTTATAAGTTGACTGGGTATTCTGTTCGCTGTATAAAAAATTAGTAATTCCGAAAAGCTTTAAACTTTCTATGTATTTAACACCAACTTTTATTAAAAAGTATGGTATAACTTAATGATTAGTACAAAAAATATGAAAAAAATAAAACTCTTACTAGCTATAACCTTGTGCTTTGTCATGAACTTAAGGGCACAAACTGCTTGCGATTTCTCTCCTGGAACCATTGGCGCTGCCAGTGAAACAATCTGCTACAATGAGAATCCTGCATTAATAGCAAATAGCGAAACCAACAATGCTATAGCTCTTTTTAATGAAGAATTATATGGAATTCATCATGATATAATAGCCCTACCTGATAATACTTGGTTTACTGGCAACTATACGATAGAGTCATGGGTTAAGCCCCAAAAAGTTCTACGGTATATTATTACTAATGGCACCTCGATTACTACCTATGGAAATCAAATGATTGGTAATGTGTTTGAGTCTTATGCTGGTGGGTTAGAAGGTGTAAGTTTTGCCTATGGTGATATATATACCTATACACCTAAATTAACGGTGAGTGGAAGTAATGGTTCAAGTTCAATAACTTCTTCTATAGCAATTCCAGAAAATCAATGGAGTCATCTTGCTGTTAGTTTCAATGGCACTACAGCAACTATGTATATTAATGGCCAAGTAGTGGCTACTGGACCTATGGCATTGCCTACTAGTGTTTTAAGAACCTATAACAGAATTGGAAACGGGAGATCTGTGGGACAATTTGATGAGGTGAGAATTTGGAACGTGTCTCGCACGGTAGAAGAAATAATGGCTACTATGAATGTGCCATTAATAGGAACGGAATTGGGATTGATGGCGTATTATGATTGCAATCAAGGTACGGCTAATGTTAATAATGCATCCATTACCACATTAATCGATAAAAGTCCAAACAATAAAAATGCTACTCTTGGTAATCAATTTTACATGTTCGGAGATGGTTCAAATTTTGTTAACGGAAGCCCTGCTACAATAAATGCAAGTGGCGGTAGTGGAACTTTTACCTACAAATGGCAGGCGAATGGAGTTGATATTGCGAATTCAAACTCGGCTAGCTATGATCCACCAGCGGGATTAACTGCCACTACAACTTATACAAGGTTTGCTAAAGACGAAACATGCAATACTTTTAAACAATCATTAGGAAGCCGTGTGGTAACGGTAAGAGGGAATTTCTCATCAGGAGAGATTAGTTCATCAGGAGAATCAATCTGTATCAATGGAGATCCTGTGGTAATTGGCAGTACAACTGCTGCTTCAGGCGGCAACGGAGCCATTACCTACAAATGGCAAGCGAATGGAGTTGATATTGCGAATTCAAACACGGCTAGCTACGATCCACCTACAGGACTAACTGCCACTACAACGTATACAAGATTTGCAAAAGAGGGAACTTGTAATACAAGTTTTTTACCATCATCAGGAAGTTATGTGGTAACGATGAGAGGGAACTTGATAGCTGGAGAGATTAGTTCATCAGGAGAATCAATCTGTACCAATGGCGATCCTGCGGTAATTGGCAGTACAACTGCTGCTTCAGGCGGAGACGGAGCCTTTACCTACAAATGGCAAGCGAATGGAGTAGATATAGCCAATTCAGACTCGGATTCCTACGATCCGCCATCTGGATTAACTGCCACTACAACGTATACAAGATTTGCAAAAGATGCGGGATGTAGTACAACTTTTTCACAATCATCAGGAAGTTATGTGGTAACGGTGAGAGGGAACTTCTCAACAGGAGAGATTAGTTCAGTCGGTGAAACAATTTGTAACAATGGAGATCCTGCTGAAATTGGAAGTACAACTGCTGCTTCAGGCGGTGACGGATCCATTACCTACAAATGGCAGTCAAATGGTGTAGATATTGACGATTCAAACTCGGCTAGCTACGATCAACCAGCCGGATTAACAGCCACTACAACGTATACAAGATTTGCAAAAGAGGGAACTTGTAACACAAGTTTTACGCCATCATCAGGAAGTTATGTGGTAACCGTGAGAGGGAATTTTTCATCGGGAGAGATTAGTTCAACAGGAGAATCAATCTGTAATAACGGAGATCCTGCTGTAATTAGCAGTACAACTGCTGCTTCAAGCAGTGAAGGAGCCATTACCTACAAATGGCAAGCAAATGGTGTAGATATAGCCAATTCGGACTCGGATTCCTATGATCCACCATCTGGATTAACGACCACTACAACGTTTACAAGATTTGCAAAAGATGGAACTTGTAATACAAGTTTTACGCCATCATCAGGAAGTTTTATGGTAACTGTAAATCCAAACTTAACTTCAAGTGTGAATATTGTTGCTGATAATGCAGTTTATCCTAATGCCATTGCCATCACAGCCAGTGCTGTAAATGGAGGAACATCGCCTATTTATCAATGGTATAATGGTACAACTGCCGTGGGTACTAACAGTGCTACTTACAGGACATCAACCCTTACAGTAGGTCAGTCATTGGCTATAAAAGTTGTGATGACCTCTAATGCTACGCCATGTTTAACAGGGTCGCCGACAACATCTAATATCATAAACATTGCCGCACCAATAGTACCCTCTGTACGTTTAGTTTCTGCCGGTATCGGTGTTACTTCAACTGAGATGCATCCTTCAGCGCTTCTCGAGGTGAAATCAGATACCAAAGGATTTTTACCTCCACGCATGACCGCAACAGAAAGAGATGCTATTGCTAGTCCTGTTGCAGGTTTGATGCTCTATTGTTCTAATTGTGGAGCCAATGGGGAGCTAGAAGTTTATAATGGTACTACATGGACCAATCTTGGTGGTAGTGTGGCAGCGGCTATTGTTGGCTCCGCTACTGCTACTTCAATTGTTTCGGACCCAACTAATTTTAATATTAAAACAAATACAGTAGTAGCTGTTGATCAACTGGATATTACGCCATCGGCTGATTTTAGTTTGAATACGGGCATTGCTCGCAATACTACTGCTACAAATGCATTTACCAATGCAGCCATCAGTCGTTATTATAAATTTGGCGTTACTACAAATCCATTCAGCGGCATATTAAAAATCAATTATGACGAGACAGAGTTGAATGGAATAGCAGAGAGTAATTTAAAGGTATTGTATCACAATGGAACTACATGGGCTATTGATAATAGTAGTACAAACAATGTTTCTAGTAATTATGTGAGTACCACTTTTAGTGCCACAACATTGAACGAATTAAGTGTAGGCAATAGCTTTACCGTTACATTCGATGCTAATGGTGGTTCAGGAAGCATGTCAACCCAATCCATTGCTAATGGGGCTTCGGCAAATTTAACGGATAACGCGTTTACCCGCGCCGGTTATACCTTTGCAGGTTGGGCAACCTCCAGTGATGGTGCAGTAGCCTATGCCAATAGCGCTAGTTATACGATGGGCGCCGCTGATGTTACCTTATTCGCCAAGTGGAACTCCTTATCACCAACAGCAGTTGACCAAAGCGTTTGCTTCGGAAAAACGGTGGCTGACTTATCAGCCACTGGAACAGCTCTTATATGGTACACGGAGGCTACTGGAGGAAATGCTTTAAGCGCGACTACAGCATTGTCTGCATCGGCTACTTACTATGTTTCTCAAACTATAGATTCGTATGAGAGTTTAAGAACTGCAGTTGAAGTTACTGTAACGCCTCAACCAGTTGCTCCAACAATTGCTTGTTATGAAACAGCTACTTGGGATACTACATCATGTGCATGGGTTGTAACCGGAACACAAGCTCCACGACCAACCACTGCTTGTTATGAAACAGCAACATTTACTGATTGTGCATGGGTTGTAACCGGAACACAAGATCCAGAACCAACAGGACTTGCCTCTAACCAATCTACTACATTTAATACAACTACTTGTTCTTGGGATGTAACAACTACTCATGAAATTCCAGCAAGTCCATTAAATCTATGTAAAGTGGCAGCTACAAAAGTTTCTGACCTTGTTGGTTCAACAAGCTTGAAATTCTATTCAGCCGCTACTGGTACTGGTAAAGTATTATTAGCAGGAACCGTTGCTTTAAAAACAAATACTAAATACTATGTAACGGAAACAGTAGATGGGGTTGAAAGTAGCCCAAGATCAGAAGTATCGGTAGTTATAAACGACTTGCCAAAAGCTCCTGCTAAATTAGATATGACTAATTCTAACATAAGTAGTAAAAGTATCACGAAAGTGGGTCCTTATATGGGAACTGGTACCGAATTTACTTTGACTGCTGCAGCTTCTGCTACAGCAAGTCACTACAGATGGGAATTACCTGAAGGGGCTAGTTCTACAGATTTAGATGGAGATAATACTTCGGTAGAACCTGTAATTACGGTTACTTTTGCCGGTGTTCAAGAAGGGGTTAGTTCACTACTAGTTAAGGTTTACGCTGGAAACGATTGTGGAGAATCTACCACTGCGAAGGTGTTAACTTTGACAAGAAGCTTGCCTGCAACGCCGACTAAACTAGTACTTACTAGCATGAGATCAGGGCTTAATAACCTCGCTGCAATCACGAAAGTGGGTCCTTATATGGGAACTGATATTGAATTTATCTTGACAGCAACTCCGGTTACTACTCAAGGATCTGAAGCAACTAAATACCACTGGGATTTACCAGCGGGTGTCAATTCTGGCGATTTAGATGGAGAAAATAATTCTACCGGACCTGTAATTAGTGTTATTTTTGCAGATGTAGAATCAGGAGTTACGGCACTTCCAATTGGCGTTTACGCTGTAAATGGTAGTGGAACTTCTGCTAAAGCTAAGGTATTATCTTTACTTAGAGCCCTACCGGCAACTCCTAGTAAATTGGTACTTACCGATGGTGAAACAGCTACTGCAATAACAACAGTGAGTAATTACATTGGTACAGATACTGTTTTGACTTTGACTGCAACTCCAGTTACTACTCAAGGATCTGAAGCAACTAAATACCACTGGTCATTACCAGAGGGTGTTAATTCTGAAGATTTAGATGGAAATTACAATTCTCTAGGACCTGTAATCGGTGTTAGTTTTGAAGGAGTAGCTGTAGGAGTTACGGCACTTCCAATTAGTGTTTCTGCTGTAAATAATACAGGAACTTCTAAACCAACTAAACCACTAGGTTTGAAAAGTGCTAAACCAAAAGCTCCAGGAACAATTACAGGAGCTGCCAATTTCAACCCTAGTTGTAGTGGTTCGATAACAGTTTCAGTCCCTAATGTTGCAGGTGTTACCTACACATGGTCAGTTAATGGAACTGAGGCTACTGTTGAAAGTGATGCAAACACTGCTACTATTGATGTATCAAGTGTAACAACAGCAAACATTGTTATTAGTGTAATTGCTTCAAACGGAACAGGTTCAATAGCTGGTAAAGCGCTTACTATCAAGAAATTTACTACTCCTTGTGGTAAAATAGCTCCTAAGAATCCAGCAGTTGTTGCTAAAGCATTCAAAGTGGTGGCCTATCCAAACCCATCTTCGAGTAACTTTAACTTGGACATCACCACCTCGAGTGCGGAAAATGTAGAAGTGAAAGTATTTGATGTGATCGGGAAATTAATCAACAAAATGGAGTGTAGTCCGAGTAAAGTGGCTAGGCTTCAAATCGGGGATCGATATCCATCAGGAGTATATAATGTAATTGTTTCTCAAGGTACCGAGATGAAAACCCTGCGGGTGATCAAGAAATAAAAATAGCTAAAAGTCATAAGCCAAAAGGCGCAAGAATACCTTCTTGCGCCTTTTTTTATGCTTAATTGTGAACCAAATCAGCCAATACTTTTTTATTCCCCACAATCTACAGGATGTCGTCTTTTTCCAGAATCACATTTGACTTGGGAGTTTTTTGTCTGAAGCACTATCCAAATTCTTTATATAATCTGGTATTAATAGAGCAAACCAATCAACCAAAGCGGTATTGTATTCAACAATGGTAATTCTATATCATCTTTTACAATCCAAGCATTTTCTATTCCTTCAATTTGTTTTCGTCCTTTACTTTTTCCACCCACCTCAAAGGTGTATTTGTCATCAATCAAAAAATCAGCTTGTTTTGAAAGTTTCACTTTGTGAAAAGTTCGCAATTGAGACACAAAAAAAGTTTCTCGGACGGTTCCAATGAGTGGTTTTTCTTCTGCGAGTGCATGCAATAAAGTGGTATTGTTCAGTACTATCTTTTCAGGTTTTTGCAATGTGGCTATACTGTTTCCTGTTGGGAATAATAACGAAATAATTTTTGCTTGTTCTAAATAGTATAAGTAATTATTCAACGAATTGCGATGAATTCCTGTTTTGATGGCTAAGTTTGAGATATTGGGTTTGAACGGAACCTGCTGTGCAATAACGTATATTAATTGTAATAGTTTTTTGGCATTCCTAATGTCAAAATCCTGTAATTCTGCCATGTCTATTTCAACAATAGTCCTAATTAATTGATTGATGCGTTGATGCACAGAGGATGTGTCGTCAAGTCCAAAGGGATAATATCCATAATTCAGATAACTGCCAAAATAGTTAAGCGGACGAAAATCATTTGGAATTTTTTTCTTAATTTCAGCACTATTAAACAGTAAATCATCAATACTAAAAATGGGTAAATCAATAATATTACGCATTTTCAAATACTCTCTAAAGGATAAACCTACCAATTCATAAAGTAAAGCTCTTCTACTTAAATCGCCTTCCTGTTTTGTAATATCAATAATGGAAGAACCTGTAAAAATGATTTTTAAATCAGGATAAAAATCATAGCAGTTTTTTATTTCCTGCGACCAATTTTTATATTTATGTACTTCGTCTAATACCAAAATTAGCCCACCGTTTTTATAAAATTGGCTTACGGTTTCTTTTAAGGAATGATTCGTAAAGTACAAATCATCTAATGAAAGGTAGGCCGCTTTTTCCGTTGGCAAATTTTGTTCTTTTATCCATTGCAACAAAAGCGTTGTTTTTCCTGTTCCTCTGGCTCCTTTTATCCCTATTAATCGGTTTTCCCATTTGATGAAATCAAATAAATAGCGCTTAAAATCAAGATTTACACTGCTTACCAATCGTTCAGATTGTTCTAATAAAGTAATCATAACTTCTGGGTTTATTTTGCAAATATATAAAAATGCACATTATATTGTGCAAATTAATTATAAAAATGCATTTTATGTTGTGCATTTAAGCGGATTTGTTTCAAGAAATAATCTATTTCAATTCATATAATTCCGATAAGGTGTAAAACTTCATAGGATGCTTTTTCATATAGTCACAAATAAACTCCAACAGCTTTATTTCGGTTTGATAATTTGCAGTTGCTTCATTTACCGTTTTGTGACTGCATAAAATCAATATTTTATTATTTTTATGGGCATATTCTAGCAATTTCAAAAGATAAGAAGCGCTAAAATGGGCGTGATTATTGTCAATATCGAAACCAAAAACAATTCTGGAATGATTGTAATAGCAGTCTTGTTTAGAGGGTATTTGTCCGCCAAAATCGCGCCCTCTTATAATTTGAAATTGCCTTAATAAATTGGCATCAATTTCAGGACTTCTTGCGCCATAAGGATAGGTAAATGAAGTTGCTTTTAATCCGTAAAAATGCATTAAATCTAGCATTGGGTTTATTTCCTGACGAAGGTATTGGTCTATTCCGTGCTGGGCAACAAACTGATTTGCATTTAGATGATGTAGACTATGTCCGGCAATCTCATGTCCCTCGTTTTGCAAGACAAGGAGCTTGTTTATTTCAGCAAGAGGTAAAGTATTGAGATTTGAAACACAAAAAGTACCTTTCCAGGAATATTTTCTCAATACTTTATCGGCTTCAAACCAATTTTTCACATAAGCATCATCAAAAGTCAATACTACTCCGCCTTTAAGGCTATTGGGTTTCGATGCGTTTCCCTCTTTTTTACACGAAAAAAGTAGCCCTAAAATACAAAAAAGGAGAGAGGCTTTGGTTGCAAAATTTGATTTCATAGCACTGTGATTTTATGAAACGGTTTTCTTCTGCCTGTTATCGTCCGTAACTAAAAAAAGCTACCCTTAAAGATAGCTTTTTTTTATGATGAATTCTCCTTTGTATTTTAAATCCCCAAGAAATTACTCGGCGTGATTTGCATTAATTCGGCCTTGATCTCAGCTGAAACTTCTAAAGTGGCTATAAAATTATGAATGGCTTTTTTGTCAATGGCTTCATTGGTTCTGGTCAAACCTTTCAGGGCTTCATACGGATTTGGATATCCTTCACGACGTAAAATGGTTTGAATGGCTTCAGCAACAACCGCCCAGTTTTTTTCTAAATCTTCGTGGAATTTAGATTCGTTCAAAAGCAGTTTGTCTAATCCTTTCAAGGTAGCTTCAAAAGCAATTAAGGTATGTCCTATTGGTACGCCAATGTTTCTCAAAACCGTGCTGTCCGTTAAGTCGCGTTGCAATCTAGACAAAGGCAATTTAGCCGAAAGGTGTTCAAAAATCGCATTGGCCATTCCTAAATTCCCTTCCGAGTTTTCAAAATCGATTGGGTTAACCTTGTGTGGCATCGCTGAAGAACCGATTTCACCGGCCTTTATTTTTTGTTTAAAATACTCCATTGAAACATAGGTCCAAATATCTCGATCCAAGTCAATAATGATGGTATTGATTCTTTTTAAGGCGTCAAAAAAGGCAGCAAAATGATCGTAATGTTCGATTTGTGTAGTCGGGAAGGAGTGATGTAGCCCCAGGTTTTCTTCCACAAAGGTCCCGCCAAATTTTCTCCAGTCAATTTGCGGATACGCCACGTGATGTGCATTGTAATTTCCGGTGGCACCACCAAATTTGGCCGCAAACGGAATGTTGAATAACAAACGCATCTGTTCTTCTAAACGTTCTACAAAAACCCCAATTTCTTTTCCTAAACGGGTAGGGGAAGCAGGCTGTCCGTGGGTTCTGGCCAGCATGGGGATGTTGGCCCATTCCACACTCAACTCTTTCAATTTGGAAGTCAAAGTGATCAAGGAGGGCATGTATACTTTTTCGAAAGCTTCTTTGGTCGAAAGCGGAATCGCGGTATTGTTGATGTCTTGGGAAGTCAGTCCAAAGTGAATGAACTCTTTGTATTGGGATAAACCTAGTTTTTCGAACGCATCTTTGATGAAGTATTCCACGGCTTTTACGTCGTGGTTGGTCACTTTTTCGGTTTCTTTGATCCAAAGCGCATCTTCGGTAGAAAAGTTTTTATAGATGTCGCGTAAACTTTCAAATACATTAGGGTTGATGGCTGCAAGTTGAGGTAAAGGAATTTCGCAAAGCGCAATAAAATATTCAATTTCTACCAATACACGGTATTTGATTAAGGCTTCTTCAGAGAAGAATTTTGAAAGAGAACTGGTTTTGCTTCTGTATCTGCCGTCAATTGGCGATACGGCGTTTAATTCGTTTAAGGTTGTCATCGTTGTTGTGTTATTTAAAAAAGCAAAAATAGTTATAAGTTATAAGTTTTGGCTTATGTGTTGGATGTTTTTTTGTCATTTCGACAAAGGAGACTCGAGCGAAAGCGAATAGGTGAAGCAAATTACAGGGGTTGTTCTTATTATTTGATTTTGGCTTCGTCGAAATGATAAAATTAGATATTTAAAACACCTCTTTTTTGTTATTTTTACCAAAAATAATTCCGCAATATGATTGACTTGCATTACCTTCATTTTCTAGAAAACATCTTGACCTATAACCGAAAAACCAAGTTTCTGAAAGTATTGGAAAATAGAACCAAACATTTTACGGTTGTCGTGGAGGACATTTTTCAACTACACAACGCCAGTGCAGTGATGCGCAGTTGTGAGGTTTTTGGTATTCAGGAATTGAATGTAATCGAACAGCGATACGGCAAAAGCATTGACAAGGAAATTGCGATGGGCGCCCAGAAATGGGTTGATATTAATGCGTTTGACAGCGTTTCGAATTGTGTGGAAACCTTAAAAGGAAAAGGATATCAAATCATTGCCACAACACCTCATGATAATGATTGTTTAATGGATGATTTTGATATTTCGAAACCCAGCGCTTTGTTTTTTGGAACAGAAAGGGATGGGCTTTCAGAAGAAATTTTGCAAAAAGCTGACGGCTTTTTAAAAATTCCGATGGCAGGTTTTACCGAAAGTTTAAATATTTCAGTTTCGGCCGCAATCATAATTCAAAACCTAATGAATAGATTGCGCCATTCGGATATTGATTGGCATTTAACCGAAGAAGAAATCTTAATAAAACGATTGGCTTGGGCGCGAAATTCTATCAAGGATATTAAGAGAATAGAGGAACGATATTACCGGAGTTTTTCTGTTTAATTTATAGTTTTTATTTTCTCTTGAGAATTTTATATTCTTCATAACAAGAACTAATAGCGTCTAGAATTTGCAAGTCGTTGGCGGTTTTTACAAAGGACTCAGAATAACTGCAACGTTCCAATATTTGTGCTATTTCATTTTTGTCCACGCCCAAGAGAACGGCAACGGTTTCTCGGTCAAACTTGGTTTCGAGTAGATTCCGAACCGTATCATCCTTCTTCATTTCCTTTAGTCTTTTAAGTTCTTTGGGTTTCTTGCCAAAAAAATTATAAAGCATATCTGCCGGATTGAAAATGGAACCCATTACTTTTCCAAACGCACTTGGCGAATATTCTCCTGCTTCATAACCCCGGCTTAAGCCTGAAATACTATAACTGTAGTTCTCTTTTTCGGGAATTAATTTGGTATCGATTTCAAGATATCCCGTCAGGTTAAAGGGTCTAATGACTACTTCTTCAAGTGCATAGGCTTTTTCGGTAAGGTAAATTTTAGTGGACTTGTTTTTTATCCAATCGTTGGTTACTTTTATTTTTAGCGATTGAAATCCTAAAATGGATAGGTGTAAAGTGTCATTTGCGGTCACTTCTATTTCAAAAAGACCTTTGTCGTCTGTTGTTGTGCCTCTCATTTTATTGATATTAATGATATTCACATTTGATAAAGGGATTTGGGTATTGGCGTTAAGAATAATGCCGGAAACTTTTTTGGGGTATTCCAACCCTTGTGCAATTGCATGGGCAGAAAGGAGTATAAAAAAGAAAACTACAAAATATTTCATACGTGGTTTTAAAACTTTAAAAGTACTAAAATGGGTTTGAATATTTTGTAGTTTCCCTATAATTATAAGAAAATTAACAGAAAATGTTAGCTTTTTCTAGGTCTTTTTTCTCTTGGAGTGTCGCCAAAACTTTCAGAACGTCTTGCGGGTCTTTCTGAAGAACCGCCATCGCGTCTTGGAGCATCTGAGGATCTTGGCGCTCTATCAGAGAAACCTCCAGTTCTTGGCGCGGAACTACTTCTAGGTCCAAATCCACCTTCTCTAGGTGCCGAACTTCTGTCGCTTCTAAATCCGCCTTCCCGTCTTGGAGCAAAGTTTCCTTCTCTTCTAGGGGCAAAACCTCTATCACCACCAGAACGACCTCCGCCAAAACCACCAGAACCTCTTCCGTTGTGGTCGCGTCTTCCGCCTCCGTCGTTTTTAGAAATCTCCACATTGATGCGACGTCCTTCTAATTGTACGTTGTTCAATATTTCCATCACTTTATCAGTGTGTTCTGGATCCGTGTTAAAGAAAGAGAATCCTTCTTTAACGTCTACTTTAAAAACGTCATCACGACCAAGGTCTAATGTTTCTTTTAAGTAATCTTTCAATGTCATCCAATCAAAATTGTCCCTAGATCCAATGTTGACAAAATATCTTGTAGCACCACTGTTGTTGCTTTCTCTTGAACCGCCATCTCTATCGTCACGTTCGCGTCTTTCTGAGCCCGAAGATTGATTAGAGATATCTCTATTTTTTTTGTAATAAGCAATAAATCGGTTGAATTCTACCGAAACCATTTTTTTAATCAATTCTTCTTTCGATAATCCTTCTAAAACGCTGTTGATAGCAGGAAGATAGTTGTCAATTTCATGATCTACTTCGGTATCTTTAATCTTGTTGGCTAAGTGCAACAATTGAATTTCACAAATTTCAATCCCAGAAGGAATCGATTTTTCTTCAAATTTTTGTTTGATGATTCTTTCGATTGAAGAAATCTTACGTATTTCACTTTTTGTTACAATAACGATAGAAGTCCCTAGTTTACCTGCGCGACCTGTTCGGCCAGAGCGGTGGTTATAGGTTTCGATTTCGTCAGGTAATTGATAATTTACTACATGGGTAATGTTGTCAACGTCAATTCCACGAGCAGCTACATCAGTAGCAACAAGCATTTGGATTTGGCGACCTCTAAAAGATTTCATAACCCCATCACGTTGCGCTTGAGATAAATCTCCGTGCAAGGCTGCGGCGCTATATCCGTCTTCAATTAATTTTTCGGCAACAGCTTGTGTGTCGCGTTTCGTTCTACAAAAAACTACGGAAAAAATGTCTGGATTAGCATCGGCCAATCGTTTCAAAGCTTCGTAACGGTCACGGGCATTTACTAAGTAATATTCGTGAGAAACGGTAGCTGAACCAGAGTTTTTGGCTCCAACCGTAATTTCTAATGGGTCACGCATGAATTGTTTTGCAATTCTTGCTACTTCTGCCGGCATGGTAGCCGAAAATAACCATGTGTTTTTGTCGTCTGGCGTAGTAGATAAGATGTTTACGATGTCTTCATAGAAGCCCATGTTTAACATTTCATCTGCTTCGTCAAGAATACAATAATTAATTTGGGTAATGTTTACCAATCCCCTGTTAATCATGTCTTGCATTCTACCTGGAGTTGCTACAATAATTTGTGCGCCTCTTTTGATGTCCCTAGCTTGGTCAGTAATACTTGCGCCCCCATAAACAGCCACTACATTAATACCTTTTTCGTATTTAGAGTAGTTTTTAATCTCGTTTGTAATCTGCAAACATAGTTCGCGGGTAGGTGATAAAATTAACGCCTGTGTATTTCTGTTGTTGGCATCAATTTTTTGAATGACTGGAAAACCGAAAGCTGCCGTTTTCCCTGTCCCTGTCTGAGCCAACGCAACTAAATCAATGTCTTGTTCCAATAATAGGGGAATCGCTTTCTCCTGTACTTCGGTCGGATTCTCAAATCCTAGATCGATAATCGCACGTTGTAGCGATTCACTCAATCCTAATTGTTCAAATTTGTTCATATGTGTTTTTAAAATTTGGTGCAAAAGTACAGTTAAAAACCGATATAATCTAATAGAAAATTCAGATTTGTATTTTTATTATTATTTGGAAATCAATTAGTTAGTTTTTTATAAACTCAATTAGTTGTTCGGTTGCTTTGCCACGATGGCTTACGAGGCTTTTTTCTTCGAGTGAAAGTTGGGCAAAAGTAACATCATAACCTTCAGGTTGAAAGATAGGATCATAGCCAAAACCTTGATTTCCTGTTTTTTCTAAGGTGATTTTGCCTTTGGCAATACCTGTGAAAAGCTGTTGATTTCCATTTAAATTTAAGACAATAACGGTTTTAAATTGGGCTGTTCGGTTGGTTGCATTGGTTAAAGCTTCCAATAATTTATTCATATTGTCATCTGAATTGCATTGCGCTCCGGCGTATCGAGCTGAGAAAACACCTGGCGCACCATTTAAAGCGGCTACTTCAAGTCCAGTATCGTCTGCAAAGCAATCGTATCCGTATTTTTCAGTAACATAATTGGCCTTCATTATAGCATTTTCTTCTATGGTAGCTCCTGTTTCTGGAATTTCCTCGAAACAACCAATACTTTCTAGGCTAACAATTTCAATGCTTTCAGGAAGTAATTGTTGTACTTCAAGAATTTTATTTTTATTATTGGTAGCGAAAACGAGTTTCATAATTTATCTTTTTTAGGCTACAAAGATAATTCTTTTCTTATTTTGATCTGCTTGAAGGATTGATAGCGAAATAATTTCAGCCAGTAAAGCAATTTTTACGAGGTCACAACCAACACGTTAAAAAATAGTTAAAAAACTAGTATTCAGTTTTTTATGTTAAAATAAATTGTAAATTTGAGTGTGGTTTTGATTAATTACTTGAGTATATCAATCTCAACAGAAAAGATTATTCAATAGTCAACCGCCGTAAGGTATGTAGTTGATAATGGTAAATCAAAATCTACGATGGGAGGTCTGTAATAAGACCTCCTTTTTTTTGTATTTACTTGGAGTAAAGAAAAAAACCTACTAATTAGTAGGTTTTTCCGCTTTTTGAACATTTACAGTTAGTTCTTGCGAGGTGTCATCTAAGTCCATGAAAATTTCATCCCCTACGGCAATTTTGGAAGTGATAATTTTTTCGGCAAGTGAGTCTTCAACATATTTTTGAATAGCTCTTTTTAAAGGTCTAGCGCCAAATTGCCTGTCAAAACCTTTCTCCGCAATAAATGCTTTTGCCGAATCAGAAAGATTTAATTGATAGCCCAATTCTTTTACACGATCGTATAATTTTTTTAATTCAATTTCAATTATTAAATCAATATCCTGTTTTTCTAATGTATTAAACACAATCACATCATCAATTCTGTTTAAAAATTCAGGCGCAAAAGTTTTCTTTAAGGCATTTTCTATAATACTTTTCGAATTATCATCTTCTTGCGCTACTTTTGCAGCGGTTCCAAAACCAACACCTTGTCCAAAATCCTTCAATTGGCGTGCCCCCACATTTGAAGTCATAATGATAATAGTGTTTTTAAAATCAATTTTCCGACCTAAGCTATCCGTTAAGAAACCATCGTCTAGGACTTGGAGAAGCATATTAAACACATCTGGATGTGCTTTTTCGATTTCATCTAATAGTACCACGCAATAGGGTTTACGACGTACTTTCTCTGTTAATTGTCCGCCTTCTTCATAGCCAACATATCCCGGAGGTGCTCCGACTAGTCGAGAGATGGAAAATTTTTCCATGTATTCGCTCATGTCAATTCGAATAAGGGCATCCTCGGAATCGAATAATTCTTTGGCGAGAACTTTGGCTAACTGTGTTTTCCCAACACCAGTTTGTCCTAAGAAAATAAAGGACCCAATTGGTCGGTTAGGATCTTTCAGTCCAGCTCGATTTCTTTGAATAGAACGAGCAATTTTAACCACAGCTTCTTTTTGCCCAATAACTTTACCTTCAATAAGTTCCGGAAGATTAGCTAATTTATTACTTTCAGTTTGAGCAATACGATTTACTGGAATTCCAGTCATCATAGAAACTACATCGGCAACATTGTCTTCGGTAACTTCAATACGATTATTTTTTGCATCTTCTTCCCAAAGTTCTTGCGCTACTGCCAAGTCTTTTTCGATTCGTTTCTCGTCATCACGAAGTTTGGCGGCTTCCTCATATTTCTGTTTTTTGACCACTGAATTTTTCAATTCACGTACATCTTCTAATTGTCGTTCCAGTTCCAAAATTTGTTTAGGAACATCAATGTTTACAATATGAACTCGAGAGCCAGCTTCGTCTAAGGCATCAATAGCTTTGTCTGGCAAGAAACGCTCGGACATGTATCTGTCAGTCAATTTAACACAAGCCTCAATAGCTTCAGGAGAATAAGTTACATTGTGATGGTCTTCATATTTATCTTTTATGTTATTTAATATAGTAATGGTTTCCGCTACTGAGGTGGGTTCGATAATTACCTTTTGAAAACGTCGCTCAAGTGCGCCATCTTTTTCGATATATTGTCGGTATTCATCAAGAGTTGTGGCTCCGATACATTGAATTTCGCCTCTAGACAAAGCAGGTTTAAACATATTAGAAGCGTCTAAAGATCCAGTGGCTCCACCAGCACCTACAATGGTGTGAATTTCGTCAATAAAAAGGATGATATCGTTGTTTTTTTCTAATTCATTCATTACGGCTTTCATTCGCTCTTCAAACTGACCTCTGTATTTTGTCCCGGCCACAAGACTAGCTAAATCAAGGGTAACCACTCGTTTATTGAATAATATGCGAGATACCTTCTTTTGGATAATGCGTAAAGCCAATCCTTCGGCAATAGCAGATTTCCCAACACCGGGCTCTCCTATAAGAAGAGGATTGTTCTTTTTTCGACGGCTTAAAATTTGAGAAACACGTTCGATTTCTTTCTCGCGACCCACAACAGGATCTAATTTACCATCTTCTGCCATTTCGGTTAAATCTCTACCAAAATTATCTAAAACAGGTGTTTTGGATTTTTTGTTAGATTTATTGGCCGGATTGTTAAAGGTGCCCTCTTTTAAACTGTCATCTTGTCCTGAATCTTCACTGTAAGAGTCGTTTCTTGGCAAGTTTTCGATAAAATCTTCTTCGCTTGGTGTCATGTTTAAATATTGTTCTTTGGCTATATCGTAATCTATTTTCAGTTTATTTAATAGCTTGGTTGTTGGGTCATTTTCATTTCTTAAAATACATAATAATAAGTGTGCGGTGCTAATAGAGGTGCTGTGAAACACTTTTGCTTCTAGGAAAGTAGTTTTCAAAGCGCGCTCTGCTTGCCGTGTAAGATGTAGATTTTTCTTTTCGTTGTTAATTTCTACGTTTGGACTTGCGGGGCTTAATATTTCTACTTTTCTTCTAAGATGCTCTAAGTCGATAGCTAAATTATGCAATATATTAATTGCTTTACCATTCCCGTCCCTTAAAATGCCCAGCATCAAATGTTCAGTCCCTATGAAGTCATGTCCTAATCGCAAAGCTTCTTCCTTGCTATAAGTAATAACATCTTTTACTCTTGGTGAAAAATTATCATCCATAATATGATTGTATTGTAACGTAAATTTAGTGAATTTGAATATGAAAAACAAAAATCATTCCCTTTAAGAACTTCTGTCTGCTAATTGACAAAAAAAGAATGAAATAAACGTTAAATATCACTTAATTTATTAACTAAAAGCGGACTAAAATTTGTTAATAAATCTTTGAAATTTGCATGATAAAAGTTGATTTAAAAAATCAAAAGGATGTATATTAGCACGTTTTGAAACTAAAATAATTTTTTAAATATAACAACTTATGTCTGAAGGAGAAAAGTTAATTCCTATTAACATTGAAGATGAAATGAAATCAGCTTACATCGATTATTCGATGTCGGTAATTGTATCAAGAGCGCTTCCTGATGTTAGAGATGGCTTGAAACCCGTGCATCGTAGAGTGCTTTACGGAATGTATGATCTAGGAGTTTTTTCAAATAAAGCCCACAAAAAATCGGCAAGGATTGTCGGAGAAGTTTTAGGAAAGTATCATCCACACGGTGACACCTCTGTTTATGATGCGATGGTTCGTATGGCTCAGGAATGGAGTTTACGCTATTTATTGGTTGACGGTCAAGGTAACTTTGGTTCTGTCGATGGTGATAGTCCAGCTGCGATGCGATATACAGAAGCTAGAATGCGCAAAATTTCGGAAGAAATAATGGCCGATATCGAAAAAGAAACGGTTGACTTCCAACTGAACTTTGACGATACTTTGTATGAGCCAAAAGTAATGCCTACAAGAGTCCCTACTTTATTAATAAATGGTGCCACCGGAATTGCGGTAGGTATGGCCACTAATATGCCCCCTCATAATCTTACGGAAGTTATCAACGGAACCTTAGCTTATATTGATAATAACGAAATTGAGATAGATGAATTAATGAATCATATAAAGGCCCCGGATTTTCCAACCGGTGGAACAATTTATGGTTATGAAGGTGTTCGTGAAGCCTTTAAAACAGGTAGAGGACGTATTGTAATGCGTGCCAAAATTGGTTTTGAAGAAGTGGAGGGCAGAGAATGTATCATCGTTACCGAAATTCCGTACCAAGTCAATAAGGCCGATATGATCAAGCGTACCGCCGACTTAGTAAATGATAAAAAAATTGAGGGTATTGCCAATATTCGTGATGAATCGGATAGAAATGGTATGCGTATCGTTTATATTTTGAAACGCGATGCCACGCCAAATGTGGTTTTAAATACACTTTACAAGTTTACGCAATTACAATCATCTTTCAGTGTTAATAATATTGCATTGGTAAAAGGACGGCCTCAAATGTTGAATCTGAAAGACATGATTCACTATTTTGTGGAACACCGCCATGATGTTGTGGTTCGTAGAACACAATTTGATTTGCGTAAAGCCGAAGAAAGAGCCCATATTTTAGAAGGATTAATTATTGCTTCGGACAATATTGACGAAGTTATTGCCTTAATCAAATCTTC
The DNA here is from genome assembly GCA_947446635.1 of Flavobacteriaceae bacterium. Lineage (GTDB taxonomy): Bacteria > Bacteroidota > Bacteroidia > Flavobacteriales > Flavobacteriaceae > Flavobacterium. Next base: position 139,220 of record CANFHF010000001.1, read on the forward strand.
AAAAAACACTGAAGAAGCTAGAGAAAAATTAATCGAAAGATTTAAATTATCCGACATCCAGTCTCGCGCCATTGTAGAAATGCGTTTGCGTCAATTAACAGGTTTAGAGCAAGACAAATTAAGGGCGGAATATGAGGAAATAATGAAATTGATAGCTCATTTGCAAGCTTTATTAGCCGATATCAATTTAAGAACTGAATTAATTAAAGAAGAGCTTATTGAAATTCGTGAAAAATATGGGGATGCTCGTCGTTCTTTAATCGAATATTCAGGTGGTGATGTTAGTATTGAAGATTTAATTGCCGATGAGAATGTGGTTATTACCATTTCGCATGCGGGTTATATTAAACGTACCAATTTAACCGAATACAAAACCCAGAATAGAGGAGGAGTTGGTCAAAAAAGTGCAGGAACTAGAGATTTAGATTTCTTGGAACACATGTTTGTCGCCACGAATCATCAATACATGATGTTCTTTACCCAAAAGGGAAAATGTTTTTGGATGCGCGTTTACGAAATTCCTGAAGGAAGTAAAACAGCCAAAGGCCGTGCTTTACAGAACTTAATTAACATCGAAAGTGACGACAAAGTAAAAGCCTTTATTTGTACCCAAGATTTAAAGGACAAGGAGTATACAAATAGTCATAACCTTATTATGGTAACCACAAAAGGTCAGGTTAAGAAAACTTCTTTGGATAAATATTCTAAACCAAGAGTAAATGGCGTTGCTGCTATTACTATTAAGGAAGGTGATGAGTTGTTGGAAGCAAAATTAACCAATGGTGAAAGTCAAATCCTTTTGGCCGTGAAATCAGGGAAATTGGTTCGTTTTGAAGAAACTAAAACACGTCCAATGGGAAGAACAGCCTCTGGAGTTCGTGGAATCACCTTAAAAGATGATACGGATGAAGTTATTGGTATGGTAACGGTTGATAAGAATGATATAAACGATTCGCAAATTTTAGTGGTAACTGAAAATGGATACGGTAAACGTACCAAATTAGTTGACGAAGATGGTGAAGATGTTTATAGAATTACAAATCGTGGTGGAAAGGGTGTTAAAACTTTGAATATTACCGAGAAAACAGGAAAACTAATTTCGATAAACGCTGTAACTGACGCAGATGATTTGATGATTATCAACAAGTCTGGATTAACAATTAGAATGGCAGTTGAAGATTTAAGAGTTATGGGACGTGCTACTCAAGGAGTAAAATTGATCAACCTCAAAGGAACCGATTCAATAGCTGCAGTTACAAAAGTAATGAAAGATGATGTTGTAGAAGTAGTTGTTGACGAAGATGGAAACATCATAGAAACGGAAGCCATTGAAAGGGTAAAACCAGTTTTGGAAGTTCTTGAAGATGAAGGCAGTGATGATGAGGATGATGAGGAAGATGATTCAGATGAGGAAGATGATTCTGACGACGATGATTCTGACGAAGACGATGAGTAGATTTCAAATCTATTGAACATTAATAATAATTATACATAATATAGTATGAAAAGTAAATATGCAATACTAGCATCAGCACTTTTGATATCAGCGGCTATTTTTGCTCAGAAAGACCAAATAAAAGCCGCTGAAAAAGCATTGAAAAATGGAAATTCTCAAGAAGCAGTCTCTTTTTTACAAGGCGCTGAGTCATTGATTCCAAATGCTACCGATTCCGAGAAAGCACAGTATTACTTTGTAAAAGGAAATGCTTTATTAGACTTGGCAAATAAAAAAGTGGAGGAAGAAAAAAATCTTTCTCTAGCTGCAAAAGCGTATCAAGATTTGTTGGCTGTTGAAAAAGCTTCTGAAAAAGATAAGTATTCTTCTCAAGCACAAACTTCGATTAAAAAAATTAAGGAGAAATTGGTAAATAATGCCATAGAAAATGCAACTCAAAAAAAGTATAAGGAAGCCTCTGATTTACTATATTTAGTTTATGAATTAGACAAAACCGATTTAGAAAAATTGTATTATTCGGCCAGCTATGCTGTAAATGCACAAGATTTTGATACGGCCTTAGTGTATTATTTTGAATTAAAAAAGCAAAATTTTTCTGGTGAAGGAACTGCGTACTATGCCAAAAATGTAATTACAGAAAAAGAAGATTTTTTTGGTGCTACACCCGATGCAAAAGCAGATCGAGACGGCAGAGTTAAATTAAAAATATACTCTAATCCTAGAGATGAGAAAATCCCATCTAAAAGAGGAGAGGTTTATAAAAATATTGCCTTAATTTTAAATCAAAAAGGCAAAACTGACGAAGCAAAATCGGCGCTCACCGAAGCGAGACTGGCTAACCCGGATGATGTTTCTTTGATGCTTACAGAAGCGGATCTTTATTTAAAATTAGAAGATTTTGTGACCTATAAAAAATTAATTTCTGAAGTTTTGCAGAAAAATCCTAACGATGCTGATTTGTTATTTAACCTTGGTGTTATTACTGCTAAAACCGATATTGTTGGGGCTGAGGATTATTATAAAAAAGCCATCGCAATTAAACCTGATTATGTAAATGCGTATCTTAATCTATCCATTTTAAAATTAGACGGAGAGAAAAAGATTATTGCAGAAATGAATAAGCTAGGCACTTCAGAGAAAGACAATAAAAAATACGAAGTATTAAAGAAACAAAGAGAAGACGTATTCAAAAGTGCAATTCCTTATTTGGAAAAAGCCAATGAACTTAATCCTGAAAATGAAGATGTCGCAATAACGCTGCTCAATGTGTATAGCGCCTTAGAGATGACTGACAAGAAAAAAGCATTGAAAGAAAATATGAAGAAATAACACTCTTTTTTCATATGAGCTATTGCCGCACCCTTAAAATTTGATATTTTTTTTAATCCTATATTAGACCTTAGTCTTTTGTAATAGTACTAAATAAAATTATTTTAATGAGAAAGATCAAATACAAGAACGGCAGACAGCTTTTGCCTTATAATCTTGAATATACGGGAATTCATAAAAAGACAGATTCGGAGATGCAGTTGTTCATTTATGATGACGCTACTTTATTAGAATATGATGATTTTAAAGTTTCGGATCTGCAAAAAAGGATTAATAGTCAAAAAAACAACTGGCTAAACATACACGGCTTAAATAATATTGAATTGTTGAAAGAGCTTGGCGAGCATTTCAAAATTGACAACTTCATGCTTGCCGATATATTAAATACTACCCGAAGAACTAAAACAGAAGAGCAGCAAAATATTTTATTTTTTAACATAAAATCATTATTGCCTACCGAAGGCTCCGATAATATTAGCGCCGAACAAATCAGTTTTTTGATAAAAGACGGTATTTTGATTTCTTTCCAAGAGAAAAAAAGTGATTTTTTTATGCATATTCGGGAGCGAATCCGATCTCATTCGGGAATCGTCAGAACCAAAAAAGCCGATTATTTGATGTATGTTCTCCTCGACGCTGTTATGGAAAATTTTTACATCACTATAGAAAATGAAGAAGATAAAATTGAAGATCTGATCAATTTTACCAAAAAAAGTGCCGACCCAATCATTTTAGAAAAAATAGAAAAACATCGGGATAATTTTAATTTTCTGAAACGTTCTATTATTCCACTTCGGGATTCGTTGTATGAAATAAAAAGCATCAAGGACGACAATGTGTTTAACGTAATAGAAACGGAAAACTTTACTTTTTTTGCCAGACTGCATCAAAAAAGTCTAGAACTTTTAGAACAAATCGAATCCGACATGGGTTCCTTAGAGAGTGCTTCTAATTTTTTTTTCTCAGCACAAACCCATAAGATGAACGAGATTATGAAAACCCTGACCATCGTTTCGGCTATTTTTATTCCGCTTACTTTTATCGTTGGGGTTTACGGAATGAATTTTAAATATATGCCAGAATTAGAATACGAACATGGCTACTATACTATTATTGGCATTATGATTTTTATAGGGTTGCTGATGATTTATTATTTTAAAAAACGGCGGTGGTTTTAATGAATAAATCAAAATGTGTAATGAATATTAATTGTCTTGCCTTGAAATAGGTTTACGCTAAAGCTCTTAGCCTTTAAAAGGCTAAGAGCTTTTTAAAATACCTCAGTCCTTTATTTATGTAAGCTTATTTTACTCAATAGAAAGGTCTATTTTATACTTGTCAATAAAATCAAAATTATCTCATTTTCAAATTAGTTTTTTATCAATTTATAATTGTATTTTTGCCTCGTTTTGCAAGCTTATTGGCTTGCAGTGATGCCAATCAACAACTACAACAATACTAAATGAATCCAACGAAATATATTTTTGTTACTGGCGGTGTTACCTCTTCCTTAGGAAAGGGAATTATTGCAGCTTCCTTAGCGAAATTATTACAAGCACGGGGGTATAGCACTACAATTCAGAAGTTTGACCCCTATATTAATGTTGATCCAGGAACCTTAAATCCATACGAACATGGAGAGTGTTACGTGACCGATGATGGCGCCGAAACTGATTTGGATTTAGGTCATTACGAGCGTTTCTTGAATGTTCCCACTTCGCAGGCTAATAATGTGACTACCGGTAGGATTTATCTTTCGGTTATCGAAAAGGAACGAAGAGGGGAGTTTCTAGGAAAAACGGTTCAAGTGGTGCCTCATATTACCAATGAAATTAAAGAAAGAATGCAATTGCTTGGTAAATCAGGCGATTTTGATATTGTCATTACCGAAATAGGAGGAACTGTGGGTGACATAGAATCCTTGCCTTATATCGAATCGGTTCGTCAACTCGTTTGGGATTTAGGCGATACGAATGCTATTGTCATTCACCTGACTTTGGTTCCTTATTTGGCCGCAGCCGGAGAATTGAAAACAAAACCTACCCAGCATTCGGTAAAAACCTTGATGGAAAGCGGTATCAAAGCCGATATATTAGTATGTAGAACTGAGCACGAAATTTCAGAGGAATTACGTAGCAAGTTGGCTTTATTTTGTAACGTAAAAAGAGAAGCGGTTATTCAGTCTATTGACGCTTCGACCATATATGAAGTGCCTAATTTGATGCTCGAAGAAGGGCTTGATGTTGTGGCCTTAAAGAAATTAGACTTACCTAAAAAAGCGGCTCCTGATTTAAGAAACTGGAATACTTTTTTACGTCGATTAAAAAATCCAAAACATACCGTAAATATTGGTCTGATTGGCAAATATGTTGAGATGCAGGATTGCTACAAATCTATTTTGGAAGCTTTTATCCATGCAGGCGCTGCCAACGAAACGAAAGTAAATGTGGTTTCTATTCATTCGGAACATATAGACTCTTCAAATGTTAAAGAAAAATTAAGCACACTCGACGCCGTTCTTGTAGCTCCAGGATTTGGAGAAAGAGGAATAGAGGGCAAAATAGAAACGATTCGATATGCTCGAGAAAATAAGATTCCTTTTTTCGGAATTTGTTTGGGTATGCAAATGGCCATTATCGAATATTCGAGAAACATATTGGGTTATGCCGATTCCAATTCGACCGAAATGAATCCTAAAACGAAGCATCCTGTGGTAAACTTGATGGAAGAACAAAAAACCATTACAGATAAAGGTGGTACCATGCGTTTAGGGGCTTGGAAATGTGATATCAAACCAGCTACTTTGGCGCATACCATTTACGGTGCTACTACCATTTCAGAGCGTCATCGCCATCGCTATGAATACAACAGCAGTTATGTTGATGTATTAGAAAAAGCGGGATTGAAAGCTTCTGGACGAAATCCAGAAACAGGTTTGGTCGAGATTGTAGAATTAGAAGATCATCCTTTTTTCATAGGGGTACAATACCATCCAGAATACAAAAGCACCGTTGCCAACCCGCACCCACTTTTTGTTAGTTTTGTTGAAGCTACCGTGAAAGCAAAGAAAAAATAACATTTAGGTTCTTTTAACCTTAAACTTTTATAATTAAATAATGGAAGAAAAAAAATTAGACCTCAATTCGATTATTGGTTTCCTATTAATTTTTGTAATCTTAATTTGGATCATATATCAAAACCAACCTACAGAGGCAAGCATTGCGGCCGAAAAAGCGAAGAAAGAACAAGTTGTAAAAGAAGAAAAAGCCAATCAGCTTGTTGCGCCTCCAGCTGCGGCTGAACCTGTAATTGTTGCCGTGGGCGACACTTTGCAATTGGCTCAAGCCAAAAAAACCTTAGGTAGTTTTGCTTATTCTGCAACACTTCCATCGGCAAAAGAGGGTTTTACAACCATCGAAAACGAATTGGTAAAACTGAAAATTGCTAATAAAGGCGGTTATATCGTCGAGGCTACTTTGAAAAGCTTTGAAAAATTTAAGAAAGGTTCTGGTCAGTTGGTAGAACTAATCAAAAATAATAATGCTGATTTAAACATTCAGTTGCAAACTAGCGATAACCGCACCTTAAATACCAAAGACCTTTATTTCGAACCGAGTTTAACAAAAGTTGGTGAAGATCAAATACTCTCAATGAAATTAAAAGCGGGTGCCAATGAATTTTTAGAATACAAATACATTTTGAAGCCAAAGGAATATATGGTAGGTTTCGACCTTCGTTCCCAAGGCTTGAACAAAGTTTTGAATACCGCTAAACCATTGGATTTAGAATGGAATTTGAAATCTTTCAGAAACGAGAAAAGTGTTTCGTATGAAAATCGTTATGCAGAGGTTCATTATGAATATGAAGATGGAAAAACGAATTATGTAGGCCAAGGAAAAGATAAAGAAGAAACGCCGGTAAAAGTGAGTTATATTGCCTTCAAACAGCATTTTTTTACTTCGATATTATTGACCGACAAACCCTTTGAAACTTCAAAACTACAATCAAATAATCTTGTTGTAGATGAAACTGTCGATACCACTTTCACCAAACAATTTAAAGCAAGTGTTCCTTTGGCTTTTACAAATGGTGAAATTGATTATAATTTGAATTGGTATTTTGGCCCGTCGGATTATAAAACATTAAAAGCGTACGATAAAAATCTAGAAAAAGTGATTCCGTTGGGATGGGGGATTTTCGGATGGATTAATAAATTTATTTTCATTCCATTGTTTGGATTTTTAAGTTCTTACATTGCGTATGGTGTTGCCATTATTGTTTTTACTATTTTGATTAAAATTGCGATGTCACCTATTACTTATAAGTCCTTTTTGTCGCAAGCCAAGATGAAAGTATTGCGCCCGGAAATTACAGAGTTGGGCGAAAAATTCAAAAAGGATGCAATGAAAAAGCAACAGGAAACCATGAAGTTGTACAACAAAGCGGGAGTAAATCCGATGGCGGGTTGTATTCCGGCTTTGATTCAAATACCATTTATGTACGCTTCGTTTCAGTTTTTTCCATCGGCTTTTGAGTTGAGACAAAAAGGTTTTCTTTGGGCAGATGATTTATCTTCCTTTGACCAAGTAATTAAATTGCCTTTTCATATTCCTTTGTACGGGGATCATATTAGTTTGTTTCCAATATTGGCAGCGGTAGCTATTTTCTTCTACATGAAAATGACTTCTGGCGACCAACAAATGGCAGCCCCGTCACAAGAAGGTATGCCAGATATGGCTAAAATGATGAAATACATGATTTACATCTCTCCAATCATGATGTTAATTTTCTTTAATAGTTATGGCGCGGGATTGAGTTTGTACAACTTTATTTCTAACTTGATTACTATTGGAATTATGTTTGTGATTAAAAACTACATTGTAGATAGCGAAAAGATTCACGCCCAAATCCAGGAAAATAAATTGAAAGAGCCTAAAAAACAAGGCAAGTTTCGACAAAAACTACAAGAAGTCATGGAGCAGGCTGAAGCTCAAAAGGCAAAGGACAAAAAGAAATAGTTTATTAAATCCCGATATTTTCGGGATTTTTTTTATTGAAATAATTTTTCCGGATTTAATCCGTTTAGTGTAAAAAGACAGTTTTATGATAACATTTTATAAAAGAGGTATATCCATTTTTATTTTTTTAAATGTGTTTTGTATTCAAGCACAAAACAATTTGAATAAACTGGATGAAAAAGGAAATAAACACGGACTCTGGCAAGGTATTTATGAAGATACCAAAAACCCAAAATACGAAGGAACTTTCGAACACGGAAAAGAGATAGGAGTTTTCACTTTCTTTGATAATACACGAACTAAAACCATCGTTGCTACAAGGGAATTTAGCCCAAAAACAAACGAAGCATACACGATTTTTTACGACCAAGGTAAAAATAAAGTCAGCGAAGGAAAAGTGGTCAATAAATTATTTGAAGGTTGTTGGAACTACTACCATAAAGCTTCAAAAGCCATAATGACTATCGAAAATTATACCAATGGTAAGTTGGAAGGGTTGCGAAGTGTTTTTTATCTGAACGGGAAAATCGCTGAAGAAATCAATTATAAAAACAACTTAAAAGACGGTATTTGTAAAAGATATACTGAAACTGGAATTGTAATTGAAGAGTCCGCATACAAGAATAACGAATATAATGGTGTTGCCACTTTCAAAGATTCTGAAGGAAATCGTGTTTCTAATGGGAACTTTGTAAACGGCAAAAAAGCAGGCGTCTGGCAGTTTTTTGAAAAAGGAAAATTAATCCAAGAGGAGGATATGAGTGCGCCGCAAAGGACATCAGAAATCAAAAACAATTAAGTTTTTCCATATTCAAATCCTGTAATAAATCTTTGTAACTTTGGTCTCTTATAAAATTGTAATTATTTTAAAATGAAACGTGTAGTTGTTGGGCTTTCTGGCGGGGTTGATTCGAGTGTTGCGGCTTATTTGTTGCAGCAGCAGGGTTATGAAGTCATTGGTCTTTTTATGAAAAACTGGCACGATGATTCGGTTACAATTTCTAATGAATGTCCGTGGCTTGAAGATAACAATGATGCCCTATTAGTTGCCGAAAAACTGGGTATTCCTTTTCAAACTGTTGATTTAAGCGAAGCGTACAAAGAAAAAATCGTGGACTATATGTTCAACGAATATGAAAAAGGGCGAACTCCAAACCCCGATGTACTTTGCAATCGAGAAATAAAATTCGATGTTTTCATGAAAATTGCTTTAAGCCTTGGTGCCGATTATGTGGCAACGGGTCATTATTGCCGAAAAGGAGAAATAGAAGTTAACGGCAAGAAAGTCTATCAACTTTTGGCTGGAGCCGATACCAACAAAGACCAATCCTATTTTCTTTGTCAATTATCACAAGAACAATTAGCTAAATCTTTGTTTCCAATAGGGGAATTGACCAAGCCAGAAGTACGAGAAATTGCCACTCAAATGGATTTAGTTACTGCCGAAAAGAAAGATTCACAAGGATTATGTTTTATTGGAAAAGTAAGATTGCCAGAATTTTTACAGCAAAAATTGCAACCTAAAGAAGGATTAATTATCCAAATTGACAAAAACGATTCGATTTATATTTCGGAAGTCCAACAAGGCCTTTCTATAGAAGAGGAACTTCTGTCTGACGCTAAAAAAATAGATTATACTCCTGAGATGGGAAAAGTTGTTGGTAAACACCAGGGCGCCCATTATTTTACCACTGGCCAACGAAAAGGCTTGAATGTGGGAGGAACAACAGATCCTTTATTTATAATTGCGACAAACGTAATCACAAATACCATATATACTGGATTAGGGAGTCAACATCCAGGATTATTTAAAAAAGCTTTGTTTATTGTGCAATCTGAGGTGCATTGGATTCGAGCTGATTTGGCTCTAGCCAATAGCGAAACTATGGAAGTAATGGCGAGAATTCGATACCGCCAACCATTACAAAAAGCAATTTTACACCAATTTGAAAGCGGAATGTACGTAGCTTTCGAAGAACCACAATCGGCAATCACCGAAGGGCAATTCGTGGCTTGGTATTTGGATGATGAATTAGTTGGTTCGGGAGTTATTGCCTAAATTAGTTCTTAATTCCAAAGATAAACATGAAAAAAATAGTCGTTTTTTTATTTTTAGTTTCCTGTTTTATTGGCTTTTCGCAAGAAGATGCATGGGTATATTTTAAAAACAAACCAAATTCGGAAACTTATTTAAGTAATCCTTTGACCATGCTCACTCAAAGAGCTTTAGATAGGAGAACAACCCAAAATATTCCTTTGGATATTTCAGACGTTCCAATTTTCCAATCGTATATTAACCAAATAACCGCTTCTACTGGAATTACGGTCAAAGCCAAATCAAAATGGTTGAATTGTCTTCATATTCGAGGCACACAAGCCAATATTAATGCGCTGAAATTAGTGTCTTTTGTTGATCATGTTGATTTTGCAAACCACTTACTTAATGTGGCTAAAACTACTTCAGCAAAACAGGTTCAATTTATCCCTATAAACAAGATTTTGGAAACAGCCATAAACTTCAATTATGGATCGGCTTCCAATCAAATTCAATTGCTAAATGGGCATTTATTACATCAATTAAATTACACGGGTTCTGGAAAAATAATTGCCGTACTAGATGCTGGTTTCCCAGGAGTTAATACAGCACAACCTTTTCAAAGGTTATTTACCAATAACTCCATCCTTGATGGATATGATTATGTTAATAAAAGTGCTAATTTTTACACAGGAGGTTCTCACGGAACATTGGTTTTATCAACCATGGGAGGTTTTACGGACGGTCAGTTAGTAGGAACGGCACCAGATGCAAAGTATTATTTATTCATCACAGAAGATGACAACTCCGAAAACCCGGTAGAGGAATCCAATTGGGTTGAGGCCGCCGAAGAGGCCGACCGATTAGGAGTTGATATTATAACAAGCTCTTTGGGGTATTTTGGTTATGATAATCCAAATTATAGTCACATTTATTCCGATATGACAGGGAATTCTGCATTTGCTTCAAAGGGAGCTAATATTGCCTTTAGTAAGGGGATATTAGTCGTTGCCAGTGCTGGAAATGAAGCATTAACTTTTGAACCCCACGTTGGAGTTCCCGCCGAAGCAACAAATGTTTTGGCTATTGGGGCGGTAAAAGCGGATAAAACGTATGCTGCATTTAGCTCTATTGGACCGAGTTTTGATAATCGGGTAAAACCTGATGTAATGGCTCAGGGACAAGCATCGGTTTTATCCGATGTTTCCGGAACTATTACAATTGCAGATGGAACTTCATTCTCTGGACCCATATTGGCTGGAATGGCAGCATGTTTATGGCAAGCTTTTCCCGAAAAAACCAATAAAGAAATCAAACAATTAATCACCCAATCGGCAGATAGATACGCTGCGCCAACAAATCAATATGGCTATGGGATTCCGGATTTTAATTTGGCTTTAAGTCAAGGATTGTCTATTACTTCTTTTTCAAAAAATGATTTTGTAGTTTATCCCAATCCAACAAGCGATTCTGTATCAATTAGTTTTCCAGAAGGTTTTGATGCAGGAACTATTAATCTTTATACAGATGTAGGACAAAACGTTTTGAAAATAAAAATCTCTAGTCAATCGCCCACTTTTTCATTAAAGTCTTTAGATAAAGGAATTTATTTTTACAAAATAGAGTCAAATGGCCAATTCCAAAGCGGTAAAATTATAAAACAGTAGCTTTGTAATTCTATAAATGAATAGTATTGTCCCATTTTTAGAATGATATTTCTAATTTCACTCCATAAAATTATAGTATGAAAAATTATTTTTTGTTTTTGGTATATATTGCAATTACCTCCGCTGAAGCACAACAACGTCCTAAATTAGTAGTGGGTATTGTTGTTGATCAGATGAAAATGGAGTATTTATATCGTTTTTCAGATGATTTTTCTCCTAATGGTTTCAGGAGATTAATAAATAATGGTTATACGTTTCCAAACATGCATTATAACTATATGCCCACATATACTGGTCCTGGACACGCTTCTATTTATACAGGAACAACGCCTTCAACTCATGGAATTATAGGAAACGAATGGTTTAGCCGAACTTTAGGCAAAGAAATATATTGTACGGACGATGTTTTGGTTAAAACTATTGGCGATGGAACTTCAAAAGAAGGGGAGATGTCTCCCAAAAATCTCCAAAGCACGACCATCACAGATGAATTGCGATTGGCTACCAATTTTAAAGGAAAAGTAATAGGAATGAGTTTAAAAGATAGGGGGGCTATTTTACCTGCAGGACATTTTGCCAATTGGGCTTTTTGGTATAGCAAAACCGGAGCATTTATTTCCAGTACTTTTTACGGTAATAAATTACCGGATTGGGTAACTGAATTCAATCAGGAAAAAAGATATATGCCCTACATCAATACAGGTTGGGATTTGTTAAAACCAGTAGCGAACTATAATGAAAGTCTTGCGGATAATAATCCCTATGAAGGAAAAGTGAATGGTGAAAAACCTGTATTTCCGTATGATTTAAAAGCAATGTTTGATAACAATGACGCTAGTATTTTGCGGGCAACTCCTTTTGGAAATGATTTATTAGCGGAATTTGCTAAAAAAGCAATTGAAAAAGAGGAATTAGGAAAAGACAACATTACGGATTTTCTGACTATTAGTTTTTCTTCGACAGATTATGTGGGGCATATTCTAGGACCTCGTTCGATGGAATTGCAAGACACTTATTTGCGACTGGACCAAACAATTGCCGATTTTTTGGTTTACTTGGACAAGGCCGTTGGCAAAGCTAATTATTTACTTTTCTTGACTGCAGATCACGGAGGTGCAGAAAACACCAATTACTTGAAAGATAATAAGTACGCCGTTACTAATATTGAACCAAAGGAAATTAGAAAGGCTTTAAAACAATATTCTATTGATACTTTTGGAGAAGATTTGGTCTTGAATTATTCTAACTTTAACGTATTTTTCAATAAAGCGATTATAAAAGCCAAAGAATTAGAATTGGTAAAAGTAAAGCAATCCTTCAAGGACTTTTTGATGACACAAGAACAAGTTAAAAGAGTCTATTCTGAAGAAGAAATTCTAGGTTCAAGCGGAAATGATTACTATTTAAATTTTATTGCTAAGGGCTATGATTCCAAACAAAATGGAGATTTAATTGTATTGGATAAGCCAGGATATATAGAATACGGAGCCACCGGAACCTCTCATGGAACAGCGTATAGCTATGACACGCATGTGCCGTTATTATTTTATGGATGGCATATTAAAAAAGGGGAGTCGTTTGACAAAAAAGCAATAACACAAATTTCGCCAACGCTCTCACAAATGCTAAAAATACCTTTTACGAACGGAACAGAAGCTAAAGTTCTTGAAGAAATTTTAGGGAAATAAACAATCGGGTATTTTAGAATAGTTACTTTAAAAGAATAAAAAAAATCCCATTTCATTTTTTGCTGAAATGGGATTCGGTATTTATTAGACTGCCGCTACTATTGGCAACGGAATTTGATTTCTGAGTAAATCTTCAAAGGTTTCATGTGACCTAATTAAATGCCCTTCACCATTTAACCACAATACTTCGGCGGGTTTGTAACGAGAATTATAGTTAGATGCCATCGAGAAGCAATAGGCTCCCGCATTTCTGAAACTTAAAAGATCCCCTTCGTTGATTTCAGCAATTTTTCGGTTGTTGGCAAAAGTATCCGTTTCGCAAATGTAGCCCACTACAGAGTAGAAACGCTCTTTTGCTTTTGGATGTGAAATGTTTTCGATATGGTGTTGTGAACCATAAAACATTGGTCGAATCAAGTGATTGAAACCGCTGTCAATTCCAGCAAAAACAGTAGAAGTAGTTTGCTTTACCACATTTACTTTGGCTAAGAAATAACCAGCTTCGCTTACTAAAAATTTTCCAGGTTCGAAAATCAAGGTCAAATCTTTACCATATTCTTTACAGAAAGCATTAAATCTTTTGGATAATTTTCTGCCTAATTCTTCAATATCAGTTTCAATATCGTCTTTTTTGTAAGGCACTTTAAATCCGCTACCAAAATCTAAAAACTCTAAATTCTTGAAGTTTCTGGCTGCATCAAAAAGAATTTCCGCAGCATATAGGAATACTTCAATATCCAAAATATCAGAACCCGTGTGCATGTGGATTCCAACGATGTTCATTTTGGTATTTTCAACAATACGAACCAAATGCGGTAATTGATGAACAGAAATTCCAAATTTACTGTCGATATGTCCTACCGAAATGTTGGCATTTCCGCCTGCCATAACGTGAGGGTTGATTCGAATGCAAACAGGAACGCTTGGATGTTTTGTTCCAAATTGTTCTAATATAGATAAATTGTCAATATTGATTTGAACTCCCATTGAGGATACCTCTTCAATCTCTTCGAGAGAAACTCCATTTGGCGTAAAAAAGATTTGATCGGGTGAATAACCTGCATGAAGACCTAGTTGCACTTCTTGGATGGAAACCGCGTCTAAACAAGAACCGCATTCTCTCAACAATTGGAGAATAGCAATGTTAGACAAGGCCTTCATGGCGTAATTGATACGCAATTTTTCTACTTTAGAAAAAGCACTTGTTAATCTTTTATATTGAGATTGGATTTTTGCCGCATCATATACGTATAATGGACTACCGAATTGTTCTGCTAATTGTACTAAGTCTTTCGCTTGCATTGTACTTTTTTTGACAAATTTATTACTCTTTATCGATACTCACAAGGGGAATACTGAAAACTAACAAATTATAACAAAATGTTTCAAAATAAACATACATCGTTATAATAGCAAATTTTTTAAACAAAAAAAATACCTTGAAATTTCTTTCAAGGGATTTTATAAATATTTTAGGTTGTATTATACGCCAGGCAAATCCCCACCTTCTTTGGTTGGTAAATTTGTCGATCCCATTAAGTATAAATCTACTTCTCTTGCAGCTTCTCGGCCTTCTGAGATGGCCCAAACAATTAAGGATTGTCCTCTTCTCATATCGCCTGCGGTAAAGATGTTAGGAACATTAGTTTGGTAATTTGTTGCTTTGTAGTTGCTTCTAAAATCAGTTTCCAATCCCAATTGGCTGCTCAATGTTTTTTCAGGGCCAGTAAAACCTAGGGCTAACAAAGCTAAATCGCATGGCCAAGTTTTTTCAGAACCAGGTACTTCTATTAATTCAGGACGTTGTCCAGGAACTATTTTCCATTCTACATTGACTGTTTTTAGAGCGATTAATTTACCATTGGCATCCTTGATGAATTCTTTGGTATTAATCAACCAGTTTCTTTCAGCACCTTCTTTATGAGAAGAAGATATTTTCAGTTGTAGTGGCCAATATGGCCAAGGTGTAGTTTCACTTCTTCCTACTGGAGGTTTAGGCATAATCTCAAAGTTAGTAACTGATTTTGCACCATGACGGTTTGATGTGCCCACACAGTCAGAACCTGTATCTCCACCACCAATCACGATTACATCTTTGCTAGTAGCCATTACTTGATTTTCTACTTTTTGTCCAAAAACTACTTTGGTTTGTTGGGTTAAGAAATCCATTGCTTGAACCACTCCGTCTGCATCTGCTCCGGGAGTTGGTAAACCTCTTCTTTCCGTAGCTCCACCGCATAGCACGATTGAATCAAAAGCTTTTAAGTCTTTAATGTCATAGTTTACGCCAACATTAGTGTTTACTTTGAAAATAATGCCTTCAGCTTCTAAAATTGCTATACGACGGTCGATAATTCCTTTCTCCATTTTGAAGTTCGGAATTCCATAACGTAACAATCCACCAACAGTATCATCTCTTTCGAATACGGTAACTAAGTGTCCCGCTCTGTTTAATTGTTGTGCAGCGGCTAAACCTGCAGGACCGGAACCTACAATAGCAACTGTTTTTCCAGTTCTAGTTTTAGGAGGTTGTGGCTTAATCCATCCTTCTTTAAAGGCACGTTCCACAATATTTTTTTCTATATTTTCAATAGAAACGGGCTCTGCAATAATCCCCAACACACATGCTTTTTCGCATGGGGCAGGGCATAGACGTCCTGTGAATTCCGGAAAATTATTTGTTGAATGGAGTATCCAAGAGGCTTTCTGCCACTCGCCTTGATGCACCATGTGATTGAAATCTGGAATCAAATTTCCTAGAGGACATCCACTATGACAAAAAGGTATACCGCAATCCATACAACGGGATCCTTGTTTTGTAATTTCAGCTTCACTCAAAGGAACCGTAAATTCATTATAATGTCCTACACGTTCTATTACGGCCGTATATGATTCATCTTCTCTTTCAAATTCTTTAAATCCTGTAACTTTTCCCATTGTAATTATGCTGTTAATTCTTGTAACAATTTTTCTTTTTCCAAACGTTGTAATGCTTTTTTGTAATCGGTAGGCATTACTTTTACAAATTTACCTAAGCTGTTTGTCCAATCATTTAATATCTCAGCCCCTCTATTACTATTGGTATAAAGCACGTGTTTAGAGATCAATGATTTTAAATCTTCGGCGTCAACTCCTTCTACCGTTTCAAAATCTATTGATTCTGTATTACACAAACCGTTTACAAATTGTTTTTCAGGATCATAAATGTAGGCAATGCCGCCACTCATTCCAGCAGCAAAATTTCTTCCTGTTTTACCTAAAACTACTACTTTACCACCCGTCATGTATTCACAGCCGTGATCTCCAACTCCTTCTACAACTGCAGTTGCACCAGAGTTACGAACGGCAAATCGTTCACCTGCAATACCATTTATATAAGCTTCTCCTTCGATTGCTCCGAATAAACATACGTTTCCGACAATAACATTGTCTTCTGCAACGAATGTTGCTTTTGCTGGTTTCTTAATGATTAGCTTAGCTCCAGAAAGTCCTTTTCCTAAGTAGTCATTGGTGTTTCCTTCAACAGTAAATGTTAATCCGTGGGCACTAAAGGCACCTAAACTTTGACCGGCAGAACCAGTGAAATTCACGTTTAAAGTGTCTTCAGGTAAACCAAGGTATCCATATATTTTAGAAATTTCATTACTTATGATTGCACCAACAGAACGATTAGTATTGTTAATAGGATAATTCAATATCATTTTCTCTTTACCATGAATCGCACGGTGAGAGTCTTTCAATATTTGAAAGTCAATTACGTTTCCTAAGTTATGATCTTGTTTTTCAGTATTTCTAAGAATTTTTTCTCCATATCCAACAGGCGTATGTAATATAGACGATAAATCAAGACCTTTTGCTTTATACTGCGTTATTGCTTGATTAGAATTAATTTTGTGAGTTTGCCCCACCATTTCATCTAATGTTCTAAAACCTAATTGCGCCATAATGCATCTTAATTCCTCCGCAACATAGTAGAAGAAGTTAATAACGTGTTCCGGCGTTCCCTTAAAGTTTTTACGCAACTCTTTATCTTGGGTTGCAATACCAACTGGACAAGTGTTTAAGTGGCATTTACGCATCATAATACAACCCGAAGCTACAAGTGGTGCTGTTGCGAAACCAAATTCTTCGGCTCCCAATAAAGCGGCAATAGCCACATCACGACCCGTTTTTAATTGTCCGTCACATTCTACAATAATTCTACTTCTTAGGTTATTTAAAACCAAAGTTTGCTGTGCTTCGGCTAATCCAAGTTCCCAGGGTAATCCTGCGTGCTTTAGCGAAGTAAGCGGCGAAGCCCCAGTTCCTCCGTCATAACCAGCAATTAAAACTACATCTGCTTTTGCTTTTGATACACCAGCAGCGATAGTTCCAACACCTACTTCTGAAACTAGTTTCACGTTGATACGAGCTTCTCTGTTGGCATTTTTTAGATCAAAAATTAATTGCGCTAAATCTTCTATTGAGTAAATATCATGGTGAGGCGGTGGTGAAATCAATCCAACATAAGGTGTTGAATTACGTGTGGCAGCAATGTAAGGATCTACTTTTTCGCCAGGCAATTGTCCGCCTTCGCCAGGTTTTGCACCTTGAGCCATTTTTATCTGAATTTCTCTTGCATTAGACAAATAATGAGAAGTTACACCAAATCGTCCAGAGGCAACCTGCTTAATTGCCGAGTTACGGCTGTCACCATTGATATCCGGTTGAAAACGGTTTCTATCCTCACCGCCTTCTCCAGAATTCGATTTTCCACCAATACGATTCATGGCAATAGCCAAGTTTTCGTGTGCTTCTTTGGAAATCGAACCAAGAGACATAGCACCAGTTTTGAATCGTTTTACGATTTCGGTCCACGGTTCTACCTCAGTCAACGGAATGGGATCAAGATTTGTAAATTCGAATAAACCACGAATTGTCATTAAACTTTTTGCTTGATCATTTACAGCTTTTGCATATTCATCATAGCTAGTTTGATCACTCAATCGAACCGCTTGTTGTAATTTAGCAATTGTTGTAGGATTAAACATGTGTCTTTCTCCATTACGTCTCCATCTATATTCACCACCAATGTTTAATCCCAATCTGTTTTGGATTAAAGTATCTGGGTAGGCATATTTGTATCTTTCATTAATTTCTTTTTCAATTTCATACAGTCCAATACCCTCAATTCTTGAAGTAGTGTATGGAAAATATTTTTGAACGAACTTAGAATTGAAACCTACAATTTCAAAAATTTGCGAACCCCTATAGGAATGTAAAGTAGAGATTCCTATTTTATTCATAATTTTTAAAATCCCATAACCAATGGCTTTATTGAAATTGTGAACCGCCTTTTCTTCATCGATACCAGTAATAAATCCTTCTCTTACTTGAACACGGATGATTTCATTTACCATATAAGGATTGATGGCACTTGCTCCATATCCAAAAAGAGTAGCGAAGTGATGTGGCTCTCGTGGCTCGGCAGATTCAATGATAATATCAAAATAAGATCGCTTACGTAAACGATTCATCTGATGATTTATGTAAGAACATGCAAGTAAACAAGGTATAGGAGCCAAATCTTTGGCAACACCTCTGTCGGATAAAATAATGATATTAGTGCCTCTTTCTATTGCTTTTGTAATTTGAACAATAATAGCTTCCAAGGCATCTTCCAATCCATTTAACCCTTTGGCTTTTGGATATAATATTTCAATAGTTTCTGCTTTGAAGTTATCTACCGAAATATTTCTTATTTTTTCTAAATCTTTATTTGAAATTACAGGATTCTGAATTCTTAATTTTCTGCATTGCTCACTTGAAATGTCAAAAATATTTCTGTCTTGGCCTAACGCCAAACTAATATCAGTAACGATTTCCTCACGAATCCCATCTAATGGAGGATTGGTAACTTGCGCAAATAATTGTTTGAAATAATTATAGATTAATTGTGGTCTGTCTGATAAAACGGCTAATGGTGTATCTGTTCCCATTGAGCCTAATGTTTCTTTACCACTTTGAGCCATTGGAGTAATAATGTCCTGAATATCCTCTAATGTATAATTAAACAAACGTTCTCTCGTAGCTAAATCTGTAGTTTCAATAGAACAAACTTCTGATGTACTTGGTACGTCTTTTAAATTTAATCTATATTGATTTAACCATTCCTGATAAGGTCTTTCAGAAACAATTTTGCTTTTGATTTCTTCGTCATTAATGATGCGTCCTTCGTTCATATCAACCAAGAACATTTTCCCCGGTTCTAATCTACCATGGCTTTCTACGTCTTCAGGAGCTATTTCCACAACACCAATTTCGGATGCCATGATCAATTTTCCACTCTTGGTTACCGTATATCGTGAAGGCCTCAAACCATTACGATCCAATAAGGCACCCACATAATCACCATCTGAAAACGGAACAGAGGCAGGACCATCCCAAGGCTCCATAATACAGGCATTATATTCATAGAATGCTTTTCGTTCTGATGACATAGTTTGGTGTTTTTCCCATGCTTCTGGAATCATCATCATCATCACTTCTGGCAATGATCTGCCGGTGTGCATCAACAATTCTACCACCATATCCATAGAGGCCGAATCCGACTTTCCAGGAATAATGATTGGGAATAATTTTTCAATTTGCGGACCAAAAACATCGCTCTTCATGATTTCTTCCCGAACTCGCATTCTACTTACATTTCCGCGCAAAGTATTGATTTCCCCATTTTGGCATATATATCTAAAGGGTTGGGCTAACTCCCAAGAAGGCATTGTATTGGTAGAAAAACGTTGGTGTACTAATGCTAATCGCGTTACTAAATCAGTTTGCTGTAAATCAATGTAATACGGACCAATGTCTTCGGGCATAATAATTCCCTTATAAATAAGCGTAGTAGTTGAAAAACTAGGAATATAAAAATAAGAGCTCTCAGATATTTTAGAATTGATAATAGTATGCTCCGTAATTTTACGGGCTGCATACAATTTTGCTTTAAATGTGGCGTCGTCAATTGGTTCGCTTTTTCCAACAAAAATTTGATCAATTCTTGGTTCAGAAGCGGCGGCTATTTGTCCTAATTGTGAAGAATCTACAGGAACTTCTCTCCATCCTAAAATGGTTAATCCCTGACCTTTGATTTCTTTTTCGAATGTTTTTTTACAAAAAACATATTGATTTTCATTTTTTGGTAAAAACACCATTCCAACGGCATATTCACGAGCTTCCGGAAGCTTGAAATCACAAACCCTATGGAAATATTCGTGAGGGATATCAATTAATAATCCGGCTCCATCACCAGTTTTTCCATCCGAACTAACACCTCCACGATGTTCCAGTTTTACAAGGATTTCTAATGCGTCGTGTATGATTTGATTTGTTTTTTCGCCTTTAAGGTTACAGATAAACCCTGCCCCGCAGTTTTCATGTTCAAATTCAGGCAAATAAAGACCTTGTTCTTTAATTTTCATGCTTAATAATTTTTATGCAAAAATAAAGATTTCATTAGCTATAATGTATTGAAAACGGTTTAATAGAGATACTTTTACAATAATAGTAGAAAAAACTATGATTATTTGATGATAATGTATTCTTATGGTTTCAAATTGATAAATCGATAATTTGTTTTGGCTTCAAAAACATAAATTGGGTTTAAAGTATAAAATTTCTTACTTTTATTTTTATTTATAAATCGATATAGTAGTTTGAAACTTACTATTTTTATCATAAATTGTCTTTTATTATTTCAGTATTGAAGGAATAATAAATTAAAACACACAAAATAACACCAACTATTTTATTCTCGGTTTTATTATCAAAAAAACATTTTAGTTTTAAATGGAATTGTGTTATTTTTGCCGCACTTTATTTCTGGAATACATTCAGAATCTTGTCAAAAATTTTAATATGGATATACACGAATATCAAGGAAAAGAAATATTAGCCAGCTATGGCGTAAAAGTGCAACGTGGCTATGTTGCCAACAATCCACAAGAAGCGGTTGCTGCTGCAAAACAATTAACAGCTGAAACTGGAACCGGATGGCATGTTATTAAAGCCCAAGTTCATGCTGGTGGACGTGGAAAAGGGGGTGGGGTGAAACTTGCTAAAAACCTTCAACAAGTTGAAGATATTTCTGGTCAAATCATCGGAATGCAATTGATTACACCTCAAACATCTGCTGAAGGTAAAAAAGTACATAAAGTTTTGGTTGCCGAAGATGTTTATTATCCTGGTGAAACCGAAACTTCTGAGTTTTACATGTCGGTTTTATTGAATAGAAGTAAAGGTCGCAATATGATTATGTATTCTACCGAAGGTGGAATGGATATTGAAGAAGTGGCAGAACATACTCCACATTTAATTTTTACCGAAGAGATTGATCCAACTGTTGGATTGCAAGGTTTTCAAGCCAGAAGAATTGCCTTTAATTTAGGACTTTCTGGAAATGCTTTCAAAGAAATGGTGCAGTTTGTTGATGCTTTATATAAAGCATATATAGGTTCTGACGCTTCGATGTTTGAAATCAATCCCGTTTTGAAGACTTCAGATAATAAAATTATTGCCGTTGACGCTAAAGTAAATTTGGATGATAATGCTTTATACCGTCATCCGAAATTAGCTGAGATGCGTGACGTTCGCGAGGAAAACCCAATCGAGGTTGAAGCAAAAGAAGCTGGTCTTAATTATGTGGATCTTGACGGTACCGTAGGTTGTATGGTAAATGGAGCTGGTTTGGCTATGGCTACAATGGATTTAATAAAATATGCAGGTTTTGAACCGGCAAATTTCTTGGACGTTGGTGGTACTGCCGATGCAAAACGTGTGGAATTAGCTTTTCGTATCATTTTGAAAGATCCAAATGTAAAAGCAATTTTGATTAACATTTTTGGTGGAATCGTTCGTTGTGACCGTGTGGCGCAAGGAGTTGTTGATGCCTACAAAAACATGGGAGATGCTATTAAAGTGCCAATTATTGTTCGTTTGCAAGGAACCAATGCGGTTATTGCAAAAGAATTAATTGACAATTCTGGAATGCCAATTTTATCTGCAGTTGAATTTCAAGAAGCTGCGGACCAAGTAAAAGCGGCACTTTCGTAATCAAAGAAATATTTATATGATGAAAAATCCTGGGTCAAAGCTCAGGATTTTTTGTTTGCCATTTCTTGTATGCTATCAGATTCTATAGTATGAAATTCTTTGTTATCCTTTTGGGCAATGATAAACATAGCTATAGCAACAGCTTCACTTTGTATGGGTTTGTATTTTCTTAAATTGCCGATGAGTAAAAATGAAAAAAGTTTCATAAAAAAGCTGCCAATTTTTTCTCCCAATCTAAATTCGGCTCGATTTCCTAAAAGGAGGGAAGGTTGAAATACGGAAACACTTTCAAAGGGACATTTTTTGAGAAAATCTTGAATTTCCCCTTTTGTTTTCAAGTAAAAATTTGAGGAGTTGGCGTCAGCGCCAAGAGAGGAAACAATCAAGAATTGTTTGACTTTGTTTTCAAGGGCGATTTTAGTAAATTGCTGGGGGTATTCAAAATCTACTTTTCTGAAAGCCTCCTGGCTTCCTGCATTTTTTATGGTCGTGCCAATGGTACAAAAGAAATCATCACCAACGACTAATTCCCTATACGTTTCCGGTTTTTCAAAATCAATGATATATTGCTTTAATTTCGGGTGCTGAATACCTGAATCTCTTTTGACAAAGGCAATCACTGTTGAATATTCCGTACTTTCTAAAAGAAGTTCTAAAAGTTGGGAACCGATCAATCCGGTGCTGCCAATAATCAAAGCCGTTTTTACCATTACGATTTTTTGTTCTTCCCGAAATTAAATTTCACTTTTTCTACCACTTGTATTTTGTTATTCCCCTTTGGGAATTCTTTTTTGGAAGTTCTTTTTGCGGCAGGTTTCGATTTAGAGGGGGCTTGATCTCCTCTTGCTTTGTCTTCGTCTTTTGGTTTTGCCTTAAATTCTGGTCTGTCTTTCTGACCTTCTTTTGCGGGAATTTGAGCTTTATGTTTGGCTAAAACGGCCGTTGGGTTCTTAGGATTTTCCTTTGTACCACGGAGGTGAATAACCAAGCCATTTAGGAAATTACGAAGCACTTGGTCGCCACATTCCACATAATTAGGGTGGTCTTCGGCACGGAAAAAAGCACCTAATTCTGATTTTGAAATTCTAAAATCTACTAATTCCAGTATTTCAACTATTTGGTCGTCTCTTAACATCAAGGCAACACGTAGTTTTTTTAGGATATCGTTATTTGTCATTTTTATATATTTTGTTTGTAAAGATAGATTTTTTGAGACTTGAGTGATTATATTTTTTCCTGCAACGCTTTAATATCATCCCGCAATTTTGCGGCTTGCATAAAATCCAAGTCTTTTGCGGCTTTCTCCATTGCTTTTCGTTTTTCGCGAATTCGTTTTTCGATTTCCGGTTTCGAAAGGTATTCCGCGATGGGTTCCGCGGCTATGGAAGTGGTGTAGCCCAATTCATAATCCACCAAAGGGTTTTTGGTAAAGGCACTCTCGATTTTCTTGTTTAAAGCTTCTGGGACCTGATTGTTTGTTATGTTGAAATTAATCTGTTTCGTTCTGCGGTAATTGGTCTCGTCAATCGTTTTTTGCATACTCGCCGTAATTTTGTCGGCATACATAATTGCTTTTCCGTTGAGGTTTCTCGCAGCTCGGCCAATGGTTTGGGTCAATGAACGATGGCTTCGTAAAAATCCTTCCTTGTCGGCATCGAGAATGGCCACTAGGGAAACTTCGGGTAAATCTAATCCTTCACGCAGTAAATTCACGCCAATCAGAACATCGAACAGTCCTTTTCGCAAATCCTGCATAATTTCAATACGTTCCAAAGTATCCACATCGGAATGGATGTACCGACACCGGATGGAAACTTTGGCTAAATATTTGGCCAATTCTTCGGCCATTCTTTTGGTTAAAGTAGTAACCAAGACGCGTTCGTCAATCTCGGCTCGTACCTGAATTTCCTCAATCAAATCATCAATTTGATTCAAACTAGGACGGATTTCAATAATGGGATCCAATAAACCCGTTGGCCGAATAACTTGTTCGATGTAAACCCCATCTGACTTTTGCAATTCGTAATCTGCTGGCGTTGCCGAAACATAAATGACCTGATTTTGCATCGCTTCGAATTCCTCAAATTTCAACGGACGATTATCCATCGCGGCGGGAAGTCGAAATCCGTATTCCACCAAGTTTTCTTTACGGCTTCTGTCGCCACCATACATTGCGTGGACTTGCGAAAGCGTGACGTGACTTTCATCGACCACCATCAAGAAATCTTTGGGAAAATAATCCAACAAACAAAAAGGTCTTGTGCCGGCTTCTCTTCCGTCAAGATAACGGGAATAGTTTTCGATTCCGGAGCAATAACCGAGTTCGCGAATCATTTCCAAATCGAAGTTGGTTCGTTCTTCCAGTCTTTTGGCTTCGAGATGTTTGCCAATTTCCTTGAAATAATCGACTTGCTTGACCAAATCCTGTTGGATTTCCCAAATCGCAGCTTGTAATACATCGGGCGAAGTCACGAACATATTGGCGGGATAAATCGTGAGTTGTTCAAATCGTTCCAAGACTTTGGACGTTTTCAAATCAAAGCTTTCGATTTCCTCGATTTCATCTCCAAAAAAATGAATTCGAAACGCCTCGTCGGCATAACTGGGATAGACTTCGAGCGTGTCGCCTTTTATCCTGAAATTTCCAGGATTGAAATCGGCTTCGGTTCTGGAATATAAACTTTGGACCAAACTGTGCAACAATTTGGTACGTGAAATAATTTGGTTTTTCTCGATGGCGATGACATTTTTCTGAAATTCAACAGGATTTCCTATACCGTAAATACAAGAAACTGATGCCACAACAATAATGTCTCTTCGTCCAGAAAGAAGGGAAGAAGTGGTGCTCAAACGCATTTTTTCTAGTTCTTCATTGATGGATAAATCCTTTTCGATGAAAACGCCGGTAACCGGCATAAAAGCTTCAGGCTGGTAATAATCGTAATATGAAACGAAATATTCCACGGCATTATTCGGGAAAAATTGCTTGAACTCTGAATACAATTGTGCCGCCAAGGTTTTGTTGTGTGCCAAAATCAAGGTAGGTTTTTGCACTTCTTGAATGACATTGGCCACGGTAAATGTTTTTCCGGAACCGGTGACTCCCAGCAAAGTTTGATAGCGTTCTCCAGCCTCAATGCCTTGACTTAATTTTTCAATGGCTTGTGGTTGATCGCCTTTGGGCTGGTAATCGGAGATAACTTGGAATTTCATTTAATCTTTTTCAGAATCGCAAAGTTACAAAGGAAATCAAGAAAAAAGACTTTAGAAAAACTTAAAACTTCCAAGCTTTTTGTTGCGCTTCCGTTTGGAAAGTCCAGGCCAGTATTCGGTTGGTTTTTTGCCCTTGAGCCATATTGATTGTTTTTACATCGGCTACATTTACTTTGTTTAACGTTTTGTAAAAACTCGACAGATTCTCTTTTTTGGAAACTAAAGTCGTAAACCAAAGGCATTGCATTGGGTATTTGGCACTTTCGAAAATCATTTGTGTCACGAAGCCAGATTCGCCACCTTCACACCATAATTCGGCGTTCTGTCCGCCAAAATTCAGAACAGGGGTATTGGTTCTAGTATTTTCGAGATTGTTGATTTTACGAATGGAGGCTTTTGTAGCTTCTTCTTGGGAGTTGTGAAAAGGGGGATTGCAAATCGTGAACGAAAATCGATCTTCGGGCGTGATGATGTTTTTGAAAATAAAACGCGATTCAGTTTGCAATTGCAAACTGATGAAGTCCATTAATTTTGTATTGGCTTCAATGATTTTTTTGCAGTTTTGAATTGCTTTTTCATCTATTTCAGTACCAACAAATGACCAACCATAAACCGAGTTTCCTAATATGGGATAAATACAATTGGCACCGATGCCAATATCCAACACTTGAACATTTTCACCTTCTGGAATTATTCCGTTATTGTTGGAAGCCAATAAATCGGCGATATAATGAATGTAATCAACTCTTCCCGGAATAGGTGGACACAAATAATCTTGGGGAATATCCCAATTTTGGATGTCATAATGGGCAATTAATAAGGCTTTATTGAGTGCTTTTACAGCTTTTGGATTAGCAAAATCAATGGTTTTAATTTGGTGTTCGTTGATCCCCACAAATTGTTGAAGTTCAGGGCAAGTTGCAATTAATTGTTCAAAATTATATCCCAATCGGTGTTGATTTCTGGGATGTAAATTCGTTTTTTCGGTAATCTGTTTCAGTTTCATTTTTTGTAATCAGACGGCAAAGATAGTTGTAAAAAACGGAATATGGATATAAGAGATTTTTGAATGTAGATAAACGATTTTTGATTTCAGATTGGTGTTGATAAGTAAATCATGTACTTGATTATAATATGTTTAAACTGCTGCAATCTAAAATCTTTAATCAAAAATCTGCAATAATTAATCCCAACATTCCATCAACAACAAATCGCCTTGATCATGTGCTATGGTGACCATTCCATCCATTATTACGTGATTGCTGCTTCCGGTTCTGTAACCAATGGTTAGGGTGTCGTTTGTCAATGGGTAAAATAAATTTTCGGAATGTACCCCGGTTACGTTTCCAATGGGAATTAGAGAAATTGGGGTATCGGCAGAATACCATTTTTCGAATTTTTTAGGTAATAAAAAGACTTTGGAATGATCGTCGAGGACTACTATTTTTAATAAATCTCTATATTGAGTAATATTAGTTAGGTTGGTTATAGTATGATCGGCTCGTTTTCCAGTGGCCCAAACTACATTTGCTGCTGGAATTTTCCTTTCGACAAGATAATCGAATGCTTTCTCTAAGTCCGTTTTGTTTTGGTCCGGCCTATGAACAATTTCTAGAGGAAACTGTTTTTCTTTATAATAATTGGTATCAAAACCCCGATCGAAATCCCCTAGTAATACATCTACTTTTATGCCCAATTCCACGACGCGCTCCATGGCAGAGTCCAACACAATAACCAAAGGAGACCATTCGAGTAATTGTCCCAATAATTCGATATTGCAGGAAGCACCGTTGGCAATGATTAAAGCGGGTTCTTGGTCATCGCGAACAATATGGTGTGAAGACATTTGATTTCAGATTTTTGATTTCAGAATATAGAATTCAGATTTTTTGTAAATGTATGAAAAATCCAAAAATCAGAAAGAATTAGCTATTTATTGAATGACATAATTTGTAACATCAACTTCACTCAAAGAAAAATAACCTAAAGCATAATTTGCAGTATCAGTTGAGTTGACAATATTTCCTCTAACGGTTGCAGGAGGAGTTTGAAAAGGACTTCCACCTGCAGAACTACTGGCTATGGATATGATTTTGTTCATATAGTTGTAATAGGCTTCTGAAATTCCGTAATGAGTGATAACAATATTGGTTCCTAGTTTTAAATCCTCGTCACTAAATCTCCAAGATTTTTGATTTCCGTTTGTGAACATATCACCGATAACTTGAAAACTTGGTGATTTATTAATTTCAGGCATAAACTTCACCATATAAAAATTTTCAGCGATTGGATCTTTAAAATAAACTTCGATTTCATAATCCTTGCCCGAAAAACCAGCATCGTTCTTTTGTCTGATATCATCAGGATTGATTGCAATTACAGATTGCATTGTTTCGGTAGCAGTAAAGGTTTCGCCGTTGTAGACAATGGTCAAAGTGTAGGTTTCTCCAATTATAGGTGTGAAATCATCGCAAAGGTATTCTCCTGCATTTTGCCCTTCTGAGAATGTCCAACTGGCATTTTCGCTGTTTTTTATTGAAACAATAGCGTCGGATACCTTTGGAACCAAATTGCCATAAAAATCAGTTGTGGTGGATAGAATTATTTTTTGAAAAGAACCATCGGTTCCTTTTTGCCAATTTATGGAAGCATCAATTACTAAACGGGGTTTGGAAGTCTCCAAATCTACATTGACTACTTCTTCACAACTCAAGAAGAATAGTGTGAAAACGATTAGCGAAATATATTTTGAGATTTTCATAATTTTAGAATTTGAAATTATAACTTACTGATGGAACTGCTCCAAAAATGGACAACTTAACGGCTTCGTTTGTACCAGAGGTTTGGTTTTCCCTGAAACTAATGGAGGCCGCGTTTTTCCGATTGTAGATATTGTAAATGCTAAATACCCATTCACCTAGCCATCCTTTTCTTTTATTGGGTTTAGGAATGTAAGTTGCTGAGATGTCTAAATGGTGGTATAAAGGTAGGTTGTTTTTGTTTCTTGGGCCATAGCTTGGAACAGCGATTCCTTGATATTCATATTGGCCGTCCGGAAAAGTGACCGGTTGGCCTGACTGAAGAATGAAGTTTCCTCCAAAGGACCATTTTGGATTTAAACTATAATTGGCCGTTACAGCCAAATTATGTAATTTGTGATAGCCCGATTTATACCAATTTCCGTTGTTGATTCCGGATTCAGTTGGAGTTCTGCCTGGAGTTTGTTGTTCGGAATTGGATAACGTATAAGCAATCCAACCGTTGAGTCTCCCGGTATTTTTGCGAAGCATTAATTCTAAACCGTAGGTTCTCAATTGACCATTGAGCACGACTTGTTCGATGGCGTTGTTCGCAATTAAATCTGCGCCATCAATGTAGTCAATTCTGTTTTTTACTTTTTTGTAAAAACTTTCAATTTCTAAAGAATACATGTCTTCGTTGAAATTTCTAAAATAGCCAACGGCAACTTGATCTGCGATTTGAGGTTTTATGTATTGGTCGCTCGGGGTCCAAATATCTAATGGAGTAGGTGAGGCCGTGTTTGAAACTAACTGCAGGTATTGCACCATTCGATTGTAACTCATCTTTATCGAAGATTTTTCGTCTAAAACATAAGAGCTCGAAAAACGGGGTTCGAAGTTCGAAAACGAAGTAATTACCTCATTATAACCATAAGTTTTAGTGCCAATTGGAACTCCTTTTTCGTAAATTTTGAGTTGGTCATTATAAGTGACGGCTTGATTGTCTTGGTATAAATTGATAGTGGAAGCGCCTAATCTGTAAAACATGCTGTAACGCAAACCATACATAAAAGATAATTTTTGGGAGGCTTGGTGTTCAGCTTCTGCATAAATTGAATGTTCATAAGCATTTTTTTTATCTAGTTGACTGAAATTGATGCTTGAAGCTTCATCTATTGGTGCAATTGTTCCAGGATTGAATTTATAATAAATAGAATTTAAACCAAAATTCAATTTGATTTTGTCATTCATATAATATTTTAAATCGTATTTCAAATTAAAGTTTTTAATGCTCGATTGCCAATCAAAACCGACAGAGGTAATGGTTAATCCATAATAATAATCACTAAAAATAGCGGAAACATTAGAAAATAATCGCTCTGAAAATATATGATTCCATCTTAAATTGAAGGTGCTATTTCCGTATGTGTTTTGGAACTGTTCGCTTATGTTGAATAAATCCCTTCCAAAATAACTTGAAATATAAAGGCTATTGTTGTCGTTTAATTTATAATTTAATTTGGCATTCAAATCATAAAAGGAAGCCGAATTCTTATTGTCTGCTAGTTTAAGAAACAAGTGAGCATAAGATGTTCTTGCTCCTATAAGGAATGAACCTTTATCTTTTACAATTGGACCTTCGGCTAATAGGCGGCTGGAGATTAAGCCAACTCCTCCATTTATATGAAAGGAGTTGTTATTCCCTTCTTTTTGGTAAATATCCAAAACTGATGAAGCTCTACCTCCAAAACGAGCTGGAATACCGCCCTTATATAACTTTAAATCTTTGATGGCGTCCGGATTGAATACGGAGAAAAAACCAAAAACGTGAGAAGAATTGAAAATGGTTGCTTCATCCAATAATATTAAATTTTGGTCTGCGCCTCCGCCACGAACGTTAAATCCGGATTGTCCTTCACCGGCACTTGTAACTCCTGGAAGCAATAAAATAGATTTCAAAATATCAGCTTCGCCCAAAACTACAGGCATTTTTTTGATGGTCGATATGGATAGTTTGTTTACACTCATTTCGGGTTTTCGAATCGCCACCTTGTTGCTCTTGTCAATAATGACAACTTCCTGCAAAACACTTTCGCTGCCAATAAGTTTGAAATTATTTTTAATGTTTTGGGTTAGACTTACTGTTTCTTCAATAGTTTGATAGCCTAAATAAGTAATTTGGATTTTATAAGTTCCTTTTGGTAACGTAAGGGAATAAAACCCGTATTCATTGGTCGTTACACCGGTTTTTAATTCGGGTATTGAAATATTTACTCCAATCAAGGTTTCATTACTGCCAGCATCGGTAATGGTTCCGCTTAGCGTAAATTTTTGCTTTACCATTTCGCTATTGCTAATAGCTTGGGAAAAGGAATGTAAATAAGAGAATATAAAAATAAATAGTAGGCTAAATTTCTTTGGAATCATTTCTAAAATTTTGAACGGCAAATTTCGTTAATTATAATTCTAATAGGGGTTAACAAATGTTAAAATCATCCAAAAATAAAAAAAAGACAATCGTTTCCAATTGTCTTTTCAATAATTATATTTTGAATTAATTATGCGATTTGAGTTAAAATAGCATTAAATGTTTGGCTAGGTCGCATGGCCTTACTTGTTAATTCTGGATTGGGCTGGTAATGACCCCCAATGTTTTGTGGTTTTCCTTGTACTCCAATTAACTCTGCATTGATTTTGTCTTCGTTTTCAAAAAATGCTTTGGCAATAGGTGTGAAAATAGTTTTCAATTCAATATTTTTTTCTTGTGCTGCCAGTGCTTCCGCCCAATACATAGTCAAGTAAAAGTGAGATCCACGGTTGTCAATCCCCCCTACTTTTCGAGATGGAGATTTATCATTTGCTAAGAATTTTTCGGTAGCTATGTCAAGTGTTTCTGCTAAAATTAGTGCTTTTGATTTGTTTAACGTTTGACCTAAATGTTCCAATGAAGCTCCTAGGGCTAAAAATTCACCAAGGGAATCCCAACGCAAATAACCTTCTTGTGAAAATTGTTCTACGTGTTTAGGGGCAGATCCACCCGCACCAGTCTCAAACAATCCCCCACCATTCATCAAAGGAACGATAGATAACATTTTGGCCGAAGTTCCTACTTCTAAAATTGGAAATAAATCGGTTAAGTAATCCCGTAATACGTTTCCTGTTACCGAAATAGTGTCTAGTCCTTTTATGATTCTTTCCAATGTGAAGTTTGTGGCTTCAATTGGATTTAGAATTCGGATGTCTAAAGCTGTAGTATCGTAATTTTTTAAATATACAGTTACTTTTTTGATTAATTCTCTATCGTGAGTCCTATTTTCATCCAACCAGAAAACGGCTGGAGTATTGGACAAATGGGCTCTGTTTACGGCTAATTTTACCCAGTCTTGAATAGGTGCATCTTTTGCCTGACACATTCTGAAAATGTCTTTCGCCTCAACAGTTTGTTCCATTAAAACGTTTCCATTGGTGTCAACAACACGAACAACGCCGTCAGAACTCATTTGGAAAGTCTTGTCATGAGATCCGTATTCTTCTGCTTTTTGCGCCATCAAACCTACGTTTGGAACACTTCCCATAGTGGTTGGGTCGAATGCCCCGTGTTTTTTACAGAAATCAATAGTGGCTGTGTAAATTCCGGAGTAACATCTGTCTGGGATAATCGCTATGGTATCTTGTTGTTTTCCTTCCTTGTTATACATTTGTCCCGAAGTACGAATCATGGCTGGCATAGAGGCATCCACAATAACATCTGATGGGGTATGAAGATTGGTGATTCCTTTTTCAGAATTTACCATTGCTAGTGCAGGTCCATTTACTATTGCTTGGTTGATTGCCGCTTCTATTTCAGCTTGCATCGAATGCCCTGCTATTTTTGCATACACATCACCCAAGCCGTTTCGGGTGTCAATAGCTAATTCATTGAATAAGGTTGCGTATTTTTCGAAAACGTCCTTGAAATATACTTCTACAATCGCTCCAAAAATAATTGGGTCGGAGACTTTCATCATCGTGGCTTTCAAGTGAACCGAAATCAATACGTTTTGTTCTTTGGCTTTTTTTATTGTTTTAGAAACAAAACTTTTCAAAGCGTTCAAGTGCATTACGGAACTGTCAATGATTTCTCCAGCTTTTAAAGGAGTACTCGCTTTCAAAACAGTCGTTGAACCATCTTTACCCACAAATTCAATTTTCACTTCTGTGGCATCTGAAACAGTGATTGATTTCTCACTTCCGTAAAAATCGCCGGTTTCCATAGACGCGACTTGTGTTTTTGATTCAGATGACCAAACTCCCATGGAGTGAGGGTTGGCTTTAGCGTAATTTTTAACTGCTTTTGGCGCTCTGCGGTCGGAGTTTCCTTCACGTAAAACCGGATTTACGGCTGAACCCAATATTTTAGAATATTTTGCTTTTATTGCTTTTTCAGTTTCATTTACAGGCTCCTCAGGGAAATTTGGTACGGCGTACCCATGAGACTGAATTTCTGCAATAGCTGTTTTTAATTGAGGCACTGATGCAGAAACATTTGGTAATTTAATAATATTTGCTTCTGGAGTAGTAGCTAATTTTCCAAGTTCGGATAAGTCATCTGCTATTTTTTGATCTTCTTTCAAAAATTCGGAAAAATTAGCTAGGATTCTCCC
Organism: Flavobacteriaceae bacterium; assembly: GCA_947446635.1. Classification (GTDB taxonomy): domain Bacteria; phylum Bacteroidota; class Bacteroidia; order Flavobacteriales; family Flavobacteriaceae; genus Flavobacterium. Next base: position 172,094 of record CANFHF010000001.1, read on the forward strand.
CGCAAGAGAAATATCCCTAGTTTCAATTTCAATATTGGAGGTTGCTGTAAATGCTTGAACGATGGGTAAAAAGGAGTAAGTTGCTAACAACGGAGCTTCGTCTGTAAGCGTGTAAAAAATTTTAGATTTTGTTGACATTTTAATAAAAATTGTTTTAATATTTATTTTGGAGTACAAATGTAAGAAAAACGTTTTCGTAAAAAGGAATACACCCTGATTATGTTTAATTTTATGGGAAAAATTACTTTTTATTTTCCTGAAAGCGAATTGTTGAAAATTGAGTTATTTTTTTATCGAAACACAAAGTATTCGACCAAAAACAGGTATGAATTTTTTTATAACAAAAGTCCGATTTTTATCTAAAAAAAACTCCCAAACAGGTTGGGAGTTTTATTAAGAAGCGATAGTAAACTATCTTCTTTTATCTTTAATTTTTGCTTTTTTACCAGTAAGTTCTCTGAAGTAGAAAATTCTAGCTCTACGAACAGCACCTTTTTTGTTAATCTCTACTTTTTGTAAAGCTGGTAGGTTAACTGGGAAGATACGCTCTACACCAATAGCACCTGACATTTTACGAATGGTAAAAGTTTCCGTATTTCCAGAACCTCTTCTTTGAATAACAACTCCTTTAAAAAACTGAGTTCTTGTTTTTTCACCCTCTTTAATTTCGTAGAAAACAGTAATAGTGTCTCCAGCTCCGAAAACCGGGAAATCTTTTCTTGCAACAAATTCGTCTTGTACGAATTTCATTAAATCTGCCATGATATTATTAATTATGGTTTTATAAAAAGAGCAACATTCACGGATCTCGCCAGAGGTTAGTCTAATGTGGGCGCAAATATAAAATTTAATTGATAATTAACAATGGATAATTGATATTTTTTTAGAAAGTAAAAACATTCATTATCATTAAATCATTACAAATCTTAATTATTCATTCATTGTCAAGTAGGTCGGGCCTTCTGTTTTTCGTATGTTCATACGCCATGTCTTCGCGCCATTTGTCGATTTTAGCAAAATTTCCACTAGTCAAGACTTCCGGCACTTTCCATCCTTTGTAATCGGCAGGTCTTGTGTAAATAGGACCTGACAACAATCCGTCCTGAAAACTATCAGTCAATGCAGAAGTCTCATCACTTAAAACGCCAGGAATTAATCGTATTAAAGCATCGCATAAAACCAATGCGCCTAATTCACCACCAGACAACACATAATCGCCAATTGAGATTTCTTTAGTGATAAAATGATCCCGAACACGTTGGTCTACTCCTTTATAATGACCACAAAGAATAATGATGTTCTTGTACATCGACATGGTATTTGCCATTTTTTGATTTAATGTTTCGCCGTCTGGCGACATATAAATGATTTCATCGTAATTTCTTTCTGATTTTAAATGCGAAATGCAATCATCAATAGGTTGGATATTCATAACCATTCCGGCTCCGCCACCAAAAGGGTAGTCATCTACACTTTTCTGTTTATTAGTGGTATAGTCTCTTAAATTATGAAAATGCACCTCCACAATTTCTTTGTCGATGGCACGTTTCATCATTGAAGCCTCAAACGGACTTCTCAGTAATTCAGGTAAAACGGTAATTATATCTATGCGCATAATTTCTTTTCTAGGTTGCAAAGGTACAAAGTTTTCGAGATGCAGTGATTTTATGATTTCAAGATTGTAAATTTACAAATCATCTAATTTTCAAATTCTCTATTTAATTCGTAATTTTGCGCTTCAATAAAATAAAAACAATAAAATGGAAAACGGAATATACGCTAAATTTAACACTACAAAAGGTCCGATTTTAGTAAAACTAACACACGAATTAACACCAGGTACGGTAGGGAATTTTGTTGCTCTTGCTGAAGGAAATATGGAAAATAAAGTAAAACCTCAAGGAGTCAAATTCTATGACGGATTGAAATTTCACCGAGTAATTCCAGACTTTATGATTCAAGGAGGTTGTCCTCAAGGAACTGGAACTGGAGATCCTGGATACAAATTTGATGATGAGTTTCATCAAGATTTACGTCATGATGCTCCAGGGGTTTTGTCCATGGCAAATTCAGGACCAGGAAGCAATGGTTCTCAGTTTTTTATTACCCACATCGCAACGCCATGGCTTGATGATAAACACACTGTTTTTGGAAATGTAATTGAAGGTCAAGATGTAGTTGATGCCATTGCTCAGGGAGATACTTTAGAGTCGGTTGAAATCATAAGAGTGGGTGAGGAAACAAAAAACTGGAATGCTATTGAAGCTTTTGTAGGTTTAAAAGGAGCTCGTCTAAAACGAGATGCAACACTAAAAGCGGAATCAGAAGCAAAAATGGAAAAATTGGCTGCAGGTTTCGAAAAAACAGAAAGCGGGTTACGTTACCAATTCATTCAAAGAGGAGAAGGTAAAAAAGCGGAAAGCGGAAAGACAGTAGCGGTGCATTATGAAGGATCATTAGAAAACGGGAAAGTTTTTGATTCATCTTATCCAAGAAAAAAACCAATCGAATTTAGATTAGGCCAAGGTCAAGTTATCGAAGGCTGGGATGAAGGAATTGCTTTGTTGAGAGTAGGAGACAAAGCCCGTTTCGTTATTCCATCCGATTTAGGATACGGTTCATCAGGAGCAGGAGGCGCAATTCCCCCAAACGCTACATTGATTTTTGATGTAGAATTAATGGACGTCAAATAGTCAGTGTAAGAAACAAAGTAATCCCATTATTATATAATCCCAAAGCGAAAGTTTTGGGATTTTTTTATATCAAATAAGGTGTAATTAAATTTTTATACTACAACTAATACATGGTTTTTCAGTTGAAATTTAGAACTCAATTGTAAATCAAGTCGTCAATGCGTACTGAATTAATTTTTGAATTTAATTTAAAAAAGTCCAAAAATCATTCGACTTTTGGACTTTTAAGTCTTGGTTAGTTATTCTTGGTTTTTGTATTACAATTAAATATCGTCAAATTCAATATCAGTAAAACTTGATGTTGAAGGCATTTTTACCCCCTCAACTTCTTCTGACTTTTCAGAAGCATATTCTTTTTTGAATTCTTTTTGGTGTCTTTCAGAGATTACTTCTTCGCCCTTGTGGTTCAAAACATAAGAAGTCATTTCTTCTAAAATTTCAGTGAAAGCCAAAAAATCTTCTTTATACAAATAAATTTTATGTTTTTTAAAGTGAAATGAACCATCTGCTTCAGTGAATTTTTTACTTTCGGTAATCGTGATATAATAATCATCCGCTTTCGTAGCTCTTACATCAAAGAAATACGTTCTTCTTCCAGCTCGTAATACTTTCGAAAATATCTCTTCTTTTTCTAACATATCATTTTCTCTCATAATTCATCTGTCAATTTAGTGTTGTTAAGTAGCAACCAAAAATCTAAAAAATAGTTGTATTACACAACAATTATTACAATTCTTTTTCAGAAAGTTGTTTCAAATACAAGGCAGCATAGTAGCCTTCTTGATTTATCAATTGATTATGAGAACCTTGTTCTACAATTTTTCCTTCGTCAAGAATGATAATTCTGTCCGCATTTTTTGCAGAAGAAACCCTATGGCTCACAATAATTGTGGTTTTATCCTTGCAAATTTTCTGCAAATTATTCAAAATTGCTTCTTCGGTTTCAGTATCTACAGCTGACAAACAATCGTCAAAAAGCAATATTTTCGGGTTTTTGATAATCGCTCTTGCTATGGAAATGCGCTGTTTTTGTCCACCAGAAAGCGTAATCCCTCTCTCGCCAACTATAGTCTCATATTGTTTATTGAATCCTATAATATTTTCATGAACCACGGCGCTTTTTGCAGCAGTTTCTACTTCCTCGTCGGTAGCATTTTCATTACCAAACTTGATGTTATTTTTTATGGTGTCCGAAAACAAAAATGCATCTTGCGGCACAATCCCGATGCTGTTTCGTAAATCATATAAGTTTAAGCTGCTAATTTCTTTTCCATCAATGGTGATGTGACCTTCTGTTGTGTCATACAAACGAGAAATCAAGGAAATAATAGTTGATTTTCCGGAACCTGTTTTTCCCAGAATGGCCAAGGTTTCTCCCTTGTGTACTGTAAAAGATACATTTTCAAGTGCTTTTATTTGCGTGTCAGAATAGGTGTAACTGACATTCTCGAAAGAAATAGCACCTCCAATAATTGATTTTTCCTGATTTTTGTTTTGTATTTCGGGTTTGATTTTCAGAAACTCATTGATGCGTTTTTGGGAGGCTTCGGCTTCCTGAACCATAGATGAAACCCAACCCAAAGAAGCAACGGGCCAAGTAAGCATATTTACATACAGGATAAATTCTGCGATGGTGCCAATGTTTTTTATACTTCCGTGAATATACATTAATCCGCCAAAATAAATAACCACCAAGTTGCTTATTCCAATTAATGCAACCATCAAGGGTCCAAATAAAGCTTGAATTTTTGCTAAATTCATACTCTTGTTTTTACTTTCATTGGCCAATTCCACCATATTTTTTTGATGTTGCTCTTCCAAAGAATAGGCTTTTACAACTCTAATTCCTGAAAATATTTCTTGAGTAAAACTCGAAACTTTGGATAAATATTGTTGAAAAATAGTGCTCCTTTTATTGATTTCGGAGCTTAATTTAAATATGGCGTATGATAGAATTGGCAAGGGAAGTAGGGTGTATAAAGTCAATTTTGGCGATACATTAAACATATATACGATCACAATAGTAAAACGAATAAAAGTATTGATGGTATACATTACAGCTGGCCCTACATACATCCTCACCTTTGAAACATCTTCGCTGATGCGATTCATTAAATCACCTGTTCGATTTTGTTTGTAGAAATTCTGGGAAAGATTTTCATATTGCTGAAAAACTTCATTTTTTAAATCGAATTCAATGTGACGGGACATCACTATTAGAGTTTGCCTCATTAAAAAAGAAAGAAAGCCCGCTAGGATTGTCGTGATTATTATGAAGATAATATTTGTAATTAATTCTTGCTGAACAGTTGCTATTGATGCCGTATTGTCTTTTGAAAAGCCTTCAATTACTCTAAATGATTTACTAATTAATTTTGGTGTAAAAAGCGAAAATATTTGTGCAATTATTGTAATAATGATTCCTAACAAAAAGCTGTATTTATATTTAATAAAATACTTATTTAAATAGCTTAATTCTTTCATTTTTTTTAGTGTTGAATCCTAAATTTGGGGAATTGTTTTAGTGTTCAAAGATACGTGTTTAATGCCAAAAAAAGGAAATCCTATTTTTTTGTATTTTAGTATATTTTAAAAAATGAAAATCTTACTTTTGCAAACTAATTAATAAAAGTTCTTACAAGGTGGTAAACAGAAGACATATTCGTGTTAAGGTTATGCAATCCATTTATGCGATGCATCAAAATGGGTCAGAGGATATAGAAAAAGAAGAAAAATTCTTATTTTATAGTATAGACGCTATTCAAGATTTATACCTTACAATGTTGTCGTCCTTGATAGAAATCTGTAAAAAAGAAACTATATTTTTACATAAATCAAGTCAAAAACATCTCGCCACGGCCCAAGACCGAAAACCCAACGAGAAGTTTATTAATAACCGTATTTTTAAAATCCTCACAGAAAACATTTCTTTAAGTGCTGCTTTGGAAAATCGTAAAATAAACAATTGGATCTTAAACGATGATTATATTTTACTACTTCTTAATGCTATTAAACAAAGCAAATTGTATGATAAATACATGAGTAATGTTATTAACACATTTGAAGAAGATAAGGAATTTATTGTTGATATGTTTATGGAAGTTATTGTTCCAAATGAAAAATTATACGATTATCTGGAAGACAACAAGTTAACTTGGGTTGATGATATTCCATTGGTAAATACACATATAATCAAACAATTGAAAGCCATAAAGCCTATTGAAGAAGGTAATTTTAGGGTGCCAAAGCTATTCAAAGACAATGAAGATAGAGATTTCGTTCAAGATTTGTTTAGAAAAACAATATTAAACGAAAAGGAATTGGCCAAAGAATATGACAATAAAACCCCCAATTGGGATAGCGATAGAATTGCAGAAATTGACACCATTATTCTTAAAATGGCGATTTGCGAATTTTTGAAATTTCCTTCGATTCCTATAAAAGTTACCCTCAATGAATATTTAGAAGTTGCCAAAGAATATTCTACTCCAAAAAGTAGTATTTTTATCAACGGAATTTTAGACCATTTAGTAAAAGAACTACAGACCAGCAATAGAATTGTAAAAGCAGGTCGTGGATTAATGTAATGCAATTTATAAACAAAAAAAGAATTTAAAATTATGGGACAATTAGGACAATTTGCGCCGTTTTTATTAATGTTTGTAGTGATCTATTTTTTTATGATCAGACCGCAACAAAAAAAGGCAAAATCTGAAAAAGAATTTGAAAGTGCTTTGAAAGTAGGTGACAAAATTATTACCAAAAGTGGTCTTCACGGTAAAGTTGCTGAACTTGGAGATACAACAGTTGTTGTCGAGACGATGGCTGGAAAATTAAAAATGGAGCGTTCTGCCATTTCTATGGAAATGAGCGCATCATTGAATAAAAAATAATTCTATGTTTAGGTTAAAAAAAATCCTTCCGAAGCTTCGGAAGGATTTTTTTATCAACTGAAATCAGAGATGTTTATTTACTTTGTTTTGGCTTTTTCCTCCTTGATCATATCTAAAGCGGTCAATTCGGCGATTTTTACAATTACTTCAACTGCTTTTTGCATACTTTCCACAGGAACATATTCATATTTTCCATGAAAATTGTGTCCCCCAGCAAAAATATTTGGACAAGGCAAACCTTTATAAGATAATTGGCAACCATCAGTTCCACCACGAATGGGTCTTATAATAGGTTTTATTCCCAATTCTTTCATGGCTTTTTCGGCAATATCTACAATATGTTTTACAGGCAAAACTTTTTCCTTCATATTGTAATATTGGTCTTTTATTTCTACAAATACGATATCCCCGCCAAATTGTTTGATAAATTTCTTATTGATTTTTTTGGTAATTTTTTCGATTAATTCTTTACGTTTTCCGAATTTTTTTTTGCTGTGATCTCGAATAATGAGTTCCAAAACGGTTTCTTCGATGCTTCCAGTGAGATGATGAACGTGGAAAAATCCCTCGTAACCCTTTGTTTCCTGAGGGGTTTCACCTTTGGGTAATTCGTTGATGAAATCATTGGCGATAAGCATCGAATTGATCATTTTTCCTTTGGCATAACCCGGATGAACGCTTTTTCCTTTGAAAGTGATTTTGGCTCCAGCCGCATTGAAATTTTCATATTCGAGTTCGCCTACCTGACTTCCATCCATGGTATAAGCCCAATCACAACCAAATTTTTTAACATCAAAATAATGGGCGCCCCGACCTATTTCTTCGTCAGGAGTAAAGCCAACTCTTATTTTTCCGTGTTTGATTTCGGGATTGTTTATTAGAAATTCCATGGCTGTGACAATTTCGGTAATTCCAGCTTTGTCATCTGCACCAAGTAAAGTAGTTCCATCTGTGGTAATTAGAGTTTGCCCTTTGTATTGCACTAAATCCTTGAAATACTTTGGAGATAAGATGATGTTTTGCTTGGCATTTAATACAATATCTTTGCCATCATAATTCGGAATAATTTGTGGTTTTACATTGGCGCCAGTAAAATCTGGAGTGGTATCAAAATGTGAAATAAATCCTATTGTTGGGACTTTATGGTCAATATTAGAGGGTAAAGTAGCCATAATATATGCCTTGTCATCAATAGTTATATCGACCATGCCAATTGCTTTTAATTCTTCAACCAATTTATTGGCTAAATCCCATTGTTTTTTGGTGCTTGGCGTTGTATCTGAATTTGGATCTGATTCGGTGTCAATAATTACATAACTAATAAAACGGTCTATGATATGTTGCATTATTTTATTGTTTTTATCAAAGATAAACTTTTGCTTCCTTATTTTTTTACCTTTTTATCTCAATCTCGGATTATGACATATAAAAAATCCGCGTTGCTTTCACAACACGAATTTCTATATTTGGATCGCTTGGTTTTGAAAAAGAACCTTGTGATGATTATTTACAAATGAATCACTTCCCCATAAGCATCAGCTACAGCTTCCATAACAGCTTCACTCATAGTAGGGTGTGGATGGATCGATTTTAATATTTCGTGCCCAGTAGTTTCTAGTTTTCGTGCTACAACTGCTTCAGCTATCATATCAGTTACTCCAGCCCCAATCATGTGACAACCTAACCATTCGCCATATTTGGCATCAAAAATTACTTTTACAAAACCGTCAGGAGTTCCAGCTGCTTTTGCTTTTCCTGATGCTGAGAATGGAAATTTTCCAATTTTTAATTCGTACCCTTTTTCTTTAGCTTGTTTTTCGGTTAAACCAACAGAAGCAATTTCGGGGGTAGCATAAGTACAACCTGGCACGTTTCCGTAATCGATAGGTTCAACATGAAGACCCGCGATTTTTTCTACACAATTAATTCCTTCCGCAGAAGCAACGTGAGCTAATGCTTGACCTGGTGTTACGTCTCCAATAGCGTAATACCCTGGTATATTAGTTTGGTTGTAAGCGTTCACCAAAATTTTATCTTTATCAACAGCAATTCCAACTTCTTCCAACCCAATATTTTCTATGTTGGTTTTAATTCCCACTGCCGAAAGTAAAATATCTGCTTCCAAAACTTCTTCCCCTTTGGCTGTTTTAACGAAAGCTTTAACTCCTTTTCCAGAAGTATCAATTCTTTCTACAGAAGAACTTGTCATAATTTTAATCCCTGCTTTTTTCAAAGAGCGTTCCATTTGTTTTGAAATATCTTCGTCTTCAACAGGAACTACATTTGGCATAAATTCCACAATGGTCACATCGGTTCCCATTGAGTTATAGAAATGGGCAAATTCAACCCCAATTGCTCCAGAGCCTACAATAATCATTGATTTTGGCTGCGTTGGCAATGTCATTGCTTGTCGGTATCCAATTACTTTTACGCCATCTTGTGGCAAGTTTGGTAATTCACGAGAACGAGCTCCAGTAGCGATGATAATATGATCTGCAGAATATTCAGTTACTTTTTTGTTTGTGTCAGTAACGTCAATTTTTTTGCCTGGTTTCAGTTTTCCAAAACCATCAATGACATCGATTTTATTTTTTTTCATCAGGAATTGAACCCCTTTGCTCATCCCATCAGCAACACTTCTACTACGTTGAACAACTGCAGGGAAGTCTTTGTCAAACGCTGAAACAGTCAATCCATAATCCGAAGCGTGTTTAAGGTAATCAAAAACTTGTGCTGATTTAAGTAATGCTTTTGTAGGGATACACCCCCAGTTCAGGCAAACACCTCCTAAGTTTTCTTTTTCGACAACGGCAACTTTAAAGCCTAATTGTGAAGCCCTGATTGCTGTAACATATCCACCTGGTCCGCTTCCTAAAACTATAATATCGTATTTCATTTTTGTATGTTTTCTATGTTAGAATTCCGTTGCGAAATTAGCAATTATTTTTTAATTGAATAATAGGAAAAGTACAATTAGTTGTTGACAATTGTATAATTCAAAAATTAATATTTACTATAAATTGGGAATCATATAAATTTTTATAATGTCCTCCAATTTTTTCTACTAATTCCTGATGTGTTCCTTGTTCTACAATCAATCCTTTATCCATAACTACAATTTTGTCGGCATTCATTATGGTAGCGAGTCGATGGGCAATCACAATGGAAGTTCTTCCCTTTGTGATGGTCTCGGTGGCGCGCTGAATCAATTCTTCGGAATAGGTGTCTATTGAAGAGGTTGCTTCGTCCAGTATAAGAATACTGGGGTTGCTTACATAGGCACGAAGAAAAGCAATTAGTTGACGTTGACCTGAGGATAGCATTACACCTCGTTCTTTCACATCAAAATCGTAATTATCCGGTAAGCTCATGATGAACTTATGCACGCCAATTTTTTTGGCGGCTGCCAAAACCTGATCGCGAGATATATCGGGATTATTTAGCGTAATATTATTGAAAATAGTATCTGCAAAAAGAAAAACATCCTGCAATACCACCGCTATTTGTTTTCGTAGCGAACTCAAAGTATAGTTTTCTATATTTTGGTCGTCGATGTAAATCGTCCCACTATTGATTTCGTAAAATCGATTCAGTAAATTGATAATGGTCGATTTTCCTGCTCCTGTCGAACCAACAATGGCAATAGTTTTGCCAGCAGTCACCGATAAGTCAATTCCTTTAATCACTTCTTCTCTGTGGGAATAGCCAAAACGAACACTTTCAAAGAGAATGTCCCCTTTAAAAACAGGGGCTTCGAAAGTTCCGGTATCTTGGATTTGGTCTTGGGTATCTAGAATATCAAAAACACGATTTGCAGCAATCATTCCCAGTTGCATCTCATTGAATTTATCAGCAATTTGTCGCAATGGGTTGAATAACATTCCAATGAACATGGTGTAAGCAGTCATTTCTCCTAATGTGGTAAATGGATTTCCATTTATAATTTGAAATCCTCCGTATAAAACGATAAATCCTAAAGTTAATGAAGAGATAATATCAGCAATAGGGAAGAAGATAGAGTTGTATAATATTGTTTTTATCCAAGCTTTTTTGTGCTTGTCATTAATTGATTTAAATTTTTCATACTCGACATCTTCACGATTAAACAATTGGACAATTTTCATTCCCGTAACTCGCTCTTGAACGAAGGAATTCATATTGGCAATTTGCGTCCTAACTTCCTCAAAAGCTACTTGCATTTTACGTTGGAATATTCGTGTGATAAAAACCAATATTGGCATAGCTACAAAAACAATTAACGAAAGTTGCCAATTCATCCAAAACATTATGATTAAACAAACCCCCATTTTCATCAAATCACTCGCTATCATAAACAAACCTTGACTAAAAATTCGTGCAATTTGCTCAATATCAGAAACGGAACGGGTTACCAATTGTCCTACTGGCGCAGTATCATAATATTTCATTCGGAAACTCAACATGTGTCGGAAAAGTTTAGTTCGAATGTCTTTGACAATATCTTGTCCTAGCCAGTTAGCCCAATACACAAAGAAAAATTGGAAAACTACTTCTAATAATAAAGTAATTCCCATAAGTGTCACGTAGAGTAACAAGCCGTAATTGTCTTTGGGTTTTATATAAGCATCAACAGTTCCTTGTAAAATTAAAGGACGAATCGCTGCAAAAATGGACAGGAAAACAGCAAAAATAATTACGCTGTTAAATCTCCATTTATAAGGTTTTGTGTACTTTAAAATTCGTTTAAATACTTTTGTATCGAATGCTTTTGCTTTCATTATTTTGTCATTGCGAGTTTGCTAAGCAGTCTGTTGCTATATGTAATCATAATCAATTTTTGTCAAATACAAGCCGTGTGCCGGAACCGAAAAACCAGCTTTATCTCGGTTTTTACTTTTAATAATTTCATTAAAATCCTCCAAAGTGATTTTACATAACCCAACATTTACAAGTGTTCCAACGATAGCGCGAACCATATTTCGCAAAAAACGATTAGCTGAAATGGTAAAAATAAGTTTATCATTTTCTTGTTTCCAATGTGCTTCAAAAATGGTACAATCGAAAGTGCTTACATCTGTATTTACTTTCGAAAAACATTGAAAATCAGTATGGTTAAAGAGTAGTTTCGATGCTTCATTCATCAAATGTAAATCTAACTCATGATGAAAATACCAACTTCCATCTTGCGAAAAAACATCCTTGAAGGTGTTTACATGATATTCGTATGTTCTTTTCTTAGCATCAAAGCGGGCATGTGCCTCATCTGAAACAGGTATTATGTTATAAATAACAATATCTTTAGGAAGATAGGAGTTGAGTTTGTGTACTAAACTGAAAACAGAAATTGGGGTTTCAAAATCAAAATGAGCATACATTTCCTTGGCATGAACTCCAGTATCGGTGCGTCCCGATCCCATGCAATTAATTTGCTTCGCCTGTTCGCTATCGCTCGAGCTAGAATTCAAAACTACTGACAATGCTTTGTTTAGGGTTTCCTGAACAGACGAAGCGTTGGGCTGGTATTGCCATCCATGATAATTCGTTCCGTTATAGGCTAGTTTTATAAAGTACCTCAAGTGATTTCTTTTGAATCAACAAAGATACTTATTAATTTTTTTGCCACGAAGACGCAAAGGAGCAAAGTTTTTTAAATTTCCATTTGATTTTTTATTTGGAATTTGAATGTTTATTTTTACTCCAAAATTATAGCCTAGCAATGACATTATAAATATGAAAAAAATCCTATTGCTTTCCGATACGCACAGTCATATAGACGACACAATTTTAAAATATGTATCGCAGGCTGATGAAGTCTGGCATGCTGGTGATATAGGAAATTTAGTGGTGACGGATGCCGTGAAAAAAATCAAGCCATTACGTTGTGTGTATGGTAATATTGATGATGATAAAGCGCGTATGGAATTTCCATTACACAATAGATTTATGTGCGAAGGCGTAGATGTTTGGATTACCCATATTGGCGGTTATCCGGGAAGATACAACCCTTCTATAAAAGCCAAATTAGCTACTAATCCACCAAAACTATTTATTTGTGGTCATTCACATATTCTAAAAGTAATTTTCGACAAGAAAAACAACCTTTTACACCTGAATCCAGGTGCAGCCGGAAAAAGTGGTTTTCATCAGGTTAGAACTATGTTGCGTTTTGTGATTGATGGGGATAAAATAAAAGATTTGGAAATTATCGAAATTGGAAAGAAATAAAAAAACCCAAATTTTTACATTCGGGTTTCCTTCGCACTAATAAACTAAGATTATAGGATTATCTCAATCGATCCACAGATTTTACAAGATCTTCGTCCTTTTTGATGGCCTTATTAGCTAAGACTAATAATACGATAGCAACAATAGGTAGAAACATCCCAATACCTTTCTCCGAAACAGCAGCTGTTCCTCCAGATAAATTTAGCGAACAATATACAAACAAGCCTAATAAAATTAAATTTAAAATTATATTCAATCTGTCAATAACAAATTGATTTTGTCTTTTTTTATACGAAACAATACTCAACAACGAAAGTGTTGTGCTTAATCCTAATACTACAACATAAATCTGATTTTGCATAAAAAAGTAAACTTTTCCATCTGTCATTGTCCATAACGGAATAAAGAATGGTAAAATACCATTCACCACAAAGGCAAGAAGTAAATATAGAGTTTGAATTCTTTGGATCATTTTTAAAATTTGTTTTACAAAAATATATTTTCTTTTTAATAAATACTATTGTATCATTAAAATTTATTCGTATTATTGCATAACAAATCCGTAAGTACTTCATTCTTCGGTCAATTCAAAATCAAAAAAATACCCTACACAATTTTACTGAATTCCCATTTTAATTAAACTCATAGAACATTTATGTTTGAAATTTCTGTATTAAAAGAAATGAAGCTTTCTGAGCTTCAAGAAATTGCTAAATCAGCTAAAACCATAAAATTTAACGGTGTGAAAAAAGAGGATCTAATCGGTCAAATCTTAGAACACCAATCAGTAAGTGCGTCTTCAATATTAAATAGTAAAACCATTGAAGACGATAAGCCTAAAAGGGCTCGAATTGTTGCTGATAAAAAAACTATTATTAAAAAAACTTCAAATACTTCCCTTTTCGAAAACGAAGAAACCCTAGCAGAAATAAATCCTCCTATTATGGAAAATGAGATGACCGAGGTGGCAATTCCTGAAAATAGTACTGATAAAAAAGTCGGAAAGATTATTAAATTCAACAAATCAGCCTACGAAAAGAAAGTGGCTTTGCAAAAAGAAAAAGAGGAAGCAAAAGGATTAGCTGAAGAAAATGAACCTGCAAAAGAGAATGAAATAGTTTCAGAAGGTACAAAAGCAGAAAACGGAGAAGTTATCGCTCCTATTAAGAAGGTAAATCCACACGAGCGAAAGCGAACTGACGAAGTAAATCAACTCAATAAACAAAATACAAATCAAAATGGAAATTTAAATCCTAATTTTAAAGCTAAAAAAAGCAATTTTAGGGATTCCGATTTTGAATTTGACGGGATAATAGAAAGTGAAGGCGTTCTGGAAATGATGCCTGATGGCTATGGTTTTCTTCGTTCCTCAGATTATAATTATTTGGCTTCGCCAGATGATATTTATTTATCAACTTCTCAAATTAGATTGTTTGGACTTAAAACTGGAGATACTGTAAAAGGGGTGGTTCGTCCTCCAAAAGAAGGCGAGAAATTCTTTCCTTTAGTTCGTGTTTTAAAAATAAATGGCCATGATCCGCAAGTGGTTCGAGATCGCGTTTCTTTCGAACACTTAACACCAGTTTTTCCATCCGAAAAATTTAAATTAGCCGAAAGACAAAGTACTATTTCTACCCGAATTATTGATTTGTTTTCTCCAATAGGAAAAGGCCAGCGCGGTATGATTGTGGCACAACCCAAAACAGGTAAGACCATGTTGTTGAAAGACATTGCAAATGCTATTGCCGCTAACCATCCCGAGGTTTATTTGATTGTTTTATTGATAGATGAGCGACCAGAAGAAGTTACTGATATGCAACGAAGCGTTCGAGGTGAAGTGATTGCTTCAACTTTTGACAGAGAGCCACAAGAACACGTTAAAATTGCTAATATCGTTCTCGAAAAAGCAAAACGTTTGGTGGAATGTGGTCACGATGTAGTAATTCTATTGGATTCCATTACCCGTTTGGCAAGAGCTTATAACACGGTACAACCTGCATCTGGTAAGGTATTGAGTGGTGGTGTTGATGCCAATGCGCTGCAAAAACCAAAACGCTTTTTTGGAGCGGCCAGAAATGTTGAGAATGGAGGTTCATTGAGTATAATTGCAACTGCCTTGACAGAAACGGGTTCAAAAATGGACGAAGTTATTTTTGAGGAATTCAAAGGAACAGGAAATATGGAATTACAACTGGATCGTAAAATTGCTAACAAACGAATTTTCCCAGCAATTGATTTAACCTCTTCAAGTACTAGACGTGATGATCTGTTGCTTGATCCAAAAACATTGCAAAGAATGTGGATTATGAGAAAATATCTTTCGGATATGAATCCGGTCGAAGCAATGGATTTCATTAATGATCGTTTCAAGAAAACCAAAAATAATGAGGAGTTTTTAATTTCTATGAATGATTAAATTTTAAGATTTTAAACAAAAAAAGTCCCGTAATTGGGACTTTTTTTGTTATATATAAATTTTATTTTACAACTTCTTCTTTACGTTCTAATAACGCCATATAAAATCCATCAAAACCAGACTCGTGAGCCAATATTTTCTGATCTTTTATAAAATCAAATTGTTTACCAATTTCGGTAGTTAAGAATTTTTTGACTTGTTCTTGATTTTCCGAAGGCAAAATAGAGCAAGTAGCATAAACTAACTTTCCACCTGGTTTTACAATTTTAGAATAATTTTCTAAAACTTCAGCTTGTACTTTACGAATATTATCGATAAATTCAGGTTGTAACTTCCATTTGGCATCGGGATTTCGTTTTAAAACCCCCAAGCCACTACAAGGAGCGTCAATCAGAACTCTGTCGGCTTTTTCATGTAGTTTTTTGATGATTTTGGTAGAATCGATAATGCGATATTCAATATTAAACGCACCATCCCTTTTAGCTCTTATTTTTAATTGTTTTAGTTTACTTTCATATAAATCCATTGCTATTAATTGCCCTTTATTTTCCATCAAAGCCGCAATATGCAAAGTCTTGCCTCCTGCTCCAGCACAAGCATCAACTACTCTCATTCCAGGTTTCACATCAAGAAAATGTGCAACGAGTTGTGAATTGGCATCTTGAACTTCGAAAAATCCTTGTTTAAAAGCGTCTGTCAAGAACACGTTGGCTCTTTCTTTTAGAACTAAAGCGTCAGGTTGCTCTTTTAAAAATTCGGTTTCAATGTTCAAGTCCATCAAGATAGCTCTAAGATTCTCTTTGGTCGATTTTAAGGTATTTACTCTAAGGATTACTTTTGCTGGTTGGTTTTGGGATGCAATTTCTTTAGCCCAAATTTTTTCACCTAATTCTTTTACTCCTAATTCGTCCATCCAATCTGGAATAGATTCTTTTAAAGCTCTGATTTTTGAAAGTTCGTCAAAACGCCCTTTTATTTTTCTTTCTGGAGTCCCTTCTAGCTGACGCCAATCGGGAATAGGGTATCCTCTTAAGACCGCCCAGACCGAGAACATTCTCCAAAGATTATCCCTGTCAAAGGGTTCTTTTACTTCCGCAATTTCGGCATATAGTCTTTTCCAACGCACCACTTCATAGATGGTTTCGGCAACAAATTTTCTATCTGAGCTTCCCCAACGTTTGTCTTTTTTTAGGGATCGTGCCACTACTTTATCGGCATACTCGCCTTCGTTAAAGATGGCATTTAAGGCGTCAATGGTGGTATATACTAAATTTCTGTGTAATCTCATTTTTAATTATTGAGGTGCAAAGGTACTACTAAAAGATTTAAATTTAATTTTTAAAATATTGGATGTTATTGTTCAATAATCCACAAAAAAAATACACTGCAATTGAAAAACAGTGTATTTTTGGTTTGATAAATAGTTGGGTTACTTAATTCTCGTTAGTCCTATATTTTCTGGAGCATGCAGCACCATTGGAAACTTTTCTACTTTTACAGAGCTGCTATCTAAACCAAAAGCACTTTCCTCCGACAAACTTAATTTTTTAATAAAAAAGTATGAATTCATTATTATTTTTTCATGCCATAACAAATCGCTGTCATGAGAGAGGTATTTTTCAGATAATACAAATTTAAAATCACCAATAATATTGTTTTTATTCAATGATTCATACCTACTTGTGATATCGACCTCTCCTTTTTGTACCATATCTTTAATGACTTCCTTAAACATCAAATTTATTTTTGTAGGCTCCCTAAAACCCAAATTAAAATCGACACGATACAAATCGTCTTTGGTAATTTCAGTTACTTTATATTCAGTTTTGTAGGGTTCATTTAAAATATTCACATGGACAAACCAATAAATATCAGCTCTTTTGGGTCTTTTTTGTAAAATGGAGTACATCACTTTTTCCTCAATTTCATCAATCTTACCTGCATTTGTCATGTAAACTAAATGAGTTGCATATTTTGGTATTGATAAATCAGCACTTAGTTCCACTAATACTTTTTTATAATCTTCAATTTTTACAAATTTAGTATAACTCTTATTTATTTTTTTTGCTAAATACCAAATGGTCATAATTGAAATGAGAACCAAAGCAATAATTAAGGTAACATAACCACCATCAGCAAATTTTTTAACATTGGCAATAAGAAAACCAAATTCTATCGTTAAATAAATAGTTATTAAAGGAACCATGAAATACAACTTTACTCTTTTAAGTATCATGTAAAAATTGAGCAATATGGTAGTCATTATCATACATAATATAATTGCTAAGCCATAGGCATGTTCCATATTACTTGATTTTTCAAAGTGCAAAACCACCCCAACACATCCAAAAAACAATAACCAATTTATCGAAGGAATATACAATTGTCCTTTTAATTCTGACGGATATTTTATTTTTACTTTTGGCCAAAAATTCAATCGCATGGCTTCATTTATCAATGTGAATGAACCACTTATGAGAGCTTGCGAGGCAATTACCGCTGCAAGTGTTGCAATTACAATTCCAATGGGTTGAAACCAGTCGGCCATAATTAAATAGAATGGATTTCCATTTTCTCCACCTAAATTTTTTAATGTTTTTCCTTCGTGGTGGATCAAATAAGCCGCTTGTCCAAAGTAGTTTAACAGTAGTGTAATCTTTACAAAAATCCAGCTAATTCTAATGTTTTTTCTCCCACAATGTCCCATGTCTGAATACAAAGCTTCAGCTCCAGTGGTACATAAAAAAACAAACCCTAAAACATAAAAACCTTCGGGATGAATAGATAATAATTGATAGGCATAATAAGGATTAAGTGCTTTTAGCACTTCAGGATGTTGAGTGATTTGTAACAGCCCTAATACCCCAAGCATACCAAACCATATAAGCATCATTGGTGCGAAAAACCGACCTACCAGTTTAGAACCAAATTGCTGAATGGTAAACAAAATGAATAAGATTCCAATTACTATTGGTACTGTATTTATTTGAGGATAAAAAGTTTGAATTCCTTCAACGGCAGATGATACTGAAATGGGGGGAGTTATAATCCCATCGGCAAGTAGGGCACTTCCTCCAATGATAGCAGGTACGATTAACCATTGAATTTTTGTTTTCTTTACTAAAGCATATAGAGCAAAAATACCACCCTCACCATGATTGTCGGCACTAAGAGTAATCAAAACATATTTTATTGTCGTCTGTAAGGTAAGTGTCCAGAAAACACATGATATTCCTCCTAAAACAATATCAGTATTTATTACATAGTTGCCAATTATGGCTTTCATTACATATAATGGCGAAGTTCCAATATCACCATAAATTATTCCTAACGAAACTAATAAACCCCCTAATGTCAACTTACTATGTAAGTCCTTGTGCGAACTGCTCATGTGTATTTATATAAAAAAACCGAACAAATTTACTCTTTTTAAATATAGGATTGATTGTAAAATAAAATAAATTATAAAATCAGGCTTAATTTAATCTCTGTTTTTATAGACATAGCTAATTCGCTATTTTTAGTGCCAAGCAAATTATCACTCCACTTCTAATAAATAAAACTAGCTAATCCAATTTTAAATAAAAAACCAAGAATTAGTAGCTACTATTTCTTGGTTTTTTATAATTAAAAAAAAACAATTATTTATTTTTTAAGAACTTTGTCTCGATATTGTTTCAATAATTTTTTGTTAAAGTTGTCTTCAGCTTTTTTTAATTTTATAATTTTTATTGGAGAAATCACCCCTTTTAGACTAGAAATAAATTTCCGGCGGTTTTTAAACAGTTCCTCTTCGTAACTTTCTGATTGAGCAAGTAATGCAATAGCTTCTTTTTCACTCATTTTAGCAAATGCTTGATCATCCATTTTATCTATTAAAGATTTAGTTTTCTTTGACCTGATCTCATTTTGTTTACTGTCGTAGGCATTGTAAAGTGGCCAGAAGACAGCTGCTTCATCTGAAGTTAGAGACAATTCAGTTGTTAAAAAGCCAACTTTTAAAGTTCTTATCTGCTCTCTTTTTTCTTTATCTTGAGGCTGTGAAAATAAATGAATGGAAAATAAAAATAGTATAATTGGTAGTATTTTTTTCGTTTTCATAGTGTCCTAATTTGTGATGTATTGTTCTAAATTCGGGTTAGTTAAAAGTTCGTTCTCTATCGATTTTTCTTCAAGACCCATGTCAACATTCATTTTTTGAATATCTTCTTCGTCAAGAAGACTCGCTATATCTGTATCGGAAATATCCGATTTATTAGCAATGTAGTTTTCGAGTATTACTTCGTCATTTTCTGTAAAATTACTATTGAAATCATTATAAATAGGAATAATTAACCCCAATACTATAACTGCCGCAGCCGCATAGATCCAACTAATTCTAGTTGAGAAAAGCGAAATTACTTTCGTATCTTCTTTGGTTATTTTTTGCATGATGTTTTCCGTTAAATGATCAAAATAATTTTCCGGGATTATAAACCCAGACTTTATTTTTGGTTCATTCTCTATTTTAAATGTTTTCATAATTTTTATTAGACTCAATTATAAGTAAAGGGTTTAATTTATTGTCACAAAGGCTTCTATTTTTTTTACAGCATGATAATAGGAGGCTTTCAGACCACCCACGGATGTTCCTAATATTTCCGATATTTCTTCATACTTTAACTCTTCAAAATACTTCATTTTAAAGACTAGCTGTTGTTTTTTAGGCAACGATGCAATTGCTCTTTGTAATTTAAATTGAATTTCATCACCATCAAAATAAATATCTGCTTTTAGATTATCAATAGTCTTTTTTTGTAATGTTTCTGAGGAAATTCCATTGATTTTACCTTTTATATTTAAAAATGTTAAAGCTTCATTGGTAGCTATTCGATACATCCATGAAAAAAGTTTGCTTTCTCCTTTAAATTTATTTAAATATTTAAACACTTTTACAAAAGTATTTTGCAATACATCGTCTGTGTCATCGTGATTCAAGACAATAGTGCGGATGTGGTTGTAAAGGGGTTTTTGGTATTCCTTCAAGAGTTTCTTAAACGCTTGGTTTTGCGTCTTGGGGTTTAATAATTCCTTGATGAATTCCTTTTCTTGTAGCAAAACCTTATTTATTTGTGAACTTGGAATGAAAATCAGTAAAAAAGTTTAATCTCGAACAAAACAGTTTAATTCATCGCAACTTTTTTTATTATTTTTCAGACGGCAGTGAACTTACTTCACTTTTTTCAGAAAGTGGTACTGAAGGTTTTTCAACTCCTCTAGGCTTTACTGGAATATAGATTTCAGTAATCCATTTAGAAGGACTTTTCTCTTCTTTTTTACCAATGACAAATACTTCTATGTGCGAAAACGCAAAATCTTTTGTGAGATTGTTTGCTTTTATGAATTCCTTTGTTTTATCCAATGCCGCTTTACTATGAACATAATCCCCCGTCATTGTTGTTTTTACTGCTTGAAATGCTTTCAATTTTTTCGACATGATGTCACTTCCTTCCACGATAAAAATTTCCTCCTTGATAGGGATGCAAATTGATATTCTTGCCAATTCATTAGCGGTATCATAAGTATTGTAAATCACAAAGGGCTTTCCATTTATCGTAATGTTATTCTGTTTGCAAAAATTAGTGATTTTTGAAATCACTAATTCTGTGTTTTTAGGAATCTTCGAAATTTCACTGGTAAAGGTTTGTTCTAAATAGAAATTTTCAAGTTTATTTGATAACCCATTTACTTTTATTGAATAGGTGTTTATTTCATAATCCAATTTTCGGTCTAAAATAGTCAAACTTTTTTCAAACATCAATCCAATTACTTTCTCTGCACCGCCGTTAAACGTGTTCATGATTTTAAACATGAAACTCATTTTCCCTGTAGCTTTCCAAGTTATTTTAGTGCCTTTTAGAGTATCCTTAAAACTAATAAAAACTTCAGACGAGTTGCCGTTGAAATTCATTTTTTGAAAAACACTATCGTTCTCCTTTATATACAATGTTTTTAAATCTCCACTACCTTCTTTTCCTTCCCAGGTGCATAAACTGCCTTTGCCTATAGTGTTTTTAGAATGGGTTACCTCTATTAGAGAATCTTCCACTGCCCAAGAATTCCAATCTTCCCAATTCTTAGTCTCATTCACGTAATTAAACACGGCCGATTTTGGCGAGTTGATAACCCTACTTCTTTCCACAGTAAATTCCCCTTTTTGTGTTGCAACAAAAATAGATAATGCCACCAGGCTAAGTAATAGTAAAAGAAATATATATTTTAAAATTCTCATGGCATCCCTTTATTATTTTATCATGTAAAGTTAAAAATTTTATTAATACGGTAACCGCTACAAAGTTAAAATTAGTATTCTAGATCAATATTAATTTTTTTGGATTTCAATTTGATTTAAGAGTAATAAATCTTTGTTACAATCAATCTAAATAAATGTATATTTGTTAAACAACTAAATAATATTACTAATGAAAGTACTAAAAACCGTAGGGATTTTTATTTCGATTGGAATTTCCCTTGTTTGTAATGCACAAATAACCAAAACCAATCCTGTAAAAATAACCGAAAAAGCCCCTTTCGAATATGTTGCAGAACAGTTTGCCGACATAAAAGTATTACGCTATCAAATTCCAGGGTGGGAAAACTTAACCTTAAAAGAACAGAAGTTAGTCTATTATCTTACCCAAGCCGGATATTCAGGTCGAGATATAGCTTGGGATCAGCATTATATGTACAACTTGAAAATTAGAAAAGCACTCGAGAATATACATCAAAATTATAGGGGAGACAAAACTACCGAAGATTGGAAAAATTTTGAAATTTACCTAAAAAGAGTTTGGTTTGCCAGTGGGATTCATCATCATTATTCGAATGACAAAATAAAACCCGATTTTTCAAAAGACTATTTTACTACATTAATGAAAGCTACCAAAACAAGCTTGTCTCCAACCATAACGGATGTTATCTTTAATGATGCTGATGCCAAAAAAGTAAATCTTGATGAATCTAAAGGATTATTACAAGGTTCTGCAATTAATTTTTATGACAAAGGAATTACAGCTAAAGAGGTAGAAGATTTTTATGCCAAGAAAACCAGTCCAGATTCAAGTAAACCTTATTCTTTTGGATTAAATTCTAAATTGGTTCGTAATTCCAAAGGACAATTGGAAGAAAAAATTTGGAAAAGTGGCGGTATGTATGGAGCGGCTATCGACAAAATTGTGTATTGGTTAGAGAAAGCCAAAAGTGTAGCCGAAAACAAAAAACAAGGGGATGCTTTAGGATTACTCGTTAATTACTACAAAACAGGAAGTTTAAAAACTTGGGACGATTATAATATCGCTTGGGTCCAGGCCACCGATGGTAATATTGACTATATCAACAGTTTTATCGAAGTATACAACGATCCCTTGGGATATAGAGGTTCCTATGAAAGTATCGTTCAGATAAAAGATTTTGACATGTCTGCAAAAATGGAAGTTATTTCTAAAAACGCGCAATGGTTTGAAGATAATTCCCCTTTATTTCCAGAACACAAGAAAAAAAATGTAGTAGGAGTGTCGTACAAAACGGTTGTGGTTGCAGGTGAATCCGGTGATTCTTCCCCAGCCACACCAATAGGTGTAAATCTACCAAATGCCGATTGGATTCGTGCAGCACATGGTTCGAAATCAGTTTCTTTAGGGAATATTTTAGAATCCTATGCAAAGGCAGGAGGAAAGGGCAGGTTGCAAGAATTTGCAAATGATACGGATGAAATCGCCTTAGCTGTTAAATATGCAGAGTTAGGAGATAAAATGCACACAGCTTTACACGAAGTGATAGGGCATGCTTCGGGCCAAATAAACCCAGGTGTAGGTACTCCGAAAGAAACCCTTAAAAGTTATGCTTCAACCCTTGAAGAAGGTAGAGCCGATTTGGTTGGACTATATTATGTTTATAATCCAAAATTGCAAGAATTCGGTTTGGTCGATGATTGGAAAAAACTAGGGATGGAGTCTTATGATAGTTATATTCGAAACGGATTGATGACCCAGTTAATTCGGTTGCAATTAGGTGCCAATGTTGAAGAGGCACACATGAGAAACCGTCAGTGGGTGAGTGCTTGGGTTTTCGAAAAAGGGAAAGCCGACAACGTAATCGAGAAAATTTCCCGAGATGGAAAAACCTATTTTAACATCACAGATTATGATAAACTACATGATTTATTCGGACAATTGTTGCGGGAAGTACAACGTATAAAATCAGAAGGGGATTATGCCTCAGGAAAGGCTTTGGTCGAAAATTATGGCGTAAAAGTGGATCAAAAATTACATGCTGAGGTATTAGAAAGAAACAAACAATTTGTTTCGGCGCCTTATAGCGGATTTATAAATCCAGTATTGGTGCCGAAATTAGATGCAAAGGGAAAAATTATTTCGATTGAAGTACAACAACCCAAATCCTTTGCAGAACAGATGTTGCAGTATTCTAAAAACTACGGCTATTTGCCCTTGGTAAACTAGAGAAAAAAAATTATAGAAAGGGATGTCTTGATGGCATCCTTTTTTATTGAAGAAAACTACCTTTTGAAAAATATCTTTATCATAAAAAGCAGTCCAATAAATATCAGAAAGGCAATTAATATTTTATAATTTCCTTTGTAAAATAGGGTATGCAATTTGGCATCTTTTCTATAGGCGTAAATCATTGCAATAACGAAAGCAACAAAAAAACAGCCGGCAAACAATAATTGTCCTGAACTAAACATAGTTTTTTTTTGCGCAAATTTAGGTGTTTTTTGTTTAGTTAATATCACTAACTTGCTCCATCATTTATTCAAATAAAATTATGCAAAAACAAATTAATGCAGTCAAGGAATTTCATACGGCGTTTGTTATTGGTCACAGCGAAATTCCAAGAGCCGATTTAGGCGAAAGTAAAAACACACTTCGTTACAACTTGATGAAAGAAGAAAACGAGGAATACCTGGAAGCGGTGCAGAATAATGATCTAGTTGAAATTGCAGATGCATTGGGCGATATGATGTATATTCTTTGTGGTACTATTATAGAACACGGTTTGCAGCATAAGATAGAAGCAGTTTTTGACGAAATCCAGCGCAGTAATATGAGTAAATTGGGCGAAAACGGAAAACCCATCTATCGCGAAGATGGAAAAGTGATGAAAGGCCCCAATTATTTTAAACCAGATTTTTCTAAAATATTGGGAGGAAAATAACTGATTTCGTTTGCAATAAAAAAAGCAGTTTAAAATGATTAGTATCATTTTAAACTGCTTTTTTATACTGCTACTTCAACCTGAAAACTAAACCTTAACGGTCCAACCAAAGGTGTCTTTGGCTAGTTTTTGTTGGATGTTTGTTAATTTGTCTTTAAGAAGCAAGGCAAATGAATTTTCTATTTTTGGTAATTCATAATAAATGTCTTGGTAGGAGAATCCGGCAATCGGACTGATAACAGCAGCCGTTCCCGCTCCAAAAATTTCTTTCAAAGAGCCGTTTTTTGCCGCTTCAACAAGTTCCGAAACTACAACAGGTCGAACGACCATATCAATATTTTCTTTTTCAGCCATAGCAATAAGACTTTTTCTGGTCACACCATCAAGAATTCTCTCGCTTGTGGGAGCGGTGTATAAAGTGTCCTTTATTCTGAAAAATACATTCATAGTACCCGCTTCTTCCAATTTGGTGTGGGTGGCATCATCGGTCCAAATAATTTGTTGAAAACCGTCTTTGTTAGCCAAATTAGTTGGGTAAAATTGCGCAGCATAATTCCCGGCGGCTTTTGC
This sequence comes from Flavobacteriaceae bacterium, assembly GCA_947446635.1. Lineage (GTDB taxonomy): Bacteria > Bacteroidota > Bacteroidia > Flavobacteriales > Flavobacteriaceae > Flavobacterium. The sequence goes on from CANFHF010000001.1 coordinate 197,083, forward strand.
TGCTCCAATACCTCCATTTGCAGCTCTACTGTAATGTTCGGCGATGATTACTTTTACTTCGCCTGAATAATAGGATTTCGCAGGAGATAAAATAATCATAAATTTATAATCGTCTGAAGGATTTGCAATTACCCCGGTTCCGGTAGCAATCATAAAAGGTCTGATGTATAGTGAATTTCCCTTCCCTTTTTTTACCCATTCCTTGTCTAATTGTAACAACTGTTTCAACCCTTCCATAAAAATAGGTTCTGGAACTTCAGGCATTGCCATTCTTATGGCAGAATTATTGAAACGTTTAAAGTTTTCATCGGGTCTAAAAAGCCAAATAGCCTCTTGATCATCTTTATAGGCCTTCATTCCTTCAAATATGGCTTGCCCATAATGAAAAACTTTAGCTGAAGGATCCAATAAAAATGGAGCGTATGGTTTGATAATTGGTTTTTGCCACTCCCCATTCGTATAATCACACTCCAATAAATGATCTGTAAAAACAGCGCCAAAACTTAAATTATCAAAATCAACTTCATTTATTTTTGAAGTAGCAGTTTTAATTATTTCAATTTTGTTGGTTTGTGTTGCACTCATAATTAATGATTATGTATTTAATATATTTTTATATTGTACGATTAGAATTAAAAACATCGCAATTGTTTTCGCGATAGGTATACTGCAAAATTAAATTAAAAATTGTTAAAATACTTGCTAAAACAACATTAATTATAGCATTTGAATACATTTTGTTGATTCAAAAAAATATTAATAAAAAACCAGCACTAATTTTTTGGAATATATAATAAATAACGATTTTTGATGGTCAAATAGATTTGTTTTTAATTAAATTTGAACAATCGATACTATAAAAAATCTAGAAAAACCCCGAAATAAATTTTGAAAAGAGAAATTATACAAACTAATGACGGTTCTACCACTATCCATATTGAAGAATGGGATGAATGTTATCACTCGAAATTTGGTGCCATTCAAGAAGCCCAACATGTTTTTATAAAAAATGGGCTTTCTTTATTTGAAAACAAAACCATTTCTATTTTAGAAATTGGATTTGGAACAGGATTGAATGCTTTTATCACTTTTTTGGAATCACAAAAACTAAACCAGTCAATTGATTATGTTGGGGTGGAAGCCTATCCTGTTTCGCCAGAAGAAGTGCTATTGATGAATTATGTACCGGAATTGAAAGCTGAAAATGAAAGAGGTGTTTTCGATAAAATGCATGAATGCAACTGGGAAGAAGTAGTTTTTTTAAGAAATGATTTTGTATTCACCAAAAGGAATCAATTTTTTCAAGATATTGATGATTTAGAAAAATTTGATTTGATTTATTTTGATGCCTTTGGCTACAGGGTCCAACCCGAATTGTGGAGTACGGCTATATTTCAAAAAATGTATAAGGCACTTAAGCCAAATGGAATATTGGTCACTTATGCGGCTCGCGGAGTGATAAAACGAAGCATGGTAGAAGTAGGGTTTACGGTCGAAAAATTAGCGGGGCCTCCAGGAAAACGAGAAATGTTTCGGGCTAGCAAGTTTTGATTTTCCGTGCAATAAAAAATAAATTACATAAGTTATTAAATAGGTTGAATTTTATAAAATAAAACTTTAAATTTACTTTAATAATCAAGTTCTAACCTTAATATTAATTAGTATGTCGAAAATCATGTTTGATTACACCAAAACAGTTCTCGAAAGAGTAAGTTTTGATGCTGTACTTTTTTGTAAAGAATTGGAAAAAGCAATAAAAGCATTATTGCCTTATGAAATGGAACTATTACGAGAATGGTTAGTGCAATTTATAGTTGAAAAACCAGAATTAAAACAATGTCTATTAATTGTAAAAGAGGCATAAAAAAAGAGGAGTAAAATACTCCTCTTTTTTATGCAAATAAATGTATGTATGATGAAAGTTTAAATTATTCTGAAACCTTGATTTCAAACATTTTGTCCCAGTTTTTTCCTGTTACAAAAATGCTTTTAGTTTTAGGGTTGTAAGCGATTCCATTTAAGACTTCAGCTTTTGGAAATTGAATAAATTTTCGCAAACCAGATAGGTCAAGTATTCCTTCTACGGCTCCATTAGCAGGATTTACAATTGCTATGGCGTCTTTTTGCCAAACATTGCAATAGATTTTTCCGTTAATCCATTCCAACTCATTTATGCTTGGAATTTTAGAATCTCCAGAATATACATTGACATAATCCACCATTTTCTGGGTTTCAGGATTCATTTTCCAAATTTTTTCAGTTTTGTCGGTTTGGTAAATGTATTTTCCATCATTGGTCATTCCCCAGCCTTCAATGTTCTTATCATACATAAAGGTTTTTTCTAATTTCCAAGTCGTGGCATTGTAGATGAAACCCGTTTTTTCCTGCCAAGTCAGTTGGTAAATTTTGTCATTTATGAATGTTATTCCTTCTCCAAAATAGCGGTCATCCAATTTCAAACTCTTGTATGTCCTTCCAGTTTTGTAATCTGTTTTCAAAAGTTTAGAACTTTTGTACAATCCGATGCTTTCGTATAAAGTGTCTTTGTAAAACTCTAATCCTTCGGTAAAAGAGGCAATGTCATGAGGGTAGGTGTTAAGAACCGTGTACTTAAGTAACTTGGGCTGTATATTAGAGCCTAATTCAATTCGGGCAGTGGTTTGGGCACTTTCTCCTTCAAAAAAGACCAATGCTTTCAGGTTTTGGTATCCCAATTTTTGGTTTTTTAATGGGAAAGATAATTTTTCAAGCCCTTTTTTTGAACCAATTTTTTTATCGTTTAGATAATAAATGACACTGTCAATCTCTTTGGTATTTGGGTTCAAGATTCCCAATTCTAAAGTCTCTTGTGACTGATAGTGTGCTGCAAATTTAGATTCGTCAAAACTAAATAGGGAAGCGTTGTTGTTTTTATCCCCGCAACTCGCAAAGGTTATTCCTAATAAAATGAAAGATAGGAAGTTATAATTTTTCATACATTAAAATTTTAATATTGCAATATACAACCTTATTTTATAGACGCAAAGCCCTTGCAAAAATATAAAATACATTGTATATTTGCACCGGCAAGTCCTACACGACCAGCTCCTGCAAAATCCCCCAGGATGGGAACATAGCAAGGGTAAGTGGTTGAGCGGTGCGATGTAGGTCGCTTGCCATTTTTTAGTAATTGTAGGTTCCAAACAAATTTTTTCTATTTTATTATCTTCCTTCAGGAAGATTTTTTTATTTTTGAACCTTTCGGAGTTAGAAGTTAATGGTTAGGTTGGAATTAATAAATACGCTATCAGTATCCTAATCAATTAGGCAATAACACACATCAGTAACGTATATTCTATAACAATGGAAAAAGTAGTTTTGATCACAGGAGCTTCTTCGGGAATAGGAAAGTCGATTGGTGAATTTTTGCACCATAAAGGATTCATCGTATATGGTACTAGCAGAAATCCCGAACGAATACTCAATTCCGTTTTTCCCCTAGTGGCTTTAGAAGTTCGAAACCCAGATTCGATTCATGCCGCGGTGTCCAAAATAATAGCCACTTCGGGCAGGCTGGATATTGTTATTAATAATGCCGGTGTGGGAATCAGTGGACCTTTGGAAGAGATTCCAATGGAGGAAATCAAGAATAATTTCGAAACTAATTTCTTTGGTCCAATAGAAGTCATGAAAGCTGCTTTACCACAAATGCGCTTGCAAAAATCAGGACTTATTATCAATATCACCTCTATAGCGGGCTATATGGGTTTGCCGTATCGCAGCGTGTATTCCGCATCGAAAGGGGCATTGGAATTGGTTACCGAGGCTTTACGAATGGAAGTGAAATCTTTCGGAATTCAGATTACTAATGTGGCTCCAGGAGATTTCGCTACCAATATTGCCTCTAGGCGTTTCCATGCGCCAGTAATCAAGGATTCGGCATATGAAATTCCCTATGGGAACACTCTTAAAATGATGGACGAGCAGGTTGACAGTGGCAGTAATCCCGATGAAATGGCCAAAGCCGTTTATGAAATAATTCAAAACCCAAACCCTAAAATTCATTATAAAGTAGGGGTTTTTATACAGCAATTCTCGATTGTTCTCAAGCGAATTTTGCCCGATAAAGTCTATGAAAAAATGCTGATGAATCATTTTAAGTTGTAAATTATAGTATAACCATCAATATCTTGCTATATTTACAAAAAAAACCACCTTTTTTTTGATTAACAATCGATATAAACTTTAGAGATCTTTTTATATTAATAATAGTGAAATCATACCCAAATTGAGTCCCTTAAAACTACCTCTATTTTACTTTTTTTCTTCAACAGTAGCCCAACTTCAATATCAATACGCTGAATTATTATTGATTGGTTCTATTGTTGTTAGTTCTATACTAATTGGTTTTATTGTATTTTTCTTTAGATTTAATAAAATCAAATCAAAAGAATTACATGTTTTATTAAAAGAAATTGAATTATTTAAATCAGAAATTATAGAAAACAAGAAGGTGATCTCAAGCTTTAAACAAACGGAAATAATAAAGGAACGAGAGTTTATAGCTATTAATTTAGAATTAGCTAATATTCAGAGCTCTATTGGTGTTATTATTGATGAAGCTACGATGCATTCTCAACAAATCAAAGAACCTAAATTTATAAATCTTATTAAGGACATTCGTTTCGTGCTTTCTCGAAAAGATTACTGGAATGAGTTTAGGTTGAAATTCACTCAGACACACCCTAATTTTAATACTGCTTTAAAAGCAAGATTTCCGAATCTTTCTCCAAAAGATATTAGTTTTTGTAGTTTAATTAAATTGAATTTATTAAACAAGGAAATTGCCTCCATGCTACAAGTGTCCCATGAAAGTGTTATTACTAAAAAATATCTTTTAAAGAAAAAGCTTAAACTTACGGCCGATCAAGACCTTATTAAGATTATTAATGATTTCGATTAATAGTATAGTCACTTTCTTTTTGATTAACCCTATTTCAGGCTTTATTATTTCATAATTTTTTCAAAACCCTTCTTTTCGGCACTAATAAAATTCAGTTTATTACTTGTAACTTGAAATTTTTTAATATAAATTCTACCTAAAATTCCTATATTCAACTCAATTTTTATAACGCACTTTAATTTACATTTCTTTTAATAAATATTTTTTTTATTTTATTATAAGAAATATCTTAAATTATATTTGTCTAATTATTACCAAGTATTATTTTGTATTACTTACCCTATTATTTCATTTAGCCATTACTGTCTAATCAATATTTATTTCTTCTCGGATCTTTACATTTCCGTTTTTAATTTGTTTCTATATCTGCTTTTATTTTTGATTATTTTATTGGCAACTATTATTAACTAAAATGATATTTTATTTAATACTTTAAAAAACAAGTCTTTAATCGGTAAAATTTATTATTTTATCTATGTTTTTGCTATACTAATTTTTATAACACTTAAAATTTTATAGTATAAATTTGTCCTTTAATATTTAATGCTTCCTCGTGATGCCTTAGATCGTATTAATTATGATTAAACTTTTTAGACCATTAGATCTATTAATTAAATAAATAATGAAAATGAAGTATATTTTAATTCTATTGTTTGCATTTAATTTAAATGCTCAAAAACTTCACCATCAAATGTTATCCGCACAGGCTAGTAGTGCAAAAACAACTAATGGTAGAATGGTAAAACAAACTATTGGGCAGTTAAGTGTAGTTGGTAATTCTCAAAATAAGAAAATTGCTTTTAGTCAAGGTTTCCAACAGAGTAATACTAGAAAAGTTGCCCCTTCAAGCGTCAAAAGTTTAATTGTGACAACTTTATACCCTAATCCAGTAAGCGATTTTATTAATTTTAAATTTTCGACTTCAATTAAAGGGCCTGTAAAAATTGCCTTTTTTGATCTATTAGGTAGAAAAGTATTTTCTACGGAAAAAGAAGCCCTTCAAAATAATATCTCCCTTAAGGATATTAATTTATCACCGGGTGAATATATAGTAAAACTTAATGCTCTTAATTATGAATACACAACCAAAATACTTAAAATAAAATAAAATGAAAAAAGTAACACTATTAATTGTAGTTTTTATTTCGTTCGCTAAAAGCTACTCGCAAGAAATTTATTTACAAACCGGGAGAAATTTTACTTCGTATTCTTATAGAGGCGATAAGGAATATGATTTCAAAGCATCAGTTGGTAATTCCTTTGAAATTGGGCATTCTAAACATTTTAAAAACGTATATTGTTATACACTTGGATTGACGCTTAATGAGTATAATGCTGTTACTAATGAAGGACCAACTATTCTTTCAAGTTATAATACTCAATATTTAGGGATACAAAATTCAATTCAATTAAGAGTCTTTAAAATTAAATTTGTAGAGGTTGATGCGAAAGCCGGGATTAATATGGCTACTATTTTATATGGTAAAAACACCCAATTAGGGTTAGGTTCTGCAAATGTATTGGTTAATGATTTGACCAAAGCAGAAGCATTTAAAGGACTTGTTTTTCAACCTGTATTAGGAGTTGAGGCTAAATTAAAACTAACGCCTCAGGGTTATTTGTCTGTTGGGTATAACAGAACAAATAGTTATAATTTATCAAATACTAAACGAATTGAGGATTACAAATTTAAAACAGACCAAATTTCATTTGGTGTTCATTTTCAAAAATAATTTAAAATAACAATCATGAAAAAAATTCTACTATTTTTATTCTTTTTAGGAACTTCGGCCTTTTATGCACAAACACGAGGAATTACCTATCAAGCAGTTATATACAATTCCACCCAACAAAGTTCGGCGGGTATAACTAATGTAAGCTCTCCTTTGTCTAATAAGCCAGTTTGCTTACGATTTACTATTACAGATTCTAATTCTAATACAGAATACCAAGAGACGATTACCACTAAGACCGATGAATACGGTATGGTAAATTTAATCATTGGTACTGGAGATCAAACAAGAGGTTATGCTTCATCGTTTGATGGAATCGTTTGGGATGAAAATCAAAAAAACTTACAAGTTGCCGTAGATACAAATGGGTTGTGTTCTTCATTTGAAGAAATTAGCAACCAGGCACTTACTGCTGTGCCTTTTGCATTTAATGCTAATACAGCAATTACGGCCTACAGTGCTGAAAATGTTACTGGAATTGTACCTATTCTTAATGGAGGTACTGGAGCTACAACCGTTAATGGTGCCAAAACTAATTTTGGTTTAGATAATGTAGATAACACAACGGATTTAAACAAGCCTATTAGTACTGCTACAAAAACAGCTTTGGATGTTTTAACTACTGGAGCTGCAACAGAGAAATCAGATCGAATTGCTGCCGATGTCATTTTAACTACAGGAGCTGCAAAAGAAGTTACAGATCGTACTTTTGCTGATACTGTTTTAACTACAAGTGTAACTACTGAAAGAGACGCGCGTACTGTTGCTGACAACACTTTAACTACAAGTATAAATACCGAAATTGCTAATCGTACCGCTGCTGATTTACTTTTTACTAAGGCAGTAAATGATGAAGCAGTTGCTCGTGCAACTGAAGACACGGCTATAAATAGTAAATTAACTGGTGAAATAGCAAGAGCTGGAAATGCGGAAGGCGTTTTAACTGCTGGTGCTGCAACAGAGAAAACAGATCGAATTGCTGCCGATGTCACTTTAACTACAGGTGCTGCAACAGAGAAATCAGATCGAATTGCCGCTGACGTAATTTTAACTACAGGAGCTGCAACAGAGAAATCAGATCGAATTGCTGCTGACTTAATTTTAACTACAGGAGCTGCGACAGAAAAATCAGATCGTTTAGCTGCTGAACAAATTTTAACCACAGGAGCTTTAACAGAAAAATCAGAGCGTACATTTGCTGATATAATTTTGACTACAAGTGTAAATACTGAAAAAGATGCTCGTATAGCAGGGGATACTACTTTGTCTGCAAGTGTAACTGCTGAAAAAGATGCTCGTACCGCTGCTGATGCCCTTTTTACTTCAAGTGTAAACAATGAAGCATTAGCTCGCGCTACCGAAGATACAAATATTAAAAGTAACTTGGTTGCAGAAACAACTAGAGCAACTATTGCTGAAGGTGTTTTAACTACGGCTAATGCAGCTAGAATAGCTGACATTGCTACCTTAACGTCAAATATAAATACTGAAAAAGATGCACGTATTAATGGCGATGCTACTTTTGCTGCAAGTGTAATTACTGAAAGAGACGCACGTATAGCAGGGGATGTAACCTTAACTACAAGTATAAATACCGAAATAGCTAATCGTACCGCTGCTGATGTACTTTTTACTACGAGAGTAAATGATGAAGCATTAGCTCGTGCTACTGAAGATACAGTTATTAATGGTAAATTAGTTACAGAGACAGCTAGAGCAACTGAAGCGGAAAGAGTTTTAGGGGTAGGAGCTGCAAAAGAAGTAACAGATCGTTTAGCCGATGTGAATGCTGAAGAATTAGCACGTACAAATGCAGATATTGTCTTAACGACTGGGGCCGCTAAAGAAATAGTAGATCGAATTGCCGCTGCCACTCTTGAAAATACAGCTCGCTTAGCTGCAGAAGGAGTTTTAGATGGAAAAATCACTACAGAAAAGAATGCTCGTATTGATGGTGATGCTACAGAGAAATCAGATCGTTTAGCTGCTGCTACTCTAGAAAAAACGGATCGTGTAAATGCAGAAGGAGTTTTAGATAACAAAATCACTACAGAGAAAGATGCTCGTATCAGTGCAGTTAGTGCAGAAGCTTTAGCTCGTACTACAGCTGCCACTCTCGAAAATACAGCTCGCTTAGCTGCAGAAGGAGTTTTAGATGGAAAAATCAC
>CANFHF010000002.1 GCA_947446635.1 Flavobacteriaceae bacterium
CCAAGTACCATTAGCATTTTTCACAGCTGATGGACCTGCATTTGGATCCCAACCCCACCATGGACCTGTCATTTTAATAGAAGTAGCATCGCTACATACGGTAGTAGTTATAGTCAAGGGTTGAGCAACAGGAGGTATTACCGCTTCACAAGCACTACAAGAATTCCAACATACAGTTGGTATGGTATAAGCTGTATTAGCACCTAAAGTATAGCTACGGTTGGTGTAGCCACCAACTGTTGTTGTACATGACATTCCAGAAGTTAAATTCTCTTCATGAGCCCATCCATTATAAGTATACTTATAAGTGAATTGAGTCAAGTTAGGAATGTTTAAAGTTGCCTCCCATACCCCATCAGCATCAGCATCAGTCATCGGATTACAATTACCACACCAGTTATTGAAGCTTGAATTCACATATACTACATCTGTAGCAGCATTGAATCCAGCGACTTGGTTCATGTTTACCTTGAATGTAGTAGGAGTTGATGGAGCTACAAATCCTGCAGGACAACCACCCCATGGTGCTATATCAAGTACCTTATCTGCATTGTCAACAGTTAAAGCACGATTGTCTCCAAGAGTTGAACAAGCAAGACCTAGCATATGCTCTTGATCAGCCCAATTATCTCTAGCAAATTTATACTCATAAGCACCAGCAGCTAAAGGTATTGTAGTTTCCCATATACCATCAGCATTAGCATCAGTCATAGCATTTAAAAAATCCCAATTACCTAATCCTCTAACTTCAGGAGCAGTGAATCCAGTTCTAGCATTCATGTCTAGTCTGAAAGTAACATTATAAAGTACCGGCGGTGGTGGCGGAGCTACATTAGTTCCTCCCTCGATGTCATCAATTAAATAGGTGTCAGTCTCGCTATTGTTGTAACCATTAGAGTCAGCGCCAGCATCAGTAAAGATGATTAATTTAGAATAATTGCCTAAACCAGCACCGAAATCTACACTAATGGTTTGCCATTCTGTACCGCTTGTGTAAAAATTCTTCTCACAAGCACCTAGTCCAGCCACTCCACCTTCGAATTTCAATAAGTGTACGCCACTTGTTGTACCTGTTAGAGGTTTAATTCTAAAAGTAATGCTGTTGTTCGCATTATCAGAAAGATCTACATTTTGGGCTAAGACTAACTGAGAATTGTCCCAGGAATCTGTGCCCCCAGCAATTTGACCGACAAACCCGTCGCCGTCATCTGGCTGAATAGTAAAACTAGTACCATTATACCCTGTCATCAAATTTGATGCCTCGGAAAACCTAAGTGGTAAAGTTTGCGATTGGCCTAATGAAATAGTCATCAGGCATAAAAATAAAAGTAATTTTTTCATAATAAAATGTTTTTGGATTAGGGTAGCAATATATAAATGAATTAAATCCAAATTACTTTTTTTGCTTGTAAGGTACCTATACAAAAACTATACAAGTAAAACAGTATATGATTATTACAAATAAATGCTTTAAATGCTCTATTTTAATGGGTTTTTTATTTAGCTACTAATAATTTAAAAAAGTTGTTATTAATAATTCAATTCGATTTGATGTGTTATTGTAGTGTTTTTTAAGGTCCTTTTAATGTCTTTTTAAGGTGTTTGTAAGGTGTTAATTGGTAAAAAAACGTCGATTAAAAACATATTTAATAAAAAAATGTCTTTTTAGGGATGATTTAATAATTTCAATTTTAATGCTATTTTAGTAGAGGAATACAATATTCTAATAAAAACCCTTATTTTTTTTAGATTGTTTGCTGTTAACTCAAACGCATTCCGTTAATTTATTGATTGGGATAAATATCATATAGTAGCAATATTTAGTCAAAAAAAGGGTTGTTTTTTGAAGGATTTTTTGGAGTTGTTTCAAGTGTTTAAGGAAATAGAAATCCTCGAGGTTTTGCTAAAGAACCAGGTGTTGTTGCTTAATTAGATTTAATTATGGAAAGTAGGTGGTAATTAAGAATGTTTGAATGTTTTTTTAGCATTTTTAATGGAATAAATTAAGTAGGGTTTTTTTAAGTTCTTTTCTATTTCAAGACGGAACAATAATAACAAAAAAAAGGCTGTCCTTTCGGACAGCCTTTCTCTTTTAATAGAGGAGTATCTAGGATACGATTATTTTTTAATCAGTCGTAATGTTTTCACTTGCGCATCTTGAGTTACAATTACATTGTAAATACCTCGTGCATAGTTAGCCCCTATTTGAGCATCAGATTTTAACTGACGTTGTTCGATAGAGCGACCCAACATATCATACACCTGTACTCCAAATGATTTTCCATTATTAGATTTAATTGTAAATCCTTCAGTAGATGGGTTTGGATAAGCCACCACTTTGAATGCGTCTGGAGAAAATCTAGCAGCACAAGATTTAAACCATACATTAACAGGTGTGCTATAGGCTGGTGCTGAACAAGCTCCGCTTGTCAGTTTCACTCTAAACCAAACATTACCCGCAGCTGAACTTGCAGCGTCATAAGTAGTTGATGTAGCGCCTGAAATATCAGTCCAAGTATAATTTACTGCAGTTGTACTAGTAACAGCTTTAGTGCTGGTTCCCGCATTATAGTATTGCCATTGAATTGATCCAACAGAACCCGTTGTTGTTAAAGGCATTGTGCCTGAGGTACAAATAGCAGTAGCTAATGTCTTAGATGTTGCGTTTCCGGTAGGTGTTTTAGCTACTGCCAATGGGCTAACAGTTACTGTAACAACATCAGAAGTTGATACCTGACATAAACCACTTGATACAACCACTTTATAAGCCGTTGTAGCTGTTAGATTTCCAGTTGCTAATGTAGTCGTTACATTTCCTGCGACTGCTTTGAATATTCCAACTGTTGTACCCGTAACTGTAGCTTTTTGCCATGCAATAGTTCCTGTAGCACTAGCTAAAGTAAGTGTTGTACCACTACTTTTACAAACCGTAGAAACAGTAGACGAAAGTGCTCCAACTGAAGTTGGTTGACTAACGGTTACTACAACTGCGGCGGCACTAGCTATTGAAGAACACGCACCACTTTTTGACACCACTTTATACCAGGTAGTGGCCGCAGGAGAAGCTACGTAAGAAGTAGTCGTTGCTCCAGGAATATTTGCAAAGTCTGTAGCCGTAGCAGATGTAGTTGAAGATTGCCATTGGATTGAACCAACAGATGTTCCCAAGAGAAGTGTTTTACTTCCTCCTGTACAAATAGGTGCAAATCCTGTAATTTTACCAACAGTAGATGCTGGATTTACTGTAACTGTCACAGCTGCTCTCGGGCTTTCTGATCCACTGCCTGACTTTTGAGAAACATAAAATGTTTTAACAGCTGCCGCAGTTGTTGTTACTACAGGAGCAGTAGTTGCAGCAGTTCCTCCTGTTGCAGCAGTATACCATCGTAAAGTGTATCCTGAAAGTGCAGTAGCTGTTGGTGTAACAGAAGAACCCCCTTTACATACAGATTTAGGAGTAACAATTGGAGCAACTAGGGTTAAGCCCTCGTCTATCGTCCCATTACAGTTGTTGTCAATTCCATCAAAAATCTCTGTAGCACCTGGTTTTACATTAGCATTTGTATTATTGCAATCTGTGCTGTTTAACGAATATCCTGCTGGTGCTGTTGCAGCATTTACTGCGCAAACGCTAACTAAACTTCCTGCACCATATCCATCTCCATCTGTATCCGCATAGAAAGTAAAAGACTCGTGTTTTGAAGCATCAGTAGGAGCACAATCGGTATTGTTTGCTGAATAGCCTGTTGGTGCTGTTAAATCTTCTAATTGAACAGATGAACCTGCCCCATAACCGTCTCCATCTGTATCGACGTAATAGGTACGGGTATTTGAAGTAGGCTCTTTCCATAGATAAAGATTATCATAGAAAACAGTTCCTAAATCAGATGTAATTATAAACTGTACTAGGTCATTTCTTAAACCAGGCATGCTAGTTAAAGGGATGTCTAACGATATCCAAGTTCCTGGATTTGTATTAGGTAATACTGGCGTACTTGCATTGGTTGTAGAGAATTCTATTGCGTTTGCTTCTTCAGTTCCACCATTCCAATTTGAAAATTTTATATTGAAGCTTTTGTCTGCAGTTGGTGTAGCAGTCCAAATATCCATATGCAAATTTGTCATTGTTGTTGCGTCAATTCTAGCTGATTGGAAGGCAATTCCTTCGTATCCGAGTCCAGTAATTTTGTGGATTGCGTTTCCGTCAACCATAAGTTTTACGGTTCTTGCCGCAGCCCAATCTGTATGATAACTATCAGTATCACCAGTATAACCAAGAGTTGCAATAGGGGTATACGCATCACTGAAAATTGATTTCACATCCGCCGCAATTCTAACAGGCGGAGTTGGAGCTGCAGTTGTTGGTGTAGAAGGAAGGTTGGTAACAACTAAAGCAGCTGTTTTGCTTGTTCCACTATAATTTCCGTTAGCTTCTTGAGTAGCTATGATGGTAGCCGTTCCTGAACCTACTATGGTCAATGTGCTGCCTGATATGGTTGCGACTGAAGTATTGCTACTAGTAAAGGTAATAGCACCTGCGCTTTGACTAGTGATAAATGGTGTTAAAGAAAAAGAATCGTCTCCATTAAGTTTTGCAGGAATTGTAAAAGTAATGGTAGGAGTAGTTGCTGGAGGAGTCGTTTGCCCTAAATAAAGATTATCAAAATAAACGGTTCCTGGAGTTAGCCCTGCTGCTGTATCAAATTTAAATTGATAAAATTTAGTAGTATCAATACCATTTGTACTTGTAAAATCAGACATGGGTATGTTTACACCTATCCATTGGTTTTTTACAACTGTTGGAATGGTATAAGCGGCCTCAATAGTTGGATCAGCAGAAATAAGATAAAGTCCAAAAGTAGTAGCGTCTGCCGTATAATAATCGAAATGTACATATTGGCTACTTGTAATATCTTTTGTAGTAAAACCTTGACCGTAACCCGATACATTAAAATCTACTTTAAGCGCCTTGTTTATGCCAGACGTAGGGTCAAGATCAACAGCCGTAGCCAATCCAAAATCATATGAATAACCTGAAACAGAATTAGTATCTCCATATTCTCCATATAAGGGCGTAACTGTTGTTGGATCCGTTTGTGGCGCTGGGGCAGCTGCTGGATTTACATTCAGAATAGCCGTTGCAGTACTAGCAAAATAAATTCCATCAGCCGCTTGAGTTGCCGTAATGGTAGTCGTTCCTACGCCCACTATATTCGCTGTGTTGCCCGATATCGTAGCGACATCAGTGTTGCTGCTAGAAAAAGTAATAGCGCCCGCACTGTTACTAGTTATTATAGGGGATGTCAAAGAAAAGGAGGAATCGCCTGAAGCTTTTGCAGGAATCGCAAAAGAAATGGTAGGAGTACCTACCGCCGATTGGGCTTTCCATAAATAAATATTATCAACGTAAACAGTCCCCAGAGAACCTGGGCCTCCAGATGTAATTATTATCTCTGCCAAATCATTCTTTAAAGCATTCATATTAGTAAAAGGAATGTCTAACGATATCCAAGTCCCTGGATTAGGATTCGGCAATGCAGGAGTACTTCCATTGTTTACATTTAATTCTATAGCGTTTGCTTCTCCGGTTCCACCACCCCAATTAACAAGTTTTAAATTAAAAACTTTATCTAAAGTTGCAGAAGAAGTCCAAATATCGACATGCATCTTGGTCATTGTAGTTGCGTTAATATGGTGACCAGCGCCAGTAAACTGAATTCCAAGATAATTACTAAATGTAATTTTTTTTGTGTCATTACCAGCTATAACTACATCTGCAATTGATGAATCATCATAAGATGCAGACCAAGAATCAATAGGAATATTAGTGTAAGCATTGCTAAAAAGTGAAATCACATCTATCGCACTTCTAACAGGCGGAGTTGGAGCTGCAGTTGTTGGTGCAGGATCAGGGGTAGCCGCTACTTTTACTCCAGTAATATTATCTACATAAACTGTAAAATTAGCTGGAGGAGAATTAAAACCATTGTTTGTCGATTTCCAGTTAGGAAAAAACACAAGTTTTGCATAATCCCCATTCGCTATTGCGGTACCATCTGAAGAGGTATTAAAGGTGAAAGTAAGCGTTTGCCATGCATTTGGAGTGGTATAAGATGCAGAAGTTGCCGACATTGGCGCTGTTCCACCTAGCTCTACTTTTCCTAACATGGTAAAGGCTTGAGTTGCATAAACATCAACTTTCACTGTTCTGTCTGTTGCGTTTAATCTTATTTTACCGCTTGAAAGTATAACTTCCGCTCCCTGCCATGGCTGTCCAGTAGATACACTAACCAGTTTTAGTCCATTCCCTCTAGATCCTCCAGAAGCTGGGTCGGTGGCAATGGTAGCGCCATTGTTTGTTGCACTACCAAGTCCTTCAAATCCAGCAAATGTATATGCCGCAGGAGTGGTGTCAAAATTTTCAATCAGCGTTTGCTGTGCAAATCCTAATGAGGTTATCATTAGTGCAATTAAAAGGGTAAATTTTTTCATAATGTTTTTTTGTTTTTTGATTATTTAGTATACAAATTTATTAAATTGATTTGGAGATAGTCGATTTTTGGGAATCCTAAAAACTATACAAAAACTATACAAGAGAAAAATGGGGTGTTTTTTATTTTAATTTATTATAAACACTTGAAAATCAATATAAAATATTTTTAAATAGCAGTTGTAAATAGGGTTTTTAATTTGTTTTATGCTATTAATGCCTCGAATTTGGTTCTAATTCAAGGTTTTTTTGATGTTTTGTAGGGTTACAATTGACAACAAATGCATAGATTAAATATATATTTAGAAATAAAAAGCCAATTATACGCCAATTTAATAATTTTATTTTCAGTGTTATTTTAGGAAAAAAAATAGAGTATTGAGATAATTTAGCTGCTATTTTTGAAATAAGCGATTGATAATTTTGGTAGTTACCAAATAATTTGTTTTAGTATTTCCATATTTTTTGTAGGAATGTTTTGAAATCATCACTGATTGTATTGGTTTGAATTGAAAGTATAATTAGAGTATATTTTATATTTTCAAAAACAGCCTCTTAAATCAAGGTGTTTTTTTGTTTGTGTATATTTTCATTTACCTTTGCTCGACTAGAATCATATAAACTACTACCTAAATTATATATCCTTGCTGATGAGAATTCTCTTTTTATCTTGTTTTTTCGCCTTGCCCATGGTATTGTTTTCTCAAAATAAAGAGGGTAAAAACCTCAAAAAAAACAATGGGATGGATATTAATAATAGTTACCAGAGCACATCCGATTCCTTAAAAAACTCAAAAAATATAAAAATCGCTACCCAAGATATGTACCGCTTTATTACCTTGGAGCGTGACACCACTTATATTGACACCTCACTCACCATTCAAAAAGAATACAGTCATAATTATTTGCGAAAAGACACCTTTGGCTTGTTGCCTTTCCCTAACGAAGGGCAGACCTACAACACCTTGCAATACAGTTTGACCGAGATTTCCCCTTATCCTGAATTTGGTTTTAAGGCCAAGCATTTTAATTTTATCGAAGCCAATCAAATACGGTATTGCTCGGTGGCTACCCCTGTCACGGAACTGTATTTTAAGTCGGTGATGCAACAAGGGCAATCCGTAGACGCCTTTTTCACTTTAAATACCTCGCCAAGATTTAATTTTTCTATTGCTTACAAAGGATTGCGTTCTACTGGTAAATACATCAACCAGATGGCCAGTACCGGAAATTTTAGGTTGACCACCAGTTACAACACCAAAAATAACCGCTATTATGCTAATGCCCATTATACTTCTCAAGATATATTAAATGAAGAAAATGGAGGTATTACTACTATCGAAGATTTCGAAAGTGGTAATTTGGATTATGCCAATAGAGAACAATTAGAGGTTTATTTTAAAGATGCTAAGTCTTTTATGAAAGGCAAACGCGTTTTTGTGGATCACTTTTTTAGAATAAATACCGTTAAGGGGATTAACAATTTGTATGTCACCCATCAATTGAATTACGAAAATAAATTTTTTGAGTACAATCAAGCGACAGTGCCTTCGACTGTTGGCAATACAACGGTTTACAGATACGGAGATTCTTATGTAAGCAGTGGTATAAACGACCAAACGCACTACAATAAAATACACAACACTTTTGGGCTTATTTATGAAAATACGACTTTGGGAAAATTTAAGTTTTTTGCCGAAGATTTCAGATCTAATTATTATTATAGCAAAATTTTACTTCTCGATACTCAAACTATTCCAGCGGCATTGAATCAAAATATCAATAGCGTGGGAGGTCAATATGAGTATCAAAAAATTAAATGGAACGGTAAATTCTTGTATTCAAGATCAGTGACCAATGAATCTTTGTCAAATCTGGATGCCAAGTTGCATTATGAAC
Source organism: Flavobacteriaceae bacterium (assembly GCA_947446635.1). GTDB lineage: Bacteria > Bacteroidota > Bacteroidia > Flavobacteriales > Flavobacteriaceae > Flavobacterium. The sequence goes on from CANFHF010000002.1 coordinate 8,390, forward strand.
TAAACGACAAGACTCAATTAGAGTTCGAATACCAAAACCTAAACAAACTACCGAATGCTAATTATGAATTATACCAAAGCAGTTTCGTGAATTATAACTGGTACAATGTATTCAAGAACGAAAAAATAAACGCCATCAGTGCTAATGCCACAAGCTCTTGGATTAAAGCAAGTATTCAATTTTTGAATCTCAAGGATTATTTGTATTTTGAAAACAGAGCAACCGATACCCGTATTCAAATAGTCTCGCCAAAACAATACAACAGTGCCATTAATTATGTGTCGGTTAAGGTAAGTAAAGAATTCAAGCTCGGAAAATTTGCCTTAGACAATACGTTATTGTATCAAAAAGTAGCTCAGCCCGATTTGATTTTGAATGTACCCGAAGTAGTTACCCGGAATACTTTGTATTATTCGGATACTATGTTTGAAAAAGCGTTGTTTTTGCAAACAGGAATTACGTTGAATTATTTTACTCGCTATTTTGCCAATGATTATAATCCTGTAATCGGCGAGTTTTTCGTTCAAAATATAAAAGAAATTGGCAATTACCCGAACCTTGACTTTTTTGTGAATGCGCGTATTCAAAGAACCCGAATTTATTTTAAGGCGGAACATTTTAATTCTTCACTATCGGGGAATAATTTTTATGCGGCCCCTAATACTCCGTATCGTGACTTTATGATTCGTTTTGGCTTGGTTTGGAATTTCTTTCAATAAATATAGTATTTTTATAGCTGCTGATTCTTTTCGTTTTTAGTCGTTACCCTCTAAAAGATTTGAGTATAGAAAGGATATTTTTCTTTCAGCCTAGCTCTATTTATACTGTTTTTTTTCATAACTTTAGTATAAAACGCTAAGTCATGAAAGAAGATTTCCTTCACTATTTATGGAAATTTAAGAAATTCGATACTTTGAATTTGAAAACTTTCCACGGAGAGGCAATCACGATTATTACTGTTGGACACTATCTAGAACTTGCTGGCCCCGATTTTTTCAATGCCCAAATTGTCATTGGCAATCAAAAATGGGCTGGAAATGTAGAGATTCACCTTAAATCTTCTGACTGGTATTTGCATCATCACGAAACAGATGTGAACTATGAAAACGTTATTCTTCATGTGGTTTGGGAACACGACACCGAAATTTTCCGAAAAAACAACAGCGAAATTCCAGTTTTGGAACTTCAGCAATACGTTGATGCGGCCACCATTGTTAATTATCAATCGTTAGCCACTCCAAAATCTTGGATCTTTTGTGAAAAACAATTAAAAACAATTGCTGATTTTACTTTAAGAAATTGGCAAGAACGCTTATTTTTTGAACGCTTGGAACGAAAATCACAACCTGTTTTTGAATTACTAGAGCAAACCCATCAGGATTGGGAATCGGTGTTGTTTTGCCTTTTGGCTAAAAATTTCGGATTAAATACGAATGGGGATCTCTTTTTGAGAATTGCCCGATCCCTTCCGTTTTCTATTATTAGAAAGGAAATGTTTGAAGTCGAAAATTTGGAAGCGCTGTTACTAGGAACGGCCGGATTATTAGATGTAGAAAAGGAAGATAATTATTTCAAGGATTTAAAATTGAGGTATTTTTATTTGTTGCAGAAATACCAATTGGAAAAAATTAATATGGAATCGGTTCAGTTTTTCCAGCATCGCCCTGATAATTTTCCCACGATTCGTCTTTCGCAATTGGCAAATTTATATCACAGTCGGGAAAATTTATTTTCAAAAATCAGCACTGTAAATGCAATAACAAGTATTTACGAGACCTTCAATGTTGCGACTTCCGCCTATTGGCAAAACCACTATCAGTTTGACAGGGAAAGCCCTAAAAAAAGAAAAAAACTTTCTAAACCATTTATCGATTTAATTATTATAAACACCATTATTCCGATTCAATTTGCTTATGCGAAAAGCCATGGAAAGGAAAATTGCGAAGACTTGATCCTGTTGTTACATGAAGTTGCTCCAGAAAAAAATGTGATTATGGATAAATTCAGTTCTTTTGGAATAAGACCAAAAAACGCCTTTGAAACCCAGTCCTTATTGCAACTCAAAAACGAATATTGTAATAAAAGCCGTTGTTTGGAATGTGTCATCGGAATAGAATTGTTGACAAAAAGTTGATTTGGTTATTTATTGATTCATCAATTTGAAAGATGTTTAATAATAAAATTTCGTAATTTTACTGCCATAATTATAACCCTGAGCTTGTCGAAGGGCAAAATCCCAAAAAATGTCAGCAGTACTGAATCTTAAATTTTTTTTCGAAAAACACGGCTTCCATGTTTCATCACGTCTTGCCGATAAACTAGGGATGCGGGTAACAAACGTAAGGTTGTTTTTTATTTACATTTCCTTTGTGACGGCTGGTTTGGGTTTTGGCGTTTACTTAACCTTGGCCTTTTGGATTCGGTTGAAGGATTTAATCCGGGCCAAACGGACTTCGGTTTTTGATTTGTAACCAAAGAGTTAGCAACAAAAAAGGGATTATAAAGTAGTTTGTACTTTATAATCCCTTTTTTGTTTTTAGATAGTACTAGTTGTCTAGGTTGTTCAATTTGCTGTTTTTTCTACTATAAACGAAGTAAATCAAAATCCCAATTGCCATCCAGGCAAAAAGTCGTAGCCAATTGGTCCAGCCCAATCCAACCATCATTAAAACACAGGCTGCCACTCCAAGTAATGGGACCAACGGAACCAATGGAGTTCTAAATTCCCGTACCATATTAGGTTCTTTTTTTCTTAGAATGATTACCGAGATGCAAACGAGAACAAAAGCAAATAAGGTGCCTATGCTGGTCATATCGCCCACGATATCGCCCGGAACAAACGCTGCAAAAGCGCCTACGATAATTAAAATAGCAATATTGGCTTTGTAGGGTGTTTTGAATTTAGAATGTAAATCACTAAACATCGTAGGTAATAATCCATCTTTTCCCATAGAATAAAATACTCTGGACTGTCCTAATAACATGACTAATATCACGGAAGAAAATCCTGCTAATATGGCGACTGTTACTAATTGACCCAGCCAAGCGTAACCAATCATGTATTTATTGATGGCAAATGCCACAGAGGCTTCTTTTCCACCCGTTCTAAAATCCTCCACAGTAGCAACGCCAGTTAATACGTGGGCGAAAAGAATATACAAGATGGTACAAATAGCCAATGATCCTAATATACCTATTGGCATATTTCTTTTCGGATTTTTTGTTTCTTGCGCAGCAGTACTCACAGCATCAAATCCGATAAAGGCAAAGAAAACGGTTCCCGCAGCTCCAATGATCCCCCAAAATCCCCCAAAGTGATGGTCAATTCCATGTTCGTCTGTAAAAATTGAAGTTGGTGGTATATAGGGAGTATGGTTTGCAGGTTTTACAAAATTCCAGCCAATTACTATAATTAATACAACGATAACAACTTTTAATATCACGATAATCCCGTTTACAAATGCCGATTCCTGGATTCCTTTAATTAATAATAAACTGATAACGCCAACTATAAATAATGCGGGTAAATTGATAATTCCATTTTCACCTGTTTCTAAATTAGATTGAAATGGGGAATGGGATAAGGAATAGGGAATTGGGCTGATGTGAAGTACATTGACCAGTAAGTTATTCAGGTATTCGCTCCAGGCGATTCCAACCGTCGCGGCCCCTACGGCATATTCTAATATTAAATCCCAGCCAATAATCCAAGCCATAAATTCACCCATCGTCGCATAAGTATAGGTATAAGCACTTCCTGAAATAGGAATAGAGGAAGAGAGTTCAGCGTAGCATAACCCAGCCAGAGCACAGCCAATAGCCGCAACAATAAAAGCGATGGTTACCGACGGACCCGCATTTTGCGAAGCTGCCATAGCGGTTCTTACAAACAAACCGGCGCCTATTATAGCACCAATACCTAATGCAATTAATGACCAAGCGGTCAATGTTCTTTTTAATCCTTTTTCAGATTCAGCTGCCTCCGCTAAGAGCTGGACTAATGGTTTTCTTTTCCAAATTGACATCGTATTTTGGTTTTGGTTAGTAAGTCCCAAATATATTGTTTTTTTAAATGTGGCTGAAACAAGAGATTCTTTTTTTTAAAAATTTTGAGATTTATTTTAAATGGAAGTCGATTTTGCTAAATATTTCTTATTTTTAAGTTTAAAATGATTTTTTATTCGAGTGGGAAACTCCTTAAAGAAGATGAATTATACAAAACTACACTCCTATTTTAAGTTCTCAAGAAGCCAGTACAGAGGGATTTTTTCACTGTTTTCAATTATTGTCATTTTTCAATTAGTATATTATTTTACCGATTTCAGTTCATTATCCTTGACTTCTCCCGAAAAAGAAAAATGGCTTTCGTTGCAAACGCAAATTGATTTGATGAAACAACGAAAGATAAATGATGCCCCCAAGATTTATCCGTTTAATCCTAATTTTATCTCCGATTATAAAGGCTATCAACTTGGCATGTCAGTTTTGGAAATCGACCGGCTTATTGCTTTTAGAAAGGGAAACAACTACGTAAATTCGCCAAAAGAATTTCAAGATGTAACAAAAATTTCCGATTCCTTGTTGAATACCATCGCCCCTTATTTCAAATTTCCAAATTGGGTAAATAACAAAAAAGAGGATGCTAAGTTTACCAAAACCACTTTCTCCAAAAAAGAAAACTGGGTTGTCATTGACATCAATAAAGCCACCCAAGAAGATTTAATCAAAATTTATGGAATAGGTGAGGCAATTTCACTTCGAATATTAAAACTGAAGGAAAGTTTAGGTGGCTTTGTTTCGATGCAACAACTGAAAGATGTTTGGGGATTGTCGCCTGAAGTAATCGAGAATTTGAACACTCATTTTAAAGTTTCGGCACTTCCCAATGTTAAAAAAATTGACATCAATAACGCTTCCATAAAAGAACTTTCTCAATTCCCCTATTTTAATTATCAGCTTGCAAAACAAATAGTTACATATAGGAGTATGTACGGGGATATTAAAAACATACAAGATTTAACAAAAATTAAAGGTTTGTCTATTGATAAGGCAAATATTATAGTCTTATATTTGGTTTTTTAAAATCCTGAAATTTTATTATGAACTTTGATTACAGTGAAACGCAATCTATGATTGCTCAGTCCATAAAAGACTTTGCAGAACAAAACATTAGGCCCTATATAATGGATTGGGATGAGGCGCAAACTTTCCCTATTCCGTTATTTAAAAAATTAGGCGCAATGGGTTTTATGGGTATTTTAGTGCCTGAAGAACTTGGAGGCTCTGGATTGGGGTATCACGAATATATCACGATAATAGAAGAAATATCCAAAGTAGATCCTTCTATTGGCTTGTCTGTTGCGGCACATAATTCCTTATGCACCAATCATATATTGGCTTTTGGAAATGAAGCGCAAAAGCAGAAATGGATTCCAAAATTAGCTTCGGGAGAACATATTGGCGCTTGGGGCTTAACAGAACATGAAACAGGATCTGACGCTGGCGGAATGAATACCACTGCCGTGAAAGAGGGTGATTATTGGATTGTCAACGGAGCTAAGAATTTTATAACCCATGCTATTTCTGGAGATATTGCAGTTGTGATTGTCAGAACTGGTAAAAAAGGGGATTCTAAAGGAATGACTTCCTTCGTTTTCGAAAAAGGGATGCCAGGATTTACTTCAGGGAAAAAAGAAAATAAATTGGGTATGCGCGCCAGCGAAACGGCTGAATTGATATTTGATAATTGCAAAATTCCGGATGCTAATAGATTAGGTCCAGTGGGTGATGGTTTTGTCCAATCTATGAAAATATTAGACGGAGGGAGAATTTCCATCGGGGCATTATCACTTGGTATTGCAAAAGGAGCCTATGAGGCGGCATTGAAGTATTCAAAAGAAAGACATCAGTTTGGCAAACCCATTTGTGAATTTCAAGGAATTTCATTCAAACTAGCCGATATGGCAACAGAGATTGAAGCCTCGGAATTGTTGTTGCATAAAGCGGCATTTCTAAAAAATCAGAATCGAAAGATGACAACGCTCAGCGCTATGAGTAAAATGTATGCTTCGGAAGTATGTGTTAGAGTGGCTAATGAAGCTGTTCAGATACATGGTGGTTATGGTTATACCAAGGATTATCCTGTTGAAAAATTCTATCGGGATTCAAAATTATGCACCATTGGCGAAGGCACCACCGAAATACAAAAAATTGTTATTTCGAGAAATATTATTGCGAACTAGTTGGATTAATTCTTTTAATAATCCCTAATTAAGATTGTCTATTTTTTAAAGTTTTTGCTTATTTTCGCTAGATGAAAAACATCATCGTCACGGGAACTTCTAGAGGTATTGGATATGAACTGGCTTTGCAGTTTGCTAATTCCGGTCATAATGTATTGGCTATCTCCAGAAAAACACCTCAAATTCTCATTGAAAATCAAAACATTACTTGTTTGTCTGTCGATTTATCCAATGAATCCGAAATGCAGCAAGTAGAAAATTTTCTTTCCCATTCATGGACAACAGTGGATGTAATTATCCATAATGCGGGGTGTTTATTGTTGAAACCTTTTTCAGAAACATATCAAAGTGATTTTGAAAATATATACAAAGTCAATGTTTTTGGCGTGGCTAATTTGACTCGTATTTGCCTGCCATTTTTACAAAAAGGAAGTCACGTAGTTACCATAAGCTCTATGGGTGGCATTCAAGGCAGTATGAAATTCGCCGGACTTGCAGCTTATAGTTCTAGCAAAGGAGCCGTGATTACGTTGTCAGAATTATTGGCTGAAGAATATAAAGAAAGCGGCATAGCTTTTAATGTTTTAGCATTGGGAGCCGTTCAAACCGAAATGTTGCAAGAAGCATTTCCAGGTTATGAAGCACCAATTTCTGCAATAGAAATGGCTAATTATATTTTTGATTTTGCTTTGACTGGAAATAAATATTACAACGGAAAAGTACTTCAGGTTTCAACTACTAACCCTTAGAGTTTTAATTCATAATCCATTTGAGCGAAACACTATCAAAATATTTACCTGAACATGCCGTAAAATCTGTTTTCGAACTAATTGTGGCTAACGAAGTTCACCTCAAAATCGTAAATGAGCGTGTGACCAGACATGGCGATTATCGTAAAGGGATGAGCGGAAAACACGAAATCACGGTCAACTCGAGTTTGAATAAATACAAGTTTTTGATTACATTGGTTCACGAAATTTCACATTTGGTGGCGTTCGAAAAATTTGGACGCAACATCAAACCTCACGGTGATGAATGGAAATATTCCTTTCAAAAACTGATGATTCCGTTTATTCGTCCCGAGATTTTTCCAAATCATTTATTGCCTTTATTGGCACGTCATTTTAAAAATCCTACAGCAAGTAGCGATACAGATACCACTTTGTCGTTGGCATTAAAACAGTTTGATGAACAAAACGATAAAAATTATATTTTTGAAATTCCTTATGGTAGTATTTTTAGAATTCAAAACGGAAAGATTTTCAAAAAAGGTGCTTTAAGAACCAAACGTTTCGAATGCTTGGAAATAAGTTCAGGAAGAACCTATCTTTTTAATCCAAACGCTGAGGGAGAATTATTGCCAAGTTGATAGGGAAAACTATGAAATAATGAAGTTAAATATTATCCTACGAGATAAGCTTCTCTGACTTTTTGGAATAATTTTGAGGAATATACAAAGTCAACAATGTCTTTATTGTCCGTTCTAAAAATAGCATCTTTATTTCCTTCCCATTTTTTTATCCCATTTTTTAGAAATAGTATGTTTTCTCCAATTTCCATAACGGAGTTCATGTCATGAGTATTGATTACGGTGGTGATGTTATATTCTTCGGTGATTTCCTTAATTAGATTGTCAATGAGTATAGCAGTGTTTGGATCTAAACCCGAATTAGGCTCGTCGCAAAATAAATATTTAGGGTTATTTACAATGGCACGGGCAATAGCAACACGTTTTTGCATTCCGCCTGATATTTCAGAGGGCAATTTATGATGTGCGTCAACTAGATTCACTCTTTTTAGAACGAAATCAACACGTTTTTGGATTTTAGATTTAGTGTCATCGGTGAACATTTTTAAAGGGAAACCCACATTTTCTGCAACTGTCATCGAGTCAAACAAGGCACTTCCTTGAAAAACCATTCCGATTTCGGTGCGTAGTTCGCGTTTTTCAGATAAATTAAGTTCAGAATATATTCTGCCATCAAAAGAAATAGTTCCGGCGTCTGGCGTATGGATTCCCAAAAGACTTTTAAGTAATACTGTTTTGCCAGAGCCACTTTGTCCGATGATTAGATTCGTTTTTCCCGTTTCGAAAACAGTAGAAATCCCTTTAAGGACTTTGCTTTCTCCAAATGCTTTCTCTATACTACGTATTTCTATCATTATGTTAGAAGTAATTGGGTTAGAATATAATTTATCAATATTATGGTGACAGAAGTCCAAACAAAAGCCACGGTACTCGCTTTACCTACTTCTAAAGCACCTCCTTTCATGTAAAACCCATGAAAAGAAGGGATTGAAGCTAATAAAAAACCAAAAACAAAGGTTTTTATAAAGGCATACGCTATATGGAATGGGATAAATTCCTGATGCAGCCCTGCTAAAAAGTCGGCACTGCTTCCAAAACCCCCATAAACTGCAGCTATATAACCTCCAAAAACCCCCAAAAACATACTTATCCCTACTACAAAAGGGTAGAACATTATAGCAATAAGTTTTGGAAATACCAAGTAGTTCACGGAGTTTACCCCCATAACTTCTAAGGCATCAATTTGTTCCGTAACACGCATAGTGCCTATGCTTGAGGTGATAAATGAGCCCATTTTTCCAGCCATTACAATAGAAATGAAAGTAGGAGCAAATTCCAGTATTACAGATTCGCGAGTTGCAAATCCGATGAGGTATTTTGGAATTAGCGGATTGTTTAAATTTAAAGCGGTCTGGATGGCAACAACTCCCCCTACAAAGAAAGATATGAAAGCTACAATTCCGAGTGAACCAAAAATCAAATCGTCTATTTCTTTGAATATAAGAGGTCTCATCATTGACCATTTAGTCATTTTGCTAAAAATTTCTTTTAGCATTAAGAAATACCTTCCTATCTGCGATAAATAACGGATGAGCATCATAGTTTTTTAAATATAGGCTAAATTACGTAAATAGTTGTGAGTTATGATTGGATATTGCTTAGTTTTCATAAATAGCAGTATCAGATTAACTTTTCTTTCATTTTCTGTAAACGATACTTTCGTATGAATTTTGCTTGTTGCTCGGTAACCAATAAAGGAGTATTTGCCATTTTGGCTTTCCAAAAACCACGGATGTAATCCAAAAAAAGAATCGGTTTTTTTTTCATCAGCGCTAGTTTTGCTGAAGCAATTGCGGTTATGAAAAACCCGTACCCTAAGGTGTAAAATGCTTCGCCTTGTTTGTAACGAGCGGTTTTATTATAATTAGCACCAGTTGGTTTTAGGTGTTTTACGATTAATGAAGGATCGGTTATTACTTTCCACCCATAAAACTTAGCTAATAATTCGTCAACCGTGTCCCAGCCCATAGCTGGTTTTAAGTTTCCCATTTGCTCAAAAAATGATTTTCGGTAGGCTTTAAAAGCTCCGCGAATATGATCTTTATCGGTTAGATTTTCTAAAATCCAATCGCCGTTTTTTTCAATATAAGCAAATCCTCCCGCCATTGCCACAGTGGCATCTTTTTCGAAAATAGAGGAGATGCGTTCGAAATAATTATCAGGCAAAATTAAATCGGCATCCAATTTTACAATGATGTCGTAATTGTTGTCTAAGGTTTCAAAACCTTTATGAAAAGCCTGTATCACTTTACTTCCTGGTAAATGAATGGATTCGGAAGTCTTATTTACTAAAGTAATGAATGGATTTTCTTTGGCGAAAGCCAATACAATTTCATCGGTTTCATCGGTTGAATTATCATTGACTACAACGACTTTTTTAGGCAGTAGCGATTGCGAAATCAAGGATTGTAATGTCAAAGCAATAAAGGCGCCTTCATTGTGGGCAGGAATGACAATATAGAAATTCATTATTTTACTTTTTCGGCGTAAACAATATAATATCTTGGCGTAATCAGTCTTAAAAAGGGGCGAAAACCAATTTTATTTACAGGATGTGTAAATTTTTCACTATCAATAATTTTCCATCCTGTTTTTTCTAATAGCCAATCTAATTGCCAATCTTCAAATTCATGATAATGCCTGTCCCACATGTCGGTTTTGCTTCGATATGCTGGTGAAAACCACAATCGTAATGGGATGGAAATGAAAAGTTTGTCGGATTTTATTTCTTTTAAAATGGTATAGGGATTGAGTAAATGCTCGAAGATTTCGAATGCGGTGATTACATCTTTTTTTTCTGATGAAAATACGGTTTGGTCATTGTCTAAATCTTCTCCAGAGGTGTTTTTTACAGAAAACCCCTTGGCTTCCATAATTTTAGAAAATGGATTTTCAACGCCTAAATCCAAGATGGTTTGGGTGATTGAAACGTGTTTTTGTAAAAATTCTAATGTGTGCTTGAATCTTTTATTTGGAAATGTTTTCTCGTACATAGTCATTGCGAGGAACGAAGCAATCTGTCGTTCTTTAGTTTAATTAGGTTATACCTTTTATTTTTTAATATCTATATACAAAGGCGTTTACGTTCATTCCTGCGCCAACCGAAGCAAAAATTATAACATCACTTTTATGGAGCTCTTGATTTTCAATTTTTCCACGGATCAGTAAATCCAAAAGGGTAGGTATAGTAGCCACGCTACTGTTGCCCAACTCATGAATACTCATGGGCATGATGTCTTTTGGAACTGATTTGCCGTATAATTTGTAAAATCGATGAATTATGGCTTCATCCATTTTTTCATTGGCCTGATGAATAAGAATTTTTTTCACGTCATCAATACCTAATCCACTTTTGTCTAAACAACTTTTCATCGCCGAAGGAACTTCACTCAAGGCAAATTCATAAATTTTTCGACCATACATTTTTATATAACGAGTATCTTCGTCTAATTCTGGATTGTATGATTTTCCAAAAAATAGGTACCCCGCTTCATCATAAGCGTAAGTAGCGCTTTCATAGGATAATAAACCAGTTTCGGTATCTGAAGCTTCAATTATTGTTGCTCCGGCACCGTCAGAATAAATCATGGAATCGCGGTCATGTGAATCAACTACTCTCGAAAGGGTTTCCGCACCTATCACTAAACAGCGTTTTGCCATGCCTGATTTGATAAAAGCATTGGCCTGAAGCACGCCTTCTATCCAGCCCGGACAACCAAAAAGAATGTCATAAGCAACACATTTTGGGTTTTTTATTTGTAATTTATGTTTAACTCTAGTGGCTAAACTTGGAATCATGTCCGATTGTATAGTGCCGTATTTTACATCGCCAAAGTTGTGTGCGAAAATAATATAATCAATGGTTTCAGGATCAATTCCTGCATTTTCAATTGCTTTTTCTGAAGCTAAAAAAGCTAAATCTGAAGTGCATTGATCAGGCGTTGCATACCGTCTTTTTTCGATACCTGTAATACTTTTAAATTTCCCAATTACCACCTCGTTTGGATAGCCAAAAGGCGTGCCATCTTCATTTAAAAACACATGTTTATCAAAGTCGGTATTGGCAACTTTTATTTCGGGAATATAACTTCCTATTCCGGTTATTTTTATTTTCATTCGAATATTTTATAAAAATATGGGCTAATTTATAGATAAAAGAGCATTTTTTCGATAAATCACAAAAATTTAGTAATTTTATTTTAACCAACCTTGCCAATAACAAGTTGTTTTTTTATTTTTTTTAGATAAACTATTACATTTCAACTTTGTGAAGGTTAAAATTACAGGATCGTTCTTTATAGAGGCTTTATGATCGCATTAGTGTTCCATATACGCTTCAATTCGAGCGCAGCTGCAAACTAAGTTTCGGTCACCATAAGCGTCATCTGCTCTGCGAACGGTTGGCCAAAATTTATTTTCTGCAATATAATCCAATGGGAATGCGGCTTTTTCTCTACTGTAGGGAAAATTCCAAACATCTGCAGTCAGCATTCCTAAAGTATGGGGAGCATTTTTCAAAACATTGTTTTTGTCTTCCAATGTGGCAGCTTCAATTTCTTTTCTGATGGAAATCATCGCATCGCAAAAACGGTCTAATTCTTCCAAATTTTCGCTTTCTGTCGGTTCAATCATCAAGGTTCCAGCTACCGGAAATGAAACAGTAGGCGCATGGAAACCATAATCCATCAAACGTTTGGCAATATCAGTAACTTCGATTCCTTTTTGTTTAAAAGGGCGACATTCCAAAATCATTTCGTGTGCGGCACGACCCATTTCTCCGGAATATAAAGTGTCGTAATGACCGCTTAATTTTTCCTTGATGTAATTGGCGTTTAAAATAGCATACTTAGTAGCGTCTGTAACACCTTCTGCACCTAACATCGAAATGTAACCATATGAAATCAAGCAAACCAATGCCGAACCCCAAGGCGCAGCAGAAATTGCCGTAATGGCGTTGTCTCCACCTGTTGGAATTACGGGATTTGTTGGTAAAAAAGGAACTAATTGTGGCGCTACACAAATTGGGCCAACACCTGGTCCGCCACCACCGTGGGGAATTGCGAAAGTTTTGTGCAAATTCAGGTGGCAAACATCAGCGCCAATGGTAGCCGGATTGGTCAACCCCACTTGCGCATTCATATTGGCGCCATCCATGTAAACCTGTCCTCCGTTATCGTGAATAATTTGTGTAATTTCCTTGATGGCGCTTTCAAAAACCCCATGAGTGGATGGATACGTCACCATCAAACAAGACAAATAATCCTTGTGCTCAATCGCTTTTTCGCGTAAATCGTCAACATCAATATTTCCGTTCTCCAATGTTTTGGTGACAATCACTTTCATTCCGGCCATCGCTGCCGATGCCGGATTCGTTCCGTGTGCCGATGAAGGAATTAAGGCAATGTTTCTGTGTTGATCACCGCGAGATTGATGATAGGCACGAATCACCATCAATCCGGCATATTCCCCTTGCGCACCAGAATTAGGTTGTAAAGTTGTTCCTGCAAAACCAGTAATAACGTTTAATTGCTGTTCCAGTTTTCGTAACATTTCTTGATATCCTTCTGCTTGATCCAATGGGGCAAAGGGATGAATGTTGTTCCAAAAAGCATTACTCAATGGCAACATTTCGGCAGCGGCATTCAACTTCATGGTGCAGGAACCCAACGAAATCATGGAGTGGTTTAAAGCCAAATCTTTACGTTCCAACATTTTGATGTAACGCATCAAAGCGGTTTCTGAATGGTATTTATTGAAAACATCGTGTTGCAGGAATGTTGAAGTTCTTACTAAATTGGAAGGGAAATGATTCGTTTCAGTCAAAGCTTCAATCGAAGTTGCCTGTATATTTTTTGTGGATGCGAAAATCCCAACTATTTTATTTATATCGACAATACTGGTAGTTTCGTTCAAGGAAATGGAAACGGTATTTTCGTCAATATAGTAGAAATTGACTTCTTTTTGTTCTGCTATGACGCGTACTTTTTTGGTGTCCGCTTTTACAACAATGGTATCAAAGAAAGCGGTATTGGTCTGTTGCAAACCTAATTTTTCCAATTCGTTTGCCAAAGTTGCTGCCAAGGCATGAATTTTATTGGCAATGTATTGCAGGCCTTTTGGACCGTGGAACACAGCATACATCCCTGCCATAACCGACAGTAAAACTTGCGCCGTACAAATATTTGAAGTCGCTTTGTCGCGTTTGATGTGTTGTTCGCGAGTTTGCAAAGCCATCCGAAGCGCACGATTCCCATCAGTGTCAACAGTCACGCCAATAATTCTTCCCGGCATACTTCTTTTGTATTCGTCTTTTGTGGCGAAATAAGCGGCGTGTGGTCCGCCATAACCTAACGGAATTCCGAAACGCTGTGTAGTTCCCACTACTACTGCCGCGCCCATTTCTCCAGGAGGGGTCAATTTAATTAAACTCAAAATATCGGCTGCAACGGCCACTTTTATTTCGTTAGCTGCTGCTTGGGCAATAAAATTAGTATAATCATGAACTTGTCCGTATTTCCCGGGGTATTGAAGGATAGCTCCAAAAAAATCGGCTGAAAAATCAAAATTTTCATGATTGCCGACGACTAATTCGATGCCAATAGGAGTGGAGCGGGTTTGTAAAACGGACAAAGTTTGTGGTAAAATTTCCTCGGAAACGAAGAATTTATGAATGTTGTTTTTCTTTTGGTCACGAGAACGAACGTCAAATAACAATGCCATAGCTTCTGCAGCTGCAGTTGCTTCGTCTAATAATGAAGCATTGGCAATTTCCATTCCTGTCAATTCGATAACCATAGTTTGGAAATTCAAAATGGCTTCGAGACGACCTTGGGCAATTTCGGCCTGATAAGGAGTGTATGCGGTATACCATCCTGGGTTTTCGAGAATATTTCTTTGAATTACGGCTGGTACAATAGCTTGATTGTAGCCTAAGCCAATATAGGACTGGAACATTTTATTTTTAGCACCTAATTGCGTAATATGGTTGAGGTACTCATATTCAGTCATTGCAGGGTCTAAATCCAGTGTTTTTTTTAAGCGAATAGTGTCAGGAAAAGTTTCATATAATAGCTGTTCGATAGACTCAACCCCTATTGTTTTCAACATGTGTTGAAGGTCGTTTTCTCTTGGTCCAATGTGTCTTAAAGCAAATGAATCTGTTTTCATGTAATGGTAAAAGTGTTGTTTTTTTAAGCTGCAAATTTATGGATTATTATCAAAATAAATGGGGGTTCAAGTAGCTGATTCTTGGGAATCTTTCAACTAAAATCGTTATTTGTTAACAACGTTGATTATTTTTGTTGGATGAAGATTTTTAGGGGAGTATTTGATATTTATATAGATGGCAGTATCCACGTGGCTTTTGCCGTGTTTTGTCTGCTTCAGAATACTATTATTTCAAATCATTTGGTTTCCATGGACTATTTAGCTTTTTGTGTGTTTTTTGGAACCGTTTTAGGTTATAATTTTCTGAAATATTTTGAAGTTTTTAGAAAAGGCTTTTTTGGGTCCAATAAATACTATGCAATTATAATAGTGAGTGTTTTGGCAGGAGTAGGATTTTTATTTTCTTTTTATACCTTGGAAAATAGGATTCAAAAACTACTATTTTTTTCAGGATTATTCGTTTTGATATATCCTTTCCTAAGGAGATATGGCTGGTTGAAACTTTTTTTAGTAAGTTTCGTGGTTACTTTTATAACGGTATATATTCCTTTTCAAACTTTGAAATGGGTGCCTTTTGAATTTTACATTGTCTTGATTCAACGCTTTTTTATACTCACTAGTTTGCTAATTCCTTTTGAAATAATGGACAGTAAAACTGATGAAAAAATCTTGAACACTCTACCTCAATTATTTGGTATCAATAACGCTAAATTATTTGGAATTGTATTAGTAATTCCATTTATTATTTTAGAGTTTTTAAAACAGAATCCCAGTTATTTAGTGCTGCCAATAGGAATTGTTACGGTTTTGTTTATTGACTTCACGGAATGGAAAAGAAACAAATATTATACCTCTTTTTGGGTTGAAAGTGTGCCGATTTTATGGTGGTTGATGTTGGTTTTATTTCAATAAAAAACCGAAACATTTCTGTTTCGGTTTTTATAAAATCTATAACAATCCCGCTCTTTTCAATAATGCTTCCGGTTTTGGCTCTTGTCCTCTAAAGCGTTTGTACAAAATCATGGGGTGTTCGGTTCCGCCTTTTGAAAGTATATTTTCCTTGAATTTTGTTGCCACTTCTTTGTTGAAAATTCCTTTTTCCTGAAAATATTCGAAGGCGTCTGCATCCAATACCTCCGCCCATTTGTAGCTGTAATATCCTGAAGAATAACCGCCTTGGAAAATGTGTAAAAAAGCCGTGCTCATTGCGTTTTCCTTAACATCGGGATATAATTGTGTTGCTGCAAATTGCTCCGTCTCAAAGGTTTTGATGTCTTTAATGTTCGAAGGGTCTTGTCCATGCCAGCCCATATCCAATAATCCAAAACTCAACTGGCGCATGGTTGCCATTCCTTCCTGAAAACTCGCGCTTTCCTTTATTTTGTGCACTAATTCCATTGGAATCATTTTGCCAGTTTCATAATGATAGGCGAACAAAGCCAAGGCTTCTGGTTCGTAACACCAATTTTCCATAATCTGGCTTGGTAATTCGACAAAATCCCAATAAACCGATGTTCCGGACAAACTGGGATAGTTGGTATTAGCTAACATCCCATGCAAACCGTGGCCAAATTCGTGAAATAAGGTCGTCACTTCGTTGAATGTCAAAAGCGATGGTTTGGCTTCCGATTTCTCGAAAGCGGCAATTGGCGGAGTGAAATTGCAAACATTCGAAATATGAGGTCTTTCGTTGATGCCTTTTTTAATGTATTGTGATTTGAAAGACGTCATCCAGGCACCGTTTCGTTTTCCTTTTCTCGGGAAGAAATCGGTATAAAAAACCGCCACTAATTGGCCGTCTTCGTCTTTTACTTCGTAGGTTTTTACGTCCTCGTGGTATTTGTCAATTTCAAAGGTTTCTTCGAAAGTGATGCCGTATAATTTTTGTGCCACCGTGAAAGCACCATCTAAAACTTTTTCCAATTGAAAATAGGGTTTCAATATTTCGTCATCCAAACTGAACAATTGTTGTTTCAATTTCTCCGAATAATAAGCGCCATCCCATTTTTCGAGTTGCTCAATTCCATCCAATTCTTTGGCGAAAGCGGATAATTGGTCAAATTCTTTTTCGGCTGCGGGTTTGGCTTTGGCCAATAAATCATTGGAAAACGAAATTACTTTATCTGGAGTTTCTGCCATTCTTTCTTCGAGTACAAAATGGGAATGTGTTTTGTAACCCAAAACTTGGGCTCTGTCAAAACGCAATTTGGCAATTTTTAACACGATTTCCTGATTGTCGAATTCATTATTTTGAAACGCTCTGGCGCCAGAGGCAATGGCCATTTTCTTGCGCAGTTCGCGGTTGTCGGCATAGGTGACAAACGGAATATAACTAGGATGATCCAAGGTGAAAACCCAGCCTTCTTTTTCTTGACTTTTCGCCAAAGAATGAGCAGCTTCTCGAGTTCCTTCCGGCAATCCAGCCAAATCATTTTCGTCGGTAATATGCAATTCGAAAGCATGGGTTTCTGCCAAGACATTTTCGCCAAATTGCAAACTCAACTTCGATAATTCCTTATCAATTTCGCGTAATTGGGTCTTTTTGTCTTCGGGTAAATTGGCTCCGTTTCTGGAAAAACTCTTGTATTTTTTGTCTAAAAGCGTAGTTTGTTCCGGGTTGAGGTTTAAGTGTTCTTTTTGCTCGTAAACTGTTTTTACTCTGGCAAACAAATCAGGATTAAGGCGAATATCATTTCCGAATTCAGACAATAAAGGCGAAACTTCCTGTGCAATTTTTTGCATTTCGTCACTGGTTTCAGCAGAATTCAAATTGAAAAAGATACTTGATATTCGATCTAATACATCGCCACTAAAAGCTAAGGCTTCAATCGTGTTTTCAAAAGTGGGTTTTATCGGATTTCTTACAATGGCATCAATTTCGGATTTCGCTAGTTCGATTCCTTTTTGAAATGCAGGTAAGAAGTCATCGTTTTTAATTTTCGAAAACGGCGCCGTATTGTATTTTGTGTTGAAATGGTGGGTTAAGATGCTCATGGAGTTACTTTTAACTTCTTTTTAAATGGGGAAAAATTATTTTTTTAAATTTTCAGACGATTTATTTACATTGTCTTTTAAACCTTCTTTATAAAAAATAATTTTATCTAAAACACATTTGTCTGAAGTTCCTATGATTTGTGCCGCTAGAATTCCGGCATTTTTGGCTCCATTTAAGGCAACTGTCGCCACAGGAACGCCACCTGGCATTTGTAAAATCGACAAAACACTGTCCCAGCCATCAATAGAGTTGTTCGATTTTATAGGTACACCAATCACAGGTAAAGGTGACATGGAGGCTACCATTCCCGGTAAATGCGCTGCCCCACCGGCACCAGCAATGACTACTGAAATGCCGCGATTATGAGCGTTTTCACTGAAATCAAATAGTTTTTCTGGCGTTCTGTGCGCCGAAACAATGTCAACTTCAGTTTCTATATCAAATCCTTTTAGAATGTCTATGGCTTCTTGCATTATGGGCATATCGGATATGCTTCCCATTATTACGGCTACTTTCATATTTTTTAATTGTTTAATTTCCACTAATTACTCTTATCGTATTTTTCACATCCTCGGCAATTTTTCTTGCCTTATTGATATCTTCATTGACTATCGTGACGTGACCCATTTTGCGGAATGGTCTTGTTTGTTTTTTTCCGTAAATATGTGGTGTAACCCCATTCCATCCTAATATTTTCTCTATGTTTTCGTAGATTACATTTCCTGAATACCCTTCTGCGCCAGATAAATTTACCATAATACCAGCGACTTTGCTATCGGTATTTCCAAGAGGTAAATCGAGAATGGCGCGTAAATGATTTTCAAATTGGGAAGTGTAACTAGCTTCAATGCTATAATGACCAGAATTATGTGGGCGAGGGGCAACTTCGTTCACTAGAATCTCATCGTTTTCGGTTTGAAACATTTCAACTGCCAAAAGCCCCACGTGATTGAATTTTTCGGAAACATCTAGTGCGATGGCTCTGGCTTTTGCGGCTACATTATCGTCAATTCGAGCGGGGCAAATCACGTATTCCACTTGGTTGGCTTCGGGATGGAATTCCATTTCGACAACGGGATAGGTTTTAATTTCACCTGAAGGACTTCTGCAAACGATGACGGCCAATTCGTTTTTGAATGCGATTATTTCTTCGGCAATACATTCTACGTTTGGTAAAATTTCTAGATCTTGAAGAGTTCGAATGATTTTTACGCCAGTACCATCATAGCCAAATTCAGTACATTTCCATACAAAAGGCATTTCTAGTTTAGAATCGACAATATCGACCACCAAGATTTTTAAATTTCCGTATGTTTTCGATGGCGCTGTGGGGATGTTGTTCTTGTTATAAAAAGCTTTCTGGATTCCTTTGTTTTGAATGAGTTTTAAGGTTTTTGGTGAAGGATAGATTTTTAATCCTTCGTTTTCAAGTTTTTCTAAAGCCTCTAGGTTGACGAGTTCTATTTCGAAAGTCAATACATCAACTTGTTTCCCAAAATTATATACCGTTTCAAAATCCATTAAATTTCCTTGAAAAAAATGGTTGCAGGCAATTTTGCATGGCGCCTCTTCGCTTGGATCTAGGACATAGGTTTGTATGTCGAATTTTCGGGTGTCAAATAAGAGCATTTTACCTAATTGTCCGCCGCCGAGAATTCCTAGTTTGAAATTAGAAGAGAAATAATTCATTATCGAATTGTTTGTGTATTTTTTACAAAGATAATTGTTTAAAAAACAAATGACAATTTCTAGAGAGGTAATCTATTTATAGATGACCTTTTTATGATTTATCATTCTTGGTTTTTTAATCTAAAATAGAATTACTGAAATCCCTATCTTTGCGCATTATTTTATAACCAAAAAAGTGATTCAACTCCACGATAAAAAATTTGTTTCCTTTATTTCTGCTCAAGAAATAGAATTTGCTATTGCTAAAATGGCTACCCTAATAGCCGCTGATTTTGCCAATGAGACTCCTATTTTTGTTGGAATATTAAATGGTTCATTTATGTTGGTTTCCGATTTCATGAAGCAGTATACAAAACCCTGTGAAGTGAGTTTTATAAAAATGGCTTCTTACGATGGGACTTTATCTACAAATGAAGTTAAACAAATAATTGGTTTAGATCAAGATTTATCCGGGCGAACGGTTGTTGTCTTAGAAGATATTATTGATACCGGGAATACATTGGTTGCTTTGAAAGAATTATTCAAAAAACAAAAGGTAAAAAATTTCAAAATAGCAACCCTTTTTTTTAAACCAGAAGCCTACAAACAAGATCTTAAAATTGACTATATTGGAATCAGAATTCCAAACAAATTTATAGTTGGCTATGGGTTAGATTATAATGGCTTGGGCAGGAATTTACCCGAAATATACCAACTACAAGATTAAATACAGAAATATTTATAAATTACTTAACTCATAACTTACAATTACAAAAATGATTAACATTGTTTTATTTGGAAAACCGGGAGCTGGAAAAGGCACACAAGCAGAATTTTTAAAAGGAAAATATAATTTGACACACCTTTCAACGGGTGATGTTTTTAGATTTAACATCAAAAACGAAACGGAATTAGGAAAATTAGCCAAAACTTATATGGAAAATGGTGATTTAGTTCCTGACGAAGTAACCATTAAAATGTTGCAAAGTGAAGTAGATAAGAATCAAGATTCCGCTGGGTTTTTGTTTGATGGTTTTCCAAGAACAATAGCTCAAGCCAAAGCATTAGATGCTTTTTTGTCAACAAAAAACGAAAAGATTACCGCTACCATTGCATTAGAAGCTGATGACGAAATTTTAATACAACGTTTATTGGAAAGAGGAAAAACTAGCGGAAGAGTTGATGATCAAGACGAAGAAAAAATCAGAAACCGCTATCAAGAATACAATGAAAAAACGGCTCCTTTAATGGAGTATTACCATACACAAAATAAATTTTATGCTGTAAATGGAATAGGTTCTATAGCTGAAATTACTCAACGCCTTAGTGGTGTGATTGAAAAACTCTAGTTTATAAGTTTAGGACTATGAATTAGTTATTTGTGAAATTAAACCTCATTACCTCACAATCTTAATATTCTTTTAAATATATAAATGGAACTATTAATAATATTATTTTTAATTATCTTAAATGGTGTTTTTTCGATGTCGGAAATCGCGCTGATTTCGGCAAGAAAAAATAGATTGGAAACGTCAGCCAAGAAAGGGAATAAGAATGCTAAAATCGCATTAGATTTGGCCAATTCCCCCAATAAATTTTTATCAACGGTTCAAATAGGCATAACGCTTATAGGGATTTTAACGGGTATTTATAGTGGGGATAAAATAACTACCGATGTCCAAACTATTGTCTTAGGGTTTGAAATGCTCAAGCCTTTTGCGCATTCTATTGCTGTGGGGATAGTGGTGGTAATTTTGACTTTTTTCTCCTTGGTTTTAGGAGAGTTATTGCCCAAGAGAATTGGTTTGAATCATCCAGAAGCCATTGCTAAAGCGGTGGCATTTCCCATGAAAATAATTTCAATAATTACGGCGCCGTTTATTTGGTTACTGACACATTCGACAGATTTTTTATTGGATCTTTTACAAATAAAACCTACCGCCGATGGAAAAGTCACCGAAGAAGAAATTAAAGCGATTATCAAGGAAGGAACTGAAGTGGGAGAGGTACAGGAAATAGAGCAAGATATTGTGGAGCGGGTTTTTCATATTGGCGATAGAAAAATAAACTCTTTGATGACGCACAGAAAATCAGTAGTGTCCTTGCCTTTGCATTCTAATAAAACACAAGTTAGGGAGTTTATGTTGAAAGAATTGCATTCTATTTATCCGGTGTATGGAGAAAATCACGATGATATTGTAGGAGTGGTAAACTTGAAAAATATTTTCGCAAATATTGATACATCCGATTTTAATTTGCCAGAAATAATTACTGAAGCGCCTTTTATGATGGAGCAAACCACTGCCTATAAGGCGCTGGAACAATTCAAAAATACGGGAATTCACTATGCTTTTGTCTCTGATGAATACGGTGTTTTTCAAGGAATAATTACCCTGAATGATATTCTAGAAGCTTTGGTTGGTGACGCTTCCGATTTTAATAAAGATGAATTCCAATTGGTCGAAAGAGAAGATGGAACTTGGATGGTTGACGGGCATTATTCTTTACATGATTTCTTGACTTATTTCGAATTAGATGAATTAATTAATGATTATGAAGTAACCACCGTGAGCGGATTAATAATGATTGAACTTTCTCATATTCCAAAACAGGGAGAGAAGTTGATTTGGCAAAAATTTGAATTAGAAGTCATTGATATGGATGGCGTGAAGATTGATAAAGTGTTGGTGAAAGCCTTGAAAAAGTAAAAACAGGATTAAGGTTTTCGGTTCTGGGAGTTAGTTTATACCCCAAACCTAAAACCTAAAACCTAAAACCCAAAAGAAATGACAGAGGGCAATTTTGTAGATTACGTAAAAATATATGTTTCTTCCGGAAAAGGAGGGAAGGGATCAACGCATTTGCATAGAGAAAAATTTATCGAAAAAGGAGGTCCTGATGGTGGTGATGGTGGTAGAGGCGGACACGTTTATTTGGTTGGAAACAAAGGGCTTTGGACTTTATTTCACTTGAAATTTGCGCGTCATATCAAAGCGGGTCACGGTGGAGATGGTGGAGGAGACAGAAGTACAGGTGCCGACGGTGCCGATAAGTTTATTGAAGTTCCATTAGGCACGGTTGTGAAAGACAAAGAAACAGGAGAAACCTTATTCGAAATTACTGAAGACGCAGAAAAACAAGTGCTTTCTCGTGGTGGAAAAGGGGGTTTAGGAAACTGGCATTTTAGAAGTGCTACAAATCAAACCCCAAGATATTCCCAGCCAGGGTTGCCTGGAGTAGAAATGGATGTTATTTTAGAATTGAAGGTGCTAGCTGATGTAGGATTAGTAGGTTTTCCTAATGCCGGAAAATCAACGTTGCTTTCTGTTTTGACTTCTGCTAAACCAAAAATTGCGGATTATCCATTTACCACTTTAAAACCAAATCTTGGAATTGTGGCGTATCGTGATTTTCAATCTTTTGTCATTGCTGATATCCCAGGTATTATTGAAGGAGCAGCCGAAGGAAAAGGGCTGGGGCATTATTTCTTAAGACATATTGAACGTAATTCAACTTTGTTGTTTTTGGTCCCTGTTGACACGCCTGACATCAAAGCGGAATATGATATTTTAGTCAATGAATTGACAAAATACAATCCTGAAATGCTTGATAAAGAGCGCTTGTTGGTCATTTCAAAATGCGATATGCTAGATGATGAGCTTAAAGCAGAACTTAAAACCGAACTGGATGTTGCATTCAAAGACATTCCTTATATGTTTATTTCATCTGTCGCACAACAAGGTTTGTCAGAGTTAAAAGACAAGTTATGGAAAATGTTGAATGAGTTAAAATAAATTTTTTTTAATGGAAAGGATGTCCAAAAATAGATTGCCTTTCTTGTGATTTAGTTGCCGTAAGTGTCAAACAAAAACTGAAGGGTTTCTGGGATATTATTTGCTTGAATTGTTAGTTTTTGTGATGGTATGCTCAGCCAATTTTCGATGATTTTATCAAAATCACTACTCACTTCATAGACAACAGGAACGCCCATTTTCTTTAGTGCTGCAGCATTACATTCTTGTTCGTAATGTTTGCGAATTGGAATACTAAGAATTTTTTTGCCAAGATATAACGCTTCGGCAGGAGTTTCAAATCCACCACCAGTAATAATTCCATGACAGTTGATCAAGCTTTCATTGAAATCAATTTGATTTACTGGGAAATAAGTGATATTACCAACGGTGTGTTTTGATTTTACATCATTTAAAAACCAATGAAATTTGATGTATTTGTGTTTTTCGAATGCTTTTTCTAAACAATCCTTTTGAAAAGATGGTAAATAAACGGTGATATGATTTTCGTTTTTTGGATTTGAATTCAGTATTTCATCTTTGATAATTGGAGGATGAATAAAAGAATCATATCTTTCGAAATGCAAACCAATATGTTTCGGGGAAGGTGCATAATGTTTAAGAATCATTTCACCCATAATGCTTTTTTTTTCTGGCCTTGGAGTAGCATCCGACATAAAACTAGCTTGATGGCCAAATTGTACTGAATTTACTTTTTGCATTTTACATGCAAGTGAAGTGATAGAATCAAAATCATTGATTACCACATCATAATTCTTTAGTGGTAAGGATTTGGCATCTTTGTACATTTGTATGGGCTGAACATTTTTCGCGATATCCCAATAGTTCAATCCGCCGCATTTGCTATAATGTAAACTACAACCTTCGCTTTTAAATTTTATAGGTAATTTAATTTCTAAACTGGCATTGTTGCCACTTAAAAAGAAATCTACAGAACCAAATCTTTGTAAATATGGATATAATTGAATTGCTCTACTTATATGACCATTTCCAGTGGCTTGTATGGCGTAAAATATTTTCATTTTAAGATAAAATTTTATTTACAATGTCATGTATTATTATATCTTCTTTTTGTTCATGGTCCAAATAGTCTGATTTTTTATATTGATATATTGACCATTTCTCTTTTTTATATTCTAATGCAGTGAGGTTTTCAATCTAATCACCACTATTTAAATACAAAACTTTTCCGTGTTCATTCTCTATTTCCTTTATCTGTGGTTTATGAATGTGCCCACAAATTACATAACCATATTTTTTTTGGATGGCGATTTCGGCGGCGGTATTTTCAAAATTAGAAATAAATGAAACTGCTTTTTTTACACTGTCTTTAACCATTTTAGAAAAGCTCCGTTTTTCTTTCCCTAAAGCAACCAAAATCCAATTGATAAAACTGTTGATTAAAATCAATAAGTCATATCCTTTTCCTCCAAGTTTAGCCAATATTTTCGCATAGCCTTTTGTGGAAGAATCGAATACATCTCCATGAAAAATCCATGTTTTTTTACCGTCTAAATCCAAGATTAGTTTGTCGACTAACTCCAGATTGCCTAAAATAAAATCTGAATATTTTCGCAGCGCCTCGTCATGATTTCCAGTAATGTAAATTACACGAGTTCCTTGATTTGACATTTTAATAATATGCCTTAGGACATTCATGTGTGATACGGGAAAATACCGCTTACTAAAACTCCACATATCTATAATATCACCATTTAAAACTAGGGTTTTAGGATTAATAGATTTCAGATATTGGAGTAATTCATTTGCATGACATCCATATGTTCCTAAATGCACATCGCTTAAAACTACTAACGGAATTTTTCTTTTTCTTTTCATAATAATATTACAAAAATAATGGCTCTATGTTAGTAGAATGTTTCTTTTATATTAAGATTATGATTTTTTAAAGACAAAATAATCTGCCTTAACTTGTATAAATTTTCATATTTTTGAAGAATGAAAAAAATTGTATTTCTATTTTTATTAGTGCCTCTATTTCTATTTTCTCAATCTGATTTTGAAAAAGGAGAAGGTTGTCTTCGTAAAGAAAAATTAGAACAAGCCCAGCCTTTTTTTGAAGCTTTTCTAAAAAAAAATCCAACTCATTTAAAAACAATCGAATACTTAGGGGATATAGCGGCTCATAATAAAGAATGGGATAAAGCTATTGGGTATTATAAAAAATTAAAACAACTGAAGCCTTCAGAAGCTAATTATTATTATAAATACGGAGGTGCTCTTGGATTGAAGGCTAAAGAAGTTAGCAAATTTAAAGCTCTTGGGATGATTGGCGAAATAAAAAGCTCATTCGAAAAAGCGATAGCTCTCAATCCCAAACACATCGAAGCTCGATGGGCATTAGTAATGTTGTACATTAAACTTCCAGGAATTGTGGGTGGAAGCGAATCGAAAGCAGTACAATACTCTAATGAATTATTAAAATTATCTCCTGTTGACGGTTATTTATCGAAAGGACAAATTGATGAACATTTTGGAAAATATGCTTCGGCAGAAGAACAGTATAAACAAGCAATTGTAGCAGGAAGCCAAAAAAAAGGTTCTCAAATGCTGGCTAATTTGTACAAATACAAAATGAATCTGCCTGAAAAAGCGGCAAAAATTAAAATATAAATTTATGAGAACTCATTTTATAGCTATTGGCGGAAGCGCTATGCACAACTTGGCATTAGCATTGCATAATAAAGGATATCAAGTTACTGGAAGCGATGATGCTATTTTTGAGCCTTCAAAAACAAGGTTGGAGAAAAAAGGTATTTTGCCGGGAGCAATGGGTTGGTTCCCTGAAAAAATCACATCTGATATTGAAGCAGTAATTCTAGGAATGCACGCCAAAGCGGATAATTCTGAGCTCTTGAAAGCCCAGGAATTAGGATTGAAAATATATTCGTATCCCGAATTTCTTTATGAACAATCCAAAAATAAAACCCGGGTCGTTATTGGCGGTTCACACGGAAAAACAACCATTACTTCGATGATTTTGCACGTGATGCACTTTCATAATATTGAAGTTGACTATATGGTGGGTGCACAACTTGAAGGTTTTGACACCATGGTTCACCTTACCGAATCCAATGATTTTATAGTACTCGAAGGCGATGAATATTTGTCTTCACCAATAGATAGAAGACCAAAATTCCATTTATATCAACCCAATATTGCCTTAATTTCCGGAATCGCTTGGGATCACATCAATGTTTTTCCAACCTATGATTTTTATGTAGAGCAGTTTGAAATTTTCATTGCCAAAATAACTAATGGAGGAATTTTGGTCTACAACGAGGAAGATCCTGAAGTGAAACGTGTTGCCGAAGCGGCTACAAATCCAATTCGTAAAATGCCATATACCACTCCAAAATATGAAGTGAAAGATGGTATTACGCTTCTCGAAACGCCAGAAGGCGCTATGCCAATAGAGGTTTTTGGTGCACATAACTTGAATAATTTGGCTGGAGCCAAATGGATTTGCCAAAACATGGGCGTTGATGAAGCCGATTTTTATGAAGCCATTGCCAGCTTCAAAGGAGCCTCAAAACGATTGGAAAAAATAGCTGAGAGTAAAACTAAAGTTGCTTACAAAGATTTTGCGCATTCGCCAAGTAAAGTGGCTGCCACTACAAAAGCCGTGAAAGAGCAATACCCAAATCGGACCTTGGTGGCTTGTTTGGAATTACATACCTATAGCAGTTTGAATGCCGAATTTCTCAAAGAATACGAAGGTGCATTAGAATATGCCGATGTAGCCGTGGTTTTCTATTCTCCAGACGCTGTTAAAATTAAGCAACTTGAAGAAGTAACCTACGAACAAATCGCTAGCGCCTTCAATAGAAAAGACCTGATTATTTATACCAATTCAGCAGTTTTTAAAGACTATCTTTTTAATCTTAATTTTGAAAATTCCGCTTTGTTGTTAATGAGTTCAGGAAATTATGGAGGATTAAATTTTGATGAGGTAAAAGAGTTAATCCAGTAAATGATTAAATGGAAGAAAACAGTTTCCCAATAACTAATTGGTCTGAAGACGACAAGCCCCGCGAAAAACTGATGCTAAAAGGCAAAAGTGCTTTGAGCGATACCGAATTGATCGCCATTTTGATCGGATCAGGAAGTAGAAATGAATCGGCGGTGGGTTTAAGCAAAAGAATTTTAGCAAGTGTCGACAACAATTTGAATGCTTTAGGAAAATTGACACTTCAACAATTAATGAATTTCAAAGGAATAGGCGAAGCTAAAGCCATTTCTGTTATTGCTGCCATGGAATTAGGTAGACGGAGAAGGGCAGAGGAGGCGGTGGAATTGAAGAAAATTACGTCCAGCAAAATGATTTTTGAGTTGATGCAACCTATCATTGGAGAATTGCCACACGAAGAATTTTGGGTTTTGTATTTGAATAATTCAAATAAAGTACTTTCCAAATCGCAGCTAGGTAAAGGAGGAATCACAGGAACTCTAGTTGATGTCCGATTGGTTTTTAAAGTAGCTCTTGAAATGGGCGCAACGGGATTGATTTTGTGTCACAACCATCCTTCGGGAACTTTAATCCCTAGTGATGCCGATAAACAAATTACAAAAAAGCTGAAAGCGGCAGGTCAAAACTTAGATATTAATGTTTTGGATCATGTCATTATTGCCGAAAATGGTTTTTATAGTTTCAATGATGATGGAATTTTTTAAATGAAAACTTAAAAAAAAATAGTTACTCAAAATCAAAAGGTAATTAAATACTTATTGCTATTGAATCATTTAATTTTTGCAGTACTGTTCTTGCGAAATCAGTAGAATACTCTTTTTTTCGATACTTAGTGATTGGTTGTATTCCTTTAATCACGTTTGTAATAAATAATTCGTCTGCTTTTTGAAGATCAAAAGGAGAGATTACCCCCTCAACAACCTCTAAATTTTCTATTTTTCGAGCCAAAGCCAAAATTTGTTTTCTCATAACCCCATTCAAACACCCCTCTGAAATAGGAGGTGTGGTTAATGTAACGCCTTTTAGCATAAATAGATTCCCTTGTAGCGCTTCAATAACATTTTTACTGTCATTTAACAACAAACAATTATCCAAGCCATTTTCATTGGCAAATATACTGCCTGTAATATTAATAATTTTATTGGTTGTTTTTATAGAGGAAAGTAATTGTCGAGTTACATAAAAATCGGTATACAAGTCCACAATGTATTCCTTTTGACTGATGATATATCTTTTTTCAACTAGGTTTTCTATATTTATTAAAAACGAAATAGTATTGTTTTGGGGTAAATAATAACCGCCATCATTCCGGTAAACTGTAATTCGAGCACGGGAGGAATGGGTTAAGTTTTTGCGTCTTGCTAATGTGAGAATTTGGCCTTCTAAATATTCCATGGTAAAATTCATGGGGATTTCCATTCTGATGACCCTCATAGAAGACATCAGTCTGAAATAATGATCTTCTAAAAACAGTATTTTAGAATCTATTATTTTAACCGTTTCGAAGACGGCATCTCCAAATAAAAAAGCACGATTTTGCGCCAATAAACTAGTGTCTTTAGACACAATACCACCATTAAAATTAATCATAAAAAAAGCCCTAGATTTTGTTTAGGGCAAATATAAGTTATAAATACAATATTACTATACAGATCCTATCACATGCTTAAGATCTGAAATTTGATTTTCCCACAAAAGTGTTGCTTCATCAATTTCTCCCTTTTCAGCAAAATCAATAACCATCAAGGAAACGTCTTTTGTGATTTCGTCTACTAAAATATTTAATTCAAAGAAATAATCGGTGTCTTTATTATTATCGTCAATCCATTTAAACCGTACTTTTTCTCCTGATTTTTTTGAGCAAAGTCTTGCTCTTTCTTCGGAATCATCCCAAATAAAAGTGAAAAACTCACCTCTAGAATTAACATTGTCGGCAAACCATTCTGATAAACCCGAAGGAGTCGAAATGTACTGATACAAAAGCTGTGGCGAAGAGTTTATAGGAAATTCTATTTCGTATCGTGTTTTTAAATCCATGAGCTGATTTTAATTTTTTTTCGAATGTATATAATATAAA
Organism: Flavobacteriaceae bacterium; assembly: GCA_947446635.1. Taxonomy (GTDB): domain Bacteria; phylum Bacteroidota; class Bacteroidia; order Flavobacteriales; family Flavobacteriaceae; genus Flavobacterium. The sequence continues at coordinate 37,711 of CANFHF010000002.1, forward strand.
GCCAAAAAAAAAGACTTTTCAATAATATTTTTTTTTCTCCAAGATAAACTTGTAACCTCTAATATAATTTTTATATTTGCAGCCGCATTAAAAGGCTTTAGTCTTTAGCAATTTGGCGAGATAGCTCAGTTGGTTAGAGCGCAGGATTCATAACCCTGAGGTCCCGAGTTCAAATCTCGGTCTCGCTACCAGAACAAACCCCTAATATACAAAGTATTGGGGGTTTTTTATGCCTTTTTATCAAAAAAATCAAGAACTCATTTTGTTTAAGTGAGAAATTCAAGTGAGGAAGAGTGATGAAAAAAGTTCAAAAAAAATCCATTAAATACAAATTTTAGAGATTTATTGATGAATATTATATCAATAGAAACTAACTGAATTTTTTCTAATATCCACCACTTTTCCTGTTGACTTTTTTTGTCATTTATATTTTATAAAAAAAATAGTTTTAGAAAATTTCATAATCTTTTAGTTGGTGCATTCAATAAAATAATAGTTTACAATTTACCCGTTGTTAATGATCAATTTATCATTTTAAAACTATCAATTTCAGACTTCAGAAAAACTTACAGATAAATAGCATTATTATTAGAAATAAAATATAATTTTTTTCTTATAATTAAAAATATATTGTGTATTTAATCGATTAAATTTGTTTTTAAACTATTAAAAATCAAATATTTAGTAACTTTGTATCAAAGAATTTAAAAAAAATCAATACCGATTCATCATCGCTTTTATCAAAAAAAAAATGAAAACAAGCATTAACCTTAGAAAAATAAAATACCTAGTCTTTGGGATGTTTTTTATTGCTTTTTTAGGGTTTTCACAAACTCAAACATTTACTTCAAATGGTACGTTTACAGTTCCTGCCGGAGTTACTAGCGTAACAGTCGAAGCTTGGGGAGGCGGTGGAGCTGGTGGTGGATGTACAACTTTAACCAGATCTACAGGAGGCGGTGGAGCTGGTGGATCTTATACTAAAACTACTTTAGTAGCTGTTACTTCTGGTGCAACTATTTCAGTTACAGTTGGTGCTGGAGGAATAGGTGTTTCTGGTGCTAACGGAGGAATAGGAGGGACCTCAACATTCGCATCAACTTCACCCGTTTCAGCAATTGGTGGTACTGGAGGTAATGCAAATGGAACTTTAACACCATTAAATGGATTAGGAGCAAACACAACAATAGGTTCAACCTATAATGGTGGAGCAGGAGGAGTTGGAGACGCAACATCCGGGACATCTGGAACAAGTGGAGGGGGTGGTGGTGGCGCAGGAAGCACTAGTTCTGGATCAGCTCCTACAACTGGAATTAATGCTGGAATTGGCGGTACAGGTGGCGGAGGTAACGGAGCGATTGGTACTGCAACGTCTGGCAATGGAATAGCGGCAATTGCTCTAAGCGGTGGTGGAAGTGGTGGTCGAAATAATGGTACTGGATCCCTTAGAACTGGAGGTAATGGATATAGAGGCCAAGTTATTATTACATGGATCGCACCTCAAGAAATTAACATTCAAGGAAACGGAGTAACTATTTTATCTGGTGACAGCAGCCCTGCCGTTATAGACTATACTAATTTTGGATCTGTAGATGTAAGTTCAGGAGCAATTACAAAAACTTTCACCGTTCAAAACACAGGAGGAGCATCTTTAACAATTGGTGCTATTTCCTTTTCAGGAACTAATGCAAGTGATTTTTCAATTACAACACCACCAAGTTCAACTCTTGGAGCTGGTTTAAGTACATCTTTTATAATTGCATTCGATCCAAGTATAACAGGAATAAAAAACGCTATTATTTCAATAGTTAATAACGATGGCAATGAAAACCCTTATGTATTTGCAATTCAAGGAACTGGTAATCAGACCTATTTTGATAGTGATGGAGATGGCGTTTTTGACAACATTGATATTGATGATGATAATGATGGAATTCTTGACGTTACAGAAGAAACAAATTGTAATTTGGCAAATGGCCATAAAGTAAATTATAAGTTTTTAGACGAAAACTTTGGAACTGGATCAAGAACAACAATAAACACAACTTATGATGCAACAACTACATATTGTTACGCTGACGGATTAGCAGGAACTAATACCGCCGAATGTCCATCATTAAGCGATACTAGTTTAAATGACGGGGAATACACTGTTGGTTCTAGCGCGCAAATAGCAACTTGGGCATCACAATATTGGTACACAGGAGGCGATCATACTTCTGGAGATACAAACGGAAGGATGGCCATGTTTAATGCTTCTTACACTCCTGGAATTTTTTACACAGCCTCAATAACTGGTGCTTTACCTAACATTCCAATAACCTATAGCTTTTGGGTTATTAATTTAGACAGAAGCGATGCGCCCGGTATTTCAACTAGATTGAGGCCAAATATTAAAGTTGAATTTAGAGATATAAACGACAATTTATTAACATCTATAAGTACCGGTCAAATTACTCCAACTTCTGTTTCAAACGCTTCAGGAGATTGGTATCAATTTACAGCAAATTTGAACTTGAATGTAAACACCTTCAAAGTAATTTTCATAAACAATGAAACTGGTGGAGCTGGAAATGACTTAGCTATTGATGATATTTTAATTTCTCAAACCTTAGGTGATAGGGATGGGGATGGTGTTGCCGATGTTTTTGATTTGGATTCAGATAACGATGGCATTCCAGATATTGTTGAAGTTGGACTTGGGTCTATAAGCGATGGAAAAGGTAAAATAAGCACCGCTTGGATTGATGCAAATGGCAATGGTTTACTTGATGCAGCCGAAGTTTCAGCAGCATTACCAGCATTAGATTCTGATGGCGATGGAATTCCAAATTATATAGATTTAGACAGCGATAACGACAGTGTATTTGATGTTGACGAAGCAGGAACAGGAAATAGCAATGCCGCTACGGGTTATAATAATGGAGACGGTGATATCAATGGCGACGGAGTAGGCGACGGTTTAGAAACTGAAAGTTTTAGAAGTAAAGACACGAATGGTGACGGAATAAACGAAGGCTTTGGAGACGGAATATTAGATATCTATGATTATGGAACAGGAGCTAATCAATATGGAAATCTAAACCAAGGCTCCTCTTCAGTAAATTCTAATACTGCATTTTTGACAGATACGGATACTGATGGGATCCCTGATTATTTAGACACAACTTCAAATGGTTCTTCTTATGACATTGCAAATAATAAGTTAATCTATGACTATAAAGTTTTAGACGCTAATAATGATGGAATCCTTGATGGCACAACTGATATCGATAAAGATGGAGTTTTGGATTCGTTTGATACCAATATCGCACAATTTGGATCCCCAAGAGATTTAAATACTAAATTATTCTTAGACTTTGATGGTCGAAATGATTATGGACAAAGCACTGAAATATTAGGAGGTTTGGCTAGTTCGTCTTTAATGGCATGGATTGATTTAAATCCTAATTTCACCACTGAAGGAGTTATTATGGGTCAAAATAAATTTCAAATACGAATTACAAGTGCAAGAGAACTTGAAGTTGTTTTAAATAATACTACTTTGAAATATGCGACACCTCTTAACTATTCACAATGGTACAATGTAGCCACTACTTATGACGGAAGTATTTTAAAATTATTTTTAAATGGAGATATAGTAGCAACTCATTCCGCATCAGGAGGAATTGCTTCCGATACATCACTTTTTACAATTGGAAAAGACCCAAGCACAAATGCTAAATATTTTAAAGGTAAAATTGATGAAGTACGTGTTTTTAATATGGCATTACCAGATTCTCAATTACAAAGGATGATCTACCAAGAAATTCAAAATAACGCTTCGCAAATTCGAGGTGCTATAGTTCCAAAAAATATTGCTACCACGCCAAACTCTTTGCCTTTCGCTAATCTACTTCGTTATTATAGAATGGATGTATATAAAGATGATGTCATTGATGACCTAACTACAACAGCAACGGATTTAACTGGTGCAAAAATTTATAACAACAAAAACATTAATATACAACAGGCTCCAATGCCTTTTATAACAGAAAGAACAGGAGATTTTGCAATAGCCGTAAATAGCCCTACAAACGACATCAGAGGGTTAGATATAATGGAAAATTGGTCTATTGTAAGAGTAAAACATGATATTACCGAGACAGTAAACACAATAGATATAGGTATGATTGTGGATCCTGGCAAAACAATTACCATGAATAATGACACTAAAATTCAAAATGATTGGTATCTTAAATTAGATGGAAAAATAGATTTGGTTGGAAAATCACAATTGCTTCAAACATCAGAAAGTGATTTAGACGCTACAAGTGCCGGTTATATCGAAAGAGACCAACAAGGGCAATCTAATTTATATAACTACAACTACTGGTCTTCTCCAACAAGTCCTGTTAATATAATTGCAAATAACACCAATTATACAATTGGCGCTATGTTAAAAGATGGAACAACATCAACTCCGCAAAACATAAATTGGGTTGCTGGTTATAATGGCGCTCCAACAACCCCAATAAGTATTGCAAAATATTGGTTGTTTAAATTTGATAATTATGCAAATGCTTATGCCAATTGGTCTCAATTGACAGAAACAAGTGCATTGCGAGTAGGTCAAGGATTTACAATGAAAGGAAGTGGAGCAATTTCTGGCACTCAAAACCTAACATTTGTAGGCAAACCAAATAATGGATTAATCACAACCAATACCGTTGCAGCAGATCAACTTTTGTTAACCGGAAATCCATATCCTTCTGCTCTAGATGCAAATGCTTTCATAACAGACAACACAAATTCTATTGATGGTACTTTATATTTTTGGGAACATTACACTTCAAATAACACCCATATTTTACGCGAGTATCAAGGGGGTTATGCCGAAAGAAATTTAACAGGAGGAATTCCTCCAATCTCTGCAGGAGTTGAATATATTAGTCATTTAGGCACACCGTCAAAAGGAGCGCCAAACCAATTCATACCAGTTGGACAAGGGTTTTTTGTGACCGGAAAATCAGGAGCTGGTGGAACTATTATCTTTAACAATGGACAAAGGGGTTTTCATAAAGAAGACGAAGCTGGTATTTCTAATGTTATGTATAAAATAACGGCTAATGCTAAAAAACCAAAAAGTTCAAGTGTAGCATCTAACAATAATAATGATCCCATAAAAGTTGATAATTTCATGAAAATTCGTCTTGGATATAATTCCAATGCAAATTACCACCGTCAATCCTTGTTAGGATTTATGAATGAAAATGCTAGTAAAGATTTCGATTATGGGTATGATGGATTGAATATAGATGATTTTGCAAATGACATGTATTTTCTATGCGGTAAAACTCCGTTGGCAATCCAAGGTGTGGGTTATTTCAAAAAAGAGGATGTATTTCCAATTGGTGTAAAAACGAATGTAGCAGGAAAAGTAATTTTTTCAATTGATGAATTAGAAAACTTTGACAAAAATCAAAAAGTATATATCTACGATAAAGAAACTAAAATTTACCATAATATAAAAGACCAAACATTCGAAATAGTTCTTCCTATTGGACAATTTGACAACCGTTTTTTACTATGCTTTAAAGAAAGAAACCATCCGGAAGACAACGCAAAAAATCAGGATGATTCTAATGCCAAAATACAAGCAAGATATTCGCATGTAAGTAGTGCTTTAAAAATTACAAATACCTCTACTGAATCAACAGTTTATAATGTTTCATTATTTAACATTCTAGGTCAGTTTATTTCCAAATGGGAAATCACTAACCTGGGTCAAAACAACATTGAAATTCCAATTCTCAACATAAGCGCAGGAATTTATATTACAAAAATCAATACTTCAAATGGAGTTTTTAGTAGGAAAATCATGATTCCTTGAAAAATAAAATTATAATAAAGCCGCTTTCAAATCCTCAAAATCAAGCGAAAATTGTTCCCCGGAAAGTAAGTTTTTTAAGGTAAATTTACCTTCACTCATCTCCGTTTCTCCAACGATAACTGCAAAAGGAATTTCACGTTTATCGGCATGTTGAAATTGTTTTGCCACCTTTACATTATCAGGGTATAATTCTACTTTTATCCCAAACTTCCTCAATTTAGTGATAGCTTGCATCGCATAAAACACCTCTTTTTCCCCATAATTAAGAAACAAGGCTTTTGATGTTGAAGTTACAGTTTTTGGAAACAAATCCAATTCTTCGATAACCAAATATATCCGATCCAAGCCAAAGGAAATGCCCACGCCACTCATGTCTTTCAACCCAAAAATTCCGGTCAAATCGTCATATCTTCCACCGCCACCAATAGAACCCATGGCAACTTGTTTTGGAGGAGCCACTTCAAAAATAGCCCCCGTATAATAATTCAATCCACGAGCTAAGGTCACATCTAAATCTAAAATTACTTTATTCAAACCAAGATTGGTAACATTGTCACAAATAAAACGCAATTCTTCAACGCCTTTCATTCCTTCTTCGGAAGCGGCTAATAATGTAGAAAGTTTACTTATTTTTTCCGAAATTGTTCCCGTAAAATTAAATAGAGGTTGCACTTTTTCAATTGCAGCTTCCGATATTCCTTTTTCAATCATTTCCTTTTTTACGCCGTCCTCGCCTATTTTGTCGAGTTTGTCTAGTGCAACGGTAAAATCGATTAATTTATCTTTGGCGCCAATAACTTCGGCAATTCCCGAAAGGATTTTACGATTATTTATTTTGATGGTTGCGCCTTCCAATCCTAATTCCGTAAAAACGGAATCGTACAATTGCACTAATTCTACTTCTTGCCATAGGGATTTTGAACCCACTACATCGGCATCACATTGAAAAAATTCTCTGAAACGTCCTTTTTGTGGACGATCGGCACGCCAAACGGGTTGGATTTGATATCGTTTAAACGGAAACTCAATTTCGCTTTGATGTTGCACCACATATCGAGCAAAAGGAACTGTTAAATCATAGCGCAAGGCTTTCTCGGAGATGCTTAAAGTCAATTTATTGCTTTCTTTATTTTCCAATATTACAGCATCGGCTTTAGCCAAATAATCCCCAGAATTCAATATCTTAAAAATCAATCGGTCGCCTTCTTCCCCGTATTTTCCCATCAAGGTCTCGGAGTTTTCAAACGAAGGGGTTTCAATTGGTTGGAAACCAAACTTCTCGAAATTGCTTTTTATAATCGATAGAATATAGTTGCGTTTTGACACCTCAGCCGGTGAAAAATCTCTTGTTCCTTTTGGAATACTTGGTTTATGAGCCATTTTATTGAATTACGAATTACGAATTACGATTTTCAAAAAATAAAATCGATTTCCTCAAAATCGTAATTTGAAATTCGTAATTCTCTCTGCAAATATCTTATTTTTAAAATAAATATCCCTTTTTCTAAAGCAAACTTGTAACAAAAATTGTATTTTCGTGTCAAATAGCTACTATGTTTAAACTATTCCGGGAAAACATTAGAATTGCAACAGGTTCAATTAGAACCCAATTGTTGCGCACTATTCTTACGGTATTAATCATCGCCATTGGTATCACCGCCTTGGTTGGTATTCTAACGGTTGTTTCAGCTTTAGAAAATACCATTTCAACAAAATTTGCCTCAATGGGCGCGAACACTTTCAATATTAATCAATATGAAAATACGATTAGACGTCATGGCGATCAGCTAAGAGAAGTCATAAACCCTATCATTTCCTATCCCGAAGCGGTGGCTTTCAAAAATAAATATAAATACCCACTTGCCGAAACTTCTATTTCTTTTATAGCAACTTCTACAGCAGAAATTAAATATGAAACCTCTAAAACTGACCCGGAAAATTCGATTGTTGGTGTTGATGAATATTTTATAGCAAACTCTGGCTTAGAAACTAGTGTTGGTCGAAATTTTACTTCATTCGATATTCAAAACAACACCTATAATTGCATTGTGGGTTCCGATTTTGAAAAAGGATTATTAAAAGATGTTAACCCATTAGACAAGGTAATTTCAATTCGTGGAGCCAAATTCAAAGTTATTGGTGTGTTGAAAGAGAAAGGCTCTACGTTTGGAAATAATCAGGATTTAAGGGTATTAATTCCTATTCAGGTGGCGCGATCTTTATTTACATCCCCAAAAATAAATTATACAATGAGTGTAATGGTTGCCCAAAATGAAATGTTAAGCCAAGCTATTGATAATGCTAATAGTACGATGCGAAGGGTCCGCAAATTAAGTCCAGTAAAAGACAATAATTTTGCCATTGTGCGAAGCGATGATTTAATTAACAAAATACTAGGCATCACTCAATATCTTGGAATAGCTTCTTGGATTATTGGTATAATAACAGTTCTTGGGTCGTCTATTGCCTTGATGAATATTATGATTGTTTCAGTTACGGAACGTACCCGAGAAATAGGTGTTCGAAAAGCATTGGGCGCCAAAAAAAGCACCATTGCTTTCCAGTTTTTTATAGAAACATTGCTCATTGGACAATTGGGCGGCATTATTGGAACTAGTATTGGAATTAGTATAGGCTATGCTATTGCAACAGCTATGAGCTTTAACTTTGTAATCCCGTGGAGCGCAATAATGGCAGCTTTTGCCACTAGTTTTGCCGTGGCTATCTTTTCGGGTTTGTATCCTGCTATAAAGGCAGCATTGCTTGATCCCATTGAAGCACTTCGCTACGAATAGTTATTACATCGAATAGGCTATTTGAAATTGGCTTTAATCATCCGGTCATTCCCATAAATGTCTTTCCGCAATTCAATGTTTTTAAAATTCATTTTTTGGAGTAAATCAACAGTTTCATTTCCTAAATATTGATTGATTTCGAAAAATAATTTTCCACCCTCACCAAGATTTGTTTTGGCCAATTCAGCTATTTTTTTATAAAAAAGTAAGGCATCATCATCCTCAACAAATAGCGCCAAATGAGGCTCGTGGTCTAAAACGTTTTTCTTGATTTCCTTTTTTTCTTGATTCCGAACATAAGGCGGATTGGAAACAATAATATCAAATTGCTGTTCTAAATCTGCCGTTTCAAGAATGTTTTTTTCTAGAAAAGTAATGGTAACTTCATTGATTATTGCGTTTTTTTTGGCTGTAGCCAAAGCCTTTTCCGATATATCGATTGCAAAAACTTGTGCGTTCAGCATATTTTTCGCCAATGCAATAGCGATACAGCCGCTTCCTGTTCCAATGTCTAATATTCTTGTGTTTGGACTTTCGTCTTTCGTCTTATGACTTGCTATAATCCATTCAATCAATTCTTCTGTTTCAGGTCTTGGAATTAAAACATCAGCATTGACTTCGAAATCTAAACCATAAAAACTGGTTTTTCCTAATAAGTATTGGATTGGAATTTCTTGTTGCAATTGATGTAAAATTGAATTCCAAAATTGAATTTCTTCTACAGAAAAAATCAAATCAGGATTCAAAGCCAAGTCTATTTGTTTCAATTGATGCTTCTCCTCTAAAATCATATAGAAAAAACTCTCCGATTCGCCAATATCGTAAATGGACGAAATTTTTTGAATAAATTGGCTCCTGTAATCTTTAATTTTCATTAAAATAATTTGTTTTAAAATTCAATTTTATGGTACAAAAATAGAAATTGTTTATTGTTATTTTCCAAAGATTCAAAACTAAATCCTAAACACAAAAATCATTACTTTTGTATTTGTGAAACTACATGAAAAATACATTCGCCGTTGCATCGAATTGGCAAAAAATGGTTTAGGAACAACCTACCCCAATCCAATGGTGGGAAGCGTGATTGTGTATGACGGAAAAATCATTGGCGAAGGTTGGCATAAAAAAGCGGGCGAACCCCATGCGGAAGTCAACGCTGTAAATTCGGTTAAAGATAAAAATTTGTTAAAAAAAGCTACTATTTATGTGAGTTTAGAGCCCTGTAGTCATTTCGGAAAAACACCGCCTTGTTGTGATTTGATTGTTAAAAACGGAATCCCAAATGTAGTTATCGGAACTGTTGACCCCAACATAAAAATAGCGGGTAATGGCATCAAAAAATTAATTGAAGCTGGAGTGATAGTCACAGTTGGAATTCTTGAAAAAGAATGTAAAGAACTAAACAAACGTTTTTTTACTTTTCACGAAAAGAAAAGACCCTATATTATTTTGAAGTGGGCCCAGAGTCAAGATGGATTTATTGCCCCTTCTGAAATTATTCGCAAAGAACAAAAACCGGTCTGGATTACCAATGAGTATTCACGTCAGTTAGTTCATAAATGGCGAAGTGAGGAACAAGCTGTTTTAGTAGGAACCAAAACTGTCATTGATGACAATCCAAGGCTTGACGTGAGAGATTGGTCGGGAAATAATCCCATCAGAATTGTTTTGGATAAAAACAACCGCGTTCCGAAGAATAGTCATGTCTTTGACAATCAAGTAAAAACAATTATTTTATGTCAATCGATTACTTCAATTAATTTAGAAAACATTATCTTTGAGGTGATTGATTTTGGGCAAAATATACCACTCCAAATAATGGAAATACTACATAAACACAAGATCCAATCCTTAATTATTGAAGGAGGCAGGCAAACGATACAGACTTTTATTGACCAAAACCTTTGGGATGAAGCCCGAATATTTACTGGAAATAACCAATTCAAAACGGGAATAAAAGCGCCAATTCTAGCATTGAAAAACAGTAAAAAATATTATATAGAAAATGATGAACTTATAATATTCGGCAATCATGATTAATACTATTATTTTTGATTTTGGAGATGTTTTTATCAACTTAGACAAACAAGCTACTATTGTTGGACTTGAAAAATTAGGCTTAAAAGAATGGAATGAAGACCTGAATCAATTAAATATGCAGTTTGAAAAAGGTCTTATTTCCGAAGAAAATTTCCTGCTTGGTATTCAACAACACCTTCCAGAAGCTTCTATAAATGAAATTTCAAGAGCCTGGAATGCCATTCTTTTAGACTTTCCATTGTATCGATTAGAATTCCTTCAAAAGCTTTCGAAAAAATACCGATTGTTTCTTTTGAGTAATACGGATTCCATTCACATTGATACTTTCGAGCAAAAAAACGGGGTTTCCTTTTATAGTGATTTTTATCAATGTTTTGAAAAAGTCTATTTTTCATTCGAAATTGGATTAAGAAAACCAGATGCAGCTATTTTTAATTATCTTATCCAAAAATATGAATTGTCTCCAAAACGCACTTTATTTATAGATGATAAAAAGGAAAATACTGATGCGGCACTTTTGCTTGGATTTAACGTTTGGAACTTACAGGTTGGAGAGGAAGATGTAGTGGACTTATTCGAAAAAAAAATACTGTAAATCCCTGAATTATTTTTGGAATCTCAAGACACATACAAAACCATCGCTTTTACTTCGGAGTCGATTCTATTTAAAGAAAAAAACAGCAAATTCTTTGGCTATGCCTTTCCAATCCAATCGGAAAGTGAAGTAAAATTGATACTTGATAGTTTAAGAAAAAAATATCCTAATGCAGTGCATTATTGTTATGCGTATCAAATTGGCACTGAAACACTAATCTACAGGGTAAATGATGATGGTGAGCCAAGTAATAGTGCTGGAATGCCCATTTATGGTCAAATTCAATCTTTTGGACTTACTAATGTTTTAATTGTCGTTATCCGAATTTTTGGTGGAATAAAATTAGGCATTGGGGGATTGATTTCGGCTTATAAAACTTCCGCTCAATTAACATTAGAATCTTGCGAAATAATAGAAAAATCAATTGACATTCATTATCTTGTTTCTTTCGACTACAAGAACATCAATAAAGTAATGAGGGTCATTAAGGAAAAAAATCTGGAAATTGTAAAACAGGATTTAGAAATGAGTTGCGTAATTGAAATTGTTACTCGCAAAAAAAATGCAAAAACAATATTTTATATTTTCAGCTCTATGTTTGAAATTGAAATAATACCAACTTTTTTATAATCTCAAAAAAAAATATTTTTTTCAATCATTTAGCAATAAAAAGTTGTTATTTTCCATTGCTATTCAAAAGTTCAAATATATAAGGTGGCGGGGAGACGGGTCGACCTGATTTCATGTCTACAAATACCAAGATAGAATTCCCTGTTGTTAACAACTCGCCCTCTTCGTTAAACAATTCATAGTCAAATTCAATCTTGACTGATGTTTGTTTTTTTAATATTGTTTTCAACGTCAAGAGTTCGTCGTATCGGGCGGGTTTTTTATAATTTATTGATAAGGAAACTACAGGCAGCATAATTCCGTTGTCTTCCATCCATTTATAAGAAATTCCTTTGTTTCTGAGCCATTCAACTCTGCCAGTTTCGAAATATTGAGCATAATTACCATGATAAACAACCCGCATTTGATCTGTTTCTGAGTAACGAACTCGTATTTGAATTTGATGATATTCCATTAAATTAAGTATTAAAAAATTAAAAGTATCATACAATATTATTTTATATAAATTTTTACAAAAATATTTTTTTTTAGGGAAATTTATTCACACTTTTGTAATCCAAATAAATTAAAATATTTCCATCCTTTTTTTTATTTAGAAATACCCCAAAATCAAACATATTTAACCAAATTTATGAATAAGAGTGCTCAATCAGTATGGGAAAACTGCCTATCTTTTATCAAAGATAACATTGCAGACCAAGCTTACAAAACTTGGTTCGAACCAATTAAATCAGTTGAACTTACCGATAACGCTTTATATATTCAGGTTCCTAGTAAATTTTTCTACGAATGGCTAGAAGAACATTATGTTAAATTATTAAAAGTAGCACTAACAAAAGAACTTGGAAAAAATGCAAAGTTACTCTATAAAATCAAAATGGAGAACACTTATGGAAATAAACAGCCCTTTACAGAACAATTACCTAGTGCAAATCGGGTTGCATTAAAGCCCCAAGATGTTGACGCTCCTTTTAAAAACCTCAATCCAGAATTAAGAAATCCATTTGTTATTCCTGGAATCCGAAATTTAAAAATAGAATCACAACTCAATGCTAACTATAGTTTTGATAATTTTTTGGAAGGAGATTCTAATAGACTCGCTCGTTCAGCAGGTATGGCTGTAGCTAATAAACCTGGAGGCACCTCATTTAACCCTTTGTTAATTTTTGGAGGAGTTGGTTTAGGTAAAACGCATTTAGCACACGCTATTGGAGTTGAAATAAAAGATAAATATCCGGAAAAAACCGTTTTATATATTTCAGCGGAAATTTTTACCCAACAATATATCGATTCGGTAAAGAAAAATAATCGAAATGATTTTATCCACTTTTATCAATTAATAGATGTGTTAATCATTGACGATGTTCAATTCCTTTCAGGAAAAACTGGGACACAAGACGTATTTTTTCACATTTTCAATTATTTACATCAAAATGGCAAGCAGGTTATTTTAACTTCAGACAAGGCGCCAGTTGATATGCAAGACATCGAGCAACGATTATTATCCCGTTTTAAATGGGGATTGTCGGCAGAATTGCATCAACCTGATTATGAAACTAGAATTTCAATCCTTAAAAATATATTATATCGTGATGGTGTAGAGATCCCAGAAGAAATAATAGAATATGTGGCTCGAAATATTAAATCGAATGTACGCGAACTAGAAGGTGCTATTATTTCCTTGATTGCACAATCTTCTTTCAATAAAAAAGAAGTGACACTAGAACTTGCTAAAAATGTTGTTGAGAAATTTGTGAAAAATGTAAAACGAGAAATTTCTATCGATTACATCCAAAAAATTGTTTCTGATTATTTCCAATTGGATTTAGAAACACTCCAATCAAAAACTAGAAAAAGACATATTGTGCAAGCCCGACAATTAGCTATGTTTTTTGCTAAAAAATTTACAAAAGCTTCCCTAGCAAATATTGGCTCTCAAATTGGGGATCGAGATCACGCTACCGTATTGCATGCTTGTAAAACCGTTGATAATTTAGTTGCCACTGACAAACAATTCAAAAAATTTGTCGAAGACATCCACTTAAAATTAACGCTATAGACGCACTATGCCCATCAAAATTTTAATGGTTTGCTTAGGCAATATTTGCAGGTCTCCCTTAGCTGAAGGAATATTAGCTTCAAAACTTCCCAAAAATAAATTTAAAGTAGATTCCGCAGGAACAGGCTCTTGGCACATTGGTAATGCCCCCGATGAACGATCTATCAGTACTGCTAAAAAAAATGGAATTATAATCTCTAGTCAAAAATGCAGACAATTTACAAAAAATGATTTTGATTTTTTTGATTATATATACGTTATGGATTCCACTAATTATAAGGATATAATTGAACTTTCCGAAAACCAAGAGCATAATAAAAAAGTACAACTAATTTTGAATGATTTGTTTCCAAATGAAAATGTGGATGTACCAGATCCTTATTATGGTTTGCAAAACGGATTTGATTTGGTTTATCAGATGCTCAATGAAGCCTGCGATTTAATTGCCATAAAACTAATGAAAAAACATATTTAAATAATTGATTTCTACTATAGAAATAAGGTAAATCCCAATTTTTATCAACTTGTATATTAAAAGCAATACTCATGAAGCCAGTTTCATTTTACGGAAAACTATACCTTATTCCAACAACTTTAGGAGAAATTAATCCTGAAGATGTATTGCCGCTAACTGTAAAACGAACCATTGACTTTATTGATGATTATATCGTTGAGAACGAAAAAACTGCAAGAAAATTTATTAAGAGTATTCAGCCTGAAAAAATCCAATCTTCTCTTATTCTAAGCACTTTAAACAAACATACCGAAGATTCTGAACACGTAAAAATGATACAGCCTTGCCTTGAAGGAAAAAATATTGGCTTGATGAGTGAAGCTGGTTGTCCTGGAGTGGCTGATCCTGGTGCTGTCATCGTAAAATTAGCACATGAAAAGGGCATTCAGGTAGTGCCATTAGTTGGTCCGTCATCTATTCTTTTGGCTATTATGGCCTCTGGTATGAATGGGCAGAGTTTTACATTTAATGGGTATATACCTATTGATAAAACCGAAAAAAAAATAGCTATAAAAAATTTGGAAAAAATCTCTCAAGACAAAAACCAATCCCAGATTTTTATTGAAACGCCTTTTAGAAACAACAAAATGCTCGAAGATATTTTACAAGCCTTAAACCCATCAACTCATCTTTGCATTGCCACAGATATTACCTTGCCAACAGAATACATAAAAACAATGCGGGCATCTGAATGGAAAAAAATAAAGGTTGATTTACACAATCGCCCTACCATATTCATCATCCACAAAATGTAGCAGCAAATTATTGAAATTCTAATGTAATTGATGAAAATCATTAAGATAGAAGTATTCAATACCCACTTACAACTTCTTTTTTTATAATATTTCAAAAACTATATAATTTTAACTTCTTCCAATTTAAATCTATAATTTGAGGGGTAATTTGCATTAATTAGATCCTACAATATATCCGTTATTTTAACATAAATTAAAGATTATATTAACTAAAATCACAAAATAAAAAAGCTAACTTTATATAGAACTAAAATTAAAATGTTTTTTAAATAATTGACATTCAATAAATTGAATTTAAATTTATAATTTCATTTAGAACTTAGTCTGCTAATTCATCAAAAAATAGTATTAATTTAAAAATCTAAATATCATGAAATCACTTATTGTTTTTTTATTGTTTTTTGGCTTTGTAATTTACTCTTATTCTCAAAAGAAACCCCAGAAAGAAGAAGGGAAAATAGACGTGATAAATTTACCAGAAATTGTAATTAAGAAAGCAGGAGCAGATTTTTCTGTATATATTCCAGATAAAAACCCAGACGGCAATGTTAAAAGAGTTCAGGAAAAATTTATTGCCTATGACTTAGGAAAAGACAATGAAGATTATGACGAATACCTATTGGTTATGCAAATAAAAAAAGGGACTTTATCCGCAACTTATGATGAAAAAGGAAAATTAATTCGCGTTGTTGAAAATTATAAAAACGTAGTACTTCCTAGTCAAGTGATCTATTCAGTTTATAAAAAATTCCCAGGATGGACTATTGTTAATGACAAATTCCTTTATACCCAAGAAGAAGGGGATATTATTAAAAAACAATATAATCTTAAGATTAAAAAAAATAAAGAAGTTCGCAAATTGGTTGTTCGTCCAAACGGAGAAATTGTTAAAGGACTCTAATAAAAGGTTTAAAAAAAAGAGGGCTAAAAGTGATTTTAGCCCTCTTTTTTTAAGGATATATTTTTTCTAATAAACATTTGCATCATTATCAGCAACTATAAATGAGGTTTCATAACCACTAAAGGCTTTCAAATAACTCCTCACAGAAGCCCCAAAAGCATCTTTCATAAATCTTTTTCCACTACTTCGGAAATATTTTTTAACAGAACCCGCTCCTCCTAGATGTGCAGCAGCCAAGATTCCAGACTCTGTAATCTTAATTCCATTGAGGATTCTTCCGTCATATTTTTGGATTTCGTCTTGCAACTCCCATTTATTTTTTGATAATAGGGCAACAAAAGCCTCTTCCTGCATTTTAGGATTATTCAAAAATGCTACTCGATTGTTAACTCCAATGGTTTTTAAGGTTTCCATACCAAATTGGTATTTGCCCAAGTAACCTAGAGAATTGATTTTTTTGTATTGACCTTGAGATTCCTTGAATGCAATCGCTTCCTTATAACCAATAAAGTACTTTCCTGTAAAAGGAACAGTCAAATTAGTATGTTCATTTTGTTTTTGAGATGGAAATAAGTAGTGAGTTCCATCGGTTTTATTTGTGAGAAACCATGAGTTGGAATCTAAATCGAAAGGTTTAAAACCTAAGCTTAAAAAAGCTATAATAATAGTCAAACTGGTATAAAAAGACCATTTGTTTATCATAAATTGTTTTTCTTCAAAACGCTGTCCCGTTAAGAAATTTCTATGTGCAAATATACTATAAATAATACATCATTGATAATCAATGTATTAAACTTATGCAAATAGCACAAAATACAAACTTTAAAATACCTCTTGAGGCTAGTGTTTACTTATGATTGTTGATGTCTTCCTGAATTAAAAAATAACTTGTAATTTTATTCCAAAAAGGAAGGTTTCGCACTAATTGTTGCCAAATCAACCTCGAAATTAAAGAAATTTTATCAAAATTATTTGGGTTTTAGCAGCTAAAAAAGGAAGGAAAAAGCATTGAATAATATAAATAAGCACATAACTTGAGTTTATTTATTTTTTTTAAAACCTTATCTTTTTACACCTTGACTATCAATCCAATCCGAATATTTTTTTGCGTTTAAATTGTGTTCCGGCAAAGTAGCAGCAAATTCATGGTAGCCAAAACGATTCACACTAGCACAAAAATAAATGAAGTTGTGTTTTTCAGGATTTAGCACCGCTTCAAGTGCCGTGATGTCGGGCATTGCAATTGGCCCTGGAGGAAGACCGATGTTCACATACGTATTATAGGGGGATGTCATTGTCAAGTCGTTATAAAAAACCCGCTTAATCACTTGGTCAAAATCATTTGACTTCTTTTTTATGGCGTAAATTACCGTGGGATCCGCTTGAAGTGGCATTTCTTGTTTCATCCGGTTCAAATAAACCCCTGCAATTCTGGGTCTTTCATCCTTTTTAACGGATTCTTTGTGCACTATTGAAGCCAAAATCGTTGCTTCAATTGGTGATAATCCTTGTTTTGCCGCCTTTTCGGTTCGTTCCTTATTCCAAAAATTCCGATATTCTTTTATCATTTTATCGCGAAATTTTTCAGAAGATATATTCCAATAAACCTCATAGGTATTAGGAATAAACATTGCTAAGACATTCTCATTCGTAAACCCATTTTCTTTTAAGAAAAGGGAATCTTTAAAGGTTTTCAATAAACTCAAACTATCGGGTTCTATTTGGGAACCCACTCTACCAGCAAAATTTTCTAGGCGTTCTTGATTGTTGAACGCCAAGTTTACAGGAACATTACTTCTCAAAGCTTTCACCAACTCATAGCTGTTCATTCCTTTGACAAATAAAAAACGACCTGACATTATGTTTTCAGGATAACTTCTTTTGTTCGCCACCATTTCAAAACGATCTAGTCGCTCCACAAAAGGACTGATTATTTTTTTGACATCCTCATAGTTAGCTCCTGTTGGGACGTATACATATAATTCCTTTTCCGAAAATTTAGTGTTATCCGAAAAAATTTGGTGGGCCAAAATAAATCCGTAAATCAGCAATCCTGATATTAAAATAACGGATAGTATTGTTATATTTTTTTTAAAGTTCAAAACTAAAAATTTAAAAATTGTTATTAATTAATTGGAAAACAGCTTCATCTTTATAAACTCCATTTACAAACATCCAATCTTTTTTCACGCCTATATTTTGAAAGCCAAATTTAGTAAAAAGAGCTATACTAGCTTTGTTTTCGATGCTAATATTTGCATATAATTGATGCAAGTTAAGATGGTGAAAAGCGTATCGGATTAACAAATCTAAAGCTTCGGAACCAATATTCTGATTTCTATTTTCATTTCCTTGAATCACAATACCCAAACCGGCCCTATTATTCTTTGGGTCAAAATCAAATAAATCGATTAACCCCAAAGCAGGAAAATCTTGATCTTGGCAGATCGCCAATCGCAATTGTTTGGCTTCATAAATATCCTGATGCACATTTTCGAGGTATTGTTTTACCAAAAACCTGCTGTAAGGCGTATGGGTATTGCTTACTTCCCAAATGCTTTGGTCATTTTCGACTGCATATACAAATTCCAAATCATTGGGTTCTAATGCTCGAATGTAGATGTTTTCGCCTTTTAATGTGATCATTTTTGATATTATATTTCAACCTCACCTTTAAAAACAAATTCCGCTGGTCCTTTCAAGAAAACATTGGTAAACTGGTTATCCTTTTTATCAAAAGAAACTTCTAATTTTCCCCCTTGTACATTCAAATGTATGGAAGTAGCATTAGTTTTCCCTATGGCATTCATCGCAATGGCGACAGCGGTTGCACCAGTTCCACAGGAAAGCGTTTCGTCTTCCACACCTCTTTCATAAGTACGAAGGGAAAAAGTACTGCCGTCAATTTGTTTTACAAAATTAACATTACTGCCGTCTTTTCCGTATAAGGCTCCGTATCGGATGGCAGCACCGTTATCTTTTATATTATAATGTTCCAAATCTTCTGCCAATTGCACGTGATGTGGAGAACCCGTATTAAGAAATACGTATTCTGAAGTGATTTTTACCTGAGTAACATCAATCATCTGCAAGGAAACCAATCCATCACTCGCTATTGTGGCATGATGCACCCCGTCAGTCGCAATAAAAGTACAGCTATTGTTGATGATATTTAGCTTTTTGGCGAAAGCCACTAAACAACGACCTCCGTTGCCACACATAGAACTTTGATTTCCATCAGAATTGTAATACACCATTCTAAAATCCGTATCGGAATCGTTTTCCAATAGAATAAGCCCATCACCACCTATTCCAAATCGTATGTCGCACAAATGAGCAATGAGCTTTGTATTTTCCTTTGGAAAAATATCTAGCCGATTGTCAATCATCACAAAATCGTTTCCAGTTCCTTGGTATTTATAAAACTCTATTTGCATTTTTACTTGTATTGGGTTGCGCAAAAGTACAAACTATTAATGAAATGTTAATCATTGTTAAAGAACGTTAAACTGTTTTTTTGAAATATGAAAATTTATAATTTTACCTTCAATAACATCAAAATCATACTATCATGAATCGAATTTCAAGTCTATTTCTAGTGTCATTGTTAAGTGGAGTTGTTACTCTTAGTGCTTACAAATTGTTATTTGACAACAATGGCTATTTTTCTACAAACAAAACTTCAATTGTTACTGATGCACCTAACTCCTATGGGAGAACGGTCGGATTATCGGCAGATGCGGTCGATTTTACTGAAGCTGCCGACAAAACCATACATACCGTGGTTCACGTAAAAAATGTATCCCGACAAACTATTAATAATCCCTTGATGGAATTCTTTTATGGCTTTGGCGGACAACAATCCCAAGAGCAAGTGGGAACAGGTTCGGGAGTAATTATTTCTGAAGATGGGTATATTGTAACCAATAATCATGTGATAAAAGATGCTTCTGAAATTGAAATCACCTTGAATAATAAAAAGTCATATACTGCAAAACTAATAGGAACCGATTCTAAAATGGATATTGCATTATTGAAAATTACTGCCGATGAAAAATTGCCTTATACCGTTTTTGCTAATTCCGATTCGGTGAAAATTGGCGAATGGGTTTTGGCTGTTGGAAATCCGTATAACTTAACCTCTACGGTAACTGCCGGAATAGTATCGGCAAAAGCCAGAAATTTAGATACGAGCGGTATTCAATCCTTCATTCAAACCGATGCGGCCGTAAATCCTGGAAATAGTGGTGGAGCATTAGTCAATACTAAGGGTGAATTAATAGGCATCAACACCATGATTTCATCTCCAACAGGAAGTTATACGGGTTATTCATTTGCGATTCCTTCGAATATTACTCGAAAAATAATTGAGGATATTATGGAATTTGGAAACGTACAAAGAGGTATTTTAGGAGTTGAAGGAGGCGAATTGAACGCTGCTGCTTCTAAAGAATTGGGAGTTAACGAAACACAAGGTTTTTACATCAAAAAAGTGAATACAAAATCTGGAGCCGAAAAAGCAGGCCTCCAAAAAGGGGATATTATTATAAAATTAGACGACCAAAACATAGCTACTTTTGCCGATCTTTCGGGTTATATCAACACTAAAAGACCCAACGATAAGGTGCAAGTAACCTATATTCGGGATGGTAAAAACAAAGTAACCCCTGTTATTTTAAGCAAAAACGAATTATTTGGTACGGAATTCAAAGGCATGGAATTAGAAAATATAGACGCCAATGACAAAAAGAAATTTCATTTGAACTATGGCGTAAAAATAAAATCCATAAGTAATGAAAACTTGAAACAATATGAGGAAGAACTTAAAGGGAACATTATTTTAAGCATCGACAATGTAAAAGCAACCGACATCGAAACGGTTTCAAAACTTTTGAATCAAAAAGACGAGAACCAAAGTATGCGAATTGAAATGATGGGCAAAAACGGGCAATTATTACAAATAATCCTTTAACATTTCCAACCCAAAAACAATAAAACCGTCCCGATATCGGGACGGTTTTATTGTTTTTATTCAATTTGACTTATTCTAATAGAGAACTTATAATCAAACCAAATTATCCCTTCGGTTTTGTCAAATAGTAGATTGGAATTCCCGTAAGCATAATCAAAACACCCCAACCACAAGTCGAGAATTTAGTCAGCAATAAGGAAACACAAACTGCCGAAGCAATGACAATATACAATAAAGGCAGCAAAGGATAACCAAAAGCTTTATAAGGTCTTTCGGCATCGGGCATTTTCTTGCGAAGAATAAATATGCCGTAGATAGTCAAAATGTAAAATATCAATACAATGATGATGACGAAATCTAACAAATCGCCATATTTTCCTGTCAAACACAAAACCGAAGCCCAAATACATTGTACCCAAAGTGCCCAAGCTGGAACGCTAGCATCATTCAATTCGGCTGCTTTTTTCAGAAACAAACCGTCTTTTGCCATCGTATAATATACTCTAGCGCCCGCCATAATCAAACCATTGTTACAGGCAAAAGTCGAAATCATAATCATTACCGCAATAATAATGGTTCCCATATCGCCAAAAGTATATTGCGAAGCCACCACGGCAACTCGATCGGATTTTGCCGTGGCAATTTCATCCAAAGGAATTACAGCCAAGTACATCAGATTGGTCAAGACATAAATAATAGTCACAATAAAAGTTCCCAAAAATAAACTTAGTCCTACGTTGCGTTTTGGATTTTTAATTTCACCGGCAATAAAAGTAACGCCCACCCAAGCATCGCTCGAGAACAAAGAACCAACCATGGCTGCCGAAATTCCGGTAATCAAGGCCGTTCCGCCAATGGGTAGCCAAGAACCATTATCGGTATTAAAAGCACGGGGACTCCAAGCATTTGCCCAGTTGGCATTCCAAACATCTGCTTTGGCAGCGAGAAGAAAACCGAAAACAATCAAGCCAAACAAAGACAAGATCTTAATCACCGTCAAAACGGTTTGCATGGTTTTACTGTTTTTTACACCACGACTATTAATATAGGTCAGAAGAATAATAGTGATAATAGAAACAATTTGCGCTGCATTGAGTTTAAAAGTTCCTACTTCGTAAAGAATGTTTTCATCACTCAAAGACGGAATCAAATAAGCGGCGAATTTTGAAAAACCAACACCCACTGCGGCAATGGTACCCGTTTGAATTACGGCAAAGAAACTCCAGCCGTAGAGAAAAGCAATGAGTTTATTGTAGGCTTCTTTGAGATAGACATATTGTCCTCCCGCTTTGGGAAACATGGCGCTCAATTCGCCATAACTCACGGCGGCAATCATGGTGATTAATCCTGAGATAACCCAAATCAAGGTCAGCCATCCTGCCGAGCCCACTTGTCGGGCAATGTCTGAGCTTACAATAAATATCCCCGAACCTATCATCGAGCCCACCACGAGCATGGTTCCGTCGAGTAATCCTAGTTCTCTTTTAAAATGGTCTTGGTTGTCGTCTTGCATAGTGAGTTGATTTTTTGGTTTTGATAAAGATATACATTTTTAGGAAATAGGGGGATTATTGATTTTTAAATTAGAAAAATCCTTTTGAAGATTTGCAGCCAAAATTGTATATATTTGAAAACAGAATAAATCGCAAGAGCATCACCAAAAACATGCGTATAACAGTCAAATTAGCATAAAATAGGTAATTTCTGCGTATATATACAAGTTGTATGACAGTTTAGAAAGCTAAATCCTATAAAAAAATAGATACAATGAAGCAAAAAATGAATTTCAAAACACTTATATTCGGACTAATAATTCTACTATCAAGTTGCACAAAAAAATATGATGAAGGAATAGAATATTTTAATAATAAAAAATATAATGTTGCTTTAATTTGTTTTAAAGAAATAGAAAAAACTGATGAAAATTATAATGTAGCACAAGGCATGATTACTAAAATAAATAGTTTATTATTACAGAAAGCACTAGATAAATCAAAACAGGATAGCATCAAAGAAATTGCAATTAAAAAAAAGGAACAAGTGAAATTCAAATCACAATTAGAAAGTATGATTGCTGATGTCCATGGAAGAGCTCCTTCTAGAGATTATATTTTAGAATCATCCATAGAAAATAAATTAGAAGCAGGCAGTAGTGAAATTGCAATAGAATTGAATTTTTTTACACTTTGGAGCGTATATATTAAGAAAGCCGAGAGTCAAAAAAACGATGAAATTAATATTTTAGGAAAAAAACTAAAGGCAAAAGTTATTGCTCTCCAAAAATCAGAGTTCCCAAAAATGCGAAAATATTATGCGGACTTATTAAAAGATAATTTTTGGAAATTTAATATAAAAGTTACCCCAAAAGGCAACGGATATAATACTTTAGAATTTCAAGGTGGTCGGTTTGCTGATAATGCCAATAAGGAGGATTTTCAAGGATCATTAAGTGCTGAATTATATGATTTGAGATTTAAACGAATAATTTATAAATGGTATGAATACGATGACGAATATACTTACTACTCATTGAAAACAGGACAAGATAGCGAACTTGACAAGCATTAATAGGCTAAAAAAGAATTGTAAATTTAAATTTTCTAGTCCTGAAAAAACGATACAGGATTAATATCCGTACTTGCTTTTCCAGCGGTTTTTTAAAAATTCTCTAGTGCTATTTTCCCTTGAATTGTCTCCAGGATTGTATAATACCGTTTCGGAAATCGCATCGGGCAAAAATTCCTGTTCAGCAAAATTATTGGCGTAATCGTGCGAATATTTATATTCGTCTCCATAACCCAGTTCCTTCATTAACTTGGTTGGGGCATTTCGTAAATGAATAGGAACGGGTAAGTCTCCCGTTTGCTTTACTAGTTGTTGTGCGTTTCCAATGGCCAAATAGGAAGCATTGCTTTTAGGTGAAGTTGCCAAATATAGGGCGCATTGGCTTAATATAATTCTGCTTTCGGGATAGCCAATGGTGGCAACAGCTTGGAAAGTGTTGTTGGCCATGATAAAAGCGGTAGGATTTGCATTTCCAATGTCTTCACTCGACAAAATAAGCATTCTTCTCGCGATAAATTTCACGTCTTCCCCGCCTTCAATCATTCTGGCAAGCCAATATACGGCGCCATTTGGATCACTCCCTCGAATTGATTTTATAAATGCCGAAACAATATCATAATGTTGTTCGCCACTTTTGTCGTACAACACCGTGTTTTGTTGTACCAGTTGAAAAACGAGGTCGTTAGTGATTGATATTTCGTCTTCATCGGAAGCGTTTACGACTAATTCAAAAATGTTTAATAGTTTGCGTCCATCCCCGCCGGAAAGTCGTAATAAGGCTTCGGTTTCGGTTAGCCTAATATTTTTTGTAGACAAAAAGGGATCTGTTTTCAAAGCACGATGTAATAATGTTTCCAAATCGTCTTTGGTAAAAGCATTTAAAACATACACCTGGCATCGGGATAATAAAGCGGGAATCACTTCGAAGCTTGGGTTTTCGGTTGTGGCGCCAATCAGCGTTATCCATCCTTTTTCGACAGCAGCCAATAAAGAATCTTGTTGGGATTTGCTAAACCGATGGATTTCGTCTATAAATAAAATGGGATTTTTTGTTGTGAAAAGTCCGCCACTTTGTTTTGCTTTTTCAATCACGTCCCGAATATCCTTCACCCCCGAGTTGATGGCGCTCAAAATATAAAAAGGGCGTTTCGATTCTTGTGCAATAATCTGTGCCAAAGTAGTCTTTCCCGTTCCTGGAGGACCCCAGAAAATTAAGGAAGGAATAATTCCTTTTGCGATTTGTTGCGTCAATGAACCGTTTGGTCCTACCAAATGGGATTGACTGATGTAATCTTCCAGCTTTTGTGGTCGAATGCGCTCTGCTAAAGGTGCTTCCATTTTTTTTAATCTGAAATGCTTATGCCAGTTCGCTGGCGCTCGGTTCAAAAAACGTTATTCTTCATTCTAAAAGGAATCAATAACTCCGGTAAAATTACTATTTTTATTTGAAGCTACTAAATCTAAAAATAGTCACCAGCATCTATTTTATTTTTTATACTCTAAATATGACAAAATAGCACTAAATTGCTTTTGGATACGTTTTTGCGTAAGTCTAAAATCAGAAGTCTAACTCGAGCTAAAATGGAGAACAGGCGCAGCAAATCTAGAATTCCTAATGAACGATAATAATTTTAAATATACCAATTCCGTTTTAGTAGTGCCGCTTTTTTTCGTATGGGTTCTTTGGTTTGTCTATTGGTTAGAAATTCGATTTGGCTTTGATTTTGACAAAAACGGAATATATCCTAGAACATTTTCGGGTTTGCAGGGCATTATTTTCTCTCCATTTATTCATTCGAATATGGGGCATTTGTATAACAATTCGATTCCGTTATTGATTTTGTTGGCTGCTTTGCGTTATTTTTATGCCCGACAATCATTTGTAGTTATTGGTTACGGAATTTTACTTTCGGGATTGATTACCTGGGTAATTGGCAGAGCTAATTATCACATTGGCGCTAGCGGTTTAATCTATGTTTTGGTTAGTTTTATTTTTTTTAAAGGAATTCAAACCAAATATTATAGATTGGTTGCCTTGTCCTTAACTGTGGTGGTGGTTTACGGGGGGTTGATTTGGTATATTTTTCCAAAAGTGGATTCAGCAATTTCTTGGGAAGGGCATTTAGCCGGGTTGATTGCCGGTTTTGCTCTTTCGATAATTTACAAAACACCCGAATATAAGAAGATTATTAAATACGAATGGGAGCATCCTGATTTTAATCCGCAAGAAGATAAGTTTATGCAACGGTTTGATGAAAACGGGAATTTTGTTAATATTCCAATAGTTGAAACACAAGAGGAATTTCCTTCATATTATTTATCTGAATTTCCTGTAAATTACACCATTATTGAAAACAAAAAAAATGAATCAAAGCCGGAACTCTAATTCATTTTCTAATTCGATAATTTTCAGATGCCTATTTAGCTTCTTTGCCTAACCGCTTCATACAAAAAAGCACCGCAA
This sequence comes from Flavobacteriaceae bacterium, assembly GCA_947446635.1. Classification (GTDB taxonomy): domain Bacteria; phylum Bacteroidota; class Bacteroidia; order Flavobacteriales; family Flavobacteriaceae; genus Flavobacterium. Next base: position 63,873 of record CANFHF010000002.1, read on the forward strand.
GCTACGGAAACATTCAACGAACCGATGGTTCCAAACATGGGAAGTTTTGCTTTTTCATCTACAATTTTAAGTACTGAAGGATTGATTCCTCTATCTTCTGAGCCCATAATGATAGCGACGCCTTCTTTTAAATCAACGTCATATATATTTTGATCTGTTTTTTCAGTCGCGGCTACTGTTTTTATTCCCGATCCTTGCAGGTAGAAAAGAGCGTCTTTAATATGTTCCACTTTGCAAATGGGCACATTAAACACAGCGCCAGCAGATGTTTTTACGGTGTCTCCATTAACGGGTGCTGAGCCTGCTTTTTGAACGATAATTCCGTTTACGCCAGTACATTCAGCCGTTCGGATGATGGCGCCAAAATTACGAGCATCAGAGATTTGGTCTAAAATTAGAAATAAAGGTATTTTTCCAGACGCAAGGGTTGCATCTACTAAATGTTCTAATTCTATAAAACCAATTGGGGAAATAGAAGCTACTGCTCCTTGATGGTTGTTTGGCGTTAGTCTGTTTAATTTTTCGACAGGAACATAGGAAAAGTTTACGTTGGCACGTTTCATCACTTTCATTAAGTCTTTCATCAATTCACCAGATATTTCTTTTTGTATAAATACTTTATCTACTTCTTTGCCGGATTGTATTGCTTCGATTATTGCTCGAATTCCAAAAATTAAATGTTCTTTTTCCATGTCGGCAAAGGTATGTAAAAGAGAATGATTTTGCTTTAATTATTTTTTTGACTATTGAAATCGAACACTCAAAAAACGATGATTTAAGGAGTTGATCATTTCACTTTTTGGAGAGACTTGCGAATGTATTGGCATTTTCATATTTTTTTGAACAGTATTTTTTTTGCTGTTTTACAACCTTCTTTAAAATAATTTGAAGATTCATAACTCATATCTCATAATTAATATATACTTTTGCAGCCTTAACGAGAGGAGGTGTCTATATTATGTTAATTATACCAATTAAAGACGGAGAAAATATCGATAGAGCATTAAAGCGCTATAAAAGAAAATTTGATAAAACAGGAACTGTTCGTCAATTAAGAGCGCGTACTGCTTTTATAAAACCATCAGTAACCAATAGAATCAAAATCCAAAAAGCGGCTTATATTCAGAATATGAGAGACAATTTAGAAAGTTAAATAATAACTATCCAAAATATACCGTTAGTTATCAAAGTTTAATACCTTTGATGCTAACGGTTTTTTTATGATTTGTAATTGCGGAAAATAAAGTACTTTTTATATGACTAACAACTTGCAATCATTTAGAGATTACCTAGAACTAGAAAAAAAATATTCTCCACATACTATAAATGCCTATTTGAATGACATACTGGTCTTTGAAACATTTAATAAAACAGAATTCAATCAAGAAAACATAGAGCTAGTAAATTACAGTCAAATCCGAAATTGGATTGTTTCGCTTGTGGATAATAATAGGTCTAATGTATCCGTAAATAGGAAGATTGCGTCATTAAAGGCATTTTATAAATTCCTTTTGAAAACCAAACAAATAGAAGTTAGTCCGCTACTAAAGCACAAAGCATTAAAAACCCCAAAAAATCTTCAAATACCATTTTCTGAAAAAGAAGTAGAGGAATTGTTGAGTCAAATACAAAATCCTATAGGCTTTGAAGCGATAAGGAATAAACTCATCATCGATTTATTCTATACAACAGGGATAAGAAGAACGGAATTAATACATTTAAAATCGGCTAATGTAAATGTATCAAATAGTACTATAAAAGTACTTGGCAAAAGAAATAAAGAAAGGATTCTTCCAATATTACCAATTGTTTCTGAACAATTAATTTTATATTTTAACGAAAGAGCGCATTTAGAGATAATTAGGGATAACGACTTATTTTTTCTCACCAAAAAAGGGATAAAGTTGAATGATTCCTTAGTGTATCGGTTAATAAATTCGTACTTTAGTACGGTCTCTGAAAAAGTAAAAAAAAGTCCGCATATTTTGCGACATACATTTGCGACACACTTGTTGAATAACGGAGCTGATTTAAATTCAGTAAAAGAATTATTAGGACATTCAAGTTTGGCGTCAACGCAAATTTATACACATAGCAGTTTAGCGGAACTAAAAAAAGTATTTGAAGAGGCGCATCCAAGAAATCAAAAATAATTCAAAAATGTTTAATCCTAAATTAAAATGATTATGAAGGTAAATATTCAGGCAGTTAACTTTAATGTTGACAAAAAGTTAGTAGATTTTGTTCAAGAAAGAATGGACAGGTTAGGTAAGTATTACGATAAAATAGTATCGGCGGATGTTTTTTTGAAAGTGGAAAAGACAAGTGATAAAGAAAACAAATGTGTGGAAATTAAAATTAATGTACCCGGGGATGATTTTTTGGTAAAAAAGCAGTGTAAAACTTTTGAAGAATCAATAGAACTTTCAGCGGAATCCTTAGAGCGATTATTGGTAAAAAGGAAAGAAAAAATAAGGGATCAAATTTAATATTGAATTTTTTTTAAAAAATGTTTTGATTGAGAGATAAAATTTCTACATTTGCAGTCCGTTAGAAATAGCGGACTTTTTTTATTGATACTGCCAGCGTAGCTCAGTTGGCTAGAGCAGCTGATTTGTAATCAGCAGGTCGTGGGTTCGAGTCCCTCCGCCGGCTCTTTTATTCCAATGTAATTTGGATGTTATTTGGTATATTGATAAAAAAGGGGAGATACTCAAGCGGCCAACGAGGGCAGACTGTAAATCTGCTGTGTAAACTTCGCAGGTTCGAATCCTGCTCTCCCCACTAGAAATAATTTTAAATTTCAGAATTTATTTAATTATAAAAACAGATTTTTAAAATGAATTCTCTGCCGACTTAGCTCAGAGGTAGAGTGCTTCCTTGGTAAGGAAGAGGTCACGGGTTCAATTCCCGTAGTTGGCTCAAAAAAGAATAAATTCGAACACTAAATAAATAACTAAGATTAAAATTAAGTAAAATGGCAAAAGAAAATTTTAACCGGAACAAACCCCACTTAAACATAGGAACAATTGGGCACGTGGATCACGGAAAAACTACATTAACTGCTGCAATTACAAAAGTATTGTCAGATGCAGGTTACTGTCAAGCAAAATCGTTTGATCAAATCGATAACGCTCCAGAAGAGAAAGAAAGAGGTATTACAATTAATACATCTCACGTTGAGTATGAAACGGCTAACCGTCACTACGCACATGTTGACTGTCCAGGTCACGCGGATTACGTAAAAAACATGGTTACAGGTGCTGCTCAAATGGATGGTGCTATTCTTGTTGTAGCTGCTACAGACGGACCAATGCCGCAAACACGTGAGCACATCCTATTAGGTCGCCAGGTTGGTATTCCTAGAATGGTTGTATTCATGAATAAAGTGGATATGGTTGACGATGAAGAGTTATTAGAACTTGTTGAAATGGAAATTAGAGACTTATTATCTTTCTACGAATATGATGGAGATAATGGTCCTGTTGTTCAAGGTTCAGCTTTAGGTGGATTAAACAACGATCCAGCATGGGTACCAAAAATTATTGAATTGATGGAAGCTGTAGATGCTTGGATCGAAGAGCCAGTTAGAGACGTTGCAAAACCTTTCTTAATGCCTGTTGAAGACGTATTCTCAATCACTGGTCGTGGAACTGTAGCTACAGGTCGTATCGAAACAGGAGTTGCTAATACTGGAGATGCAGTAGAAATCATTGGTATGGGAGCTGAAAAATTAACTTCTACTATTACAGGAGTTGAGATGTTCCGTAAAATCCTTGATAGAGGTGAAGCTGGAGATAACGTAGGTATCCTTTTAAGAGGTATTCAAAAAGAAGACATCAAAAGAGGAATGGTAATCTGTAAGCCAGGTTCAGTAAAACCACATGCTACATTTAAGGCTGAGGTTTATATCTTGAAAAAAGAAGAAGGTGGTCGTCACACACCATTTCATAATAACTACCGTCCACAGTTCTACGTTCGTACAACTGACGTAACAGGAATCATCACTTTGCCAACAGGTGTAGAGATGGTTATGCCTGGGGATAACTTAACAATTGATGTTGTATTGCTTAGTGCAATTGCATTAAGCGTTGGTTTACGTTTTGCTATCCGTGAAGGTGGTAGAACAGTAGGTGCTGGTCAGGTAACTGAGATAGTAGCATAATCCTAACAAATAATTTATGAAGCCAGTAACGCCTTTGGGTTGTTACTGGCTTTTAACGAACGGGCGTAGTTCAAGGGTAGAATAGCGGTCTCCAAAACCGTTGATGGGGGTTCGAATCCCTCCGCCCGTGCCAAAAAAATAAATCACAATGACAAAAGTTGTTAATTACATATCAGAAGCATTTGAAGAATTAAAATCAAATGTGACTTGGCCAGAATGGGCCGAAGTACAACGTCTAACGATTGTTGTTGCTGTTTTCTCCGTATTGTTTGCTTTGGCAACATGGGGAGTTGACGAGGTTTTCGCAAAAACATTGGCTGGTTTTTTTAACTGGATAAAAGCATAATTTTTTGTTATGGCAGATATTAATATGAAAAAGTGGTATGTGGTTCGAGCTGTAAGCGGGCAAGAAAATAAAGTGAAGGCTTACATCGAAACTGAAATCGCTAGATTAGGGATGGGTGATTATGTTTCGCAAGTTTTAGTTCCTACTGAGAAAATTGTTTCCGTAAAAGAAGGAAAAAAAATAATCAAGGATAAAGTTTATTTTCCGGGTTATGTAATGATTGAAGCGAATCTAATTGGAGAAATTCCTCATATTATAAAATCTATAACAAGTGTTATTGGTTTTCTAGGTGAAATAAAAGGAGGAGAGCCAGTGCCATTACGACTTTCTGAAGTGAACAGAATGTTAGGCAAAGTAGATGAATTGGCTGTAAGTACTGATACTCGTGCGATACCATTCAATTTAGGGGAAACAATAAAAGTAATAGACGGTCCTTTCAATGGTTTCAACGGAACTGTTGAAAAAATAAATGAAGAAAAGCGTAAACTAGAGGTAATGGTTAAAATTTTCGGAAGAAAAACACCATTAGAATTAGGGTTTATGCAAGTTGAAAAAGTATAATTTTTGTTACATATATAATAAGTCACATTTTCGCTTCCAAAGTTGATGTGTTAAATTTTAAAAAAAATGGCTAAAGAGATTAGTAAAGTAGTTAAACTACAAGTTAAGGGAGGTGCTGCGAATCCGTCGCCACCGGTTGGACCTGCTTTAGGTGCTGCTGGTGTTAATATCATGGAGTTTTGTAAGCAGTTTAATGCGAGAACTCAAGATAAACCAGGTAAAGTTTGCCCAGTGCAAATTACAGTGTATAAAGACAAATCTTTCGATTTTGTTGTAAAAACACCACCTGCCGCTGTCCAGTTAATGGATGCAGCAAAGCTTAAATCTGGTTCAGGAGAACCAAATCGTAAGAAAGTAGCTAGCGTTACTTGGGATGTTATCAAAACAATTGCGGAAGATAAGATGGTTGATTTAAATGCATTCACAATCGAGTCTGCTATGAGCATGATCGCAGGAACGGCTAGGTCTATGGGTATAACTGTAACTGGAGATTCTCCTTTAAAACAAGCGTAAGACATGGCAAAATTGACAAAAAAGCAAAAAGAGGCTGCTTCAAAAATTGATAAGAACAAACTATACTCTTTAAAAGATGCTGCGGCATTGATAAAAGTAGTTGCTTCTGCAAAATTTGATGAGTCGGTTGATATCGCAGTTCGTTTGGGTGTAGATCCAAGAAAAGCGAATCAAATGGTTAGAGGTGTGGTAGCATTACCTCATGGAACTGGTAAAGATGTGAAAGTATTAGCATTGGTTACTCCAGACAAAGAAGCGGAAGCTCTGGCAGCTGGTGCGGACTATGTAGGTCTTGACGATTATTTACAAAAAATAAAAGACGGTTGGACAGATGTTGATGTAATTATCACGATGCCTTCTGTTATGGGGAAATTAGGTCCATTAGGTCGTATTTTAGGACCTAGAGGATTAATGCCTAACCCTAAAACAGGAACGGTGACTATGGATGTTGCAAAAGCTGTTCAAGAAGTGAAAGCGGGTAAAATCGACTTTAAAGTTGATAAAACAGGTATCATACATGCAGGAATTGGAAGAATCTCTTTTGACTCTGATAAAATTGTAGATAACGCTCACGAAATTATTCAAACATTAATCAAACTTAAGCCAACTGCTGCTAAAGGAACATACATTAAAAGTATATACCTAACTAGCACAATGAGTCCTGCAATTGCATTGGACCCTAAAGCAGTATAATTGGCAGTTAAAAATTTTTAGTATGACTAGAGAAGAAAAATCAATCGCGATTGAAGATTTAACTGCACAGTTAGCTGGTACAAATATTATTTATGTATCGGATATTTCTGGACTTAATGCAGAGACTACTTCAAGCTTGAGAAGAGCTTGTTTTAAAGCAGGTATAAAATTAGAGGTTGTAAAAAACACTTTGCTTGCAAAAGCAATGGAAGCATCGGCTAATGACTATGGCGATTTACCTTCTGTATTGACAGGTAATAGCGCTATATTTATTTCAGATATTGCAAATGCACCTGGAAAAATAATTAAAGATTTCCGCAAAAAGAATGCTAAGCCAATTTTAAAAGGGGCATACATTAATGCAGAAGTTTACATTGGAGACGATCAATTAGATGCTTTGGCAACTATTAAATCGAAAGAAGAACTTATTGGCGAACTTATTGGATTACTTCAATCACCAGCCCAAAGAGTTATTTCTGCTCTTCAAAACCAATTCGCCAAAATCGAAGAGGTAGCTTAATAATTGTTAATTATTAATTATCAATTATTAATTTAAATTGCGCACAATAAATATAATATAATTTACAAATCATTTTAAAACGATAGAAAAAATGGCAGATTTGAAACAATTCGCAGAACAATTAGTTGGCTTAACTGTAAAAGAAGTTAACGAATTAGCAACAATATTAAAAGACGAGTATGGTATCGAACCAGCTGCTGCAGCTGTAGTAGTATCTTCTGGTGGCGGCGAAGGCGCTGCTGAAGAAGCTCAAACTGAATTTACAGTGGTATTGAAAGAAGCTGGTGCTTCTAAATTAGCAGTTGTAAAACTAGTAAAAGAACTTACAGGTTTAGGTTTGAAAGAAGCTAAAGATGTAGTTGATAGCGCGCCTGCTAATGTAAAAGAAGGTGTTTCTAAAGAAGAAGCTGAAGGGCTTAAAAAATCTTTAGAAGAAGCTGGAGCTGTAGTTGAACTTAAATAGTTACACTCGGTTTTGAGAATTCGGTTTAGGTCTTGGATACGCATCCAAAGACCTAAACCATTTTTCGTATAATAAAATTTTATAATAAATTAGTTTAAAATACGAAAGTGTTTTTAAATCAATACGATGAAAGAAAATCAATAAAAGAGCTCGCTCTTGAATTATTTTTAAAGAGGTATTGATTAAAAAAGAAAGTATAAATTAAACAGTGTTTTTACACAAAAAAATTACTTTTTTTAATCAAAATTTTGTCCATAGATGATAACAAATCAGACTGAAAGATTGAATTTTGCCTCTACCAAAAACATCCCTGATTATCCAGATTTTCTTGATGTTCAGGTTAAATCGTTTAAAGATTTTTTCCAATTGGAAACCAAATCTGACGAAAGAGGCGACGAAGGACTGTACAACACCTTCATGGAAAATTTCCCAATTACAGATACAAGAAATAATTTTGTATTGGAATTCCTCGATTACTTTGTGGATCCCCCACGTTACACAATTCAAGAATGTATTGAAAGAGGGCTTACCTATAGTGTGCCCTTAAAAGCAAGGTTAAAATTATATTGTACAGATCCAGAGCACGAAGATTTTGAAACTATTGTTCAGGATGTTTATCTTGGAACAATTCCTTATATGACTCCGAGTGGTACTTTTGTTATCAATGGCGCTGAACGTGTTGTTGTTTCCCAATTGCACCGTTCTCCAGGGGTTTTCTTTGGACAATCTTTCCATGCCAACGGAACAAAATTATATTCTGCTAGAGTAATTCCTTTTAAAGGCTCTTGGATAGAATTTTCAACCGATATCAATAGTGTAATGTACGCTTATATCGATAGAAAGAAAAAATTACCTGTAACTACTCTTTTTAGAGCCATAGGATTTCAAAGTGATAAAGATATCCTAGAAATTTTTGACCTAGCCGAGGAAATTAAGGTTTCTAAAACAGGACTTAAAAAATATATTGGCAGAAAATTAGCGGCTCGTGTTTTAAACACTTGGCATGAAGATTTCGTAGATGAAGATACTGGCGAAGTTGTTTCTATTGAACGTAACGAAATAATCCTTGATAGAGATACTGTTATCGACAAAGATAATGTTGAAGAAATCATCGATGCTAACGTTAAGTCTATTTTGTTGCACAAGGAAGATAATAATGCAGTTGATTATTCTATCATACACAACACGCTACAAAAGGATCCAACTAATTCTGAAAAAGAAGCTGTTGAGCACATCTACAGACAATTGCGTAACGCGGAACCGCCTGATGAAGAAACAGCTCGTGGTATTATAGATAAATTGTTTTTCTCTGATCAACGTTACAACTTAGGTGAAGTAGGTCGCTATAGAATAAATAAAAAACTGGGTCTTGATACTCCAATGGAAAAGCAAGTGCTTACCAAAGAAGATATTATCACCATAGTGAAATATTTGATTGAATTAATCAATGCGAAAGCAGATATTGATGATATTGATCACTTGTCAAATCGTCGTGTTAGAACAGTTGGAGAACAATTGTCGCAACAATTTGGTGTAGGTTTGGCTCGTATGGCTAGAACTATTCGCGAGAGAATGAACGTTAGAGATAACGAGGTGTTTACACCTATTGATTTGATTAATGCCAAAACATTATCATCAGTTATCAACTCTTTCTTTGGTACCAACCAGTTGTCTCAATTTATGGACCAAACGAATCCATTAGCCGAGATTACGCACAAAAGAAGATTATCTGCACTTGGACCAGGTGGACTTTCGAGAGAAAGAGCTGGATTTGAGGTTCGTGATGTTCACTATACGCACTACGGACGTTTATGTCCAATTGAAACTCCTGAGGGGCCAAACATTGGTTTGATTTCTTCTCTTGGTGTTTATGCTAAAGTAAACGGAATGGGTTTCATCGAAACACCTTATCGTAAAGTTTTTAAAGGAGTTGTAGATTTAGTTTCCACTCCTGTATATTTAAGTGCTGAGGAAGAGGAAGGAATGATGATTTCTCAAGCAAACATTGAAATGGATGCTACTGGAAAAATTCTTGCTAACAACGTAATTGCGCGTCAAGAAGGAGATTTTCCAGTAATAAGTCCTTCAAAAGTGGATTATGCAGATGTTGCTCCTAACCAAATTGCTTCGATTTCTGCTTCATTGATTCCTTTCTTGGAACATGATGATGCGAATAGAGCCTTGATGGGATCTAACATGATGCGTCAGGCTGTACCATTGTTGCGTCCTGAAGCACCAATTGTTGGAACAGGGTTAGAGCGTCAAGTAGCTTCAGATTCCAGAGTATTGATAAATGCTGAAGGGCCAGGAGTTGTAGAATATGTAGATGCTAACATCATCACCATCAAATACGATCGTTCTGAAGAAGAAAGAATGGTAAGTTTTGAAGAAGATGAGAAAACATACAATCTAATTAAATTTAGAAAAACCAATCAAAGTACCAGTATCAACTTGAAACCGATCGTAAGAAAGGGAGATAGAGTGGCTCTTGGACAAGTATTATCTGAAGGATATGCTACCCAAAATGGGGAATTGGCTTTAGGTCGTAACCTAAAAGTGGCTTTTATGCCATGGAAAGGGTACAACTTCGAGGATGCGATTGTGATTTCTGAAAAAGTGGTTCGTGACGATATTTTTACCTCTATTCACGTGGATGATTATTCATTGGAAGTGAGAGATACTAAATTAGGTAACGAAGAATTAACGAATGATATTCCAAACGTTTCTGAAGAAGCTACTAAAGATTTAGATGAAAATGGTATGATTAGAATTGGAGCCGAGGTTAAACCGGGCGACATTCTTATCGGAAAAATAACACCAAAAGGAGAATCAGATCCTACTCCAGAAGAGAAATTGCTTCGTGCGATCTTTGGAGATAAAGCAGGAGATGTGAAAGACGCTTCATTAAAAGCGTCTCCGTCTTTACACGGTGTCGTTTTAGACAAAAAATTGTTCGCAAGAGCAGTAAAAGATAAACGCAAGCGTACCCAAGATAAGGATGCTTTGGCCGCTTTAGAAATTGAATTCGAAACTAAATTTGTGGAATTGAAAGACAAATTAGTAGACAAATTATTTTTAATCGTTAATGGAAAAACATCTCAAGGTGTAATGAATGATTTGGGTGAAGAAGTATTGCCAAAAGGGAAGAAATACACTCAAAAAATGCTTCATGCTGTCGAAGATTTTGCTCATTTAACCAAAGGACAATGGGTCGCTGATGATACAACTAATTCAATGGTGAATGATTTAATTCATAACTATAAAATTAAGTTGAACGATTTACAAGGTGCATTGCGTAGAGAGAAATTCACAATAACTGTTGGTGATGAATTGCCAGCAGGGATTTTGAAATTAGCCAAAGTATATGTGGCCAAAAAACGTAAGCTGAAAGTTGGGGATAAAATGGCGGGACGTCACGGTAACAAAGGTATTGTTGCTCGTATTGTTCGTCATGAAGACATGCCTTTCTTGGAAGACGGAACACCTGTTGATATCGTGTTGAACCCATTGGGTGTACCTTCCCGTATGAACATTGGTCAAATTTATGAAACGGTATTAGGTTGGGCTGGAATGAATTTGGGCAGAAAATTTGCTACTCCAATTTTTGATGGTGCTACTTTAGATCAAATCAATGAATTGACTGACGAAGCTGGAATACCACGTTTTGGACATACTTATCTATACGATGGAGGAACCGGAGAACGTTTCCATCAAGCAGCAACCGTTGGAGTAATTTATATGTTGAAACTTGGGCACATGGTTGATGATAAGATGCACGCACGTTCAATAGGACCATACTCATTAATTACACAACAACCATTGGGTGGTAAAGCTCAATTTGGAGGTCAGCGTTTTGGAGAGATGGAGGTTTGGGCATTGGAAGCTTATGGAGCATCAAGTACACTTCGTGAAATATTGACTGTAAAATCGGATGACGTTATTGGTAGAGCTAAAACTTACGAAGCTATCGTTAAGGGAGAGTCTATGCCAGAACCAGGATTGCCAGAATCATTCAATGTATTGATGCATGAATTGAAAGGTCTTGGACTTGATATTCGTTTAGAAGAATAAATAAATTTCAGTAATCAGTTCCTTTTTTTCGGGACTGATTACTCATTTATATGAGTTTTTAGGATTTAGACCCGTAACCCGTTCCGATTTTTTATATAGACTATATAATTAGCACTTCAAAATTTTAGTTGAAGTTTAGAGAAGTAATCCGAGGTAGTAGCTTAATGGTATAATTTTTTTGGAGCAATTCGCTTAAAAATTAAATCATAAATCTAAAATCAATTTTTAATTGCAAATAAATCAATAGTAAAAACTATGATGAATACTAGAAATAATAAAGATAAGAATCCTGTAAAAAGATTCAACAAAATTTCGATAGGACTAGCGTCTCCTGAATCTATCTTGAAAGAATCAAGAGGTGAAGTTTTAAAACCAGAAACTATCAATTACAGAACCCACAAGCCAGAACGTGATGGCCTTTTCTGCGAACGTATCTTCGGACCAGTAAAAGATTTTGAATGTGCTTGTGGTAAATATAAAAGAATTCGTTACAAAGGTATTATATGTGACCGTTGTGGCGTGGAAGTTACTGAGAAAAAAGTACGTAGAGACAGAGTAGGACACATCAACCTTGTTGTGCCAATTGCTCATATTTGGTATTTCCGTTCTCTTCCAAACAAAATTGGTTACATACTAGGTTTGCCGTCTAAGAAATTAGATATGATTATCTACTATGAAAGATATGTGGTAATCCAAGCTGGGATTGCACAAACTCCAGAAGGGGAACCAGTACAAAGATTAGACTTCTTAACGGAAGAAGAGTATTTGAATATATTGGAAACTCTTCCTGCGGATAATCAATATTTAGACGATTTTGATCCAAATAAATTTGTTGCCAAAATGGGAGCAGAATGTATTATGGACTTGTTGGCTCGTATCGATTTGGATGCACTTTCTTACGAATTGCGTCACTCTGCGAACAACGAAACGTCTAAACAACGTAAAACGGAAGCCTTAAAAAGATTACAAGTTGTGGAATCTTTCCGTGAATCTAACTTGAATCGTGAGAATCGTCCAGAATGGATGATTATGAAAGTGGTACCAGTTATTCCACCAGAATTGCGTCCTTTAGTGCCGCTTGATGGAGGTCGTTTCGCAACTTCAGATTTAAATGATTTATACCGTCGTGTAATTATACGTAACAACCGTTTGAAAAGATTAATGGAGATTAAAGCTCCAGAAGTTATCTTAAGAAACGAAAAACGTATGTTGCAAGAATCGGTAGATTCACTTTTTGATAATACAAGAAAAGCATCTGCAGTAAAAACAGAATCAAACAGACCATTGAAATCACTTTCGGATTCCCTTAAAGGAAAACAAGGTCGTTTCCGTCAAAACTTACTTGGAAAACGTGTGGATTATTCTGCTCGTTCGGTAATTGTTGTTGGACCTGAATTGAAATTGTTCGAATGTGGTATCCCAAAAGATATGGCAGCTGAATTATACAAACCTTTCGTTATCCGTAAATTGATAGAAAGAGGAATTGTAAAAACTGTAAAATCAGCTAAGAAAATAATTGACAAAAAAGAGCCTGTAGTTTGGGACATCCTTGAAAATGTAATTAAAGGGCACCCAATCTTACTGAATCGTGCTCCTACTTTGCACAGATTAGGTATTCAAGCATTCCAACCAAAATTAATTGAAGGAAAAGCAATCCAATTGCACCCTTTAGTTTGTACTGCATTTAATGCGGATTTTGATGGGGATCAAATGGCAGTTCACTTGCCGCTAGGACCAGAGGCTATTTTGGAAGCTCAATTATTAATGTTGGCTTCTCATAATATCTTGAATCCTGCCAATGGTGCGCCAATCACGGTGCCTTCTCAAGACATGGTTTTGGGTCTATATTATATGACCAAAGAACGTTTGTCTACTCTAGAACATAAAATCTTAGGAGAAGGCTTAACTTTTTATTCTGCAGAGGAAACTAATATTGCATTGAACGAAGGTCGTTTAGAATTGAATGCTCGAGTAAAAATTCGTGCCAAAGATTTTAACGAAGCGGGGGAATTGGTGTATCAAATTATCCAAACCACTGCCGGTCGTGTATTGTTTAACGAAGTAGTGCCGGAAGCAGCTGGATATATTAATGATGTATTGACCAAGAAAAACCTTAGGGATATTATCGGACACGTTTTAAGCGTGACCAATGTACCTACAACGGCTGCCTTTTTGGACAATATGAAAGATATGGGATACAAATTTGCCTTCAAAGGTGGATTGTCATTCTCATTGGGAGATATTAGAATCCCGGATGAAAAACCAAAATTAATTGCAGATGCTAGAGAGCAAGTAGAAGCTATTTCTGCAAATTATAATATGGGTCTTATTACCAATAATGAACGTTACAACCAAGTTATTGATGTATGGACTTCAACAAATGCACAGCTTACAGAAACAGCAATGAAAAACATTAGAGAAGACCAGCAAGGTTTCAACTCGGTGTATATGATGCTTGATTCTGGAGCAAGGGGTTCCAAAGAACAAATTCGTCAGTTAACTGGTATGCGTGGTTTGATGGCTAAGCCAAAAAAATCTACAGCGGGTGGTGGTGAAATTATTGAAAACCCGATTCTTTCTAACTTTAAAGAAGGTCTTTCTATTCTAGAGTATTTTATCTCTACTCACGGTGCGCGTAAAGGTCTTGCGGATACGGCTTTGAAAACGGCCGATGCGGGTTACTTGACAAGAAGATTGCATGACGTTTCTCAAGATGTAATTGTGAACACGGTAGATTGTGGTACTTTAAGAGGTGTTGAAGTTTCAGCATTGAAAAAGAACGAAGAAATCGTGGAAACATTAGGGGAGAGAATATTAGGAAGGGTAGCATTGCAAGATGTTATCAATCCTTTGACAAATGAAATTATAATCGAAGCAGGTGCTCAAATTACCGAAGCATACATGAAATTAATTGAGGCTTCTCCAATTGAAAAATTAGAGGTTCGTTCTCCATTGACTTGTGAAGCTACAAAAGGTATTTGTGCTAAATGTTACGGTAGAAACTTGGCGACAGGAAAAATGACCCAAAAAGGAGAAGCGGTTGGTGTAATTGCCGCTCAATCTATTGGAGAGCCAGGAACACAGTTGACCTTGCGTACCTTCCACGTAGGGGGTGTTGCGGGGGGTATTTCTGAAGAGTCTAGTATTGTTACAAGATTTGGCGGTAAATTAGAAATTGAAGATTTAAAAACAGTTAAAGGGGAAGACAGCGACGGTAATGCAGTTGATATTGTAGTTTCTCGTTCATCTGAATTGAAATTAGTGGATGTTAAAACAGGGATTTTATTAAGCACAAACAACATTCCTTACGGTTCAAGTATCTTTGTTAAAGATGGTGCATCAGTAACTAAAGGAACTACAATTTGTAAATGGGATCCATATAATGGAGTTATTGTTTCGGAATTCACGGGTAAAATTGCTTACGAAGATTTAGAGCAAGGTCAATCATTCATGGTTGAAATTGATGAGCAAACTGGCTTCCAAGAAAAAGTAATTTCAGAGTCAAGATCTAAAAAATTAATCCCGACTTTATTGGTTTACGGAAAAGATGGTGAATTGATTCGTTCTTACAACTTACCAGTTGGAGCTCACTTGATGGTTGAAAATGGTGAGAAAATTAAAGCAGGTAAAGTATTGGTAAAAATACCACGTCGTTCTTCTAAATCAGGAGATATCACAGGAGGTTTGCCAAGAATTACGGAGTTGCTTGAGGCTCGTAATCCTTCTAATCCAGCAGTTGTTTCTGAAATTGACGGTGTTGTTTCCTTTGGGAAAATCAAAAGAGGAAACCGTGAGATCATTATCGAATCTAAATTTGGAGAGGTTAAGAAATATTTAGTTAAACTTTCTAGCCAAATTCTAGTACAAGAAAATGACTTTGTAAGAGCAGGTGTGCCGTTGTCGGATGGTGCAATAACTCCGGAAGATATCTTAAGAATTCAAGGTCCAGCTGCAGTTCAACAGTATTTGGTAAACGAAATTCAAGAAGTTTACCGTTTACAAGGGGTGAAAATAAATGATAAACATTTTGAAGTAGTAATACGTCAAATGATGCGTAAAGTAAGAGTTCAAGATCCTGGAGATACTTTGTTCCTGGAAGAACAATTGATTCATACCAAAGATTTTATCGTTGAAAATGATAAATTATACGGAATGAAAGTGGTTGAAGACGCTGGCGATTCAAGTAACTTAAAACCAGGACAGATTATTTCTCCTCGTGAATTGCGTGATGAAAATTCACTATTGAAACGTACCGACAGTAATCTTGTTGTAGCTCGTGATGTGATTACAGCAACGGCAACTCCTATTTTACAAGGTATCACGAGAGCATCTCTTCAAACGAAATCGTTCATCTCGGCTGCATCATTTCAAGAAACCACTAAAGTATTGAATGAAGCTGCTGTGGCAGGTAAAATTGATTACTTGGAAGGGTTGAAAGAAAATGTAATTGTAGGTCATAGAATTCCTGCCGGAACCGGTATGAGGGAATATGATGATACGATTGTAGGTTCGAATGAAGATTACAACGAAATGATGGCTAATAAAGAGGAATATATTTATTAAGATATGAATAATTCAAACCAACAACAAGGACAGATCGACATTGAGTTGGACGAAAAAACGGCAGAAGGGGTTTATTCCAATTTAGCCATAATTAATCATTCGTCTTCCGAATTTGTTTTGGACTTTGTCTGTATGATGCCTGGTATTCCAAAGGCTAAAGTGAAATCAAGAATTGTCTTGACACCACAACATGCAAAAAGATTATTGAAAGCCATTGGAGAAAATATTCATCGTTTTGAAGTCGCCCACGGCGAAATAAAAGACGTAGAACAACCTCCAATACCGATAAATTTTGGTCCTGCGGGACAGGCATAATTTTAAAAAAAGCTCCATTTATGGAGCTTTTTTTTTAAATATTCAATTTGTTGGTTTTTTATTATACCCAAAAGACTTTCTTATTCAAATTCTGAAGTAAAAAATAACTTCACATTGGGAAATTTATTTTGAGTCATTTGGATAGTGAAATCCGAATCAGCGAGGAATACTAACTGATTGTATTTGTCATGTGCCAAGAATTTCTGTTTAATTCTTCGAAACTCTTTAAATTCTTCGCTTTTTGGATCATTCGGTTTTACCCAACACGCCTTGTGAACTGGGAAGTTTTCATAGGTACATTTGGCCCCATATTCATGTTCCAATCGGTATTGTATCACTTCATATTGAAGGGCTCCAACAGTGCCTATTATTTTTCTGTTATTCATCTCTAGGGTAAACAGTTGTGCAACACCCTCATCCATCAACTGGTCAATCCCTTTATCAAGCTGTTTGGCTTTCATAGGGTCAGCGTTGTTAATATACCTGAAATGTTCTGGTGAGAAACTCGGAATTCCTTTGAAACTCATTATTTCTCCTTCAGTTAAAGCATCTCCAATTTTGAAATTACCAGTATCGTGCAATCCTACAATGTCGCCAGGATAGGAGATGTCAACGATTTCTTTTTTTTCAGCAAAAAAGGCATTCGGGCTGGAGAATTTTAAATTCTTTTTTTGACGAACGTGGTAATAGGGTTTGTTTCTTTCGAAAGTTCCGGAAACAATTTTGATAAAAGCCAAACGGTCACGATGTTTAGGATCCATATTGGCATGAATTTTAAAAACAAAACCGCTCATTTTTTCTTCTTTCGGATCAACTAATCTAGTTTCGGAATCTTTAGGTCTTGGCGATGGCGCTATTTCGACAAAACAATCTAAGAGTTCACGAACTCCAAAATTATTCAATGCCGATCCAAAAAAAACGGGTTGTAGTTTTCCGTCTAAATAATCTTGGCGATCAAATTTTGGATAGACTTCATCAATTAACTCTAATTCTTCTCGAAGTTTATCGGCAGGTTTCTGACCAATTATTTTTTCTAGTTCTGGGTTTTTGACATCCGAAAAAGCAATGGTTTCTTCAATATTCTTACGGCTATCGCCACTAAACATATTGATATTTTTCTCCCACAAATTATATATTCCCTTAAAATCATAGCCCATTCCTATAGGGAAGCTAAGTGGTGTAACGGTCAGGCCTAGTTTTTGCTCCACTTCATCCATCAAGTCAAAAGCATCCTTTCCTTCGCGATCTAGTTTGTTGATAAAAACAATTATTGGGATTTTACGTAACCTACATACGGCTACTAATTTTTCTGTTTGTTCTTCGACTCCTTTAGCAACATCAATAACAACAATCACGCTGTCAACGGCAGTCAATGTTCTAAACGTATCCTCTGCAAAATCCTTGTGGCCTGGTGTGTCGAGAATATTTATTTTTTTATCTTGATAATTAAAAGCCAAAACAGAGGTAGAAACCGAAATTCCTCTCTGGCGTTCGATTTCCATAAAGTCACTTGTGGCTCCTTTTTTGATTTTGTTGTTTTTTACCGCTCCAGCTTCTTGAATGGCACCTCCAAAAAGAAGTAACTTCTCAGTAAGTGTTGTTTTTCCGGCATCGGGATGCGAGATAATCCCAAAAGTTCTTCTTCTCTGTATTTCTTCTAAAAAGCCCATATTTATATAAATAGTTTGCAAAAGTACTATTTATAATTGCCAATTAAAAAATTGTATACCCCTAAATATAACTCCATCTTTTGGTTAAAAATCACATCCCAAAAGGATAGGTTTCTGGAATTTGATTGCCATCCGGCTCAATATGTATGGGATGAAGGGCGGTAGTTTCATCCAAAAAAATAAAGGCGTCGTATCTTTTTGGCATAACAGAAGGGACATAATTTCCGAATCTTTCGTGTTCGGGGTTATATACAACCCCAATGGCGCGATGTTCAATAGGTGCTGTAATACATTTTTCTTCTTTAATTTTGTTCATCAACAAAAGTCTATTTTTCCCTTTGCTAGCGTGATGGAAATCGTTTTCCCAACTTCCTTCGACTGCATTTGGAACACATATTTTCCGCATCGAATCGCCCCAACTTCTGGCTGCAATCACACTTCCTTTGTAGGATCCAAAGCCTACTGCTATAACACCATCATCTGAATATTGTTCTCTCAACAATTGTCCCACATTTACCATTCCTTCTGATGCCATATCTGTGGCACGAGCATCTCCTATATGTGTGTTATGTTCCCAAATTACTGTCTTGGCTCCATCGCCATGGTATTTCATCAGTCTTTCCAAAGTAGAAACCATATGCTCATCCCGAATATTCCAGGAAGTCGCCCCTCTTTTTATCATCGCGCGATAGTATTTCTCGGCATTTCTGGCTACGAAGGCGTTTTGTTCTGTGCTCATAACATTCTCATGGTCTGAGTTGTAATTTGCAATCTTATCTCTTATTTCTGTTAAAAGTTTAAGTACGTCCTTCTCACATAGTTCTGGAACAATTGCGGAGGCTCTTGCGTAGCTTTGACCTTCATCTTTGCCATAAGGCTCAAAACATTCCATTACTTTTTTGGCAAGTTTCAATGCTTCCGGATCATTTTTCTCTAAATATTGAATGATGGAATGCATCGATTCCCTAAAACTATATACGTCAAGTCCATAAAAACCGACTTTCATATCGCTAGGTCTGTCTGTATTGTAAGTTTTGAGCCAGTCAATAAATGCGGCTATTTCCCAATTAGCCCACATCCATGTTGGCCATCTATTAAAATCATTCAGTACCTCATAAATATCTTTTCCTGAATTTCCATACCCTTTTGCAAAACGGTTTAGACGATAGCAGTCTGGCCAATCTCCTTCGACTCCTATAAACGCAAAACCCTTTTCTTGAATAAGTCGTTGCGTTATTTTAGCTCTCCAGGTGTAATATTCATGCGTTCCGTGTGAGGCTTCCCCAAGTAGGACATACTTAGCATCACCGATATAATTCATTAGAGGATCTAAATCTTCCGTATTTTCCAAAGGGGTAGACGATTGATTTAGTAATTCTACAATTTTGTTAGAATTAATTGAAAGGGTTGGGTTTGTAGCTGTTTTCATTGCATTTTAAATTTTAAATTATACTTAAATATTGTCGAAGGTTTAAAAAATAAATAAAGCTATATAAATTTGGTTTTACGGATGAAATAGCTATATAAATTTACGTTATATAATTGATAATGAGTGATATTTATTTGTTTTTTCGAATATTTAAAAAACATTAAATGAAGGTAGCTTGCAATTGGTTTTGCGGAAATAAAAAATCTCCGTTTTATTATCAAAGGAAAATACTAGATAGATTTCTTCAAAATCAGTATCCTTAGTACTTTATGTTTTTGTTTTTAACAAATAATAACGTTTTCGTTAATAACATTCACCGTTTTTAGTAAATCGTTATTATAGGATGCAATATCTTTGTGCTTCGAAAAAATATAATTATTTATCCCTTCGGTTTCGATTGGGTCAACATTTAAAAAAATAAAAATGAGTATTATCATCAAAATTCACGCAAGACAAATTTTTGATTCAAGAGGAAACCCAACAATAGAAGTAGATGTAGTTACGGAAAATGGTGTTTTAGGAAGAGCTGCAGTTCCATCAGGCGCTTCAACAGGAAAATTCGAAGCAGTGGAATTACGTGACGGAGGAAAATCATTTCTCGGAAGAGGAGTTTTAAAAGCGGTTGAAAATGTAAATACTAAAATTGCGGAAGAATTATTAGGAGTATCAATTTTCGAACAAAATCTGATAGACCAAACCATGATAGAATTAGATGGCACACCAAATAAAGCAAATTTGGGTGCGAATGCCATTCTTGGAGTTTCCTTAGCTGTCGCGAAAGCGGCTGCAAATGAACTAGGATTACCTTTATACCGATATATTGGGGGTGTTTCTGCAAACACATTGCCAGTCCCAATGATGAATATTATCAACGGCGGTTCGCATTCGGATGCGCCTATCGCCTTTCAGGAATTTATGATTATCCCTGTAAAAGCAACTTCTTTTACACACGCCATGCAAATGGGAACAGAAATTTTTCACAATCTTAAAAAAGTGTTACATGATAGAGACTTGAGTACTGCCGTTGGTGACGAAGGTGGGTTTGCTCCAAACTTGGCTGGGGGAACAGAAGATGCTTTGGATACTATTAAATTAGCAGTTGAAACTGCTGGTTATACTTTTGGAGATGAAATTATGGTAGCTCTAGACTGTGCTTCGTCTGAGTTTTATGTTGATGGAAAATACGATTATTCTAAATTTGAAGGTCCAACAGGAAAAATAAGAACATCTGCAGACCAAGTAGATTATTTAGCGGAACTAGCTGCTAACTATCCAATTATTTCTATTGAAGACGGCATGGACGAAAATGACTGGGATGGATGGAAATTGCTAACAGAAAAAATTGGACATAAAACCCAATTAGTTGGGGATGATTTATTTGTTACTAATGTAGAGCGTTTGTCAACTGGAATTGAAAAAGGAATTGCTAATTCCATTTTAGTAAAAGTAAACCAAATTGGAACTTTAACGGAAACAATTGCTGCAGTAAATATGGCTAAAAATGCTGGATATACTTCTGTGATGTCTCACAGATCTGGAGAGACGGAAGA
Source organism: Flavobacteriaceae bacterium (assembly GCA_947446635.1). Lineage (GTDB taxonomy): Bacteria > Bacteroidota > Bacteroidia > Flavobacteriales > Flavobacteriaceae > Flavobacterium. Next base: position 84,732 of record CANFHF010000002.1, read on the forward strand.
TAATACTATAGCTGATTTAGCTGTAGCTTTGAATTGCGGGCAAATAAAAACTGGTTCAGCTTCTCGTTCTGATCGTATGGCTAAATACAATCAACTATTAAGAATAGAAGAAGAATTAGGAAATACTGCTTATTTTCCTGGTAAAAATGCATTTAAAATAAAATAAACGTGTTAATTTTATTAAAAATCCATTTACGTAAAGTAAATGGCTTTTTTTGTGCATTTTAACATTTTCATTGCGAATTTGATTTTTTAATTAATTTAGAATAGCCTAGATTTGTAGGATTATTTTTTTATTGATTTATTACAAAATATACAATGTCAAAAACAGCAACACTAGAAATTGAAGGCAAAAAATATGAGTTTCCGATAATTATTGGTAGCGAAAATGAAGTTGCTATCGATATTAATAAATTACGTGATTTGTCAGGCGCAATCACATTAGATCCGGGGTTTAAAAATTCAGGTTCTTGTAAAAGCGAAATCACCTTTTTGGATGGTGAGGAAGGGATTTTACACTATAGAGGGTATTCTATTGAAGAATTGGCCGACAAAGCTCATTTTCTTGAAGTATCGTATTTATTAATATTTGGTGAATTACCTACAGCATCTCAATTGGGGCAATATGAAACCGATATTAGAAAATATACCTTGGTTAATGAAGAAATGAAAAACATCATTGATGGTTTTCCTAAAACGGCACATCCAATGGGTGTTTTATCAGCTTTGACTAGTGCTTTGACTGCTTTTAATCCTAAATCTGTAAATCCAGATAACAAAAAAGAATTATACGAAGCAGTTTGTAAAACAATGGGTAAATTCTTAGTTATCGCCACTTGGACTTATAGAAAAAGTATGGGTTATCCTTTGAATTATTACAATAACACCAAAGGGTATGTTGAGAACTTTATGAGTTTAATGTTTGAATTACCGACAGAGCCCTATAAAGCAAATCCTATAATAACAAATGCATTGGATAAATTATTTATCCTTCATGCCGATCACGAACAAAACTGTTCCACGTCAACGGTTAGAATGGTAGGTTCTTCGCACGCAGGATTATTTGCTTCTATTTCGGCAGGTGTTTCGGCATTGTGGGGTCCGCTTCACGGAGGTGCAAACCAAGCGGTTCTTGAAATGCTAGAAGAAATTCACGCCAATGGCGGGGATGCCGAAAAATATATGGATAAAGCCAAAGACAAAAACGACCCTTTTAGATTGATGGGTTTTGGACATAGAGTGTATAAAAACTTTGACCCAAGAGCAAAAATTATCAAAAAAGCTGCCGATGATGTTTTGAAAACACTTGGAGTAGAAGATCCTATTTTGGATATTGCTAAAAAATTAGAAGCCTTAGCATTGGCTGACGAATATTTTGTATCTAGAAAATTGTATCCAAATGTTGATTTCTATTCTGGAATTATATACAGAGCATTAGGAATTCCAACAGATATGTTTACTGTAATGTTTGCCATAGGCAGATTGCCCGGATGGATTGCCCAATGGAAAGAAATGAGAGAGAATAAAGAGCCTATTGGAAGACCAAGACAAGTATATGTTGGACACACTTTGAGAGCATTCAAGGAAGTCGATAAACGATAAATTTTGATTAAAAAGCCCTGCTAAATTTGCAGGGCTTTTTTTATCTTTGTTAAGTCAAAATAAAAGAATGCTAGATTTAAATATAAATAACGAAACGTCAAGACTAAGGGCTGTGGTTTTGGGTTCTGCAATCAACAATGGACCAACACCCCTGATTCAAGACGCCTATGACCCTAAATCGCTAGAGCATATCTTGGCCGGAACCTATCCGCTCGAGTCGGCTATGGTTTTGGAAATGGAAGCCTTCAATCAAGTTTTTAAAAAATATGGAGTGACTGTTTTTCGGCCACAATTAATAGAAAATTACAATCAAATTTTTGTTAGAGACATTGGTTTTGTGATTGGCGATATTTTTATTAAATCAAATATTCTACCAGACAGAGAACGAGAATTGGATGCTATTCAATACATAATTGATCAAATAGATCCTAAAAAAGTCGTTCGTCCTCCTGAAAAAGCACATATTGAAGGAGGGGATGTAATGCTTTGGAATGATTATGTTTTTATTGGTACGTATAAAGGAAGTGATTATTCCGAATATATAACTGCAAGAACGAATGCCGAGGGAGTTCAATACATCAAAGATTTATTTCCTGATAAAATCGTAAAGGAATTTGATTTGGTAAAATCAAAAATCGAAGCTCGTGATAATGCCTTACATTTAGATTGTTGCTTTCAGCCTGTTGGAAAAACCAAAGGCATAATCTACAAAAGGGGTTTTCGGGAAGAGGCGGATTATATGTTTTTGGTTCATCTTTTCGGAAAAGAAAACCTTTTTCATATCACTAGGAAAGAGATGTATAATATGAATTGCAATGTATTTTCGATAGATACTAACATTGTAGTATCGGAAAAAAAATTCAAAAGACTCAATACTTGGCTAAGGGAAAATGGATTTGTCGTAGAGAAAATCCCCTATGCAGAATTAGCCAAGCAAGAAGGATTATTACGATGCTCCACTTTACCATTACTAAGGGAATAAATAATTGTTCAGGTTTAAAGTTCCAAATTGCTCTACTTGAGGCCTACAACTATAACTTATAACAAAAATTATGCAACAAACGACAAATTCCATACTAATGATTCGCCCTGTGGCATTCCGAATGAATGAGCAAACCGCTGTGAATAATTATTATCAAAAGGTGCTGAACAATTTATCGCAAGAAAGTGTGAACGTTAAAGCCCAAGAAGAGTTCGATGCCTTTGTTAAGAAACTGCGTGGAGTAGGTGTAAATGTTATTGTTGTCGACGACACTTCGAATACAGATACGCCAGATAGTATTTTTCCAAATAATTGGATTTCATTTCATGAAAATGGAGATGTGGTTTTGTATCCCCTATTTGCTGAAAACCGTCGCGGGGAACGTCGCGAAGATATCTTGGACATCCTCGAAGACAATGGTTTTGTTATTAATGAAATCATGGACTATACCTCGGCCGAAGAAGACGGGTTTTATTTAGAAGGTACCGGAAGTATCGTTTTAGATCGAGAAAACGGCAAAGCCTACTGCGCATTGTCGCCAAGAGCCGATGAAGAATTATTTATAGAGTTTTGTGAAGATTTTGATTTAAATCCTATTATTTTCGAAGCATTTCAAACGGTGAATGGAGCACGAAAATTAATTTACCATACCAATGTGGTAATGTGTATTGGTAAAACCTTTGTAGTGATTTGTGCCGATTGCATTGATGATAAAAAAGAACGTAAAATGCTATTGGATAGTCTTAGGAGTGATAAGAAAGAAGTTGTCCTAATTACGGAGGCCCAAGTCGCCAATTTTGCTGGAAATATGCTCGAAGTTAAAGGAGCGGATAATAGGAGGTATTTGGCGATGAGCACTTCAGCGCATCAAAGTTTGACTAAAAAGCAAATTACCCAACTAGAAGAACACGTAACTATTTTGAGTTCGAGCCTTGAAACCATTGAAGGTTTTGGAGGAGGAAGTGCTAGGTGTATGATGGCTGAAATTTTCCTGCCAAGAGAAGAATAGCAATACATTCCTTTTTTGTAATTTAGCCAAATGAAAAATAAAAAAACGGTCGTACTCGGCGCTTCAACAAAACCAGATAGATATTCGTATAAGGCAATCACAATGCTTGTCGAAAAAGGGCATTCTGTGCTTGCTATAGGTCAAAATACAGGTGAAGTAGCTGGAATTAAAATTTATACAAAAGCCATTCCTTTGTCTAAGATAAACACAGTTTCCTTGTATTTAAATCCTTCTAGACAAAGAGATTATTATAATTATATCGTGGATGCAAAACCCAAACGTGTAATTTTTAATCCTGGAACCGAAAATCCAGAGTTTTATCAATTATTACAATTGAATAATATAAAAGTAGAAGTGGCCTGTACTCTTGTTTTGCTGACTACAAACCAGTATTAAATATTTAAAAGTTTTAATATTTCAAAATCTGAAATACAAGTAAATAACATCCAATATTACAAATCATCTAATTTCTAAATTGACTACTTTCACATTTATGGAATTTTCATCAAAACTTTTAGAAAAAGCAGTTAACGAAATGGCTCAATTGCCAGGAATCGGAAAACGAACCGCCTTGCGATTGGTTTTGCATTTGTTGAAACAGCCTAAAGAGCATACTGTATTTTTAACACAATCGTTAACCACAATGCGTGAGGAAGTAAAGTTTTGCATAAGTTGTCACAATATTTCCGATATCGATATTTGTGAAATTTGTTCTAATACTAAAAGAAATCACCAAATCATTTGCATCGTCGAAGATATTCGGGACGTGATGGCAATAGAAAATACGGGACAGTTCAGAGGAATTTACCACGTTCTTGGTGGTAAAATTTCGCCAATAGACGGAGTAGGGCCAAGCCAGTTGAATATTAATACTTTGGTCGAAAAAGTAAAATCGGGTACGGTTTCTGAAATTATTTTTGCATTAAGTTCGACTATGGAAGGGGATACCACTAATTTTTATATCTATAAACAAATTCAGGATTGTGAAATTATTACCTCTACAATTGCGAGAGGAATTTCCGTTGGAGACGAATTGGAATACGCCGATGAGGTAACACTCGGAAGAAGTATTTTGCAAAGAGTACCGTTTGAAAAGTCTTTAAAAAATAATTAATTTCTTATAATAAATGTAGCGCAATATTTTTAAATTGTAAAATAAAAAGTTATATTCGTTATAAAAATATTAAAATGAACAAATCGGGACTCTGTTTATTGCTGTTAATTAGCGTTTTATGGACTTCTTGTATTCCTATACAAGATTTAGTATATCTACAAAAAAAAGATGGGAAAGAAACCATTGCTCCTATTTTAGCTCAGGCTTCAAAACCTTATAGATTGCAATCAAGCGATATTTTAAGTGTTACGATTAAAGCAAATGACCCGAAGTTAGTTTCAATTTTCAATACGACAAATCAAGGTGAAGCGAGTAAATCAGATTCAAGTTTGTATTTTGACGGGTTTACGGTGGATGACCATGGAAATATAAGAATTCCAGTTTTGGGAGAAATAAACGTAATTGGTTTTACGGTAGAAGAAATAAGAACCAAAATCGAAAAACAATTATTAACCGACTATTTTAACAAGGAGGCTAATATTTTTGTAACCGTAAAGCTAGCTGGATTTAAATACACCATCAATGGCGAGGTGGGAAGCACAGGCACTAAAACCCTATTTCAAGACCATGTAAATATTATGGAGGCTATTGCAAATTCGGGTGATATAACCATAACTGGAAACAGAAAAGCAGTTACTGTCATTCGTCAATTTTCATCTGGAATTGAAATCCACGATATAGATCTTACCGATATCAATGTAATAAAATCACCTTATTTTTATTTACAGCCCAATGATTATATTTATGTAAAACCGCTGAAACAGAAAACTTGGGGAGCTGGAAAAACGGGTATAGAATCCATTGGAACCATAGTTACTTTATTATCTTTAGGAACAACTGTTTTTTTACTATTAAAAAATTAAGATATATTTAAAAGAATGTTAGATATAAAAGATTTTTCAATTTTTGAAAACCAATCGGGATTTGACTTTAAAGGGTTTTTAATAAAAATTGCTAGTTATTGGAAGTGGTTTGTGCTGAGTTTAATTATCACTTTTTCTATTGCCTACCAAGTAAATGTCCGTAAAGAAAAAATTTACGGGATGGAAACTATTATTGCCGTTAAGGAAGAAAATAATCCTTTTTTCACTTCCAACACCAGTTTGGTTTTTAACTGGGGAGGCACTTCAGATCAGGTTCAAACTATTTCTACAACCTTGCAGTCTAGATCTCATAACGAATTGGTTGTCGATAAATTGCAGTATTATATTGGATATCTAACCCAAGGAAAATATAATCTTATAGATGCCTATGGCGCTGTTCCTTTTTATGTAAGCATCGATAAAAACAAAGCGCAAATTGCAGGAAATCCTATTGGCATCAAGTTTTTAAGTGAAAATGTATATCAAATTAGAATTCCATTCCAGAGTAATTCTGTTTCAATAGTTTCCTACTCCAACAATTCGTATGGTCAAACAGCTGTTGCCAAAGGAGATTTTATTAAACAATACAGAGTAGGAGAGCAGGTTTCCTTGCCTTTTTTGAACTGGAAATTACAAATAAAGGATAATCCTGGTTTTTATAAAGGCAATGAATATTTTGTTCAATTCAATGATTTTGACACTACGGTTTCCGATTACAAAGGCATAAATGTAAAATCAGATGATAAGGGAGGTTCAATAATTACCATAGGAATGCAAGGAACCAATAAGGCTAGAATGGTTGAGTACTTGAATTCGACTGTAAAGATGCTTATAAAAAGACAGTTGGATAGTAAAAATCAATTTGCGACTAACACAATAGAATTCATTGACAGCACAATGATTGCTTTAGAGTCGCAGTTGAAAGAGACTACAAAAGAGCTAAGGTCATTTAGGAAGGACAAAAACATTTATGATATTGAAGGGGATGGTGCAAAGTTTTCAGATAAAGTTCTTGAATTTGATGTGAAGAAAGACGAGGTTACTCGAAAAATAGCTTACTACAATTCCTTAAAATCGTATTTAAAAAATAGCGTTGATTATGCGAAACTTTCTGCGCCATCTGTAGCAGGAATTGAAGATCCAAATATTGTTGTGAATGTTTCTAAATTAATTTCGCTTTCTACTCAAAGATCTGAAATGGCTTATGCGGTAAAAAGCGATAAAATATTCAAGGATTTTGACAATCAAATGGAAGCTGTAAAAAGGGTTTTACTTGAAAACATTACCTCAGCCAAGGCCTCTTTGCAGTATGACTTAGCAATGGTGAATAGTAAAATAAATGAAACGGAAAGCACTATTAAACAACTTCCAGAAGACCAGCAAGAACTCATAAAAATTAAAAGGAAATATGATTTAAGCGACAATATTTATAGTACTTTTCTTCAAAAAAGAAGTGAAGCTGATATTGTAAAAGCGGCAAATTTGTCGGATATCCATTTTATAGATTCGGCAAAAGATATTGGCGGTGGACTTATTGGTCCAAAAACGGCTGTAAATTATGTGCTAGCTTTATTTTTAGGATTACTCATTCCGTTGTTATTTGTTATTGGAATTTTCTTGATCAATAATTCCATACAAAATACCGAAGATATTCATAAATTAACCAAGATACCATTGATAGGCGTTGTTGGGCTGAGTAAAGACGAAACGGACTTGGCGGTTTATAATAATCCAAAATCAGCCCTGTCAGAATCGTTCAGGGCTATTAGATCCTCGCTCCAGTTTCTATACAAAAAACAACAGCTAGATGGTGCTAAAACGTTGATGATAACCTCTTCTGTTAGTGGGGAAGGAAAAACGTTTTGCTCTTTAAATATTGCCACTGTATTTGCGCTAAGTGAAAAAAAGACAGTGATTATTGGATTAGATTTAAGAAAACCCAAAATCTTTGACGATTTTAATTTAACCAATGAAGTAGGGATCGTTAATTATCTTATTAAGCAAAAAACGGTCGATGAAATTATCAATCACACCCATATTCCCTTTCTTGATGTTATTGTTTCCGGCCCCATCCCGCCGAATCCTGCTGAAATGATTATGAGTGATGGCATGAAGGAGTTAATAGAAGAGTTAAAGAAAAAATACGATTACATTATTTTAGATACACCTCCAGTAGGACTTGTATCAGACGCATTGGAATTGGCACAATATTGCGATGTTACGTTATATATTGTAAGGCAAAATTTTACTAAGAAAGAAATGATTACCTTGCTCAACAACAGGGTTAAGCGAGGTGAGCTCAATAATACTAGTATTATTTTGAATGGGTTTCAAAACAAGGCCAAATATGGCGCGGGTTATGGTTATGGATATGGTTACGGTTATGGAAGTACAGCTTATTCTAATGGCTATCAAGATGATGACAACCCAAAACCCATTTTTGAAAGAATAATTGCCAAATTCCGTAAAAATAAATCCAAAATTTAAAACAGGCTTTTAAATACAGAATAGATGAAAGAAGAAAATAAAAGCACTATTTTAATCACGGGAGGAGCAGGATTTATAGGGTCTAATCTTTGTGAATATTTTATAAACAAAGGGCATAAAGTGATTTGTTTAGATAATTTTGCATCGGGACATAAGCATAATTTGAAGGATTTTATAAACGACGCCAACTTCAATTTGATTGAAGGCGATATTCGTAATTTGATGGATTGTCACAATGCGGTTCAGGGAGTGGACTATGTTTTACATCAAGCTGCTTTGGGGTCTGTACCCCGCTCTATTAATGATCCAGTTACAACTAATGATGTCAATGTTTCTGGTTTTTTGAATATGCTTGTGGCTTCTCGAGATGCCAAGGTAAAACGATTTGTATACGCGGCGAGCTCATCAACATACGGAGATTCAGTTGGATTGCCAAAAGTAGAAGAGGTAATCGGGAAACCGCTTTCGCCATATGCAATAACGAAATATGTAAACGAATTGTATGCAGAAATTTTTAGTCGTACGTATGGTTTGGAAACAATTGGCCTGCGTTATTTTAATGTTTTCGGAAGAAAGCAGGATCCAAACGGAGCCTATGCCGCAGTAATTCCAAAATTTGTGATGCAGTTAATGCAGTTGGAAAGCCCAAAAATAAATGGTGATGGAAACTATTCTCGCGATTTTACTTATATCGATAATGTGATACAAATGAATGAATTGGCCATGACTACAGCCAATAAAGAGGCAATAAATACAGTCTACAATACGGCTTATGGAGATAGGAATACCTTGAACAATTTGGCGGATTATTTGAAGAAATTCTTGTCCCAATACGACCCAAAAATAGCTAATATTGCAGTGGAATATGCTCCTAATAGGATGGGAGATATCCCTCATTCCTTGGCAAGTATTGAAAAAGCGAAAACATTGTTAGGGTATAATCCGCAATTTTCCATGGAGGAAGGATTAAAAGTAGCGGTAAAATGGTACTGGGAAAATTTAAAACAGTAATTAGGGTTTAAATAGAAAAATATAATAGAAATGAAAATATCAAAAATTTGTTGCATTGGCGCAGGCTACGTAGGAGGTCCAACAATGGCCGTTATTGCACAAAAATGCCCGCACATTCAAGTTACGGTAGTCGATTTGAATGTGGAACGAATTGTAGCTTGGAATGACGAAAATAGCGACAATATCCCTATTTATGAACCAGGATTAAGTGCTATTATCGCTGAAACCAGAGGGAAAAACCTGTTTTTTTCTACTGATGTTGAAAAGGCAATCGATGAAGCCCAAATTATCTTTATATCGGTAAATACGCCAACAAAAACTTATGGTAAAGGCAAAGGAATGGCAGCTGATTTAAAATATATTGAATTGTGCGCTAGGCAAATAGCTAAAATAGCCAAAGACAATAAAATTGTGGTTGAGAAATCCACGTTACCAGTACGGACAGCAGAAGCTATCAAAAGTATTTTGGATAATACTGGGAATGGAGTACAATTTCAAATTCTTTCCAATCCCGAGTTTCTTGCAGAAGGGACTGCCGTACAGGATTTATTGTGTCCTGATAGAATATTAATTGGAGGAGATACCTCAATAGAAGGACAAAAAGCCATACAATCGCTTGTGGATGTCTATTCTAATTGGGTGGCTCCTGAAAAAATATTGACTACCAATGTGTGGTCGTCTGAATTGTCAAAATTGACAGCCAACGCTTTTTTGGCCCAAAGAATTTCCTCTATAAATGCTTTGTCGGAGCTTTGTGAAAAAACGGGCGCCAACATTAACGAAGTAGCAAAAGCTATCGGAATGGACAGCAGAATAGGTCCTAAGTTTCTAAAAGCGTCTGTTGGGTTTGGGGGTTCTTGTTTTCAGAAAGACATCTTAAACTTGGTTTACATTGCTAAATCCTATGGTTTGAATGAAGTGGCTGATTATTGGGAACAGGTAATTATCATGAACGACCATCAGAAAAAGCGTTTTTCCAATACAATAGTAAAAACTCTTTACAACACCGTTGCCGATAAAAAAATTGCATTCTTGGGCTGGGCTTTCAAAAAAGACACTAATGATACCAGAGAATCAGCAGCAATTTATGTTGCCAATGAATTGATTGGCGAACAGGCTAAAATTGCCGTTTTTGATCCAAAGGTGTCTTTTAAAAAAATCTTAGCCGATTTAGATTATTTAGAGACTAGAACGTCAGAAAACAATGCGAATAGTATTATTTCATTTGAGAATCCTTATGAGGCTTGCAAAAATGCACATGCAATAGCGATATTGACTGAGTGGGATGAGTTCGTACATTACGATTGGCAAAAAATTTATGATGCTATGCAAAAACCAGCTTTTGTTTTTGATGGACGAAATATCCTCAACAAATCAGAATTGAAAGCTATTGGTTTTGTTTACCAAGCCATAGGATCATAGCAAAATTGAAATAAAATTAAAAACAGGGTGTTTTTTCTATACCTAAAATATAATAAGCATAATGAATTGGTACGTGGTCTATACAAAGCCTAGATGGGAAAAAAAAGTAGTTGAACAGCTAAACCAAAAAGGCATTGAATGTTATTGTCCTTTGATCACTCAGGTGAGACAATGGTCTGATAGAAAAAAAAAGGTTGAAGTACCTCTTTTTAATTCGTATGTTTTTGTTCATTTAGAAGAATCGGATAGGAATTCAGTTTTTCTTTCTTCTGGGGTAGTGCGGTATTTGTTTTGGTTGGGAAAACCTGCTGTTGTTCGTGATGCAGAAATTGAAACTATAAAAAGTTGGCTGACGGGACCTAATAGCGCTAGTGTTTCATTGGTTTCTTATCAAGTTGGCGACAGGATAAAATTGGATTCAGGTCCTTTTTCTAATCAGGAAGCAATTATTCAAGAAATAAACAAAACGCACTATGTACTTGTTTTGGAATCCTTAGGGTGTGTATTAAAAATGAATATAAAAGGAAGTAATAATTCCATACAATCCATATAAAGCAATAGAATTTCTCATGAAAAATATATTAATTACCGGCGGTGCCGGTTTTATTGGTTCTCACGTTGTAAGACGATTTGTCACTAAATATAAAAACTACCATATTTTTAATCTGGATGCCCTTACGTATGCTGGAAATCTAGAAAATCTTGTCGACATAGAAAAAGCATCTAATTATACTTTCGTAAAAGGGGATATCACTCATGACGATTTTATTTTGGATTTGTTCCAGAAACATCAGTTTGAAGGGGTCATCCATTTGGCTGCCGAATCGCATGTAGATCGTTCTATCGAGGATCCTATGGCTTTTGTCAAAACTAATGTGATTGGCACCGTAAACTTGCTCAATGCCGCTAGAAAAATTTGGGGGAACAACACCGAAGAAAAACGATTTTATCACGTCAGTACGGATGAGGTTTATGGGTCATTGGGAGTAGAGGGTTTGTTCACGGAAACCACACCTTACGACCCTAATTCACCTTATTCGGCTTCTAAAGCGAGTTCCGATCATTTTGTGAGAGCATATGGGGAAACATATAACTTGCCTTATGTGATTACCAATTGTTCTAATAATTATGGCCCCAATCATTTTCCTGAAAAACTGATTCCATTATTCATTAATAATATCATCAACAAAAAACCGCTGCCAGTTTATGGTGACGGAAATTATACTCGTGATTGGTTATTTGTAAAAGACCATGCCGTGGCCATTGATTTGGTTTTTCACCAAGGAAAAAATCATGAGACCTATAACATTGGAGGTTTTAATGAATGGAAAAATATTGATTTGGTAAAGGTTTTATGTCAAATTATGGATACGAAATTGGGAAGGACAGCAGGAAAGTCGTCGGAATTAATAACCTATGTAAAAGACAGGCCAGGACACGATTTGCGATATGCTATCGATGCGGCAAAAATAAATAGGGAATTAGGATGGAAACCCTCTGTTACTTTTGAACAGGGATTAGAAATAACCATAGATTGGTATCTTCAGAACCAAGATTGGTTGAATCATGTTACTTCAGGTGAATATGCGGCTTATTACAAAAAGCAATACGTTTAATGATTATTTTAACAAACTATTTTTAGTATAAAAGTCATATTTTAAATCACCTTCTCTTCAATAAAAAAACCGAATTTTTTCAAGAAACAGAAAAGTCATATTAACAGTATCATAAAGTTATAAATATTTGTATTAAATTTTCTTCACGAATTTCGGGAATCCCTACTAATTTATTCTAGGTTGTTTATAACAATCGATTTCTCTCTTTTTATTTCTATACCATTTTTAAACTACGAATCTAAAAGAGTAATCTTCTTATTTTGTAATAAATAATTAGTATGATTATTTTAACTTTTGGTTATTATTAGTAATCTATCTAACTATGTCTTTGGTACTCAAAAAAAGTAATAACATTTTGAAAATTAGAAGGAATAATTGATTTATGTAAAGTCATAAATTATTGATTATATTGACATTAACTTTTTTTGGTTGAAATTGAAGTTGTAATAAGATTTTAACGAAATTAAAATGCAAAAAAACAAACATTTTGTAGTTATATTTACGCGCTAAACAGTCCTTTTTCCAATTCGCTTTGTGAGTTGGAAAAGCGAAGCTGTGAATTGACTTTTGTAAAAAAGTAAAAATTAGTAGAAACTTAATGGGAATAGATATAAAAATAGCAGTTATTGGTTTGGGTTACGTTGGTTTGCCCCTGGCGCGATTGTTGGCCACTAAACATCCTGTGGTAGGATTTGACATCAATCACGCTAGAGTGAATTCACTTCAATCGGGTATTGACACAACACTAGAAATAGATGACGCCACATTACAAAAAGTCTTGCTCAAAAAATCAGACACTTCCATAGGTTTGTTTTGCACTACAGTCTTGGAAGATATAGCCGATTGTAATTATTACATCATCACGGTTCCCACTCCGGTGGACAAAAACAATCGTCCTGATTTGACACCTCTGTACAAGTCAAGCGAAACAGTTGGAAAAGTATTGAAAAAAGGCGATATTGTTATTTATGAGTCTACAGTATATCCTGGTGTTACCGAGGAGGAATGTGTGCCAGTATTGGAGAAAGTTTCGGGATTACGATTTAACGTTGATTTTTTTGCGGGTTATTCACCAGAACGAATCAATCCAGGCGACAAAGAACACACCGTAGAAAAAATATTAAAAGTAACTTCAGGTTCTACTCCTGAAATTGGCCAAAAAGTAAACGAATTATATCAGACGGTAATCACTGCAGGTACCTATCTCGCACCCACAATTAAAGTAGCGGAAGCAGCTAAGGTAATTGAAAATTCGCAGCGCGACATCAACATTGCTTTTGTTAACGAATTGGCTAAAATATTCAATTTAATGGACATCGATACGCACGCTGTTTTAGAGGCTGCAGGAACCAAATGGAATTTCCTTCCTTTCAAACCCGGATTGGTTGGTGGCCATTGCATAGGGGTCGATCCGTATTATTTGGCACAACGTGCCCAAGAATTTGGTTACCATCCTGAAATAATTTTGGCTGGAAGACGGTTGAATGATAGTATGGGAGACTATGTAGCGTCGCAAGTGGTGAAACTGATGATTAAAAAAGGAATTGTGGTAAATGGCGCTAAGCTATTAATGTTGGGAATTACTTTTAAAGAAAACTGCCCCGACGTGCGCAATACAAAAATTGTGGATGTCATCACTGCTTTAACCGATTATGGTATAACAGTGAGTATTTATGATCCTTGGGCTAATCCTGCTGAGGTTCAACACGAATATCAATTGACAACATCCACAGACTTACCCCATCATAAATTTGACGCACTCGTTTTGGGTGTGGCACACCAAGAATTTTTAAACTTGGATTTATCCCAATTGCAAAACAACAATAGTTTATTGTATGATGTAAAAGGGGTTTTGGGCAATGAGGTAGATGGGAGATTGTAACATGATTATTCAGAAACAGGAAAGTTTATTTGGCAACAAAATCAACACAATAATTACAATTCAATAATGAGCCCTTATTTTTATATTTATAGCACTTTGTTTTTTAAGGTTTACGAACAGATTTTGTTGAAATGGAGATTGTCGTCCTTGAGATTGTTTTACCCGGGGGTTGTTGGATAAAATACTTTATTTATTGAAATTAATCTTTGACCCCTTCGTTTTATCTGGATTTGCCTCCGCTTTTATAGCCTCTTTATTTTGGATGGCCGCCATGACGAAATTTGAAATTACCCAAGCCTATCCTTTTATGAGCCTAGCACCTGCCGTAGTTTTTGTAATTGGGATAGTGTTTTTGGAAGAAGCATTCACCATAGGGAAGGTTGTGGGATTGGTATTAATTGTTTTAGGTTTAATAAAGTACTAGATTTATTTGACACAGATTTGCACAGATTAATTCGTTAAATAACTTTAAAATTCTTTTTAATAATTGCGACAACATATCTTTCGTGCGACTTACAGTAATATCTTATAAAAATAAAAAGTATCTAACTATGAATCAAATACCACATATTTCAATAGTAAGTCCAGTCTATAGAGCTGAAAACATTGTTGGAAAACTAGTAGATGAAATAAAGAAAGTGATGATACAAATGAACCTCACTTATGAAATTATTCTAGTTGACGATAGAAGTCCAGATAATTCATGGGAAGCAATGAAACAAATATCTTCAAAAAATTCTGAAGTTAAAAGTATCCGATTGAGTAGAAATTTTGGGCAACATCCTGCGATCATGGCAGGACTTTCAAAAACCAAGGGAGAATGGATTGTTGTCATTGATTGTGATTTGCAAGATCAACCCAAAGAAATCGAGAAATTATATCGTAAAGCAGTAGATGGATATGATATTGTATTGGCCAAAAGAGAAAATCGTAAGGATGGATTTTTTAAAAAAATATCTTCAAAATTATTTTATGTAGTTTTTAATTATTTATCGGGCATAGAAATAAATAGTGAGGTGGCTAATTTTGGGATTTACAATAAAAAAGTAATTAAATCCATAGCGCAGATAAACGATTACATCAAATTTTTTCCTTTATTTGTTCAATGGGTTGGGTTCAAATCCACTTCAATCGTGGTGGAGCATAATGAAAGAGTAGATGGTAAATCATCTTATAACTTACTGAAATTAATGTCTTTAGCATTTAACATCATAATTTCATTTTCTGACAAGCCTTTGAAAATATTTACTTTTTTAGGATTGTCAATTTCCAGCATTTCATTTTTATCGGGTTGTTATTATCTGTTTATGGCACTATCTGGACAAATTAAAGAGCCTGGTTTTAGCTCGTTGATTATTTCAATTTGGTTATTGTCAGGTATAATAATCTCAATTATTGGAATTGTAGGCATCTATTTAGGGAAAACTTTCAATCAGGTAAAAAACAGACCTATATATATTATCGATGAAAAATATGGGGATTAACAGATTAGCATGGGACAGTGATTTTTTTGGTTTACAAGTCGGTGAGACAGAAAATGATACAAATTTATTAAATTTGGATAATTATGATTTAATTATTATAAAACAGAATAGAGATGAAATCGTAAATTTTCCAAATTTTGAGAAAACATTTCAGGAAACCAAGGTGATTTTTAATAAAATATTGAATTATGATAGTTTATGTTGTAATGATACTTCAGTAATAGATTTTGATGACATTCCAATTCGTAAAGATTTTTTTTATCCCTTAGCTTTTGAAAGTGGAAAATATAGCCGATTCAAATTAGACCCAAACTTTAATCAGAATAAATTTGAGTTATTATACTGTAAATGGGTTGATAATAGTGTTACTAAGGAATTTGCCGATAAGATTTTTTATATCAAAGAATTGAATCAGGTAATAGGTTTTGTTAGTGTCAAAAACAATTTTGATTTTTCCACAATCGGGTTGATTGCTGTAGATGAAAATCATCAAGGAAAAGGGATTGGCAAAAAAATGGTATTAAAAGTAGAACAGTATTGCATGTCAAAAAATATTTTTGAGTTAAGAATTCCAACCCAAAAAGAGAATATACCCGGCTGTCACTTTTATAGTAATATGGGATTTTTTATTAAGGAAGAAACAATTTTTAAACACTATTGGAAAATAAGTTACATAAAAAAGAATAAATTTTAAATTATGGTTTTAGCTAAAAATAAATATCTAGATATTTTAGTTGAGATAGCTAAAAATAATAATTATTTAAGTTGGAATCATGATACCATTTAACAAACCCTATTTAACCGGGAAAGAAACTGATTATATCCATGATGCGGTAAATACAGGTAAAATTTCTGGTAATGGGAAGTACACCAAATTGTGCCAAGATTTTTTTGAAAGCAACTATGGTTTTAAAAAAGTACTCCTCACCACATCTTGCACTGATGCGCTTGAAATGTGTGCCATGTTGGCCAACATTAAAGAAGGGGATGAAATAATAGTACCAAGTTTTACTTTTGTATCTACGGCGGTTGCTTTTGTAAGACAAGGTGCTAAAATTGTTTTTGCCGATTCGTATGAGGATAATCCTAATATTGATGCAGCTAAAATTGAAGCATTAATCACTGCTAAAACGAAAGCGATAGTTCCTGTACATTATGCAGGAGTTGCCTGTGATATGGACAAAATAATGGCATTGGCAGAAAAATATAATCTATTGGTAATTGAAGATGCAGCACAAGCTATAGATAGTTATTATACAGGAAAAGACGGAGTCAAAAGAGCTTTGGGTAGTATAGGTCATTTGGCCGCCTTTTCATTTCATGAAACAAAAAATATTATTTCTGGCGAGGGAGGGATGTTAACCATTAATGATAATCGCTTTGTTCATAGGGCAGAAATTATTTGGGAAAAAGGAACCAATCGAGCGGAGTTTTTTAGGGGGGAAGTCAATAAATACGGTTGGGTTGATACAGGTTCATCTTTTTTACCATCAGAAATTATTGCGGCTTTTTTGTGGGCTCAAATCGAAAATTTAGCGGACATTCAATCTAAACGAAAACTGCTTTGGGAGACTTATCAACAAGGAATAAAAAGTTTAAATTGTGAAGAAATCTTATTACCCACGCTGCCTGAATATGCCACCAATAATGCACACATGTTTTATGTGGTATTAGAAAATATAGAGCAAAGGAGCAAACTAATTTTAGCCTTAAAAGAAAAAGGTTTTCATGCGGTGTTTCATTATTTGTCTTTGCATTCAAGCGATTTTTATAAAGACAAACATGATGGACGGGCATTGTCTAATTCAGATAAATTCACGAATTGCTTGTTGAGATTACCATTCTATTACGAGTTAGAAAAAAATGATATTTTCAATATAATGGAAGTAATTAAAATACAAATGGTCTGTTAAATATTGTATTGTAAATTATGAATATAACCAAATCAAATTTCATTTCTGAAACTAAAAAAATAGTTTTAAAAACTTACTCAAGTAAAAAACAAAAGTTATTTTATCTGGGTTTAGCGC
The DNA here is from genome assembly GCA_947446635.1 of Flavobacteriaceae bacterium. Taxonomy (GTDB): domain Bacteria; phylum Bacteroidota; class Bacteroidia; order Flavobacteriales; family Flavobacteriaceae; genus Flavobacterium. The sequence goes on from CANFHF010000002.1 coordinate 102,234, forward strand.
TATTTTTATTGCTTTTAATAAAGTTTTTATTTGACTTCGGGCCGTTTTATACTACAGATATTGTTGATTATTCAAGAATGGCGAAAGATGTTAGCAATGGTTTTTTTCCACATTCTCCATCTTTTTCTCCAGGCTATCCCTTTTTTATTGGCATAACTTCAAAATTATTTTCAATGCATGAAAGTAAAAGTGTCTTTTTTTGGGTTTTTATTTTAATTTTTTCATCGATTATCTTTACCTATAACTTCATTAAATTAAACTATAAAAATGAAAAAGTTACTATTAAAAAAATAGCCTTTATTAGTTTTATTTTTCTAAGTCATTGGGCAATTCTTAAGATTCTTATTTCAGCTCATGCCGACGCATTATTTTTAGTCTTTTTATTAGTTTATTTTCATGGTCTTTTTTCATGGCTTCGTACATTTAACCTTAAATGGTTTGTTGTCACTACTCTTTTTGCGGGTTTATGTATATGGGTAAAATACAATGGACTAATCCTTTTGCCTTTTTTAATTATTGCAAGTCTAATTTTCGGTAAAAATAGATTCAAACTATATATATTATGTTTTCCAATTATTACGGCACTTACAAGCTATTTTAGTTTCAAAGAAATCAACGGTACAGTAATCAAACATTTTCAAGGGACTGATTTTCTTGATAAATTAGATTTTGGGTTGTACAATATTGACTTATTTTACTCTAATTTGGTGCTTTCGGGTAGGGTTTATTTTAGTATTTTTTTCACTAATTCAATTCAATTATTAATACCTGATTGGTTGGCTTTAGTTTTTTTTATGGCATTACTGTTCCTGTTTTTTGGCTATTTTTTCTTTTCTAAAATTAATAATAAGATAGAAAATGCACTTTTGCTTTTTAGTTTTTTTTATTGGTTTTCATTTTTTATTCTATGTCAATATACTGCATACTCAGAAATTGATGCTAGAACGATGATGCCTTCAGTTTTAAGTTTTATTTTATGGTTTCTGCTTATTTTCAAATCATTAAAAAACCAGTATAAGTATCTAATTTCTTTTCTTGTAATTCTTAATTTAGCATATTCTTTTTATTTTGTTACGGTATTGAATTTTGCAACTGACAAAAAAAATACCTTCAATTATATTTCTAATTTTAGTGACAGAAAGAGTGTAATTGAATTAAAAAAACTACAGAAAATATACAATTTTAACGATAGAATATATACTAATGAAATTAGAAATGTTTTGTATGCGTTTGATTACTCAGGTATTAAAAGGTATCCCTCTCATAAGAAATTTGTTAATGGAAAATTTCAGGAGTTAAATAATCAGGAATACGATAAAATAAGACAAAAATTTTGTGATGACTTTTCGAGTACTACTAGCGCAGTATTATTAATTGATTATGCAAAATCAAAAAAAAATGATAATTGTTTGTTAACCAAAAATTCTAAAATATATTATATAAACAGTGATGTTTTGATAATTAATATTTGCAAATGAAATTGATATATTATGGTGTCAATCAAAAATAATTTATTAGGTACATTTGAACCAAATTTAAAAAAAATGCAAAGTCACAACACTACTTGGACTGAGGAGATGAAATCAAATAATTTCGTATGGTCGGTAAATTAGTAATGAAATATGGATAATTATATCATTGCGATCGAAGCTTCTATTGCTGCTGGAAAAGTGATTATGGGAATATATGAAAAAGATTTTCAAATCGATTTCAAGAGCGACAATTCTCCATTGACTGAGGCAGATACTGCCGCCAATACTATAATTATGGACTATCTTAAAAAGACAAATATTCCCATAATTAGTGAAGAGAATAAACAAATTCCTTATGCAATTAGAAAAGAATGGACTTCTTATTGGATAGTAGACCCTTTAGATGGAACCAAGGAATTTGTTAAGAAAAACGGAGAGTTTACAGTAAATATAGCATTGGTTAAAAATGGCCTACCTGAATTTGGAGTTATTTATGTTCCTGCGACAGGAGTGCTTTATTTTGGACATGTAACTAAGCAAAAAGCTTATCGAATTACGATAGACCATGTTAATTATGATATTTCAGATATATTGAAAACTGCATCAGAAATAAGGCCTCAAAATAATTCCAATACAAGTAGGGTGGTTGGAAGTAGATCGCATATGAATCAGGATACATTAGATTTTGTTGAAAGTCTGAGAAAAAAAAGCCAAAAGGAAATTGAAATGGTTTCTAAAGGTAGTTCCTTAAAATTTTGCTTGGTTGCGGAGGGAAGTGCGGATGTTTATCCAAGATTTGCACCCACAATGGAATGGGATACTGCAGCAGGACAGGCAATTTGCATGGCTGCGGGTCTTAAGGTTGTCGATAATGGCACCAATTTGGAAATGCAATACAACAAAGAAAATTTACTAAATGATTATTTTTTAGTTTCAAATGATGGTTAGAAACGCAAATTAGTTTTTTAAGAATTCGATTTAGTTAAATAAAAAAAAATAGTTTATGAGCAATATTTTTGAAGAGTATTTTTCAATAACACGGGAGATGCGAAACAAAAGAAATAATCACTCCTCTTTTGTGTTTTGGTTTACAGGTCTCTCGGGTTCAGGAAAGTCTACTATTGCGAACAAGCTTGAGGAAACCTTGTATGAAAATAATTTTCAAACCTATACTTTAGATGGTGACAATATACGAGGAGGAATTAACAAAGGACTTAGTTTTACGCCAGAAGATAGACAAGAGAATTTGAGACGTATTGGAGAAATTGCCAAAATCTTTGTAGATGCTGGTGTAGTAACCATAGCTTCTTTTGTATCCCCATTAGAAATAGATAGGAAATTAGTTCGAGATATTGTTGGGAAAGTTGATTTTGTAGAAATATTTGTAGACACTTCACTAGAAGAATGTGAACGTAGAGACGTAAAAGGCTTGTATAAAAAAGCAAGAGCAGGTGAAATTAAGAACTTTACTGGTATAGATTCTCCCTACGAAAATCCTGTAAATCCAGACATAATAATAAAAACTGAAATAGAAACCGAAGAAGAAGCGGTACAAAAAATAATGCTATTTGTAAAAGACAAACTGAAATTGAAGAAATAATCATAAATTTAAAGAATAATTTATAAAAAACTGAAATTGAAACTAATAGTTAAATTAAAAAAACGGATAAAAATTGAAATTAAAAAAAAATGGGTTCAGTTTTTAAATTATATAAAATGTACATATATTAAAATTAGTATTATAAATAAAACGAAGTATTTTTGTATAGGTAGAAACAAAACAGGAACAACTTCTTTGTATAAAGCATTTGAAGAATTGGGGTTTGTAGTAGGCTATCAAAGAGAAGCAGAATTACTAATGGAAGCCTATTTTGAGAAAAATTATAAGCGTATAATTAAATATTGTAAAACAGCTGAAGTTTTTCAAGATTTTCCATTCAGCTTCCCGGATACCTATAAAATTCTAGATAAAGAATTTCCTAACAGTAAATTTATTTTAACGGTTAGAGATAGTTCTGACCAATGGTATACTTCAATTACAAAATTTCACGCCAAAATTTTCGGAAACGGTTATATTCCTAATTGGGATGATTTAAAGAATGCAGAGTATGTTTATAAGGGGTGGATCTATAATAATTTCATTAATAATTATGGATTGACAGAAAAGGATAATCCTTATGAAAAGGAAGTTTTAATTGCTCATTATGAAAAGCATAATCAGGATATAATAAATTATTTCGAAGGAAGACCTGACGATTTGTTGATCATTAATTTGTCAGAAAAAGACTCTTATCTTAAATTTTGTAATTTCATAGGCGTAGTTCCAAAAAGAAAAACTTTTCCATGGGAAAATAAAACAGCTGAAATATAATAATGAATAAAACAGAACAAATAAATGTAACCCAAACTTTTTTTCCGCCATTGGAAGAATACCAATTGCAACTTGAAAGAATTTGGAAAAATAAATGGCTCACCAATCGAGGCCAGCTATTATTGGAATTGGAAGAAAAGCTTAAAAACTATCTTTTTGTTTCCAATATCATCATTATGAATAATGGAACCATTCCTATTCAAATTGCTTTAAAATTATTGGGTAAAGGAGGCGAAATTATTACGACTCCTTTTAGTTATGTGGCTACCACGGCTGCTATTGTTTGGGAAAATTGCACTCCTGTTTTTGTTGACATTCATCCTGAATGTTTAACGATAGACGAAACTAAAATTGAAGCTGCCATTACCGAAAAAACGACATGTATCTTAGCTACCCATGTTTTTGGGAATCCTTGTAATATTGAAGCCATAGAAACTATTGCCAAAAAGCACCATCTTAAAGTGATTTATGATGCTGCTCATTGTTTTGGGGTACAATACAAAGGAAAAAGTATTTTTGAATATGGAGATGTAAGTACGTGTAGCTTTCATGCCACTAAATTGTTTCACACCGGAGAAGGTGGGGCTATTTTTTGTAAAGATGAGGAATTACTGCATAAATTTTTTTACAGCCATAATTTTGGACATAACGGACCATTAGATTTTTATGGATTGGGTATTAATGGCAAGATTAGTGAGTTGCAAGCAGCAATGGGATTAGCCGTATTACCTCACATGTCTCACATATTGGAAGAAAGAAAAAAAGTAGTGGATTTTTATAATGAAAATTTAGATTTTTCAAAAATTCAAAAACTTAGTATTAGAAATGAAACCAAATGGAATTATAGTTATTATCCTATCGTTTTTGAATCGGAGCAAATTTTAGTCGAGGTACAAAGAAAACTGAACGAGAATCAAATTTTCCCAAGAAGGTATTTTTATCCTTCTTTGAATACAATAGATTATGTAAATGGAAGTTCTATACCAGTTTCGGAAAATATAGCTTCTAAAATTGTTTGTCTTCCATTGTATGTAGGACTAAGAAAGGAAGAGTTAGTAAAAATTGTGGAAATTATTAACCAGTAAATCTCTAATTATTAGACTCAAAGACTTTTTTTAATGTGTGAAAAAGTCTTTATAGAGTTTTAGGATTAAAAAACTAATAAAAAAATTATTATGATTTTAAATAATATAAAAAAAGACAATCAATTCAGACCTTCCTATGAATTGATAAATAAACTGGCAAAAATACATGGTAGTTCATTTTATCTATTTAATAAAATGACATTTATTAATAACTTATTACAAGTAAAATCTGCATTTAATCAATATTATTCAAATATTCAAATAGGCTATTCATTTAAAACAAATTACTTACCAGTGGCATGTAAAATCGCAAAAGATAATGGTGTCTTTGCTGAAGTTGTTTCTGGAATGGAATATGATTTAGCATTAAAAATAGGCTATGTAGGGGAGCGAATTATTTTTAATGGGCCTTTAAAAGAGAAATCAGAATTAATTAAAGCATTTGAACAGGGTTCCTACATTCATTTTGATTCCTATTCTGAAATTGAAATTTTAAAAAAGTATTTAAATGAAAATCCTACAAAAGAAGTTAAATGTGCTTTAAGGTGTAATTTTGATATTAATGAAAGTAAAAGATCTAGATTTGGTTTTGATGTAGAAAGTGGCGAAGTAGAGGCTGTTTATAAAGAACTTTTTGAAATAAAAGGATGTATTCCAGTTGGGATTCATTGTCATTTTTCTACAAAACATAGAAGCCTATTTTCTTATAGATTAAGAACTAAAAAAATTATTGACTTATCTAAAAAAATATTTAAAGAAAGACTACTTGAGTATATTGATATAGGTGGTGGTTTTTTTGGGGAAATGGAAGAAAATATAAAAGCTTTATTTCCATTCCATATACCAACTATTTTTGAGTATGGAAAAGAAATAGGAGAGTTAATGAAAAGTGAATTTCCATACCAAAATGTTAAACTAATTCTTGAACCTGGAGTTTCAATTATAGCCAATACAAAATGTTTTATATGTCAGGTGTCATCAATAAAAAATATTGCTGATAAACCAGTTGTGATTTTGTCTGGCGGATTGCATAATATAAGGCCTACTGGAACACATTCAAGTATACCCTTTATTGTATTGTCATCAGGAGCAGTTAACAATGTTCAAAATGCAGTAATAGGCGGCTATACATGTATGGAAACGGATATAATTAGTGAGTCCTATAGTGGTAATATGGAGAAAGGCGATTATCTACTTTTTGATAATATGGGAGCATACAATATTGTATTTAAACCCCCTTTTATTAAAGAAGCTCCTCCTATAATAATGTTTGAGGAGAATGATTCTGAAGTATCGTTTATTTTAGTAAGAAGACGTGAAACACTAGATGATATTTTTTCATCATATATTTTTTAAATTATTTCAGATGAAAAATGTAAATAGAACAACATCATTTAAAAAAAATGAAGAAGTTGAAAAGTTATTAGGATTATTAGACAAATATTTATCAAATGTTGAGGATGAATTAACCAATACTATTTCATCTTCAATACATCCTCCAATATTTGTTTTTGGGTGTGCTAGAAGCGGAACAACGGTCCTTCATCAATACTTGATAAATAATATAAAATCTATTTATCCATCTAACTTTATTTCTAGATTTTTTTATGCACCATATTTAGGAGGCATTTTTTATAAGCTTTTTACACAACTTGATACTAAAGGTGAGTTATTAGGGAATTATAATAATAGTAGTATAGAAAGTACTTATACATCAGATTTAGGAAAAACCAAAGGAATTTTATCTCCAAATGAGTTTTGGTATTTTTGGAGAAAACATTTTCCAATAAATATAAAAGGTACAATAGATGTTGATAAAATAAATAAAAGTGAAGCAATAAGATTTAGAAATAGAATTTACGCTATTCAAAATTTATTTGAGGGTCCTTTTATTTCAAAAGGAATGATAGCCAATAATTGTATAGATTATTTATCGGAATTATTTCCGAATGCAATATTTGTTTATATAAAGCGCAATTTGTATTCTAATTCAAAATCGCTATATAAAGCAAGAAAAGACTTTTTTGGAACTACAGACGAATGGTATTCTTTTTATCCTAAAGAGCCACTTTTTTATGAAAATTTATCATCTGAGGAACAAGTTGTTCTTCAAGTCATTGACACGAATCATGAAATCGAAAGTTCTTTGGCAAATATTCATAATGGAAGAGTTGTAAAATTAGAATATGAATCATTTTGTGAGAATCCAAAAATAATCTTGCAAAAATTAAATTCTTTAGATTCTTCAATTATAATTAGTGATAATTCAGAGCCAACTAAGTTTAGTTTTTCTGATAAAGATTCTAACGAAACAATAAAGTCGATAATTAAAACTATAAATATTAAAAAATGAACGTTTTATTAACTTGCGCGGGTAGAAGAAACTATTTGGTTGACTATTTTAAAGAAGCTTTAAATGGTGAAGGTGAGGTATATGTTTTAAATTCAAACACTGATAGCGCTTCAATGATAGCTGCAGATGAAGCAATTGAAGCACCATTTTTGTATGCTCCTAATTATATTAATTTCGTTTTAGATGTTTGTACTAAATATGATATTAAATTAGTAGTGTCATTGTTTGATATTGAATTGCCAATTTTATCTAGACAAAAAAAAATGTTTGAATCTAAAGGGATATTATTAGCGGTTTCTGATGAAGAAGTAATACGAATTTGTAATGATAAACTACTTACCATAGATTATTTAAATAAAATGAAGTTGCCAACACTATATACAACAACAAATCTTAACGATGCTATTGAGGCTATTATTAATATGAAGGCCTCTTATCCATTGTTTATTAAGCCTAGATGGGGGATGGGGTCAATAGCTATTCAGATGGTTGAAAATGAAGAGGAGTTACGTTTTTTTTATAATAAAATAAGAAAAGATATAGATAAATCATATATAAAACATTATGATTCTATAATTGTTGAAGAGAGTATTATTATTCAAGAAAGGGCTAAAGGACAAGAATATGGTTTAGATATTATAAATGATATGAAAGGAAATTATATAACAACATTTGTGAAGATGAAAATTGAAATGCGCTCGGGCGAAACGGATGTTGCAATGACTGTTGATAATAAAGCATTATATGACTTAGGAGCAATGATTGGGAAAGACCTAAAACATATAGGGAATTTAGATGTAGATGTGTTTTGGGACGGATCAAAAGCAGTGGTGCTCGAAATGAATGCTAGATTTGGTGGAGGTTATCCATTTTCACACTTAGCAGGAGCTAATATTCCAAAAGCATACATTTCTTGGGCAAAAAATGAAGTTCCCGAAGTATCTAATTTTGTAATTAATACGGGTGTTAAAAGTTTAAAAGGGATAAAAATGTTATTATTTAAATAAAAAAGCAATGGTTTTTAATGTAATCCAAGTAATCATGAACTCTTTTTTGATTTAAACTATATTACCAACTATATAAATGAAATATAATTTGATGCAAATTAACTCGCCAATTATTCCTTTAGTCTTAATTTCTTGCACTACCTATAACCATGCACCTTATATCAGGAAGTGTTTAGAGGTTTTTTTGATGCAAAAGACTACTTTCCCAATTCAAGTAATAATTCACGATGATTGTTCAACTGATGGAACTAAAGAAATTATCGAAGAATATGCTGCAAAGTATCCTGATATAATTTTCCCCATGTTTCAAACCGAAAATCAATATTCTAAGGGGATTCGCGGCTTAATGGCTCGATTCAATTTCCCTAGATGCGGGGGGAAATATATTGCTCTTTGCGAAGGCGATGATTATTGGACGGATTCCAGTAAATTAGAAAAACAAGTAGATTTTTTAGAGGCAAATTCGGATTATGTTGGATGTTTTCATAAAATAAAAGCATTATTGGGGAAGAATCTTTTTAAAAATCAGTATCGATTTAATTGAAGATTTCGAAAAAATGGTAAGATTGGAAGATAAATCATTTTTCAGGAAGAAAATAAATTCAACTAAAATTATGATATTTAAATTTAGTTGTAAAATTTACAAAAACTAAAACGTCATCAACAATGCCTTCAAATTTTGCAAGTAATTTATATTTTGAGATGCCAATGACAAGGCTAAGGGATAATAAAAAACTATTTATACAATAAAATTGAACATAAAAAATAACTAAACTATACCATACTTTTTACTTTATGGGATTTTGATTCTTTATAAGAAATTAAAATTTTTTTCAGGATCGTAAGTTTTAAATAAATATAACACAAATGGAAATCAGACGCTATTCGCCCAATAATAATAAAAAATTACCTCAGATTATCAATGAAATTAGGAAAGGTTTCATAGAAGGAAGAGAATTAGCTTCGCGATTATTTATACGGGATTTAAAAGCAAGTTTTAGAAAATCTTTTCTTGGAGTTTTCTGGATGTTTATTCCACCCTTGGCAACAACAGGAATATGGATTTTTCTTAGTAGTCAAAAAGTGGTCAGTATTCAAAAAACTCCTATGGAATATAGTGCATATGTGTTGTGCGGGACAATTATTTGGAGCTTGTTTGCGGAAGCGATAAGCAAACCGATACAACGTTACCAATCTGTTATGGGTATGATGTCTAAATTAAATTTTCCGCGTGAAGCTATAATATTAACTTCATTCTATGATTTACTATATAGTTTTATGCTGAAATTATTAGTTTTAATTCCAATTCTTTGGTTTTTAGGATATCCGCCAACTTTAAATTTTTTGTTTGTTATTCCTGCAATATTAGGACTATTGTTTGTCAGTATTTCTCTAGGGATATTAGTTTGCCCATTAGGTTTGTTGTATAATGATATTGGAAGAATTTTGCCAATGGCACTTCCTTTTTTAATGTATCTTTCTCCGGTAATATTTCCAATTCAACAAAATACGAAATACCCAATTTTAAAGTTTTTAAATCCAGCCACTCCTTTTTTAGAAAATGCTCGTTCCTTTATGGGAGGCTATGAATTTTCGATGTATTTTGAATTAGTTGTTTGGTTGATTATTGGTTTAATTTCCTTTGTCGTTGGAATGATTGTTCTAAAAATTGCATTACCCATAATAGTAGAACGTTCAGGAGGATAGAAATACAATTTTTTAGAATAAAATTTTAGATGTAAAAGTTATGAGTGAAGTGTTAATTAAAGTGGAAGGAGTATCCAAAAAGTTTTGCAAAAATTTAAAACAAAGTTTGGCATATGGATTCAGAGATATTTTTGATAGTCTTAGGGGTAAAAAACCTTCATTAGAGCTTAGGAGAAATGAGTTTTGGGCGGTAAAAGATATCAGTTTTGAGGTCAAAAGAGGAGAGTGTTTAGGGCTAATAGGTCATAACGGCGCAGGCAAAAGTACTTTATTAAAAATGTTAAATGGTTTGATTCGTCCTGATGAAGGCAGTATCGAAATGCACGGAAAAGTTGGGTCCTTAATCGAGTTAGGTGCCGGATTTAATTCTCTTTTAACAGGTCGTGAAAATATATATAATAATGGTGCCGTTTTAGGTTTTACAAAACAAGAAATAGACGGAAAACTGAATGAAATTATTGCGTTTTCAGAGTTGGGAGAATTTATAGATATGCCGGTGCAAAATTATAGTTCTGGTATGAAAGTTCGACTAGGATTTGCTATAGCAGCTCAAATGGAACCCGACATTCTTTTGATTGATGAAGTTTTGGCAGTTGGAGATATAGGATTCGTTCTTAAATGTTTTAATCAAATGGATAAGTTGTTACAGAATACGACACTTATTTTGGTTTCACACGCAATGCCACAAATTTCTAGAATGTGTACCCATGTTATTTTAATGGATCATGGAAAAGTATTATGTAATACGGATGATGTTTCTTATGGAATTACAGAGTATTACAAAAGATTTAAAACTGAAATAGGAGATTTTAAAGGATCTGATAAGATAGAACTTACAGATATACGCTTAATTTCAAATAATTCTATACACCATAAAGAGGATGATATTCTACTTAATTATGGGGATTCTTTTAAAATTGAAATAGAAATTTTCTGTAATGAGTTTGTGTATTCTCCGAGTGTAAATTTAGCCTTTTTTGATAAGGAACAACGGAGCTTTGCTGCAGTTTCTAATTGTTCGGAGTATGTTAAATTTGATAAAGTAATTGGTAAAATTATTTTTTCAACACAAATTGATAATATTCCTTTTTCACAAGGAAAATATTCTATATCTGTTTCGCTCTCAGAAAAAATAAATAATAGTAAAAATATATTATTTAGGTACCAATCCGCTATTTATTTCTCTGTACATAATAAAATTCATGGTTGGACTCCAGTACAATTTAGTCCTGAATGGACTTTAAATGTTGAAAATAGTGATGATACTATTAGTTGTAATCACAACATATAATCCTAAAAGTTGATTGATAAGTGTTTTACTATTCTAAAGAGACGAAATATTACTTTAAAAAAATGTAATTGACAATGGTACTTCTGATAGTTCGCAATAAGTTTTTAAAAATAGTTATCAGTAAGTTGAATTTATACATTCTGAAAATAATATAGGTAAAATTGAATCCTGATATGCAATTAAAAAATAGTAATCCATTGGTAAGTATAAGTTGCTTAACATTTAATCATTTTTTTTATATAAAAGAATGTTTAGATGGTTTTTTAATGCAAAAGACGACTTTTCCGATTGAAGTAATACTTCACGATGATTGTTCTACTGATGGAACTCGGGAGATAATTGAAGAATATTCACGGAAATATCCAGATATAATTTTCCCTATGTTTCAAACCGAAAATCAATATTCTAAGGGAATTCGTGGGATAATGGCTCGATTCAATTTTCCTAGGTGCAGTGGAAAATATATAGCTCTTTGTGAAGGGGATGATTATTGGACGGATCCTTATAAATTACAAAAGCAAGTTGATTTTTTGGATAAAAATGAAGAATATGTTTTGTGCTTTCATAAAGTAGGTATATTAAAAACAGATGGAATTATAACAGAAGATTTTATTACTAAAGTTCCTGAAAATTATGAAACAATTAATACTTTAGCTAAACTTGGAAATTATATTCATACTCCATCCGTAGTTTTTAGAAATAAGTTTCTAAAATTACCTGAAGAGTTTACATTAGCACCTTTTGGAGATTATTTTATATATATGATATTGGCTCAATTTGGTAAACTCAAATATATTGAGGATAAAATGGCTGTGTATCGAATAGGTGTGGGAGTTTGGAGTACTAAAGATGATTTTTTTAGAAATTTCAACACAGCTTATGCACATGCTCTTTTGACTATTTCTTTTCATAAAAAAGAGGAGATTTCAACGATATTTTTACAAAGAATAATATGTTTTATTGATAAATATAAGTCGCAATTAACACCGGATCATTTAGATCAACTAGCTGTTAGTTCTAGAGTAAGAAAAGAAATTGATGCTTTTTTTATAAAACGTATAAACACTTTAAAAAAAGATCGTGTTCAAAGGAAATCTTTAGTTGTACTTTTTGTTATAATTATGAAAAGAATTAAAAATATTTTTTTTAGAAATTTTAAAATGATTAAAATTTAAATTTTATTTTAAATTATTGAATTTTATGTTAAAAATGGTATGTATTGATAAACTATTTGTAAATGAATCCAAAACTTAGTGTAATTGTTCCCAATTACAATCAAGAAAATTACTTAGTGCAACGACTAGAAAGTATTTTTATTCAAACTTATTCTAATTATGCATTTATTATTAATGAACAATTGCAGCAGGGATAATAGTTTTGGCTATTAAAAAATTACGCAGACCATTGCATAGTTTCCTTTTTATAGTAAGTGCTAAAATTCAGTGAATATCTTGAATTATTGGAAAAAAAATTTAATTTGACAAGTACAGTATATTTGAATCGCAGAAAACGCTTTCCTTTTTAAAAATTTATGAAATGAATATGGTTAATATAATGCCTTTAATATCAGTATGTTTGCCCGTATATAACGGAGAAAAATATCTAAAAGAAGCTTTGGCGAGTTTGAGGAAGCAGACCTATAAAAATATTGAATTAATAGTGAGTGATGATAATTCTAAAGACCATTCCTTGTTGGTAATAAAAGAATTTTCTAAAAGTGTTAATTTTCCGGTATATATATACAGTCATTTACCCAATAGTATAGGAGGGAACTGGAATAATTGTATAGAAAAAGCAAATGGGGAGTATATTAAATTTTTATTTCAAGATGACGTTTTAGAGCCTACTTGTATTGAAGAAATGTTAAGTACTTATAATGCATACCCAAATGCTGGATTGATAACTTGCAAACGTAATTTTATTGTTGATGAGAATTCTAATAATAAAGAAACATATCATTGGATTAATGAATTCGGAGATTTACAAATAAATATATGTGAAAATGGTGGTTCGATAACGGTATTAAATAAAAAAATGTTTTCTAATATTGAATTTTTGAAATCGCCATTTAATAAAATTGGAGAACCAACAGCAGTTTTGTTTAAGAAAGAGATTGTTAAAAAGATAGGACTGTTTGATACACAATTAAGACAAAAATTAGATTATGAATATTGGTACAGAATACTTAAAATTAGCGATATTATTGTTATTAACAAACCATTAGTTCAATTTAGAATACATCAAGACCAAGAGACCAATGTTAACAAAAACAAGAAAATTGATGATCACGATATTTATAATAAAATTTTATTTGATAAATACTTAGAGTTACTTCATCCTGAAGTTAAAAAAAAACTAATAAATGAATTCTCTACTAGGTATAAATGGATGTGTTTTCTAAAAAAAATATATCACGAAAAATTAAAAAGAAAATCTTCAAAATGAATATATTCGTCGTCATAGTAACTTATAATCCTAAAAAATGGATTGACAAGTGTTTCTCTAGTCTAAGAAAAAGCAGTATTCCTTTAAAAATAATTATAATTGATAATGGTTCTACTGATGGTTCACAAGAAATTATAACAGAAAAGTACCCTGAATTTGATTTTATAGCATATTATGAGAATATGGGGTTTGGAGGGGCAAATAACATAGGTATTAACAGAGCATATGATGCTGGTGCTGATTATGTTTTTTTGATGAATCAGGATGTGTGGATTGAAGTTGATACTCTTGAAAAATTAACAACATCAGCAATACAAAATCCTGAATATGGTATTATTAGTCCCATGCATTTAAATGGAAAAGGCGATGCTTTAGATTATAATTTTTCTTACTATACATCGACTGTTTATTGTGAAAATTTATTTTCAGATATTTTTTTAAATAGACATGAAAATAAAATTTATTTTTTGAAATTTATTAATGCTGCGGCTTGGCTAATTTCTAGAAAATGTATTGAAACTGTTGGTGGTTTTAATCCTTCTTTTTTTCATTATGGAGAGGATGATAATTATTGTCAAAGAGTTTTATATCATGGATTTAAAATAGGAATTTTACCTGCTTCTAAAATTTATCATGATAGGGAAAACAGAGCTGAAAACACCTATTTGTCGGATTATAAAAAGGTGTATCAAAGAAAATTAATTTCTGAATTCTCAAATCTTGAAGTAACAAGAAGTGTGGTTTTTGAAAAAAATAAATTATATAAAAAATTAATATCATCAGTATTAAGATTTAATATTAGTGAATTTCAAAATGCATTTGAAAAACTAAAAATGTTTAATTCAGGGAATATTAATTATATAATTAAAAATAGAGAATTGAGTAAGGCTAAGGCTAGAACATTTCTTTAGATTTTTTTATCTTATTTTTTTTAAAGTCTTCATAAATGAATATTTTAGTGTCTATTTTAATTCCCAATTACAATAAAGCTACTTTTCTAAGTGCTACCTTAAATACTATACTAACACAAACCTATTCAAACTGGGAGTGTGTCATTGTTGACGATCACAGTACAGATAATTCATGGAAAATCTTAGAAGAGTTTGCGAAAATAGATTCTAGATTTAAAATATATAAACGCCCTAATCATTTACCAAAAGGGGGAAATGTATGTCGCAATTTTGCTTACACTAATTCAATAGGTGATTTTGTCGTATTTTTTGATTCGGATGATTTATTATATCCAAATGCAATATCAAAAAGGGTTAATACCATTTCTAATAGTGATTATGACTTTTGTGCAAGCAATGGTGTTTTGTGGAATGGGAAAGATATAAATGGACGTTTGATTTCAAGTTGGGCTCAGGGTGATGCAATGAATGCATTTATTAATTTTGAACCTCTTTGGCTTACGCAAGGGGTAATTATTAGAAGGAATTTTATAGAAAAGAACAATATAATTTGGGATGAAAGAGTTCCATTTTATCAAGATGTTTTATACAATCTAAAATTAGTTATTCTATCTAAAAATTATCGAATAACTCCAGAAGTAGATTGGATATGGTATGTGTCTACAAATACTAGTTTAGGATCCAAGACTAAATTCGTGAACTCCTACCATGAAAATTATGACTTCATTTCTTGTTTTTACGATTGTATAAAGAAAATGAAAAATTGTCATCTACAACTAAAGCATTTTTGTTTCAGTCGCATTCATTTCCTTATTAAAGCCAATCGGAAAAAGATGAAATTAAAACCAATAGAGGCTTATTTGGATTTTTTAGATAAAAATAGTATTTCATTAACTTACATCGATAGATTCGAAATCATGATTATTA
Source organism: Flavobacteriaceae bacterium (assembly GCA_947446635.1). Taxonomy (GTDB): domain Bacteria; phylum Bacteroidota; class Bacteroidia; order Flavobacteriales; family Flavobacteriaceae; genus Flavobacterium. The sequence goes on from CANFHF010000002.1 coordinate 117,803, forward strand.
AAATCGCACTATTTTCTTTCGATAATAATCTAAGAATTGGCAAGTCAATTTATTTTAGGTATATAAATTCATCCCTAAATAGAATAAAAAAAGAAATGCCCTATAATCATTTTCTAAGTACAGAAATTCCGATAATTTCTTCTAATTTATTTAGGGTGAACCATGATTAAAACAGCATTGCATGGTCGAATGGGAAACCAATTGTTTCAGTTTGCTTTTGCATATTTGATAGCAAAAAAGCACAAAACTTTTTTTCTGTTGGAAATACAAAAAAATAAATTTTACCTAGATTGTTTCCAACTTACTTTTCCTTTTAATTTTTTCAGCAATAAAAAGGTTTTAAGAATGTATAGTTGGTTGGTTCGAAAAATAAAAATGAAAAACCAACAGGATTTTTTGGATTTAAAAACAAAGTTGGTTTTGCCAGAAGATATAGATCAAACATTTTTTAATGGTTATTTTCAAGATGCCACTTTAATGGAAAGTGATAAAAAAAGTTTGCAAAAATTATTCGCTATTAAAAAATCATTTCGAAAAATATTTCAAGAGAAGTATGGATTGCTGTTTAATCAGAAGAAAAATTTAGTAATTAGTATGCGGTTAGGACAAGATTATAAAGATTTTACAATACCTGATTTGAATAATACCAAAGTATTTTTGCCAAATGAATGGTACATCACTATTCTTTCTAAAATAGAAATGGAGTATGATTCCGTTTTTATAATTAGTGATGAAATTGAAAAGGCAAAATTGATTTTAGGAGAAAAGGCAAACTATATTTTCATCAATGAGCCACCCGAAATCCAATTCCAAATGATGATGAATGCCTCGGGTTGTATAATTGGAAACAGTAGTTATTCCTGGTGGGGCGGATTTTTAAATGCTAAAAAAGATAAAAAAATTTACGCTCCCAATAATTGGGCAGGCTATAATGCAAATCAAGAATACCCTGTTGGAATAATGACACAAGAGTTTATTTGGGTTTAAGAAACTCTCGGAAACCTAAATTTATAATATCTCATAACTAAATTTTTGTATGAAAAATGTAATATATGTGCATGATGAAATAACACATAATTCGAGTGCTGCTGAACAAGTATTACCTGTTTTATTTGAAGCGTATAAGCCATCATCAATACTTGATGTGGGTTGCGGTTTAGGAAATTGGATTGAAGTGGCTAAAAAGTTAACAGGAGCTGAAATAATTGGAGTTGATGGTGATTATGTAGATAGAAGTTTACTCAAAATCAACGAAAATGAATTTGTAGAAAAGGATTTAACGAAACCCTTTGATTTGAATAGAAAATTTGATTTGGCAATTTGTTTAGAAGTAGCGGAACATTTGCCAGAAGCTTCTGCAGCAGGATTTATAAAATCAATAACCAATCAATCAGATGTTATTATGTTTTCTGCAGCACTTCCAGGTCAAGGGGGTCAAAATCATATTAATGAACAATGGCCTAGCTATTGGCAAGAGCATTTTGATTGTTGTGGGTATGAAATGATAGATTTCTTTCGTTTTAAAATTTGGAATAATGCCAAAATAGAATATTGGTATAAACAAAATTTATTTTTAGTAGTTCGAAAAGGGCATTTTTTAGCTGAAAACGAGACTAGAATGGCTTATTCTTTAGTTCATCCGGAATTATTAGCTTTAGTACATGAACAATATCAAAATAAAGTATTGCTTTTGCAAGCAACTATTCATAAGTTAAAAAAAAGGGATATTGTAGGAAGATTTTCTAAGTTTTTAAGAAACAAAAAGTAGTAAGAACCATGTATAAAATTCTAAATTGGGTTCCTTTTGAGAAAAAAGAAAATTATTATTTGGACACCCTTTCCGATGTGACTATTCTCATAAAAACCTTAGAGCGTCCGCAGCAACTCATCAATCAATTGTACTCTATTCGAAAGTATAAATTTAATGGGCCTATTATTATTGCGGATGATAGTCGTGAGCCATATAGAGAGCAAGTACTGCAACATTTTCCGGACTTAAATATCACCTATATTAATTTACCTTTTGATACGGGTACAGCCGAAGGCAGAAATATAATGTTGCAACAAACAAAGACCCCACTTTTTGTCTTATGTGATGACGATTTTATTTTCGAACCTAGAACTAGATTACCCTTGATGCGAAAAATGTTAGTTGATAATAAACTTGATTTGTTTGGTGGGGTTTTTAGACAATACAATTTAAAATCAAGAAAAGAAAGGTTGAAATTTGATCTTTCTAGGTGGTTTTTAAAATTTAACATTTTAATTCCATCGACGAGTATTTTTGAATATTCAGCCAATTTTGATTTGGAGGGAAAGATCTGCAGGATGAAAAAAATGAAATATCAAGATCCTTTTACACTTTGTGACATGACGCATAATTTTTTTATAGCTCGTACCGATAAAGTAACTGCTTTTGGAGGATGGAATCCTTTATTAAAAGGGGGAGAGCATCAAAATTTCTTTATTAGAGCAAAGTTAAACGGATTAAAAGTGGCCACTACCAGATTATGTGGGGTAGTTCATGACAGATGGTCACCAACTCCTGAATTGTTTAAAGAATTGAGAGATCGTGGTGCGACTTACCAAAAAATTGCCTTAGACGAATTTGGAATCGAAAAAGTAGAAAACTTTAACGAAGTAATGAAAGAAAAATTCGGAGAATAAACTTTAGCTATATCTATTTTGAATACATTGTTTTCTATCATAATCCCTTGTTACAATCAAGCACACTTTTTGCCACAGTGCTTGGATTCTTTATTGGAACAAGAATATAAAAATTGGGAAGCCATTGTGGTAAACGATGGTTCTCCTGATACTACAAATGAAGTTGTTGAAGAGTATTCAGCATTAGATTCTCGAATTAAACTGGTAGTAAAAGAAAACGGAGGTTTGTCTTCTGCAAGGAATTTAGGAATTGTAAATGCTATAGGAAATCGCTTTATTTTTTTAGATACGGATGATTTTTTATATCCAAATTGTTTAGATAAAATTGCAGCAGTTATTCAGAATTCAGACGATAACACTTTAATCCAATATGGATATACTTATGTCACAGAAGATAAAGCATCGATTTTACATACTGTCTTACCATCACAGTACAAGGTATTAATTCCCAAAATTTTTTCTGCTGTTTTGGGTCCTTGCCACAGTATCTGTATTAGTAAAAAACTTTGTGATTCAGTTGGTTTTTTTGATGAATCATTACAAAGCCTTGAAGACTGGGATTTTTGGTTACGGGCTGCTAAGGCTGGCGCCACTCAAAAAGTGGTGAGTTTGCCATTGGTATATTATCGCTATGTGCCAAATAGCATGAGCAGAAACGCCTTTGGAATGTTTGATGCGTATAAAAAAGTAGCGTTAAGGGCCGCATTAAAAGATGAAAGAATTACTGTAAAAAGCATTTTAAATCATGATTATGATTTTGACACCAATCCTGTTTTGCAAGATGCATTAATTAGATGTTTGGGGGTGAGCATTATGCAGGGTGAAATCGATAAATCTATAGCGCTTTTTCAAAATGAATCGTCAAAGTCAATCACGGAATATAGTCCTATAGAGTTTGAATCGATGTGCTCTTATCTGAGTTTCCGATATTGGTATACTCCTTCGGATATCAAAAATATTTTCGAGACTATTTACCCAAATTTTAAAGTGTTTTTTGAATTGATTGGTTACGATAAAAATGAAATAAATAAAGTTCTTTTTTATATTTTTAAGAGACATTATTTTTATCGAAATAGTAATAAATATGGTAAAATTTTAGGTCCTTTTTTTAATTACATCTTGAGGATGAAATATCAAAAATAAAATTTAATATGACATTAGCTAACGGAGTTTCTATTGTAATTTGTACTTATAATGGGGTAAGTAGATTAGAACCCACTTTAAAATCAATTTTTTCATTGCAAATTGACGACTCAATACCTTGGGAGTTGATAATAATTGATAATGCGTCAACAGACACTACATCTCGATTTTGTTTGGATTTAATAGCTAAAAATAGTTTTGAACACAAATCAAGAGTGATTTTGGAACCTTTAGTTGGATGCAATCATTCGAGACGTAGGGGATTGAATGAAGCAAAATATAAGTGGTTGCTTTTTTGCGATGATGACAATCACTTGTTTCCGGATTACATACAAAAAGCATGGCCTATACTACAAAGCAATACTAAAATAGGGGCATTAGGAGGTCAAGGAATAGCCTTGTTTGAAGGAATTAAACCAGATTGGTTTGATAGATACAGCAAATCTTTTGCTGTGGGACCACAAAGCGGAGTAGATGGAAAATTAGGGGTTAAAAATAGAAAATTATACAGTGCAGGTAGTTTTTTCAGGAAAGAGAGCTTAATGTCTTATTATGACAAGGGTTTTGAACCCATTATGGAGGGGCCAAAAGGTAATGAATTAACTAGAGGTGAAGATACTGAATGGTGTATTATGATTGAATTGATAGGTTATGAATTATGGTATTTAAATAGTTTGAAATTTTATCATTTTATGGCTGAAGGACGAATGAATTGGGAGTATTATTTAAGGTTAAAAGACGGAATTGCTTCTGGAACAGCAAAATTTGCACCTTATACCCCCTTTTGTAAAAAAAAGACCCCCAATTATATATCATTTTTCACTACTTATTTATCGAATTATATATTTTTTCATCTTGTTTGGCTTCACTTTTTGTTGAGGAGCAAAATACAACCCTCAAGATATTCTCAGGAACAATTTGAATTGGGAAAGTTTATAAATAGAAGACACGCTCTTTCCTATCGCATCAATTTTAAAAAAGCTTTTTTACATTTTAAGCAATTAAAAAGATTCTTTAATTAGGTTAAAAACTGTAATAAAAATTATAAAATCTAATATTTATAGAAAATGATTTATTCCTAATTGGTAAGTTTGCTTCAGTATAGAATTGATTTGATATTATGAGAAAGTAAATCGATTAGATAAAAAATCTTCATTCCAAAAGAAAATAGATTCTATTAAAGTTTTGACTCATCGATTCAAACGAAAAATTTATAAAAAGTAAAATGAATTCAATTTCAGTATATATAGTTATTGTAACCTATAATCCAAAAAAATGGATTGATAGGTGTTTTTCTAGTTTAAGAGAAAGTAGCATCCCTTTAAAAACAATTGTCATTGATAATTTATCGTCAGATGGTTCACAGGGTGTGATACAAGAAAAATATCCTGAAGTTGATTTTATTGATGCGCAACAAAATTTAGGCTTTGGTAAAGGAAACAATATAGGTATTAAAAAGGCTTATGATGCTGGAGCAGATTATGTTTTTTTATTAAACCAGGATGCATGGATTGAAAATGACACTATTGTAAAATTGGTTGAAATGGCAAATCAAAATCCGGAATACGGTGTTATAAGTCCGATGCATTTAAATGGAAATGGGAGTTCGTTAGATTATAATTTTTCTTATTATATAGCAGTAGGTTTATCAAAAATATTATTTTCAGACATGTATTTGAATACTTATGAAAATAAAATATACAGTCAAAAATTTGTGAATGCAGCAGCCTGGTTACTTACAAGAAAGTGTATAGAAAATGTAGGTGGTTTTAACCCTTCCTTTTTTCACTATTCAGAAGATGATAATTATTGCCAAAGAGTTTTGTATCATGGATTCAAAATTGGGGTTGTTCCTATGGCTAGAATTTATCACGACAGAGATAGCAAAATTAAGGGGGTTTATTTTACAAATTTTCAACTAAACTTCAAAAGAGAGATGATTGCGGAGTTATCTAATCCTAATAAAATGGATGTTTTGAAATTTTTGTTTCGTAGAGTAAGAATTCAGGATTGGAAAGATACGATTGTGAAATTGAAAATTATAAGTTCAATAGATTTAAAATCTATAAGTAGAAACAAAAAATCTAGTAGAATCAAAGGAAAAACTTTTCTTTGAATTTAACTTTTCATTTTTTGGATAATAAAGTTAATTTTCATTTCCTTAAATTTATTTTATGAATAATACTGATTTTAAAGTTACAGTAGTTATGCCAGTCTACAATGCTGCAATTTATGTAGAAGAAGCTTTATTATCAGCAGTTCATTTGCCAGAAGTTGGCGAAATAGTTTTGATAGAAGATGGATCAAAAGATAATTCTTTGGCAATTTGTGAAGAACTTTCAAAAACGTACGAAAAAGTAAGTTTTTATATTCATGAAAATAATCAAAATAAAGGCGCTTCCGAAAGCCGAAATTTAGGAATTTTGAAGGCGAAGTATGATTATATTGCTTTTTTAGACGCTGATGATATTTATTGCGAAAATAGATTTGAAAATGAACAAAATATATTTCTGTCAAATCCAAATATAGACGGTGTTTATTCGGCTGTGGGTTATATGAATGAACCTGACGGGAAAGTTTTTACTTTGAAAAGAGTTGTTGAACCTAAAAAATTATTTCATTATTTACTTCGAGGTACATACGGGCATTTCCATACGAACGGAATTACTATTAAAAAAGAGATTTTTAATAAAGTGGGTTATTTTAATCCAGAATTGCTTTTGCACCAAGATTCTGAAATGTGGCTCAAGATGGCATTCAAAGGCACTTTAGTTGGAGGCGAATTAAAAGTCCCAGTAGCTTTAATTAGAAGGCATGAAGGCAATAGAATTTGGGTTGGACAAAATGATAAAACACGATTATTATTGTATCAATCATTTTTTAATTGGGTAATTTTTAAAAAAATATCAGTTTTTAATCTATTAATTCTTGTTAGAAAAATATCAGTTTTCCAATCTAAAGTTCTTAAAATGCCTTTTATTTTAGTGTTTATTAAGAATAGTTTTCAAGCACTAATTGCAAAATTTAAAAAGTTATAATGCCTTATTTTAGTGTTATTATTCCATCTTTTAACCGAGCTCCTATTATAAATAGAGCCATTCAAGGAGTTCTAGGACAAACTTTTCAGGATTTTGAAATACTAATCGTTGATGATGGATCAAGTGATAATACTAAGGAAATTCTGCAAGCATTTACTAGCGATAATAGAATCAAATATATTTTTCAAAATAATGCGGGGGTATGTTCTGCAAGAAACACTGGAGCAAAACAGGCAACTGCTGAGTTCCTAGTTTTTTTGGATAGCGATGATACGGTTGAAAAGTCTTGGCTTGAGGATTTTTATCATTTAGCCATTCAAAACAAGGATTGGTTGTTTTGTAGTATGAAAATGGTAAAATTAGATAATAGTGAAGTCTTTGTTTCCGCCTTGGATCCCTATAAAAATGGTAGGTCAAAAGGGAATAGTATTCCAGGATCATGGGCAATAAAAAAAGATATTTTTTTAAGAGTGGGCCTATTTGATGAAAATATGAAATTTGGCGAAAATGTGGAATTAAGGTATCGGTTGGATGCTCAAAAGTTAACTATTGGGATTGTTGACAATTACAATTTTACATATTTTGAATCTTTAAATGGGGGTAGTAAGAATTTAAAAAACAGAATTGATTCTAATCTTTATATTATAAAAAAACATGTAAATAGGTTTAATAAACGTCCAGCTTTATTAAGATTGTATTATCAAAACATCGCAGTGGCTTATGCCAAATTAGGTGTTTGGAATCAAGCAAGAATTTATTTCTGGAAAGCTTATATTACAGATATGTGTAAATTGAAAACTTTAGCTCGATTTGTTATTGCTTTATTTCCTTTATTAGGAAAAAAAATATGGAAACAACAATGAGCAAATGTTTAAACTTTGCAGCATTTATTATGACTTATCAAAGAGTTTCCACTTTGGAAGCTACCATTAATGCTATACTCAATCAATCATACCCTCCCCAAAAAATACTTATTGTGGATAATGATCCTGACAAAAGTGCTGAAATGGTATTGTCTAAATTTTCAGGCAGACCTATTGATTATCATGCTGTGGGCTACAATTCAGGCCCAGCAGGAGCTGCAAAAATAGGTTTAGAAATCTTATCTACTCAAGGATATAAATGGATAGGTTGGATTGATGATGATGACCCCCCTATTTATAATGATACTTTCGAAATTTTATTAAAGAAAGCGGAGTTAACGGATAATTGTGGATGTGTAGGAGTTGTAGGTCAGTATTTTAATAAAGGAAATGGATTAATGGTTCGAGTTCCTGATGATGAATTAGATGGAAATGGCTTAATAAAGGTTGATAATATTGCTGGTAATATGTGTAAAATCATTAATGCGGATGTTTGTTTAAATGCAAAGGTTTATCCAGACGAAAGTCTTTTTTTTGGTTTTGAAGAACTTGATTTTGATTTGAGAATGCAAGAAGCGGGTTATGTTTTACTAGTTGACAAAGAATTATATAAAAGGCATAGGCTAAAGTTCAACAGAATTGGATTGAAAATAAAGAGAGGAATAAAGAAAGATGAAAAGCGTATTTTGAGAGATTATTATTCCATAAGAAATAGTTTGATTATTCTTAAAAAAAATAAACTTTTTTTGGCTTTGTTTATAACAATCATGAGATCTTTTTTTAAAATAGTATCAGGATTTAGACATGGGGTCACCTATGGAAATGCAAATGCGAGAGTAATTTTATACGCTATAATTCATTTTTTGTTGGGAAAGAGAGGAAAGGTTTCTATTTGATTTTAAATAGTACAAATTTTAAATTGATATAGGGAAAGTTGATGTTAACTACTACATATTTTTATTACCCAAATGAAATCCCAATCCCATTAGACGATAAGAGTGGTTTAGATTGTTGGGTTCTAAAGACTTTTTGGAAACTAAAGGAATATAAAAGCGACCTTAATATTCATTTAGTAAATTATATTCCTGACGAAGGGATCATTATCTTTCATAAAGGTTTTTTCCCAAAAGATACAGTGCCTTCCAATACTCAGTTATTTGTATGCGTTCAAGCAGATTATGGGCGTCACCAATATGCCCAATATCATATAGCCCAGAATCCATTAGGAGTTAGTAATTTTAATTTTTCAAAGCGAAGTTTTTTTGAAGAAAAACTATTTTTGTTTACCAAAAGTTATTTCATAGCACATTGGAATCAAAATGACATCATTAAAAGAAACTTTTTTAGAGGGGAGAGCTTTAAAAATGTATGTTTTTATGGTATTGACCAAAATTTCCCTCAAAAATTATTAGAACCAAGTTTTAAAGAAAAATTAAAGAGTGAAGGGGTAGAACTTAAGATAATTACAGATAGTGAAAAATGGAATGATTATTCTGAAACCGATTGCGTATTGGCGATTCGTGATTTCGAAAACAAACCGCATTATAACAAGCCTTTTTCAAAAATAATAAACAGTTATTTGGCAGGGGTGCCTGTAATTGCTGGAAACGAAAGCAGCTCCTTATTTCTTAAAAATGGATTAGGAATTGGAATTTCTATTGTTACGAATCCAGATGAATGTTTTAATGCGATCAAACAAGTAAAAGAAAATTATTTAAGTTCTCTAAAAAGGATAATAATTGATAAGGATAAATTAAAAGAATTTCAGGATGAGGCGATAGTTTTGAGTTGGGATAAGCTTTTACGAGAGATGCAACAAAATTATCAGTTGTGGCGTAATAGTAGTAGTCTGGCAAAATATATATATATAAAATATCGGAAAAATTAATAATTAGATTTATGGAAAATAGTAAAGTGGCTGCAATTATAGTTACCTACAATAGGAGTGAAGTAATTCAAAAAACTTTAGACTGTTTACAGGCACAAACGTACCCTATTTCGAATATAATTGTGGTCGATAATAACAGTTCGGATAATACGATAGCGGGTCTTTTGGAAAGAAAAAAACATGATACTCGGATTTCAATTGTTTCTAGTTCTAAAAATATTGGTTACGGTTCGGGTTTGGCCATGGGAATGGATTGGGCATTAAAAAACACAGCTGTTGATTATATATGGTTGATGGACGATGATGTTTCTAATATTCCAGAAACACTGGGGTATTTAGTAGAAAACAGTAGAAAGTATGAGTACGATGCTTTGGGTTTAATGGGATATAAACTTGGGTTGGGAACAAAGACTAAAGTTAATCCAATAAATCATTCGGAAGACGTTGATTTTATGCCAGTAGATCATGCGTTATTTACTATTGAAGCTATCAAGAAAGTAGGAGTCCCAAGTAGTGATTTTTTCATGATGTGTGAGGATTATGAGTATTGTTTACGTATAAAAAAGGCCGGTTTGAAATTAGGGGTGATTGCTAATCATCATGTGAATAGACTGGCGATGGGTGGAGGAGAAAGATTTTCTAAATCTACACGTTGGCGTGGCTATTATCATTCCCGCAATCACTTGCTCATTCTGAAACAGTATTTTTCTTGGTTTCGATTGGCTAGTTATGTAATAGTTCAATCAAAATATTTGATTGCCGGATTACTAGCCCCTGATCGATTTGACAGAATAAAATTTCGTTTGATGGGGATTTATCATGGCTTGCAATCAGTCAAAGGCAAGACTTTAGATCCTATAACCTTAACCTTCAAAAAAAGAAATTAACCCGTTAGTTAGAATTACCTAAATTAGATTAAAAATTGAAATCAATTCAGTCTACGATGTCAGTCTGAGCCTGTCGAAGACTATATAATAAGACACTTCGACAAGCTCAGTGTGACAAATCGCAACTAATTAACTTTAAAAAATAATTACACCCAACGGGTTAAATATAAACAGATGAAAGTTCTTTTCGCCATTGATAGCTTACAACAAGGAGGAGCTGAGCAGAGTATAGCCCATATCATTCGTCATTTTTCTAAAGATACTCAAGTCAGTATCCTTTATTTTTACCCCAAAGCGGATTTGCTATCAACTTACCAGGAGTTGGGATGTTCCATTATTTCATTGAACTTACAAGGAAAATATGACTTTATTAAGGGTATTGCTGGGATGAAAAAAGTGTTACAAGACCTAAAACCCGATATCGTTGTCACTTCATTATATCGAAGTAATATTATAAGTAGAATGGCTTGTAAATTAACAGGAACTAAACTCATTGGTACTTTTGTTGATGATAGTTATAACATTGAACGAAGAAAAACCTTCTCAGGAACATCAGGATTTATAAAATATTATAGTACATGGCTTGTAGACAGAATGACTTCTTTTATTCCTTGTTTGTGGATTGCCAATAGTAAATACATTGGGTATAGCAATGCAAAACATTTGGGTATTCCAACTTCAAAAATTAAAGTGATTTATAGAGGTCGAAATAGTGATGATTTTTCCGAATGGAAAAAGCCTGAAACCGATGATTTTAGATTTGTTTGTATTGGTCGATTGTATGAAAAGAAAGGGTATCCAGAGTTGATTCAAGCCTTTGGAGATATTGCTAATAAATATTCGAATGCCAAGTTGATTATTTACGGGGAAGGTTCCTACAGACCACAAATGGAAAGTCAAATTGCAGCATTGAAATTAAATCATCGAATCATTTTAGCGGGGAATGTTCCTAATGCTTGGCAAAAAATGTATGAGTCGCATTGTTTTGTTTTTCCATCTCGTTTTGAAGGTTTTAGCGGAGCTTTGGTAGAAGCTATGATGACGGGTATTCCTATTATTTCAAGTGATATCCCTATGAATTTAGAAGCGGTAGAAAACAATAAAACGGCTTTAGTGCACCAACTAAAAGACGTTACAGATTTAGCAGATAAAATGCAGGAAATGATCTCAAATTACCCTAGTATGATAGAAATGGGACATAAAGCAAGACAAACAGCAATGAAAAGGTTTGATATTAAAAATATTGCAAAGCAATATGAAACTTTATTGATTGAAACAGTTCATAAAAAGTAAGTCATTGAAAATACTCCAAATCATACAAAGAAGTCAACTTCGAGGTGCGGAACTTTTTGCCTGTCAGTTGAGTACGGAATTGCAAAAGCAAGGACATCAGGTTGATGTCCTCGTTTTGTTTGGAAAAAGATCGGATATTTTTAAGTTTGAACTTCCCTTTTATTATTTAGAAGCGAATGAACAAAAGCGGTGGTGGGATTTTAGTTCGTATAAAAAACTGTCTTTGTTTATAAAGAAAGGAAAATATGATATTGTTCAAGCCAATGCTGGAGATACACTAAAATACGCATCCCTATCCAAAAAACTATACAGATGGAAAGCCAAGTTTGTATTTAGAAACGCGAACAAAATTAGTGGTTTTTTGACCAATCGTTTCAAGAAAAACATCAATACCTGGTTGATGCAAGAAGTCGATTTTGTGGCTTCGGTAAGTGAAGAATGCACCTTGGATTTTAAGAAAATATTTCCTTTTATACAAAACAGAATTGAATGTTTACCCATAGGTGTTGACTTGAACAGTCCAAAGCCTTATAATTCACTAAATGAAATTGGCATTTCAGGTGCTGGACCTTTTATACTTCATGTGGGCGGTTTTATGCCCGAAAAGAACCACAAGGGATTGATTCGTATCTTTTCAAATTTGATTCAAGAAATCCCTAATGCAAAATTAATTCTTATAGGCGAGGGTAAATTAAAAGCTGAAATAGAAGCGCTAGTAATACAATTGAAATTGTCTCAAAATGTAGTTTTTTTAGGGAGAAGAAGTGATGTTCAACAAATCATGTCTTGTTGCCAAGTTTTGGTTTTGCCAAGTCTTATCGAAGGTTTGCCGGGTGTAATACTAGAATCTTTTGTCAATAAACTGCCAGTGGTAGCCTATAATGTTGGCGGCATAAAAGAAGTTGTTGTTGATCAAAAAACGGGTTGGCTTGTTGATAAAAATAAAGAATTGGAATTTCTTGAATCCATAAAGGAGTCTCTTTCTGTACCAGCACAAACAACTAGAGAAAACGCTTTTAAATTTGTAACTCAAGACTATTCTAATCATAGTATTGCAAAACGATTTTTAGAATTTTATCAAAAAGTACTTAATATTGAAAATTAAGAAAAAAACTAATAAAATTATGAATAAAATTTGTTTATTATTAACAGCTTCAGTAAATCCACAAAATACAGATGGATTAAAAAGAAATTCAGTATTAGATAGAGAATCTGATTATTATAATGCTTTGGTTTTTTATGTTAAGCATGGAATTCCAATTGTTTTTTGTGATAATAGTATGTTTTATTCTGAAAAAATTACGGCATTATGCAATTTAAATAGTAACTGTATTGAATATATTAGTTTTCTTTCAAAAGAAAGTTATTTGGGAAGAGGACATGGAGAGAAAGAAATATTTGATTATGCTCATAAGAATTCTGAAATTATTAAGAATTCTGAATTTGTTGTGAAACTAACCGGGCGTTTAATAGTAGAAAATATAGATAAAATAATACAAAATCTTATAAAAAAAGATTTTATGGTTTCTGCTAATATATCTAGAAATTTATCCTATTCTGACAGTAGATTTTTTGTTTACAAAAAAGAATTTTATTTAGACTATTTTGAACCGATGCTTAAAAAATTTCTTAGCGACGAACGTAGATTTTATTTTGAGTTTTGTCTTGCTAGAGGAATTCATAATTTAATGGCACATCAAAATGGATTTATTTTATTGCCTTTTTATCCCAAATACATTGGTAGAAATGGAACAACAGATAAAAAGTACAAAAAAGCATTTATCAAAGAAATTAAATATAAAATATATCAAAGAATTAAAATTTATTTCTTTAATCATCCGATTTGAAAGTATCGTGAATGCTACTGATTTATATCCTTTGATAATTGACTCCGTTTAGTCATAGAAATTGAAAACATCAATAAAGATTTCTATCCGGAACCTTAGAGAAGTCAAAATTTATCCTCACCATTTAAACGAGCAAATAGATTAAATTTTTTACTAATGTTTAATTGCCTTTTGATACAATCTAGCTTGAAATCACTAAAAATATGTTTTTTAACTCCCTAAACTTCGCCATTTTCTTACCTATAGTTTTTATACTCTATTGGTTTGTGACTGCGAAAAACTTAAAATTTCAAAATATACTATTACTGTTATCAAGCTACTTTTTTTATGCTTGCTGGGATTGGCGGTTTTTATTCTTACTTATTTTTTCTACACTATTAGATTATTATACAGGGATTAAAATGTCGGATGCCAAAAATCAAAACAACAAAAAGTTTTGGTTTTGGTTGAGTATTACTATAAATCTTGGTTTTCTGGGTGTTTTTAAGTACTACAATTTTTTTGCTGCCTCTTTTGCTGATGCTATTGCTAACTTTGGATTGCAGGTGAATCCGTGGACTTTGAAAGTAATTCTGCCTGTTGGAATTTCTTTCTATACTTTTCATGGACTCTCTTATGTTATCGATATTTACAAAGACAGAATAAAGGTAGAGAAAAATTTCATTGATTACTCGGTTTTCGTGAGCTTTTTTCCATTATTGGTTGCAGGACCTATAGAACGGGCTACCCATTTATTGCCACAGATTCAGAAAAAAAGAACATTTAATTATGTTAAAGCCGTGGATGGTCTACGTCAGATTTTGTGGGGACTGTTTAAAAAAATTGTTATTGCTGATAATTGTGCGGAATTTGCTAATATGATTTTTGACAATCATATTGCATATTCTGGAAGTACTTTATTATTGGGAGCTGTGTTTTTTGCCTTTCAAATTTATGGGGATTTTTCAGGCTATTCAGATATTGCATTAGGAACGGCAAGGCTTTTCGGGATCGATTTATTAAGAAACTTTGCTTTTCCTTATTTCTCCAGGGATATAGCTGAATTTTGGAGGCGTTGGCATATTTCACTTTCCAGTTGGTTTCGGGATTATTTATACATACCCTTGGGAGGAAGTAAAGGCGGAATGTGGATGAAAGTTCGCAATACGTTTATCATATTTTTAGTTAGTGGTTTTTGGCATGGAGCCAATTGGACCTTTATTGCGTGGGGATTTCTAAATGCTTTATATATTATGCCTTCTATTATTTTTAATACCAACAGAAATAATATGGATATTGTGGCTCGAGGCAAATACTTGCCTAGTTTAAAAGAATTTTTTCAAATCGCGATGACTTTTAGTCTTACCGTTTTTGCTTGGATATTTTTTAGATCAGATAGCCTTTCTCAAGCTTTTGAAATAATAACTAGAATTTTATCAAAAACTACGCTTACGATTCCTGAGTTTAGAGGTTTGTATAAAGCTTTGGTAACTTTAATGCTAACTGTTTTTTTTATTATTTTGGAATGGATTGGAAGAGAAAACGATTTTGCTATTCAGAAATTTGGGTTTAAGTGGAAAAGAAGTTTCCGATGGATGTTTTATTTAGTAATAGTGTTTTTTATTTTTTACTTTGCGGGTAAAGAACAAGTATTTATCTATTTTAATTTCTAAATGAAAAAATTTTGTAAGGATGTTTCAGTTTTTTTATTCATTATTACAACAATTGTTGTTGTGGATGTTTTTTTGCAAAAAACTCTTTTATTTAAAGATAACAATGTAAAATTAACTAAAAACTATTCTATTTTAATTCTAGGTCATTCTCATCCAGCTCAGGCTTATGATACTAATTATATAAAAAACACGATTAATATGGCTACAGCAGGAGAGGCTTATCTTTATACCTATTTTAAAGCAAAAAAAGTAATTGACAATAATTCACAAATTAAAAAAGTTTTTGTAGAGTTTACCAATAATCAAATTGAAAAAGGAATGGATAATTGGATATGGGATGATGTTCATCTTCAATATCGAATTAAGGAATGTTGGGTTTTATTAGACAATGAAGCATTACAATTACTCTATAATAAAAATCCAACAGGTTTCATTAATGCTTTTTCAAAAAGTCTATTTGACAATTTAGGGCGTTTATTTGTAAGTAAAAATGCAATCATAAAAAGAGAAGGGATTCATAAAATTGGGGCAACTGATGAGATTAGTATTAATAATAAACAATTGTCAAAATTAAAATCAAGAAAAAATTTAAATTATGACCTTGAAATTTCAGATTACAATATATTCTATTTGCAGAAAATTGTAAAATACTGTCAAGACAAACATATAGAAGTTTGTTTGATAAGAAGTCCGATGCATAAAAATTATGATGTTTCATTTACTGAACATAAATTCAAAGAAATCTTGCGTACAAAATTTAAAAATGTGGAATGGTTAGATAATAAAGATTTTCCAATACCGGATAAAGGGTTTCAAGATTCAGAGCATTTAAATTCGTATGGTGCCAAAATCTATTCTCAATATTTTAATAAACAAATCAATAAATAATCTACCGTTAAATTATTTAGTTTAACACAAAAAAATCAATCAATTATATGTTTTTTAACTCCTTAAGCTTCGCCATTTTCTTACCCATAGTTTTTATACTCTATTGGTTCATGACAGCGAAAAACTTAAAATTTCAAAATATCCTACTACTTGTATCAAGCTACTTTTTTTATGCTTGTTGGGATTGGCGGTTTTTGTTTCTGTTGATTTTCTCTACGCTATTAGATTATTATACAGGAATTAAAATGTCAGATACCAAGAGTGAAACTAGCAAAAAGTTTTGGTTTTGGTTGAGTATTTCTGTAAATCTAGGATTTTTAGGTGTTTTTAAATATTATAATTTTTTTGCTGCTTCTTTTGCCGATGCTATTGCTAATTTTGGAATGCAAGTAAATCCTTGGACCTTAAAAGTGATTTTACCAGTGGGTATTTCTTTTTATACTTTTCACGGTCTTTCTTATGTTATCGATATTTATAAAGACCGAATAAAAGCGGAAAAGAATTTTATTGATTACTCCGTTTTTGTGAGTTTTTTTCCGTTATTGGTTGCTGGGCCTATTGAACGTGCGACACATTTGCTTCCTCAAATTCAGAAAAAAAGAGTTTTCAATTATGCCAATGCAGTTGATGGATTGAAACAAATATTGTGGGGATTATTCAAGAAAGTAGTGATAGCAGACCAATGTGCCGAAATTGCCAACATGACCTTTAATAATTCGGGGGATTATTCAGGGAGCACTTTGGCCTTAGGAGCTGTATTTTTTGCTTTTCAAATTTACGGTGATTTTTCAGGTTATTCAGATATTGCATTAGGAACAGCTCGACTTTTTGGGATTGATTTATTAAGAAACTTTGCGTTTCCTTATTTCTCAAGAGATATTGCGGAGTTTTGGCGTCGTTGGCATATTTCACTTTCCACCTGGTTCCGGGATTATTTATACATACCCTTGGGAGGAAGCAAGGGCGGGATGTGGATGAAAGTTCGCAATACGTTTATCATATTTTTAGTTAGTGGTTTTTGGCATGGAGCCAATTGGACTTTTATTATTTGGGGATTTCTGAATGCATTATATATTATGCCCTCGATTATTTTTAATACCAACAGGAATAATTTAGATATAGTTGCCCAGGGAAAATATCTGCCTAGTTTGAAAGAATTCCTTCAAATAGGGACGACTTTTACTTTAACGGTTTTTGCCTGGATATTTTTCAGGGCAGAAAATATAGGACATGCGCTAAGTTATATATCCGAAATATTTTCTAGTTCTTTTTTTATAAAACCATCGCTTTTGATGAAGCATACCCTTTTAACTAAACCTTTGTATTTATTAATTTTCATTTTTATTTTAATAGAATGGTTAGGAAGACAACAACAATATGCTATTGCGGTAGTAACTAATTCATGGCCAAAAGTGATTCGCTATGGATTTTACTATTTAATCATTATTGGAATTTTATGGTTTTCAGGTAAAGAGCAACAATTTATTTATTTTCAATTTTAGTTATGAAAAAGTTTATCGTAAAAATTGTACTATTTAGTTTGCCAATTGCCTTTTTATACCTTTTTACTTTGGTTTTTTATGCAACGGATAAAGGGGATTTAATACGAGTTGGATATATAATTGATAAGGGTGATTATAGAAGTATTTTTAAAGAAGAATTGGAGCGAAAAATTTTATTCACTAAAGTATCAAGTATCAATCTAAAAGCACCTAAAAAATATACGGTTCTTACCATAGGAGATTCTTTTTCAGAGCAATTTGGATTTGGATATAAAAACTATTTAGCCCAAAAATCAACTATTTCGGTTTTACATTTAGACAGTTTCTTGAGCGGAAATCCTATTCAAACACTATATGGTCTTTTAAATGGTAATGTGTTAGACAAAATAAAGGTGAATTATATTATACTGCAATCGGTAGAAAGGGAATTTGTAATTCGTGGAAAAAATGTCGATGTTGGTAAAATTATAAGTATTAATTCTCTTGATAAAGGGATTAAAAAAAATAATTACTCAAATTCAATTAATAAATTTAAAAACGCAAAAAGCAAGTATAAATTCCCATTCAATAGAATGATTAAATTCCCATTGCAAAATATTCTTTATTTATTTGATGACAATGCGTATCACTCAGATTGCTACAAGGTTAAAACCAAAGAAAATTTATTTTCAGTTAAAACCAATAATTTATTGTTCTTGTCTACAGATTTATCTAATGTAAAAGTGAATAATGACATAAAGGCTACTGCTCTACTAAATGACGAATTAAATGATTTGTCAAAAAAACTAAGTATGCGAGGGATCAAACTGATAGTGCTACCCAGTCCAGATAAATTTGATTTGTATTATGATCATATTATTGATAATAAAAAATATTCAAGACCATTATTTTTTGAAAATTTTGAAAAACTTCCGAAAACCTATTTATATATCAATTCGAAGAAAATTCTAAAGGAACAGATGAAATATCAGAAAGATATCTATTTTTATGACGATACCCATTGGTCGCCATTGGCATCTAAGATAATTGCCAATGAATTGGAAAAAGTGATACGTAAAAAATAGTAACAATCAATCTTGCTTTTTTAACAAAATGCAATATATAGTAGCCTGTCTTTTACTTCAAATTCAGAAAAAATAACTTTTAGTATCTGGTTCTAAAAACAACAACAAATGAAAATACTTATTACAGGAGCAGCAGGTTTTATTGGAATGCACACTGTTCAAAAAATGGCCGCTTTAGGACATGAAGTTATTGGACTAGACAATATTAATGCCTACTATGAAACCGATTTAAAATATGCCCGTTTAGCTGAGTTAGGAATCAAAAGAGAGGATTTAGAATACAATAAAAAAGTAAATGGCAATCCGAATATACATTTTGTATTATTGGATATTCAAGATGCAGGAAATTTAAACTCCTTATTTGCTAAACAAAAGTTTGATGTAGTAATTCATCTTGCCGCTCAGGCGGGTGTAAGATATTCTATCACGAATCCTAGAGATTATATCGACAGTAATATTATTGGGTTTTATAATGTTTTAGAAGCCTGTAGAAATTTTCCGTTACAGCATCTTGTTTTTGCTTCCAGTTCATCGGTATATGGAAATACTAACATGGTCCCATTTTCAGAAAAACAAAACACAGATTTTCCGGTTAGTTTTTATGCGGCAACCAAAAAGAGTAATGAAGTCATGGCGCATTCCTACTCCGAATTGTATAAGATGAAAATAACGGGATTGCGTTTTTTTACGGTTTATGGGCCTTGGGGTCGTCCTGACATGGCTCCTACTTTATTTGCTAAAGCAGGAATGGAAGGCAAGCCGATTAAGGTATTTAATGAAGGAAATCAAAGCCGTGATTTTACCTATATTGATGATATTGTTCAAGGAATTCAAATCGTAGCGCAAAAGCCGCCAGCGGAAACTAATTTCAGAATGCTCAATATAGGGAACGGAAATCCAGTAAATCTTATGGAGTTTATCCAATTATTAGAATTAAATATAGGGAAAACTTTCCAGTATAATATGATGCCAGCTCAAGACGGGGATGTGCAATCGACTTATGCAGACGTTTCTGAAATTCAAAAGTTAGGCTATAAAACCACAACTTCTTTAGAATTAGGAATACCGAAATTCGTAGATTGGTTTTTGGATTATTATACTTTAAATAGAAAATAATTTTTTTTTATGACTCCTTAAACTTTTCTTAATTCTTGCTGTTTATTTTTGTATCGTGCTAATTTGTTTCATATAATATTTAGCCTAAAAACAATATCTATGTTTATTTTTTTAAACATTCGCACTATTGATCTATCATTATTAGAATTATTTTTTTACAATACAGTTCAGATGAACAAAACAGGTGCAGATTTATTTACCACTAAGCTTATTTATAATCTTAAGCAATAAAACAGTATTATAGACTTAAATATAAAACAACAGACCTATAGTTTAAATAATTAATGAAAAAAATAAAAGTACTCCATATTATTAAGTCTTTAGGGCGTGGAGGAGCTGAGATGTTATTGCCTGAAACACTTAAAGAGCACACTAAAGATCAGTTTGAGTTTCATTATATCTATTTCTTACCTTGGAAAAACCAAATGGTTGAAGCCATTGAAATGGCGGGTGGCAAAGTGAGCTGTTTTTCTGCAAAGAACAACCTACAATTGCTGATGCAATACTCTAAAATAATTAAATATTGTAAAAAAAACCAAATCCAACTTATTCATGCTCATTTGCCCTGGGCAGGATTTGTAAGTAGGTTAATACATTTTAAAACAGGAATTCCAGTTATCTATACGGAACATAATTTACAGGAACGGTATCATTTTATTACTAAATTTATCAATAAATGGAGTTTCAATTTTCAAACAATAGCTATAGGTGTTTCTGAAGATGTTACCCAATCCATACTTAAAAATATTCACCCTACGATTCCTTGTAAAACCCTACTTAATGGTGTAAATATTGAAAGTTTTCAACGAAATAATTTAGAGCAAAGAAATGCTTTCAGAAAACAATTTGGCATTCCTGAAGATGCTGTTTTAGTGGGGGCAGTGGCAGTTTTTAGGTTTCAAAAACGCTTGGATAAATGGTTAGAAATAATGAGCGAAGCCATAGCTAATAACCCCAATATTTATGGAATCATTGTAGGTGCAGGAATTCTGGAACCCGAAATTTTTGCCAAGCATAAGGAATTAAATTTGGAGGGCAAAGTTTTTTTTACGGGTTTGCAAACCAACGTTAAACCCTATTATGAAGCCATGGATGTTTTTATGATGAGTTCCTCTTTTGAAGGACTTCCTGTCTCCTTGCTCGAAGCCATGAGTATGGGCTGCGCTATAGTTTCTACTAATGCTGGAGGAATTAAAGAAGTAATACAAAATAAAGAAAATGGAATTATGGTTGATGTTGATGATTGGGGAAAAATGTCAAGTTCTCTTTTGGCTTTAGCCGAAAATCCTTCTCAACTGGCTTATTTTCAATCGGAGGCTCGAAAAAGGGTAGCGACAAATTTCAGTATTAAGGCTATGGTTACTCAATTAGAATCCCTATATATTTCCTATCGATTATGATTATTAGGAATTCAACACCAGAAGTTATTCCAGCTATTGTTGCTCTATTACAGCTTAGTTTAGGGGAAAGTTTGATAAAAAAATCTTCGGAATCATGGAATTATAAACATGTCGATAATACATTCGGTGTTTCACAGGTATTATTGGCTTTTGAAGGAGATATTCTTGTAGGCGTGAGAGCTTTTATGAAATGGCAATGGCAATTGGGTCATGAGGTCTGGAATGCATATAGAGCTGTCGATACTGCAACTCATCCTGATTATCAAGGAAAAGGTATTTTTAAAAAATTGACTTTACAAGCCCTATACGAAATTAAAAAAGAGGGTAAAACCTTTGTTTTCAATACACCTAACAATAATAGTCGTCCTGGGTATTTAAAAATGGGCTGGCAAATAATAGATGCTATTGAATTGGCAGTAGTGCCCACTATTTTGTATACTATTCCGTATTTTTTTTTAAAAGTAAATCCAGAAAATGCAATTAGCACAGCCCAACTGAATCAACTTTGTAATACTTATAACCGTCATTTATCGGAAAAGAAGGCCATCTTTACCCCTAAATCAGCAGCCTATTTAAAATGGCGCTATGAGGAAAATCCTTTACAGGACTATGTTATTTTTTCTTCTAATGATTGGTATACCGTATTTTACATTAAAAGGCATGGGTTATTTAATGAGTTGAGAGTAGTTGAAACTATTGGTTCAAATCAGAAGCAGCATCTAAAAAAAATGAAAAAAGCCATACTAGGGTATGCATTTCAAAAAAAGTGTTGGGTGATAACAACCGCTAATAAAGATTTGTTTTCACGTAAAATTTATGGTAAATTTGGACCTAAACTTACCATCAAGACTCTTGTTAAAGACCACTATTTTATTAATACTGCTTTTGATGTCAAAAATTGGCATTATAGTTTAGGTGATTTAGAATTGTTTTAAAAATGATTGATTTTGTATTTGTTTTTATTTTGCTCTTGATAATAAATCAACTACTGTTCAAAAGTTTGTCGAATAAATTTCCTTTTTTTGACAAGAAACTTATGAACAAGCTGTATTGGTATCATTTACTTTTTTTTTTAATTTATTACACATACACTATATTTGAAGCATCAGATTCTAAATCGTATTATTTAAATGCTCTTACAGTTCGACAGAACTGGATGGTGAATTTTGAATCGGGGACTAAATTTATAGTATTTCTTGCAACCCCATTAGTACAGTTAGGACTTTCGTATATTTCATTGATGCTTATATTTGCCTGGACTGGTTATATTGGTTTTCTTTTCGCCTATATTTTTTTCAAGGAAAACATTACTGTAAACGTTACCGTTTTTAAAAAGTATGATTTACTTACTCTTCTGCTTTTCTTGCCAAACATGCATTTTTGGACCGTGTCCCTAGGCAAGGGATCCATTATTTTTATGGGATTGATGCTTTTTATTTATTCTATACGATTTCCGCATAAAAGAATTGTCGCATTGCTTTTAGGTGGATTATTAGTGTATATGATTCGGGCCCATGTAATGCTTTTTGTTTTAATAGGTGTCATGGTTGGAATTGTGACAGGAAAAAGTAAAATGGGTCTTGGAGTTAAATTTTTAGTTCTAGTTGTTTCAGTTGTTTTTTTGTTTTCCGCAAGAAACTCGATTCTTTCTGTAGCTAATTTAGAAAATTCTGAAAATGTGGTTCAGGATTTTGATCAGTTTGCCTCAAAACAATCAGGTAGGTTAGAGACATCTGGTTCAGGAGTTCAGATGAGCACTTATCCATTACCTTTTAAATTATTTACTCTTTGGTTTCGACCTCTTTTTGTTGATTCCCCAAGTGCGTTAGGATTGTTTTCTTCATCAGAGAATCTAATTTACTTGTTATTGTTTGCTAAAATATGCAATAGGCGTTTTCTTCGCTTCATAATTAAGGCACCTTATCTGGTAAAGACGTCTTTAATTATTTTTGTATTATCTTCTTTTGCCTTGACCTTTGTCATGTCAAATTTAGGTATTATGATGCGCCAAAAATCGATGGTGATGTACTTCGGATTTTTTGTAATTTATTACTTTTTGGCTAGCGAAAAATTCGAACTTTTGCAAAAAAATAAACAGCAACCCATTGCTTTAGCTTAAAAAGTCGGTATTCATTTAAAATACTAAAAATGAAAAAAGGAACTTTGGTCATTTCACTTGATTTCGAATTGGTTTGGGGTTTGTTTGACCATATTGAGATAAGGGACAAGGTGTCCTATTTTAATAATACCCTCGAGGCCATACCTCAAATAATAAACGTATTTGAGAGGAACAATATCCAAGCAACATGGGCTACTGTGGGTATGTTATTCAATGAGAATTGGGAAGAATGGCATTCAAACATCCCTAACATACTGCCGACGTATGATAAAATAGAATTGAACTCTTATGAGTATGGAAAAAAAAATCAAAAAAGTGGTTTGGATAAATTTTTCTTTGCACCTCATTTAATAAAATTGATTCAAAGAGCTAAGGGGCAAGAAATAGGGACACATACTTATTCCCATTATTATTGTTTAGAAAAGGGGCAGACCGAAGCACAATTTGATGCCGATATTATCCAAGCTGTAAAAGTTGCTCAAAATTTTGACATTGAGTTAAAATCACTCGTTTTTCCACGAAATCAATTCAATATAGACTATCTTGAAATAGTTTCTGATGGAGGGATAGAGTCGGTGCGAAGTAATCCGAACACTTGGTATTGGGATTCTACGGCACAAGAAACACTAGCTCTAAAGTTAGCGCGATCGGGCGACGCCTATTTGCCATTTGGAAAAAAATCATATTTAGCCCATGGATTGACATTAGAGAAGGTTTTTTGTCAGCAAGCTAGTAGATTTCTAAGACCTCAAAATAAATTTGAATTATTAAATAATACTAGATTAAACAGAATCAAGAAAGAAATCATAAAGGCTGCCAAAAACGGAGAAGTATATCATTTGTGGTGGCATCCACATAATTTTGGATTGGATACACCTGGAGCAATTAAAGCACTAAATGCTATTATAGCAACTTTTAATTATTGCAATACTACTTATGGTATGGAAAGTTTAACTATGAAACAGTTCAGGGATAGTTGCCTCGGAGACTCTTAAATTGATATTTTTTTAATCCTATTCCGTAAATATGCCAAACCAAACACTCATACGCATTACGACTATCCCTCTTTCCTTAGAAAAATTACTTTCAGGACAATTGCGTTTTATGAGTGACTATTATGAAGTGATTGCTGTTTCTTCTGATAAGGAACGACTGGAACAATATGGAAAATCGGAAAAAGTAGCGGTATTCCCTATCGAAATGACCCGTAAAATTACTCCAATAAAAGATGTTTTGGCAGTAATTAAATTATATTTTTATCTAAAAAAAAACAAACCGTTTATTGTTCATTCTCATACCCCGAAAGCGGGAGTTGTTGGAATGCTAGCTTCGAAATTAGCTGGAGTTCCCCATCGATTGCATACCGTTGCCGGCCTACCTTTACTGGAGGGAAAGGGTTTTAAAAGAATACTGCTCGATTTTGTGGAAAAGTTAACCTATAGTTGTGCCACTAAAGTATATCCAAATTCTCATGGCTTATCCAAAATTATTATTGAAAATAAGTATTGCTTCCCCGACAAACTTAAGGTTATGGCAGATGGAAGTTCTAATGGAATTGATACCAATTATTTTAATCCGGAATTGTTTTCCACAGATGAAAATTTGAATCTGAAAAAAGAGTTAGGAATTAAAGAGGAAGATTTTGTTTTTGTTTTTGTGGGGCGATTGGTAAAAGACAAGGGAATTAATGAAATGATAGAGGCTTTTGAATTTTTACAAAAGGTAGAAAAAGGAATTAAGTTACTATTGGTAGGTGATTATGAACAGGAATTGGATCCCTTGAACGCTCATTCAATGGAAAGTATTAAAAAAAACGAGGCTATTCTTACTGTTGGTTTTCAAAACGATGTGCGGCCTTATTTTGCTATTGGGGATGTTTTAGTTTTTCCTAGTTATAGAGAGGGTTTTCCAAATGTGGTTTTGCAAGCAGGAGCTATGGGATTGCCATGTATTGTCTCTGATATTAATGGTTGTAATGAGATTATTATAGAAGGTAATAATGGAATAATAATTCCTGTAAAAGATAGTAACGCTATTTATGAAGCAATGAAAAAAATCGCAACGGACGAGAATTTACAATTCCAACTTCAAAAAAATGCAAGGAAAATGATTGTTTCTCGCTTTGAACAAAAAGTGGTTTGGGAAGCTATTTTGGAAGAATATAAAATAATAGAAAAAAATGTATAAATCGTTTTTTAAACGAGGTATCGATTTTACGGCTTCCGTATTTGTAATAGTTCTGTTAAGTCCTGTTTTTATAACAATTTTAACAGTATTATTTTTTGCAAATAATGGCAAACCTTTTTTTTATCAAATTCGTCCTGGCAAGAATGGGGTCTTATTTAAAATTGTAAAGTTCAAAACTATGAACGATAAAATAGACGCCAACGGGAATTTATTGCCAGATGCTTTACGATTAACCAAAATGGGTAGTTTTGTTCGCAAAACATCGTTGGATGAAATACCACAGCTTTGGAATGTTTTGAGAGGCAATATGAGTTTAATAGGACCGAGGCCTTTATTAATTCAATATTTAGATTTATACAGTGATTTTCAAAAAAAACGTCACGAAATTAAACCAGGAATTACAGGTTGGGCCCAAGTAAATGGGAGAAATACTATAAACTGGCAACAAAAATTTGAATTTGATGTTTGGTATGTAGAAAATTGTACTTTTGTTTTAGATTGTAAAATAGTGCTAACCACACTTAAGAAAGTATTCATTTCAGAGGGTATTTCGGCAAGAGATAGTGCAACAATAGAAGAATTTAAAGGAAATTAAGTATGTATTTATTTGGAGCTAGTGGACATAGCAAAGTGGTTATTGATGCCGTACAGTCATCAACAGATTATGACATTGAAACTATTTTCGACGATAATCCTAAAAGTGATTTTATGGCAGGAATTCCAATTGTAAAAGCTAATGGTAATGTAATTAAAAATTTGAAAGATTTTATAGTTACCATTGGAAATAATCAGCTGAGAAAGAAAATTGTTAAAAATTTAAATACTAATTATTTAACGGTAATTCACAGCAAAGCAATCGTATCAAAAACTGTTGAAATAGGCGTGGGAACAGTTGTTCTTGCAGGGTCAATTATAAATACGGATGCTATAATTGGTGCGCATTGTATCGTTAATTCAGGGGTTGTTATAGAGCATGATTGTGAAATTGACAATTACGTTCATGTTTCTCCAAATGCATCTTTAGCAGGAAATGTAAGGGTTGGAGAAGGAACTCATATTGGTATTGGATCAACAATTATTCAAGGAATAAAAATAGGGAAATGGGTAATGGTAGGCGCGGGAACGGTTATTATAAAGGATGTGCCTGATTACGCCGTAGTGGTTGGAAATCCTGGAAAAATAATTAAATATAATGCTATTGATTTGGATGTCTAAACGTATTTTTGATATTTTTTTTTCTGCAGTTGGCTTGCTATTTTTAGGATGGATTATTCTTATTTTTTATTTTTTAGCATCTCTTGACTCAAAATCGAATGGTTTATTCATTCAAGAACGTATTGGTCAATTTGGAAAGGTATTTAGGATTTTAAAATTAAAAACTATAAATCCAAAATCACAAAATATATCGTGTTTTGGAAATTTTTTAAGAAAATCAAAAATAGACGAATTCCCTCAATTGTGGAATGTTTTAAAAGGAGATATGAGTTTAGTAGGGCCAAGACCCGATATTGCTGGTTACTATGATGTTCTAAAAGTAGAAAATAGAAAAATATTAGAATTAAGACCTGGACTAACCAGTTTAGCAAGCCTAAAATACTTTAATGAAGAAACACTGTTGAAAAAACAAGAAAATCCTTTAAAGTACAATGATGAGGTGATTTTTCCTGATAAAGTTAAAATGAATCTGAAGTATTATTACAATCATTCAATAATAGGCGATTTCGCAATAATTTGGAAGACTATTTTTAGAAATTAAAAAAGAAGCTAATAATCCAAAACTTCAAACCTAGAAAACATAAATGAATAATTCAAAAATATGGCTTTCATCTCCACACATGGGTGGCAATGAACAACAATTTATTCAAGAGGCTTTTGATACTAATTGGATAGCTCCACTAGGACCTAATGTAAATGGTCTGGAAAAAGACTTGGAAAATTATTTAGAAAACCAAGTCTGTGTGGGAGTTTTAAGTTCAGGTACGGCGGCTATTCATCTTGGTTTGGTTTTGTTAGACGTAAAAGCGGGCGATGAGGTAATCTGCCAAAGTTTGACTTTTTCGGCATCGGCTAATCCTATTTTATATCAAGGCGCCATCCCTATTTTTGTTGATAGTGAATTGGATACTTGGAATCTTTGTCCCATTGCACTGGAAGAAGCTATAAAAGACAGGATTTCCAAAGGGAAAAAACCAAAAGCTATTATAGCCGTACATTTGTATGGTGTTCCTTATAAAGTTGAGGAAGTTAGGGCAATCGCCAATAGGTATGAAATCCCAATTTTGGAAGACAGTGCCGAGGCTTTAGGAAGTAGTTATAAAGGGCAAAAATGCGGCACGTTTGGAGATATTGGTATTTTGTCTTTTAATGGTAATAAAATCATTACCACTTCAGGCGGTGGCGCTATAATTACTAAAACCAAAGAGTGGAAAGAAAAAGCGGTATTCTTTGCTACTCAGTCTAGGGATGAAGCGCCGCATTATCAACATAGTGAAATAGGCTATAATTATAGAATGAGCAATATTTGTGCGGGAATAGGTAGGGGACAGATGGAGGTGTTGGACAGTCATGTTTCTTTACGTAGAGAGATGCATGATTTTTATGTAGAAGTATTCAAAAACATAAAAGGAATCCATGTTTTTAAGGTTCCTAATGCCGATTATTTTTCAAATTATTGGTTGACCACAATCATTATTGATTCCCAATTAACTAATGGAATAGATCGTGAAATGGTACGTTTCGCTTTTGAATCCGAAAATATAGAATGTCGTCCTTTATGGAAGCCCATGCATATGCAACCAATTTTCGGAGAATATTCGTATTATGGCACCAACGTAGCGGCCTCATTATTCGAAAACGGCCTTTGTTTGCCTTCTGGTTCAAATCTCACCGATGAAGATCGAGCAAGGATTCGTTTAGCCACGAATCGTTTATTTAAAAAGAGTACTATTACATAGAAAAATAACAATCCAAACAATATTATAAACATGAAAGGAATAATTTTAGCAGGAGGGTCGGGTACTCGATTACATCCATTGACTTTAGCTATTAGTAAACAATTGATGCCAGTGTATGACAAACCCATGATTTATTATCCACTTTCTACTCTGATGATGGCAGGAATAAATGAAATATTGATTATTTCTACTCCACACGATTTGCCTAATTTTAAGAAATTGTTGGGTGACGGTTCTCTTCTAGGCTGTTCATTTAGTTATGCCGAGCAGGCTATTCCAAACGGATTGGCGCAAGCCTTTGTGATAGGAGAAGAGTTTATAGGTGATGATGCGGTTGCTTTGGTTTTAGGTGATAATATTTTCTTTGGGGACAACCTGCCCCAATTATTGCAATCGAATAATAATCCAAAAGGAGGTGTTGTATTTGCTTATCATGTGGCTGACCCAGAACGTTATGGTGTCGTGGAATTTGATAAAGATAACAAAGCACTCTCCATTGAAGAGAAACCCATAGAGCCTAAATCTAATTATGCGGTACCAGGTCTGTACTTTTACGACAATAGTGTGGTAGAAATTGCCAAGAACATAGCGCCAAGTCCAAGAGGCGAATATGAAATTACGGACATTAATAGGGTGTATTTAGAACAAGGCCTTTTAAAGGTTGCAATGTTAGGAAGAGGTAATGCTTGGCTAGATACGGGTACTTTTGCAAGTTTAATGCAGGCAGGACAATTTGTTCAGGTAATCGAAGAAAGACAAGGTTTAAAAGTGGGTTGTATCGAAGAAATTGCTTGGCGTCAAAAATTTATTGATGATGAGCAACTAAATTCTTTGGCCGAATCATTGTTAAAGTCTGGTTATGGAAGTTATTTAATTCAATTGTTAAAACATAAAAAGTAAAAATTTACTTTCATTTATTTTGGACGAATGCTTAAATATATATAAAAAAGTGTGTTTTATCTTTATTTTTCGCATATTTGATGAAAATAATTCGAATTGTTAAATAATACCGCTCTGAATGGTTAATTTTATTAGACCAATAAATAGCGTATTTTCTCAAATAAAATACCATTTTGAACAACAATAAAAATACTAGAAACACTAATTTTTCTATAAAAAAAATAGTAATAAAAAATTTAAAATTTAATCTTCATGATTTAAGGTATTTACCTAGGTGGATTATTATTTTGATAGACGGTTTAGTTTTAATGATTGCTTTTATCGCCACCCATTTTTTATTTAAGGGAACTGACTTAGATTATATTGTTAAGACTGATGCGTCAAGATTTATCATTCTATTTTTTATTGTTAATATTTTTTTCTTTTGGGTATTTAAAAGCTATTCTGGAATTATAAGACACTCTTCTTATATTGATGCCGTTAAGCTTTTTTTTTCACAAACTTCGGCACTGCTTTTCTTTCTTACTTTTAACTTTGCTTTTGAGTTGATTTACGGCCACAAAGCTTTTTCCAATATTGCACTTTTTGTATACAATACAATCGCCTTTTGTGGATTGTTTTTATATCGTATTGTTGTAAAACATGTTTTCGATTTTTATTTTTTAAAAAGGGAAAGTGAAAAATTAACTAAGATTTTCATTTTTGGAACTGATGCAAATGCCATATTTGTTGCAAATGCCATAATAATTGAAGAGCCACCTCGCTTTAAAATTGTTGGGTTTTTAGATAAAACCGATCAAAACACAAACAAGCGGATGCTAGATCTACCTATATTTTCTCAAAGTAAAGGAATATCAGTTTTGTTAAAAGCTGCACATGCGGAAGGAATTATTCTAGCTGACAAAAGCTTGTCTGTGGCAGAAAAAATAGCTATCGTTGATGAATGTTTAGAGTTTAATTATAAAATATATTCGCTGCCTTTTTTATTAAATTGGGAAAACAAAAAAGAAATTTCCCAAAACATTAAAAAAATTCAAATAGATGATTTACTCGATAGACTTCCGATAATATTGAATGATAACTCAGTTGCAAATCAGTTAGAAGGTAAAACTATTTTAATTACAGGTGCTGCCGGTTCAATAGGGAGTGAAATTGTCAGGCAAATTTTAAAATATAATCCTAAACAAATAATTATTTTAGACCAAGCGGAAACCCCATTACACGAACTTGGCTTAGAAATTAAGAGTCTTAATTCTGCTATGATTGTACATGCTATCGTTGCTGATGTAAGAAACAAGGGTATAATGAATAGCGTATTTATGGCCTATAAGCCTCAGTTAATTTTTCATGCAGCTGCTTATAAACATGTACCTATGATGGAAGACAATCCTTCTCAAGCAGTACTGAATAACGTGGACGCTACTAAGAAATTAGCCGATTTAGCTTGTAAATACCATGTAGAAAAATTTATAATGATATCTACCGACAAGGCAGTAAACCCAAGTAATATAATGGGAGCTAGTAAAAGAATTGCTGAGAAATATGTGCAATCCCTTCAATTTAAGTATCAAACTGAGAACGAAAAATTCCATACAAAATTTATCACTACCCGTTTTGGTAATGTTCTTGGGTCTAATGGGTCTGTAGTGCCTTTGTTTTCTAAACAAATTGCCCAAGGTGGTCCCGTAACATTAACCCATCCTGATATTATTAGATATTTTATGACCATCACTGAGGCTTGTCAATTAGTTTTAGAGGCATCGATTATGGGTAATGGGGGTGAAATTTATATTTTTGACATGGGTCATCCTGTTAAAATTATTGATTTAGCAAAAAAGATGATCAAATTAGCAGGATTTATTCCTGAAAAAGAAATAAAAATAGAAATCACAGGATTAAGACCTGGTGAAAAATTATATGAAGAATTGCTTAATGACAATTCAAAAACTATAGCCACGCACCATCCTAAAATTATGATTGCACAGGAAATAATTGATGAATACGAAACACTTCATATGGATATAGAAGAGCTTATTAAAATATCTCGTTTTTTTAATAACAAAAATATTGTAACAAAAATGAAAAAAATTGTACCAGAGTTTATCAGCAAAAACTCATCCTTTGAAATATTAGACAATTAATTAAGTGACTAATATAATGTAAAAACCTAATTTTTACATCCAAATAATTTATCATTCTCATGGGTTTTTTAATCCGCCACAAAGAATTTATTAACAAAATCGAAGGTTAAATTTTTTTCGTATTGAATTATATTCAAAATGGAATGTTTACATTTGGTGTCTTATAAAATTAGAATATATGAAATATTTTTTTGTAATAAAAAAAACAACGTTATTAGTTTTAGTTTGCTTCTTGCTTTTTTCCTGTGTAGCTAGAAAAAATATGATTTATTATCGGAATATTGATAGTCTTAATAATAAAAAAATGGCATTTTCATACGAATTAAAAATCCAGCCAGATGATTTGCTATTGATTGCCGTATCTTGTGATGATCCCGAAATTTCGAAGCCATTTAATATAGGTGGTTCTAATAATATAGTTGGTTCCAATTCAGATCCTGGAATGCTCTGCTTAGTAGATGCAAAAGGTATGATTGATTTTCCAGTATTAGGAAAATTAACAATTGCGGGCCTAACCCAAGCTGAACTTATAAAAATGCTGAATGAAAAGATATCCTTTTACATAAAAAAACCATTGATTACTGTCAAGCTTAAAAATTACAAAGTAACGATTCAAGGAGAAGTTAAATCACCTGGATTTTATAATTTTGATTCGGAACGGTTTACCTTAGTGGAGGCCTTGCTTAAGGCAGGAGACTTAACTATTTTTGCTAAAAGAAAAAATATTTTGATTATTAGACAAGTTGATGGAATTATCACCTATAATAGAGTTGATATTACCAAGGTGGATTTTATTAATTCCCCTTTTTATTATTTAAGACAAAATGATATGGTGTATGTTGAGCCTAATCGACTTAGGATTCAGGGTGCAGCAAGTGGTCGTGAATTTAACCTTTTGTTTTCTGTAGCATCATCGTTTCTGACTTATTTAATTTTTAATAATATAAAAAAATAAATTTATAGATGGAATTTAACGAATCAAACGAAAAACTAAAAGCAGATTTTAATATTGACGCTCTTTTAAATATCTATTCATCGCAGTGGAAATGGTTTTTATTGAGTTTACTTTTTTGTTTTTCAATTGTTTTTTCTTATTTAAGATATTTTACAGTTCCTAGCTTTCAGGCGTCAACAACCCTTATACTAAAGGACGATAAAGGAAGTATAAATCCGGAATTAAAAATACTTGACGATTTTGGGGGGAAGTCAAATCTAAATACTAATGTCGACAATGAAATCGAGATAATGAAATCAAGGACATTAATAGAAGAAACTATTAAAAATCTAAACTTAAATGTTATCTTGTTAGCAAAGGGAAGAATACTAGACAAAGATTTATATGGAAAAGCCCCAATTAAAGTTGAATTCACCAATACAAATAATCAATTTTACAACACTAAATTTGAAATTGATTTTGTAGGGAATACTTCCAACACTTTTATTTTGGAAATGAACGATGAAAATCCAAACTTTTTTCTGAATAGGAAAAAAACATTTAGATATGGGGAACTAATTAAAACTAAATATGGGAATTTAACGATCAGTAAAAATTATAATTCCAAAATAAATTATCGAAACTTATCAATATTAGTCATCCCTTTTGATGAAGCGGTAGCTAGTTATCAAAATAAAATTAAAATAGCTCCTGTGCCTTCTGCTTCAGGTATTGTAGAAATTTCTATTGCAGATCCAATAGTACTTAAATCAATCGATTTTTTAACTGCCTTCGTAAATAATTATAATCAAGCTGCAATTGCCAATAAGAATTCTGTTTTCGAAAAAACCTCAAGATTTATTTCAGAACGTTTAAAAGTAGTTACCCAAGAATTGGATGGTGTTGAAGGTGATGTGGCGAGTTTTAAGAGGTCAAATAATTTATTAAACGTCGAATCAGAATCGAGTAATTTATTTGAAGAATCCAAGGGTTATGATCAAAAACTAGAGGATTTCGATCTCCAATCGAATTCAATTTCATCAATATTAAACATTGCTAAAAAGAGTAATTATACAGATTTGTTGCCCAATAATATTATTATTCGACAGGGGCAGGGACAGGGTGATATTTTAGGCTTTATTAATTCTTATAATCAATTGGTTTTAGATAGAAACAAAATTCTAAAATCAGCAACATCTGAGAATCCAAATGTGATAAAAATAGAGCAGCAACTGATTTCTTTAAAAAATAATATTATTTCAGTTTTAAATAGTTTTCAAGCCATTACAAAAAATCAAAAAGCAGATTTAATCAAAAGTAAATCCATTTTGAATGCTAAAATTTTAAACCTTCCGAAGATGGAACTTCAATTTAAGGTCATTTCTAGGCAACAGAAAGTAAAAGAAGGATTATATTTGTTTTTACTACAAAGAAGAGAAGAATCAGCACTTTATTTATCGACAACTATTTCTGATGCCAGAGTAGTTGATAGTCCAAAAACATTGCCTATTCCAGTTTCACCTAATAAAAGCACCCTTTATTTAGTTGCATTATTAATTGGACTTTTATTTCCTCTCTCTATTTTCTACCTTTTAGATTTTATGAATAACAAAATAAAAAGTCGTTACGATCTTCAAGGAGAAACAACTATTCCGTTCATTGGTGATTTGCCAAAATCAGATACGCCAAATGAAATCATGAAACCGGAAAATAGAACCAGCTCAGCAGAAGCTCTTCGTATTATTAGTACGAATCTTGAATTTATGCTTACTGAGGTGCCTGAAGGTGAAGCCAAAACAATATTTTTGACATCCACTTTTCCTAAAGAGGGCAAAACTTTTGTTTCGGTAAATCTTGCAGCCACATTTGCATTAACAGGAAAAAAAGTATTACTGATGAGTATGGATATTAGAAATCCAAAACTAAGTGAATATATAGTATTGCCAGATGATAGAGGCGTAACTAATTATCTGTCTTCTAAAGATTTGAAAATTGAGGATATGATTCTTAAACAACAAGGATTTAAAAACTTTGATGTTTTACCTCCTGGGGTGATACCTCCAAATCCTGCAGAGTTACTAATGGGGACAAGGGTGGATGACCTTTTTAAATATTTAAAATTGCAATACGACTACATCATTGTAGATACTTCTCCCGTAAATCTAGTTACTGATACCTTATTATTGGCTAAACATTCAGATTGTTTTGTATATATTGTTCGTGCTAACGTTTTAGAGAAAAAAATGTTACAAATAATAAATTTATTATATAAAGAAAATAAATTAAAAAATATGTGTATGCTACTTAATGACACCCATTTTTCAAAATTGGGTTATGGGTACACTTATGGTTATACTTATGGCTATTCTTATGGCTATGGAGTAGAACCAGAAAATCCAGATATTTTGCCATGGTACAAAAAATTGTTTAAAATATAAATGGGTTAGTTATTATTATACCAAAAAAGTCTACAAAAAAATATTTTTTTTGTGGACTTTTTTTATAAAGCGTAAAGAGTAAAAAGGTTAGCTCATTGTTTTTGTTTATTCTACTCCATTCATTTACTAGTGTGTATAATAAACTATTCCGACTTAAAAATCTGATTGTTGGCAATAATTTCTTTAAGTGGTATCAAATCCTTTAATTGTACTTTTTGATCAAATGCCGCAATGTGATTCTTATGATGCGTATCGGAACCCACAAAGTCATACAAACCTTCTTGCAGTAATTTTGCAGCAACTTTCGAAATACCTATCCCGTAATACCCTACCACGGATAATAAATTCAGCTGAAAATAACATCCTGCTTTTTTTAATTTCCGATAACTTTCAAAATCATAGTGGTAATAAGTATAGCGTTCAGGGTGTGCTAATATTGGGGTGTAACCTGCCACTCGTAAGTCGAATATGATAGAGTACAATTGGATTGGAGGATTGCTATAAGACATTTCAACCAACACATAATTATTCTTGATTGTCAATAAATCGCCAGATTGAAAAAGCCGGACAAACTGGTCGTCCATCAGGTATTCGGCAGCCGCACGAAATGGGATTGATATCCCATCTTTTTTTAGGTTGATTAGAGTGTTTGCTTCGCTTATCTTTATTTGTTCGCTTGAATTGTCCCATATGTTCTGGATGACATGTGGGGTCGTAATAAATTCTGAAATCCCAAAATCCTGAAGCGCCTTAGTTAGTTGCAAGGTGTCTTCAAAAGTACTCGCTCCGTCATCTATGCCAGGCAAAAGGTGTGAATGAATATCAATATGGTCTTTAGGAATAAGCTCTTTTAAAACTATTTTATCTTTAAAAAATGAAAACATTTTTTTTAATTAAAATTTACATTACAAAGTAAATGAATATTTGGTAATTCTATTCTAAAAAGAATTAAATACTTTGGTCAAATTATTATATTTGTTAAACAGAAAAAAAACCGAAATTAAATATGAATACTACAGAGAATATTCATCAAGATTGGTTGTTTGAGATAACGCCAAAAAACAAATTCTTCTCCTTAAATCTCAAAGAAGTATGGCAATATCGTGATTTATTGCTGCTTTTTGTGAAACGGGATGTTGTTACTGTATACAAACAAACCATATTGGGACCTTTGTGGTACTTAATACAACCCTTGTTCACGTCTATAACTTTCACCATTATTTTTAATAACTTGGCGGGAATAAATACGGGAACTATTCCTCCTTTTTTATTTAATTTGGCAGGAATTACCATCTGGAATTATTTTACAGCTTGTCTAACGGACACTTCGGACACCTTCAAGAGAAACGCTGCCATTTTTGGCAAGGTCTATTTTCCTCGAGTGATTATGCCTCTATCGATTGTTATTTCGAATTTATTAAAATTCGGAATCCAATTCTTAATTTTCATGACTTTTTATGTTTATTATTATTTACAAGGCGCTGCCATTAGCTTGAATGCTGTTGCATTATTTTTTCCCTTGCTTGTTGTCTTAATGGGTGTTTTGGGATTGGGATTAGGAATGATCATATCGTCTTTGGTTACCAAGTATAGAGATTTTAGTTATCTAATTGGTTTTGGAGTTCAGTTGCTGATGTATCTGTCGGCGGTAATGTATCCCATGGAGTTAATTCAAAGTAAAATGCCAAAGTATGCTTGGTTGGTCCAGTATAATCCTTTAGCTTATATTATAGAAAACACACGCTATATGCTATTGGGAGTAGGATATATTTCCTTTTTCGGACTATTATATACCTTTTGCATCACTATTATTCTATTCTTTTTAGGATTGTTGATCTTTAATAAAACGGAGAAAAGTTTTATTGATACGATTTAGAATTTTGTTTCGGGGACAAGCTAACTTTACTTAACTATTTTGTAAGATACCACCGAAATAGTATAAATTGTTTTTCTATTTAATAGCTAATTATTTGTAAAAAAAACCTTCGTGGATGATTTATAATTTCAATTTTTCAATATCGTTATAATGCACTTTTTGTTGAATCGTACCTTTCTCTAGGACGACAATACTTGGATTGGCTCTTTCGATAGTTTTCAAAGTGGTAGCGTCACAAAAATAAAAATCGAATGTAAGTCCAAATAGTTTTTTTACTTTAGTAATTTCTTCTGGTGATGAAGCCGTCATTCCTATTACTTTGTATCCTTTTATTTGTGCATCCTGATTTAACTTTTCCAATTTTATCATACCTTTAGTATCGGCTTTTTCCAAATCATAAGTCACAACCACAATCAATTTGGATTCTTTAAGAAATTCATCCTTATAATCGGAACCGTCTTTTTCCATTGCAAAATCATGGATTGGCGGTACATAACCTTCTGTTATTACTTTGTCTTTTCTGTCTACAAATGTGGCTCCAGCAGGAATAGACATTAAATCTTTTTCGCGAAATTCTTTGTCAACCCCATTCACTGTATAAATAAATATCATTTCAACTACTGATTTTGGTGCGCCTTCCGGAATTTCCATTCCTTTTTGAATATTGGTTCCTATTTTGAAAGGACGAAAATCTATTAACGGCAAATGGTTGAGTACCCAATAGCCCATAAAAGTACACATGGCAATACTTGAAAATGCCAAAATGTGTTGTGTTGTGTTTAAAAATAAAGGTTTTATTCGATTTTGATTGAATAATAGTACCAATATAAAAAACAATAGTATTATATCTTTTGTGAAAGACTGCCAAGGAGTTAGATGCAAGGCGTCACCAAAACACCCACAGTCTTTAACCACGTCAAAATAAGCAGAATAAAACGTTAAGAAGCTAAACATCAATACCAAAATAAGCAGACTCCAAATCGTAAATTTTGAACGATAACCTATGAGGAGTATTACTCCCAAAACCACTTCTAAAATTACCAGAAACAACGCAATTACTGATACGAAAGGTAAAAAAACAGGTAAATTAAAAACCGGCTCGCTAAAATATTCTGCTAGTTTATAAGAAAATCCAATGGGATCATTCAGTTTTATTAAACCCGAAATAATAAATAAGATGCTAACAAATAGTCTCGAAAATTGAGTGATTAAGTTTTTCATATTGTTTTATACTTAGTTGCCGAAATCCATCAAAATTAAAGCGAAAACAGCATAATTAATCATGTCTTGATAATTGGCATCAATACCTTCAGAAACTAGGGTTTTCCCTTTATTATCTTCGATTTGTTTCACGCGAAGTATTTTTTGTAAAATCAAGTCTGTTAGCGAACTCACTCGCATTTCACGCCAAGCCTCTCCATAATCGTGGTTTTTGGCTTGCATTAATTCTCTTGTTATTTTAACTTTGATATCAAATAATTCGGTTGCTTTTGTTAAGTCCAAATCGGGCTGTTCGGCAACGCCAAGTTCTAATTGGATCAACGCCATAATCGAATAATTGATAACACCGACGAATTCCCCAGTTTCGTCTTCATCCACTTTTCTAACTTTATTTTCTTGTAAGCTTCTTATCCTTTGCGCTTTGATGAAGATTTGATCTGTCAAGGAAGTTAGCCTCAAGATGCGCCATGCACTACCATAATCTTTCATTTTATTTATAAAAAGGGCGCGGCAAATTGCAATAACCTTATCATATTCCTGTGAAGTACTATCCATTTATTGGTGTATATTTGTCTAAATTTCTTCAAAAATAAGAAATATTTATTGGACTAAAGAATGAAGACTAACGATTTTTTATTTTGAAAATGACAATAAACTGTAAAGGGCAACTTATCGATTTATCGGTTCCCAAAGTAATGGGAATTTTGAATGTGACTCCCAACTCTTTTTTTGATGGAGGTAAGTATACAAACGAAAGTAAAATGCTAACTCAAGTCCAAAAAATTTTGGAAGACGGAGCAACTTTTATTGATATAGGGGCTTATTCTAGCAAACCCAAATCCGAATTTGTTTCGGAAGAATTAGAATTGCTTAGGATTGTTCCTATGGTAAATTCAATTTTAGCGCATTTTCCAGAGACTTTGATTTCGATAGATACTTTTAGAAGCGAAGTAGCCAAAGTATGTATAGAAAATGGAGCCTCTATGATTAATGATATTTCGGCAGGGTTTGGTGATGAAAAAATGCTAGCAACTATTGCTAAATATAATATTCCGTATGTTATGATGCATATGCGTGGCACACCACAGACCATGCAGTCGTTAACAAGCTATGAAAACATAATCAGGGAGTTATTATATTATTTTTCTGAAAGAATCGCTCAAGCTAGAAGTTACGGCATCAACGATTTGATTATCGATCCAGGTTTTGGCTTTGCCAAAACACTAGAGCAAAATTACGAAGTTTTGCAAAAGCTGGAATTGTTTGAAATCTTGGATTTACCTTTGTTAGTTGGTTTCTCTAGAAAATCAATGATTTATAAATCCTTAAATTCTTCATCGGAAAAAGCATTAAACGGAACCACGGTTTTGAATACTATTGCCCTAACTAAGGGAGTTAAAATACTTCGAGTTCATGATGTTAAGGAAGCGGTGGAGTGTGTTACCTTATTTAATAAATGCAGTTTTAAAGAATAAGATGTTGATTTTAATTTATTTAAATAAGGATTTCTTATTCCTAAAATAAGACTTATTGTTCTGGAATCACAAAATTGTATCTCCTTTCATCGAAAACCTTTTTTACTGGATACTTTAATTGTAAATTCTAATTTCCCCATTATTTTTTTTAATAATTAGAATACTACCGCCCTCTTTTTTTAAATATTTTAACAGCAAACACTTTTGCAATCTAAGGTAGTCTATTTCTTAATTTTATTTTTTAAGATACTATTTTGTGTATTTAATCTAATTATTTTGGATTTAAACTACTCCTGTGTTTTTTATTGAAAAAGGGTTTATATTATTGTTCTTACAAATTCAGATTACAA
Source organism: Flavobacteriaceae bacterium (assembly GCA_947446635.1). Lineage (GTDB taxonomy): Bacteria > Bacteroidota > Bacteroidia > Flavobacteriales > Flavobacteriaceae > Flavobacterium. Next base: position 157,646 of record CANFHF010000002.1, read on the forward strand.
TCCAAATTAAATTAGGATCCGTTTCAATTCCGCCTTGGAATGAAGCATAGCGAAGCGTATTAGGCTTGACTTAATCGATGTCACAACAACTACCACAACAATTGAAAAAACACATCATCCTTAAAGCCGAAAACATCTCCAAACAATACCGTCTCGGCCAAGTAGGTACTGGTACTATGGCACACGATTTGAACCGCTGGTGGCATCTAGTACGAGGAAAGGCAAATCCATATTTGACAATTGGCGATACGAACGACCGAAGTACAAAAGGCAAAAGCGATTACGTTTGGGCACTTCAAGATATTAATTTTGAAGTGGAACGCGGTGAAGTTTTAGGTATTATAGGCAAAAATGGAGCTGGAAAATCGACCTTATTAAAAATACTTTCACGTGTTACGGCACCTACAACTGGAAACATTAAGTTTGGAGGACGTGTAGCTTCTTTACTTGAAGTAGGAACGGGATTTAATGGAGAAATGACAGGACGCGAAAATATATTTTTGAATGGCGCTATTTTGGGTATGACTAAAAAAGAAATCAGAAGCAAGATTGATGAAATTATTGATTTTTCGGGTTGCGAGAGATACATTGACACCCCAGTAAAGCGTTATAGTAGCGGAATGACTGTTCGTTTGGCATTTGCCGTAGCGGCTTTTCTAGATCCTGAAATTTTGATTATAGATGAGGTTCTAGCCGTTGGCGATGCTGAGTTCCAGAAAAAAGCTATTTGCAAGATGCAGGATATTTCTAGAGAAGGAGGAAGGACAGTTTTGTTTGTGAGTCATAATATGGCGGCAATACAGAGTTTATGTACTAAAGCCATTTTGTTAGAGAAAGGAAAGATTATCGCTTCGGGAGATGTAGAAATTATTTTAGAAAAGTATTTAAAAAATAATAACACAGAGGAAATATATAAAGTTACAAACGAAAATTTTGCTGTTGAAATAAAACAAAAAACATTAATTGATTTTCAAGAAAACATTAAAATAGATGTATTGATTGATTCTATAATTGATTTTAATCAAGCGTTATTTATTGATTTTGCAATTTTAAATAAGTTGGAAGAATTTGTTATTCATTATAGAATGAATTATGATGATCAATCAATCAAAATTAAAAAAGGGAATAATACTTTTTCATTTTTAATTGATAATCCAGGGTTAGTTTTAGGAGAATATTCATTTGTGTTTTATATATATGATCAATTAAAAAATGTTTTGTATTGGGTTGAAAATAGTTCGCAATTTCAAACATCTAATTTGAATGGTGTTTTAATGGCAAATGCACATTTTAAATCACATATAGTACCCAAAGTAAGTCTTGAAAAGAAATATCGACAACATTGTAAAGTGTCTTTTTGATAGGCTTTGAATTCAAAAAATATATAATTTTAATGAAAAAAACTGTATATAGTCTTATAAATAAATTAGGGTATAGGATTGAAAAAAAGAAAAGAAATAAAAGAGAGATAGCTCCGTATATGAATAAATTTAATGTTTTGGAGAATTTTGATTTATTATTTCATTCAAAAGAGTATGTGCTAAATCTTGATAAAAAATTTAAAAATCTTGCTATAACAAATCATAAGGAAGGTTTTCTTGTAAGCTTTTTAGACTTCAATATTTATGTGGAAAGTGATGAAGAGTTTCATATTTTGAATGAAATTTTTGTAAGAAATGATTATGACTTTATTTCTAGTTCAAAAGCTATACTAATTGATATTGGATCCAATATTGGAATTACCTCTCTATTTTTCTCACAATTTGATTATGTTGATAAAATCTACGCTTTTGAACCTGTTAAAGACACTTTTGAACAAGCTCAATATAATCTTAGTTTGAATGCTAAAATTCATAAAGTGGAATGGATTAAAAATATAGGTTTAGGTAAAAACAGTCGAAAGGAGTTATTTTTATTTGATAAATATTGTAAAGGAAATACTGGATTTAGAGGCTTATCAAGTCCTAGTTATTTTAATAATGATAATGTAGCAGAAAGAGAAGTTCAAATTAAGGAGGCTACATTAGAAATAAGTAAAATAGTAAAAACCACAAACGATAGAAAAGTAATAGTCAAAATGGATTGTGAAGGTGCGGAATATGAGATTTTAGAGAATCTTTATCAGTCTGGAATGATTTATCAAATAGACGTGTTTTTATTAGAATGGCATGATAAGGGTTCGCAAATAATTGAGGAGATGTTAATCAATTCAGGGTTTGACTTCTTTTCTAGAAGTTTTGATTCTATTACGGGAATGATATACGCCTACAAAAAATAGAAATAATAGAACTGGTTATTTATACTTTCAATGGGGAAGAATTTATTAGTATAATGATTATAAAAAGTAAATTTTAAAACGATAATAATGCAATTTTCAATATCTGTCATAATTCCAGTATATAATGGAGAACGTTTTATAAAAAAAGCAATTCTTTCGGCATTACAGCAACCAGAAGTTGCTGAAATAGTAGTTGTGAATGATGGAAGTACTGATGCAACCCAAGCTATTCTGGAAGAACTACAATCCAAAAATTCTAAACTTAAGGTATTTCATCATAAAGATAATTTGAATAAAGGACGTTCTGCCAGCAGGAACTTAGGCATAGAAAATGCTGCACAAAATTATATTGCTTTTCTTGATGCAGATGATTTTTATTTGAAAAATAGATTTGAAAACGATAGAAATGTTTTTCAAAAACATAAAAAATGTGATGGTGTCTATAATGCGGTAGGGTTTTATTTTTATAGAGCTGCAACGACTCTGGAAATACAAAAAAATAAATTGTATACCGTAAGCCAAAAAATAAGACCAGATTTCCTTTTTGAAGCTTTATTGTCGGGTAAGTATGGCCATTTTCATATTAATGGATTAACGGTTAAGAAATCAGTTTTTGAGACCATTGGTACTTTTAATAAAGAATTGGTTGTAGCTGAAGATACTGAAGTGTTTTGGAAAATGGCAATTAAATGTCAGTTATTTACAGGAGTTATTGATAGACCAGTAGCCAAAAGAGGTGTTCATGATAACAATGTTTTTGATGATAAGGAATTATATGCAAAGTATACGATCAAAATGTTTGAAACACTTGTTATTTGGTGTAGCAATAATCAAGTCGCTTATTCTGTAAAGGATGATTTGTTGAAATGGATTTGGATTTTAATATACAAACAAAAAAATAAATTAATAGCAGATTTAATCTATTGGAAACATTTTTTTTTCTCACAACCACAATTATTATTCACGATTTTAAGTATCAAATATTTTCCAATTGTTAGGTATAGACAAATGCTTTTTCCTTTTTTATATAAAAGGAACATTAGATTGAAAAATATTCTTTGATCCCTATTTGAAAATATAAACTAAAATGAATGTTAATAGTGATGTTACTGTAATAATACCCTGTTTTAATGATGGTAAATATGTTTTAGAAGCATTAAATTCTATATTTAATCAGACCCTCCAAGCAGTTAAAATTATTATTGTAGATGATGGGTCTAATGTCGAGACACAAAAAATATTAAAAACTATTTATAATCCTAATGTACAAATAATTCATCAGGAAAATAAAGGAGTGAGTAATGCCAGAAATAGGGGTATTAATTTGGCAACAACCAATTATATACTAACATTGGATGCCGATGATTATTTTGAACCTTCATTTATTGAAAAATCAGTAAAAGTGTTAAATGAAAATGAAAATGTTGGGGTAGTAGGTAGTTGGGTTAAAATTTTGAAAAATAATATTTTTGAAGAAGAAATAAAAAAACCATTAGGTGGAGGTGTAAAAGATTTTGTTTTGAAAAACAATGGTATTTCAGGATCAATGTTTAGGAAAGAATGTTGGCTTACTGCATCAGGATTTGATATTAAAATGGCTCATGGTTATGAAGATTGGGAGTTTTGGATAGCTATTTTAAGTCATAATTGGTTTATGCATATTCTTCAAGAACCTTTGTTTATTTATAGGCAAAAGGCATTTTCCAGAAACCAAAAAGCATCAAATTTTTTTGATTTTGAGTTAAGAAAGTATATTTTTTTGAAACATAAATTAATTTTTGAAAACCATTTCGAGTTCTATACATTAGAATTATTAAGGCAAAATTCAGTTTTAAGAATGCATGTAGCCAAAAAAAAAAACTCAAAGGAATATCAAATAGGAAGTCTCTTTTTAGCTCCTTTACGATTTTTGAAAAGAATACTAATCTTTACAAAATGAATATACTGGTGTCTATAATTGTTCCCTGTTATAATCAATCTCATTTTTTGAATGAATCATTACAATCCGTTTTAGACCAAACTTATGTTGATTGGGAATGTATCATTGTCAATGATGGAAGTCTAGATAATACAGAAAGTATTGCTCAACAATGGTGCGAAAAAGATAACCGATTTAGCTATTTATATAAAGAAAATGGCGGATTGTCTAGTGCCAGAAACGCAGGAATTACGCAATCTGCCGGAGAATATATTTTGCCTTTAGATGCTGATGACTATATCCATAAAGATTATTTATCTAAACTTGTTCCAAAATTATATCAAGATGATTCATTAGCGATTGTCTCTTGTTATAGTGAATTTTTCAAAAAAAGTTTGAATAACATCATTTTTGAGCTAAAACCAGAAGGAACTACCTATCATTATTTGCTTTATGTAAATCAATTAATTGCTACGTCATTATTCAGAAAAATATGCTGGGAACAAGTTGGAGGTTATGATGAAACCATGAAAAAAGGATTTGAAGATTGGGAATTTTGGATTGCAATAACCAAAAGAGGTTGGAAATATAAAGTGATAGAAGAATTTTTGTTTTATTACAGAAAATCAAAAAAATCAATGTTAGTAGATACTTTAAATAATCATGCTGAATCGAATAAGGAATATATTTATAAAAAACACAGAGAGATTTATATAAAAGATTTCGATAATTGTATAACTGTGCTTTTTTACGGGTTAAAAACACATCGTTCAAGCGAACAAAAAATTAAAAACTCCCTAGAATACAAAATAGCTAAAGTAATTTGTAAGCCGTATCGGATAGTTGAAAAGGTATTGTCAAAAAAATAAATATGCAATGATTTCAGTTGTTATTAGAAATAAAAACCAAGCGACAGCACTTTCTTTTTTGTTGAAAAACTTAACCGAAAGATATAGTTATGCTATTGATGAAATAATTGTTATTGATAATTGTTCAATTGATAATAGCAAAGAGATCACCGAAAAATTCGGTGCTAGATTTGTCACTATCTATAACTTTAGTTTTGGGGGTAGTGCTAATCTATGTGCCAAGGAAGCCAAAAATTCTATAGTTGTTATTTTTAGCGCCCATTCGTATCCTATAAGTCATGACTTTTTTAAGTTAATACAAGCAAAATTCGAAGCCAATCCAAATTTGGCAGGCTTGAGGTGTCTTCATAGTTCTAATGATTATAAAAATTTTATCAATAAAATTTCAGCAACAATAGATCCCAACAAATCAGGATTGATTTTTTCAGGATCTGTCTTTAATAAAAAAGTTTGGGAAAAACATCCATTCAGGGAAGATGTAGCCACTTTTGAAGATAAAGAATGGACAACAAGAGTTTTGAAATCGGGTTATGAAATAGATTTTGTTGAATCTATATTTTGTTATGATATTAAGCGAACCAGAAAACAATTGTTTTTTAGATTCAAGAATGATACGATTGGAAATTATCAGTTGTGGCATCAAGATGTTAGTTTAGGGAATGCCATTAATGGATTTCTATTTTCTATTTTCAATTTGATAAAATCATTTGTAATAGATTTATGGTATGCATTTTTACGGTATTTGTATCTAATAAAATTTATATGTGACAAACCTAATGAATTGTAATCAGCTTTCTAAAATAAATAAAAATATTAACTTCTATTTTCTAAGGTTTTTGTTTGCATATCTACCTCATTTTAAAATAAAAAGAATGAAAAAAGGCATAAAAAAAATATTAGAAACAATATTAATTTTAAAAAAACCGAAAAAATATACTTTGTATGATAAGTTTTGGGTTCAAAAAATTAAAACGAACATAGTTCGGGATAGAGTTATTTTTTTTGAACAAATATGCAAAGACAAAAATGTTTTGCATTTGGGTTGTAATGATTGGCCAATATTTAATCCTAGCTATAATTTGCATATTAAATTAGCGAAAAAAGCTAAATCTATTCATGGATTTGATGTTGATTTAGAAGGTATTGAAGATTTAAAAAAGTATGTAAATCAGCCTTATTTTTCAAATTTTAATCAATTGAAAGATAATCAATATGAAATTTGTTTAGTTCCAGAAACAATAGAGCATGTAGATAACGTAAGAACTTTTCTGGAGGGATTGTCTACCGTAAATGCAGAAGTGTTTTACATTACTGCTCCCAATTGTTTTTCTAAAAATCATATAGAAAGAAATTTTTATGGTAAAAATGAATTTATTGAAATAAATCACCCTGATCATAATTGTTGGTATAGCCCACATACATTAAAAAACCAGATTGAAAAGTATTCTAATTTGAAAGTTGAGGAAGTTATTCTCTTAAATGAGGATAGAATGGTTTGTTGTAAAGCAATTAAAAAACAGGATGTATAAAAAAATAAAAAAATCACTAAAAAATGTGATCTATTTTTTTTATGGTCTTTGGACTTTATTTTTGTTGCTAATCTTTGATTTAGAAAAAATTAAGCAATCAGAGATAGTATGTTTTTTTCCGTATTATCATACAGGCGGTGCCGAAAAAGTACATTTGAATATTGTAAAAGCTTTATCCCCTAAAAAAGTTTGTGTCATTTTTACTTTAAATTCAGCAACTAAAAATTTTCAAGACCAGTTTAATGCCAATGCTAATTGTATCGAAATCAATCCTATCCTTAATAAGAAAAATTTGTTTGTAAACAGTTTGTTAAAAAAAAGTATTTACAAAACAATTAATACCTCAAACAATTGCAAGACTGTACTTGGAAGTAATGCTACTTATTTTTATAAAATACTTCCTTTTATTTCAAATCAAATTACGCGAATAGATTTGTTTCATGCTTTTGGTAAGCCTGATGGACGAGAATTGGAAGTCGTTGATAGCGTAAAGTATATCGACAAAAGAATTGTAATTAATCAAAACACTAAAAAGGATTTACTGGAAATTTATGCTCATAATAATGTAGCCACAAAACATAATGAAGTGGTCCAAATAATTGAAAATGGCATTGCAATAGAAAATAATGAATTTTCCTCTAAAGATTCTTCGGCAATTAAAATTGGATTTGTGGGACGTTGGTCAGATGAAAAAAGACCTGAAATCTTTTTAGAAATTGCAAAACAAGTCCGTTTGAAAAATAGTTCTATTGAATTTTATATGGTTGGTATTGGAATGAAAAGCAATATAGATTGTATTAATGAAGCTGGAGTTTTTTTTTTAGGAGAAATAACTAACGTAAAGGAATTAGCGGCATTTTACGAACCACTTTCTTTTTTGTTGATTACTTCAGAATACGAAGGTTTTCCGATGGTAATTATGGAGTCAATGGCACAAGGAGTTATTTCAATAAGTACAAATGTTGGTGGTATTAGTGAGCATATTACAAATAATGAAAATGGCATATTAATTAATGAATTGGAAGACAATAGAATTGTAGAAGAATTCTGTAATTCAATTTTTCAATTAATTGAAAATAAAAAATTGCGAAATGATTTATCATATAATTCATTTTTATATGCACAAACTCATTTTTCAATTGAAAATTTTAATACAAATTACAGGAAATTATTTAGTTCATAAAACATGAAAATCCTTATGGTAGCCATACCGAACCATCATTTTTTTCAATGGGTCAACCAGTTGAAAGAGTCTGGCTATGAGGTATATTGGTTTGATGTTACTGATGGTGGTAACAAGGTAGAAAGAATAGACTGGGTACATCAAATAAAGGGATGGAAATTAAAATATGATTTTCCTCTAAGATATTCCTTAAAAAATAAATCTCCCCAAATCTATAAATGGATTCAAAAACATAATGAAAGAAAAATAGCTGCTGTTTTTGAGAAAGTGCTTAAAGAAATTCAGCCTGATATTGTACATAGTTTTGAAATGAGATTAGCAGGTTTACCCATTTTAGAAGTAATGGAGCAAAAACCAAATCTAAATTTCATTTATTCCTCTTGGGGTAGTGATATTTATTTTTATAAAGAGTTAGGAATTCAAACGGAACAATTCACAAGATTTTTGAAAAGAGTTGATTATTTAATTACCGATTGTAAAAGGGATTTTGAAATTGCCAAAAAAAATAGTTTTGAGAATGTCTTTTTTGGGGTTTATCCCGGTAATGGAGGATTGACCATTGCAGAACAGTATATTAAACCTATAAATGATCGAAATTTTTTAATCATTAAAGGCTATGAAGACGGAGTTGGTAAAGCTTTAAAAGTGATTGAAGCAATAGAGTTATTACCTTTAACATTATTGGAAAAACTAGAAATTATTATTTATAGTACCGATATTGTCGTAAAAGAACGAGTTGAAAAATCAGATTTTTTTGCTTCTTTAAAAGTGAAAATATATCTTAGAGGAGCGTTTATTTCAAATGTAGATTTAATGCAATTGATGGGGAAAAGCGTTCTGCATATTGCCAATAGCATTTCGGATGGGATGCCTAATGTTTTATTAGAAGCCATGGGGATGGGATCTTTTCCCATACAGACTAATCCAGGAAAAGTATCCGAAGAAGTCATAACGCATGGAATGAATGGTTTTTTAATTGAAAACGCATTTGATAGTGCCGAAATTTCAAAATGGATTAAAAAAGCATTAGAAAATCAAGAATTGAGGATAACTGCTCAAATATTTAATGTTGATTTTGTAAATAAAAACTACAATAGAGTAAACTTAAAACAAGATATTGTACAATTATACAATGGTATTTTATCATAAGGATAATGGAAGTTTCAATACTAATTGTTACTAAAAATAGACTAGAAGAACTCGATTTAACCTTAAATAAACTATATGGTTTGATTGACTTGTCTGTTCACGAAGTTTTGGTTTTTATTGATGGTTGTAATAAAACGGAGGCTTTAATCTCAAAATATCCATGGGTGCAATGGAAAAAATCAGAAATCAGTATTAGCGCTTCTCCTGCAAGAAATAAGTTGTATAAAAATGCAAAAGGCGATGTTTTTATTGGATTAGACGATGATGCCCATCCTTTGAGCAAAGATTTTATTTCTACGATACAATCGGTTTTTTTAGAAAATGAAAGAATTGGCATTGTAGCCTTTCAAGAAATTAGAGGTGTTTTTGTTTCTGATCAAGAAGCATTGCAACATGCAGAACCCGAGGTAACCAAATACCAAACGTCTGATTTCGTTGGCTGTGGTTTCGCTATTCGCAAAGAAATTTACGAAAAGACCAATGGTTTCCCAATTTGGATGGATATTTATGGTGAAGAATCTTGTTTAGCCATTGAAGTAATTGATTTAGGCTATAAAATACTTTACGATAATACCATCATTGTAAATCATAGGGTAGACAGGAATAAACGTTCAGTGCAGGGTAGGAATTATTTTCGATTCGAAAAACAACTCAAAAACACTGTTTTTTATTATGCGGTGTATTATCCGTATCCTATGCTAAAAGTAGCAAGATTACTATTTCATAATTTCATTAAATATGCTTGGAAAGATAGTCGTTATTTTCAATTATTTTGGAAGTCAATTTTTCTTGCAAGCAAAGATATGTTTTATGTGCTCAAATATAGAAAACCGGTTAAAAATAGCACTTTGCAAAATATAAAAGCGGTTAAAGAAATAAATTATTAAGTTGTAAATATTACTAAAACACTAAAATCTAACTATTAAATCTATTTTAAATAAACCCAAAAATATAAAATGAAAAAAGTAGCGATGATTCCACTTCGTAAAGAGTCTAAAGGAATTCCAGGGAAAAATAAAAAGAAAATGCTAGGTCGTCCTTTGTTTACATGGGTGCTAACAGAAGCTATTTTTTCTGATTTAGATTTGGTTTATGTCTTTACAGATGATTCCGAAATTATGGAGTATGTTGAACGAGAATACCATTGGACGTCCAAAGTAAGAGTTATGCTCCGAAAGGGAGAAAACGCTAACGATATCGCTTCGACAGAAAGTGTTATGATTGAATTCAGCGATAAAATTAATCACGATTACGCTATTTTGTGCCTGCTTCAGGCAACTTCACCATTAACCTTGGCCGAAGCAATTAATGACGGATTGAATAAAATCATCAATGAATCATTTGATTCTGCTTTAAGTGTAGTCATTACAAAACGATTTACTTGGAATAAAAATGGTACACCACAAAATTATGATGTTTTAAACAGACCTAGAAGACAGGATTTTGATGGTTTGTTGACAGAAAATGGAGCTGTATATTGTACTACCAAAGAAGCCTTTTTAGAATCGAATAACAGAGTCAGCGGTAAAATTGGATTAATCGAAATGGCAGAAGATACTTATATGGAAATAGACAGTGTGTCGGATTGGAATATAATAGAAAATCTTTTAATTGAAAAGCAAAAAAAAAATAAAGTAAATCAGAGAATCCAGTATTTGGTTTTAGACGTTGATGGTGTTTTTACAGATGGTGGAATTTATTATAATGAGGAAGGAGAGTTCGCTAAAAAGTTTAATATGCGTGATGGTATGGGCTTGGAAATTTTAAGAGAAAATAATGTTGAAGTTGTGGTGCTGACTTCGGAAATATCTAAAGTCGTATTGCAGCGAATGAAAAAACTCAAGATAGAAAATACTTTTATAGGAATTAAAGATAAATATTCTTTTTTGAAACAGTTTCTAGCTAATAAAAATAGCAGTTTTGAGGCTGTGGCTTATGTTGGTGACGACATCAACGACTTAGCTAATATTTGCAGTTCTGGATGGTCTTTTGCTCCAGCCAATGCAATGAATATAGTAAAAGCTCACGCAGATATTATCTTGAAAAATGATTCTGGAAATGGAGCTATCAGAGAAGTTTGTGAAGTAATAATGAAATACAATAAACGATATGGACAAGTATAAAAAACCTTTTATTGTTGCCGAAATTGGATGTAATCACAAAGGAGATATAGAAATAGCCAAAGAATTGATAAAAATTGCAGCTATTTTTTGTGATGTCGATGCGGTTAAGTTTCAAAAAAGAAATAATAAAGAATTATTGACGGATGAACAATACAACACCCCACACCCTAATCCATCTAATTCTTATGGCGTTACTTATGGATTACATAGAGAATATTTAGAATTTGATATCGCCCAACATTACGAATTAAAAAAATATTGTGAAGAAATGGGTGTAGTTTATTCAACATCTGTTTGGGACACAACATCGGCAAAAGAAATTGCTTCGTTGAATCCTGACTTTATTAAAATACCTTCGGCTTGCAATAATAATTACGAAATGCTAGGGTGGTTGTGCACTAATTACAAGGGTGAAATTCATATTTCTACCGGAATGACGACCAAGAATGAAACAGAAACTTTAGTAAATTATTTTATTGAAAAACGACGTAATAAAGATTTAGTACTTTACAATTGTACTTCGGGTTATCCGGTTCCATTTGAAGACGTTTGTCTCTTGGATATTAATTTATTAAATAAAAAATATGGTGATAAAGTAAAACACATAGGCTTTTCCGGGCATCATTTAGGTATTGCAGTTGATATTGCAGCCTATACATTGGGAGCAAGTATTTTTGAAAGACATTATACAAAAGACAGAACTTGGAAAGGAACAGATCATGCGGCTTCTTTAGAGCCTATGGGATTGCGCAAATTAACACGTGATTTAAATGCGGTCCATAGTGCTTTGACTCATAAGCAAACAGATATTTTGCCTATTGAACAAGTGCAAAGAGATAAGTTGAAGAATAAAAAGGTTAATAATTAAGCCCAAAACGAGCTTGATAAATTAAATTATGAAGAAAAAAATATTTATTCTTTTGCCCGATGGAGTAGGATTACGCAATTTTGCTTTCACCAAATTTAAGAAAATAGGAGAACAAAAAGGGTACGATATTGTGTATTGGAATAACACCGTTTTTTCCTTAAAGGAACAATTCAATTTTGAAGAAGTGAAAATAGAAAATCACAAACTTCATCAATTAACTTCGGTATTTACAAGAGCTAGAAAAAGAATTGAACTCAATATTTTTGATAAAAAGTTTAAGGAAACAATTTATAATACTTATAATTTTCCTCATTCCTATAAGGGTTTCAATAATGCTTTCAAAAGTGTTTTCGTAGATTTATTGGTGTTTTTCGGTTCTAATGAAAAAGGATTGTTATTCGTTAGAAATAAAATTAAAAAAATTGAAAGAAGAAATTCTAAATATGAGTATTGCAAAGCGCAATTAATAGCACATAAACCAGATTTTGTTTTTTGTACGAATCAACGACCTTCTCAAGCTATTGCTCCACTTTTGGCAGCCCAGGATTTGGGAATTCCAACCGCAACTTTTATTTTTTCTTGGGATAATTTGCCTAAAGCTACCACTGTTGTCGAAACCGATTATTATTTTGTTTGGAGCGACCACATGAAACGGGAGTTGCTCCTATATTGTCCTTATGTTAATCCAGAAAAGACCTTTGTTACTGGAACGCCACAGTTTGAAAGTCATTTTGATAAAAGTATTTTAAAAAATAGAACTACATTTTTTGAAGAGAATAACTTGGATATACAAAAACGATACATCTGTTATTCTGGAGATGATATTGTAACTTCTCCATTAGATCAATATTATCTTGAAGATTTAGCAAAATCAGTAATAAAATTGAATAATCAAGGGTATAATTTGGGTGTATTATATCGAAAATGTCCCGTTGACTTTACCGATAGATACAATGAGGTCCTTCATAATTATAAGGATGTAATTGCAGTTGTTAATCCTATTTGGAGACCAATCGGGACTAATTGGAATGAGATTATACCAACCAAAGAGGATTTTATTATGCAAGCCAATGTTTGTGAGCATACGGAGTTTGTTGTTAATATTGCTTCTTCAATGGTATTTGATTTTGTCGCTCATAATAAATCGTGCTTGTTTTTTGATTATGAACAACCCCAATTAAAAAAAAGAATAAGAAATATTGGTCAAAATTATAAATACATCCATTTTCGTTCTATGCCATCTAAAAATGCTGCTTTATGGTCTTTTGATAAAAACAGTCTGACGGTAACAATAAAAACAATCCTTGATGGAGATATTTCAAGTGTTATCGAAGGGAAAAAATGGTTTGAAACCATTGTGGGAGATAATCCTACTGAAGCTTCAAAGTTAATTTGGGGTGATATTGATAAATTAGTTCGACAATGCAAATAGCTTTCTTAACTCCTGAATATCCCGATCCAAAAATAGAGTATGCTGCAGGAATTGGAACTAGTATCAAAAACTTAGCAGTTGCTTTGGTGAAGAAAAAATGTGCGGTAACAGTAATCGTTTATGGTCAAAAGGAATCAATTATCATTGAAGATGAAGGAGTAATTATTTATCTTATAAAAGATAAAAAGTATCTTTTTGCCAAATGGTTTTGGTATAGAAAGTACATTCAAAATTATTGTAATAGAATCATCAAGGAACAAAATATTGATATTTTAGAAGCGCCGGACTGGACAGGTATTACTGCTTTTATGAAATTTAGAATTCCGCTTGTGATTCGTTTTCATGGTAGCGACACTTATTTTTGTCATCTCGAAAATCGTCACCAGAAAGGTAAGAATTTTTGGTTTGAGAAATTAGCTATTCAAAATGCGAAAGCCTTTATTGCTCCCACAACATTTGCTGGAGCGGTTTCACAAAAACTATTTGGAATAAAAAATAAAACGATAAAAACGATTCATTATGGATTGGAACTCGATAAATTCGAAAATTCAGATCCTGGAATTTATAAAAAAGGATTGATTTTATATATTGGAACCATTATCCGAAAAAAAGGAGTTTTTGAATTACCCGAAATTTTCAATTTGGTTACACCGCAACATCCTGAAGCGAGATTGGTCTTGATTGGAGGTGATTCATATGATATTGCAACACAATCCGAATCTACTTGGCAACTTTTAAAAGAACAATTTCAGGAAAAAGATCGAAAACAAGTAAGCTATTTAGGTAAAATTCCGTATGAAGAAGTTCAAGATTATATAAAAAATGCTAATATTTGTGTGTTTCCTACTTTTGCAGAAACTCTTGGAATGGTAACCATTGAATCGATGGCAATGCAAAAACCAGTGGTAAATAGCAATATAGGTTGGGCAAAGGAATTAATTATTGATGGTAAAAGTGGTTTCTTAGTTCATCCTAAAAATCATGTTGAATATGTGGATAAAATCAATTTGATTTTAGGGGATAATCAATTAGCAAAACAAATCGGAGAAAACGCACGACAAAGAGTGGAAACCTTTTTTGATATTGAAAAGATTGTTGATGAAAACATTCATTTTTATAAATCATTAATAGAATAAAATTTGATAGTAGTCTATCATATAAATAATCGGATTTCTAAAGTGGTTTCAAACGATAATAGTCTATTGTCGTTTGATTATAAAGGATTAATTTCTGAAGGATTATATAAATTAGCGGTTTGGTTTCCACAATCAAAAATAGTCTGGTGCAATGAAGAATTGCAAGACTATCTAAATTTAAAAGAGATTGAAGCTATTTTTCATCATAACAAAATGATGCTTTCGTATTGCCCTGGAGAAATGGATTTTCTGGGTAGAAAAATAGGATATGTAGAGGAATCTCCTTTTATCAAAATAAATAAAAAAGTTTCCTATCCCACTTGGCAAATGAGCAGTATTGTTGGGGTAGTTCATGCTTCCTTACTTCTTCAAATTAAGGACAAAATTAAAATGGATGCGAATTTTGATTATTATCTTAATTCTGTTGCTAAAGTTTGCATGCCTTTGGGCTTATTCTGTTATTCAGAACCAAAATTATTAAGCGCATATGGAGGCGTAGTTGTTTATAAAGAAACAACAATTTATACATTATTCAAGTTTGTAAAACAACATTATAAAAAACGCTGGCAAGTATTACTATTTTTGAATTTAATACTATTCGAGAACCAATTTCCACTTCTTCCCTTTGTCTTTTCATTATTTTATAAAACTCGAAAAAATAATAATCTGAACTTAAATTCTATTCATGTTCAATCTAATTTAAAAAACACAATAGATAAAACTATTGATGTAATTATTCCTACCATTGGTCGAAAAAAATATTTGTATGATGTATTATGTGATTTACGTAACCAAAATCATCTGCCAAAAAATGTTATTATAATAGAACAAAACCCATCACCAAATAGCGAATCGGAATTAGATTATTTGACTACGGAAAAATGGCCGTTTATTATAAAACACACTTTTACTCATCAAGCGGGAGCCTGTAATGCAAGAAATATTGCCCTAGGTAAAGTTGTAAGTAGATGGGTGTTTTTGGCGGATGATGATATTCGAATCGAGGTTGATTTTATTAAACAGGCTATAGAGAATATAGATATCTTTGGTAGTAAAGCAGCAATATTTAATTGTCTTTTAAAAGAAAAAAAAAATTATTTTACAACAATTTCCCAAACAACAATTTTTGGATCTGGATGTAGTATTGTAAAAAAAATAGATTCTAAAAAAATATCGTTTAATAAATGTTTAGAATTTGGATATGGAGAAGATACCGATTTCGGATTGCAATTACGGAATTATGGGGTGGATGTAATTTATTTTCCAAAACCAAGTATTTTGCATCTAAAAGCTCCAATTGGAGGTTTCAGAACTAAAATTGTTTTACCATGGGAGAAGGAAAGAATACAGCCAAAACCCTCTCCAACTATAATGTATGTAAAGCAAAAATATGATTGCAAAGAACAAATTAGAGGCTATAAAACGGTTTTATTTATAAAATTGCTTATTAATAATGGGTTGCTAAATTTATTTCAATTTTTGTTTTCATTTCAAAAAAAATGGAAAGTGAGTTTGTATTGGGCTAATCAACTGGATAAAAATGATTAAAATATATACGGACCAGACATACCTCTCCCCAGAGTACAGGAAAATAATCTTCCCGTTATTATTCGATTTGTGTTATATCAAGACTATTAGTTTATTAAAATTATATCAAATAGTTAATAGTGTTAAGGAAGCAGATATTGTTATTGTTCCTGTTGATATAGCTTATTTTTTTGAAAATAATAAAAGTAAATGGCTTTATGATTTTATAAATAAAGGAAATACTGCCAATAAAAAAGTATGGGTTTATTCAGGAGGAGATTGCGGTATTAGCTTGAATTACAATGTTTATACATTTCGATTAGGCGGTTTTTACAGCAAGTTAAATGAGAAAACATTTATTTTACCTTCTTTTATAATAGATCCATTGAGCCTATTACAAAAAGAATTTAAATCTATCTCAAAAACAACGTTACCAAGAATTGGTTTTGTAGGTCATGCAGATGGGTCAATAATTAAATGGGGAAAAGAATTTACAATCTTTCTTTACCATAATCTAAAACGAATATCCAAATGCATTTTTGAGGATTATCAGTCTTTTTATCCGTCGAGTATAAAAAGGTATCAATTTTTGATAACTTTAAAGAGAAACAATCAAATAAAAACAAATTTTATTTTTAGAAAAAAATACCGAGGAGGTGTTAAAACCGAAAAAGAAAAAGTAAAAACCACTTTTGATTTTTTCGAAAATATTTATGACAATCCTTATGTTTTTTGTTTAAGAGGATCCGGAAATTTTTCAGTTCGTTTCTATGAAACCTTGGCAATGGGGAGAATTCCCGTCATAATTGACACGGATATTCGCCTGCCTTTGGATAAAATAATTAACTGGGAAAACCATTGTGTACTAGCCACGGAAAATGATTTTGTGGATAAATTAATTAATTTCCATTCAAGTATTAATGTAAATGATTTCGAACAGATGCAAATTAATAATCGAAATTTGTGGCTCGATTATTTAAACAGGGAAACTTATTTCAGTCATATTTATTCCATATTTAAAGAAGAAATCAAATGAAATTTGCTCTCATCATCTGCACCTATTTACGTCCCCATCCTTTACTTCGATTATTGCAATCAGTTCAGGAGCAAACAATCTATCCTGATGAAATCCTGATTGTTGACGGTTCAACTAATAAGGAAACGGAAAAGGTTCTAAAAGAAAATCATTTTGAAAATTTGAACTATTTTAGGATTTCTGCTGAACATCGAGGTTTAACCAAGCAAAGAAATTTCGGGATTGAAAGAGTAGGAGAGGAAATAGAAGTGGTTTGTTTCTTAGATGACGACACGGTTTTAGAAAATGATTATTTTGAACAGCTTCTCAAAACCTACACCATTTATCCAGAAGCATTGGGTGTAGGTGGATATATTATTGATGAATCAAAATGTGAATTTGTGGGAGATAATTACAAACCAAAAATAGACGAGTATTTATTTGATGGATGGAAAAGAAAAGACGGTAGCCGCTTTATTCTTCGAAAAAAATTAGGGATAGATAGTGATTCACCTCCAGGATATTCGTCTTTATATTCACATGGTCGAAGCGTTGGTTTTTTGCCACCTAGTGGTAAGGTATATCCCGTTGAAATGTTTATGGGAGGTGTTTCTTCTTTTAAGAAAGAAGTTTTTGACACCCTAAATTTCTCATCTTACTTTGAAGGCTATGGTTTATATGAAGATGCTGATTTTACTTTACGAGTTGCCAAAATAGGAAAGTTATATGTTAATACCGCTGCAAATCTGAAGCATTATCATCATCCATCTGGAAGGCCGAACCAATACCAATATGGAAAAATGGTAGTTCGTAACGGTTGGTATGTTTGGCGAACAAAAAATCCAAAACCACTTTTGGATTCCAAATTAAAATGGCATTCGATAACGATACTCTTGGCGTTGATTCGGTTTTCGAATACATTGACAACTACAAATAGAAAACAAGCTTTTACCGAAACGATGGGTAGAACAGCAGGTTGGTGGAGTTTGTTTTTTAATAAGCCTAAATAATCTTGTACAAATTTAAGAGTTAAATAATTTCAAGGTAAAAATAAATTATGAAAAAAATAAAATTATTAAATATACCAAACTTTTATTCCTCATACTACTTGTTAGGATTATCTCAAGAATATAAAGTCAAATATAAAAATGATATCAATTTCAATAACTTCAATAATAAGCCAATATTGATTTTTCAAATAAATGATAAAATTGCAGTAATTGATAACGATGACCCTAGTGGGGTAAATCAACAGTTGTATGAAATAGCGGATATATATTTTGCTACTAATAAACTTATTGATAATGAATCGTATAATCAAGAAAAAGTTAGGCCACTTTATCCTCATTATCCTATTAATATAGTACCATTGTATTTGAGTCTTTTTGGACTTAATTTATTAAAATATTTCAAATTTAAAGACTTGTCAAGGCAAATTTATAATCTTTTAAGAAGGCCTTTTTTTAAACAACACGAAAATATTTCAAATAAAGAAAACTTCATTTTTTTTTCATCTAATATTTGGAAAAAAGAGCCTCTTGCAAACCAAATAAGGGCTGAATTTATTCGTTTTTGTAAAGCAGATCCAAGAATTGAATTTAAAGGAGGATTTATTCCTAGATCGGATGGCAATAATTATGGTTTTGATAATGAACTTAATACCATTAAATATTCTCCTAAAAAATTTTCAAAATTAAGTGCAATGTCTAAAATTGCTCTAAATAACCCTGCAGTTTGTGGAGCTGTAAGCTGGAGGTTAGCTGAATATTTAAATCAAGGTTTATTTGTATTGTCATTTCCTTTTAAAATTGAGTTGCCTAAAAATTTAAGGCAAGATATAGATGTGAACTTTATTCAACATGTTGATGAATATAAAGGCGTCTTTGATAAAATATTAAATAATCATGAATTTTATGAATCTATAGCAGCAAAGGGTAAAATTTATTTTGATAGCTATTGTACACCTAGAGCACAAGCAAAACATATTGTTGAATTAATATTAAATAGTTAAACAAATTCAAATGTTGATTTGAATAATCTTAATAGTATATAATGACTTTCGTAATCATTACGCATGTTCCTCATAAAATTGAAAATAATGCAATTTATGCCTATGCGCCTTATGTTCGTGAAATGAATAGCTGGATCAAAGAAATTGAAAAGCTAATTATTGTAGCACCTCAATTAAATTCTCCTAAAAATGCTATCGAAATCAATTATGAACACGATAACATTGAATTTGTGACTATTGAAGCTTTTGATATTTTAAGTCTAAAAGCGATTATGCTTTCTATTTATAAAACACCCAGAATAATTCGGCAAATATTCAAAGCCATACAGCAGTCCGATCATATTCATTTACGTTGTCCCGGAAATATTGGTCTATTAGGCTGTTTTATACAATTACTATTTCCGGCGAAACCCAAAACCGCAAAGTATGCCGGTAATTGGGATCCCAAATCCAAACAACCTTGGTCGTATCGCCTTCAAAAATGGATTTTGGGTAACACCTTCCTTACACGAAATATGCAGGTATTAGTTTATGGCGAATGGGAAAAAAGTACCAAGAATATAAAACCTTTTTTTACGGCGACTTATACTGAAGCAGATAAATTACCCATTCCTAAAAAAAGATTAAAGGAATGTATTCATTTTGTATTTGTGGGCACTTTAGTACCCGGAAAAAATCCATTATATGCCCTACAAATAGTTGAGGTTTTGCATAAAAAAGGACTTAATGTCACTTTAAATTTCTACGGTGAAGGACCTGAAAGGGATATTTTGAATCAGTATATCCTCGAACATAATCTAGGAAAAATAGTTTTTCTTAAAAGGAATCAGTCCCGGCGTGTAATTCAAAAAAGCTACAAAAACAGCCATTTTGTTATTTTACCCTCAAAAAGTGAAGGTTGGCCAAAAGCGGTTGCCGAAGGTATGTTTTGGGGTTGCGTACCTATTGCTTCTCCAATTTCTTGTGTTCCATTTATGCTTGATCACGGTAATCGTGGACTTTTGCTGACAATGAATATAGAGAAAGACATTTTGCAAATTAAAGCTCTTATCCAAAACGAAGAGGGATTTGCAGATAAAAGCAAAAAGGCAAGTGATTGGTCTCGCCAATATACGATGGATGTTTTTGAGAATGAGATAAAGAAAGTTTTGCAATCATGAGAGTACTTCAAATTATAGATTCTCTTGAAGCTGGTGGTGCCGAAAGAATGGCAGTAAATTACGCCAATGCTCTAGCCAATAGGATTGATTTCTCTGGTTTGGTGGCAACCCGAAATGAAGGAAATCTTTTAAATCAATTAGATTCTAAAGTAGCTTATCTATTTTTAAACAAAAAAAACAGCTTAGATTTAATAGCTGTTTTCCAATTGCGAAAATTTGCGATTCAAAATAAGGTTGAAATTGTGCATGCTCATAGTACATCCTTTTTTATTGCTTTTCTGTTGAAAATTACTTTGCCGTCGGTTCAATTAATTTGGCACGATCATTACGGAGACAGTGAGTTTCTGTCAAAAAGACCGTTTTTATCATTAAGAATAATTATTCCTATCTACAAAGGGGTTATTGCCGTTAATCAAAATCTTATAATTTGGGCTAAACAGCAATTACATTTTGGGAATAGTATTTATTTACCTAATTTTTCTGTCAAGGAAAAAGAGATTGATAAGTATACTTTTTTGAAGGGAATTCAAGATAAGAGGATACTTTGTTTAGCTAATTTGAGAGTACAGAAAAATCATTTTTTGTTGGTTAAAGTTGCTAAACGTGTCAAAGAGTTCTATCCTGAATGGTCTTTCCATCTGGTGGGTAAAGATTTTGGAGATGACTATTCACAACAAATTAAAAATCTGATTTTGGAATTTAATTTAGAAAACACCGTTTTTATTTATGGTTCAAAACAGGATATACAAAATATTATAGAGCAATCTACTATAGGAATTTTAACATCTCAATCCGAAGGTTTACCGTTGGCGCTTTTGGAATATGGATGGTATAGTAAACCTGTTGTTGTGACAAGCGTGGGCGAAGTTTCATTGCTTGTTGAGGATGCGAAAAATGGGTTTGTAATTGCTCCTTATGAAGAAGATTTGTTTTATAATGCTTTAGTTCTATTGGTAAAGAATGACGAATTACGGATTGATTTTAGTAAGGCGCTTAACAAAACTATTATAGAGAAGTATTCGGAAGAAGCAGTAATGCAAAAATATTTAAATTGGTTAGAATACAGTTGTAAATGAAAAAAGAGGACCTCATATATCTTAATTTAGTGTTCTTCCATGCAGGCATAGGGTTTTTAGCGTTTCTATTTCCCTTTACCTCTAAAATATATGGCTATGCTATTTTTATTTTAGGAGCCTATTACATTATCAAGAAGCAAAATAAAAACAACGAAGCCTTGATAGTAGCTGCTTATGTAGTGGGTAGTGAAGTTTTTTTGAGGATGACAGGAGGAAATCCTCTTTATGAAACTGCGAAATATGAGGTGATGGTATTTCTTTTTATCGGTATGTACTTCAGTGGTTTTTCAAAGGCAGCCATTCCTTATTGGCTGTTTTTATTGTTATTGGTTCCTAGCATAGTGCTGTCCACTTTTATGCTTGATTTTGATACAAATATTCGAACAACAATAACCTTCAATATTTCAGGGCCTATATGCTTGGCCGTAGCTTCAATATATACTTTTAGACGAAGAATTTCTTTAAACCAAATGAATTTAATTCTACTGAGTATAGGCTTGCCCATTATTAGCTGTATGGTCTATTTGACGTTTTATACCCCAAATATTCGGGAGGTAATTACAGGAACTAATTCTAGTTTTGAAACTTCAGGAGGGTTCGGTCCTAATCAAGTCGCCACGATTTTAGGATTGGGTATGTTTGTTTTTTTTTCCTTTATAATATTGGATTCTAGGACCAAATTCAGGATTCTGATTAATTTGTTTATTGCTCTGAATATCACCTATCGAGGGATGGTTACTTTTTCTCGTGGCGGGATGGTTACGGGTTTTTTTATGATTGTTTTATTACTATTATTCCTCTATTCCAAATCTAATTTTAATGGAAGGGTTAAATTAAATTATCTGGTTGTATTGTTGACAATCGCACTAATTGTAACGTGGTGTTTTACTTCATTTCAAACAGATGGACTTATCGATAAACGCTATTCAAATCAAGATGCCGCAGGAAGGGCAAAAACCTCAAAATTTACAGGTAGGGAAGATGTGGCGCTAAACGAATGGGAAACCTTTTTAAAAAATCCTATTTTAGGGGTAGGAGTGGGTAAGGGAGCTGAAGTACGAAAAGCCGAAACAGGAGTTGAAACCCTTTCCCATGATGAGATTACTCGCATGCTCGCTGAGCATGGATCCCTCGGAATTATAGGATTACTGATTCTCTTTTTCACCCCATTAGTTTTATTCCTAGAGAATAAGTTTAATATGTTTTTACTTTGTTTTGTAACCTTCTGGCTTTTAAGTATAAATCACGCTGCTATGCGAACAGCCGCGCCTTCATTTATCTACTCCTTGTCCCTTCTCAATGTCTATTTTGGGGAAATTTCTAAAAAAAAAGTCTGGTGATGAATAATAGTTTATATAACTATACAGTACTTACACCAAATTTGAAAACCAACTTCAATTCCAAACCCTAGCGATAGCTAAAACCTAAAGTAAATTATCGTTAATTTACAATTAAATTTGAGTTAAAGCGGTTTAGCCTGCTTAGTATTTAGTGACTTAAATAGGAGTTTTATATGTCAAACTTGCTCCTAATCGATTTTTCATTTATTTTATCAGCAATTTATACTAGTTTGTTTTAAATGGTATAAATTCTAGTATGAATAAAATCAAAAAAATTAATTTTGAAATCTCAGAACGTAAAGTACTGCTTCGGTTTTTTGATGTTATTTTTGTTTGGTTGGCCATAAATTTCATTGGTAATTTACTGGAATTAAATTACCTCGAGGTTTTAACTTCTAGTTTTTATTACTTTTTGGCATTTTCACTTTATATCAATGGCATTGGAACTATTTTTGAGATGTATAATTTGCAAGTTGCAAGTTGCCAACACCAGATATTAAAGAGTGTGTCTCTTACGGTTTTAACTCCGGCATTCCTCTATTTACTTACGCCTATATATTCCGTTACACTTCCTTCACAAAGACTTCAAATCGTATTGTTCTTTTTTACGACACTATTAGCTCTTTCATTATGGAGAATAAGCTATGTCAGATTCTTTGCCTCCAATCGTTTTGTGCAAAACGTTATTTTGGTATGCTTAAATGAACAGCTCGAAGAATTAATTGTGGATCTCGAGAAAGCGGATCCCCATTATAAAATTGTGGCTTATGTTAATTCCGATGGTTCTGAAACTATATCCAATTCTAATAATTGTGTGCGACAAATAGGGATTTCTGATATGGTAACTTTTGTTTCCGAAAATAATATATTTGAAATTGTTATTGTCTCTCAAAAAACAAAGGAAATTACTTTAGAACTTTACCAAAAATTGCTTCAATTGTTAGAATTTGGGAATTCTATTCGTGAATATACTCAAGTGTATGAAGATAAAAACTTAAGAATCCCTATACAACATGTTGCAAGAGATTTTTATAAATTTTTTCCTTTTAGTAGAAGTAATACTAACCAACTCTACTTACTTAGTATAAAATTTATGGAAGTATTCATTTCGATTTTCGGATTGCTTTTTGTTGCTTTATTGATTCCTCTTATTACCTTGGGTAATTTTATTGGAAATCGAGGAAAACTTTTTTATACACAGGAAAGAGTAGGTAAAAATGGGAAGTTGTTTAAAATTTATAAGTTTAGGACGATGATTAAAAATGCGGAAATCAATGGTGCCACCTTTTCTACTCCAAACGACACTCGGGTTACTCCTTTTGGAAAATTTTTGCGCAAAACCCGAATCGACGAATTTCCACAATTCTTCAATATTCTTAAAGGCGATATGGCAATCATTGGTCCGCGCCCTGAAAGGCCAGTATTTGTCAAGAAAATAGCCCAAATAATGCCTTTTTATGAAACTCGTCACGTGATTAAACCAGGGCTTACTGGCTGGGCTCAAGTCAATTATTCCTATGGGGAATCATTGGAAGATAGTTTGATGAAACTTCAATATGATTTATATTACATCAAGCATCGAAGTATTTTTTTAGATTTGAACATCACCATTAAAACAATAAGTACAGTTTTGTTTTATAGAGGACAATAGCTTAATCGAACGAAGACATCTTAAATCTTAGGATTAAACAATTCGCTTTAAATCACCACCGAAATACGTTTACTGTTTCGAATAGTCATTTTTATTAAAAGAGCACTATTTGTCAAGATAAGCGGCAATACAATCAATAAATGTATTTTATTTAGCATTATCACAAAGTAAACAAGTATTAAGATTATATTGAACAGGCATAGATTGCTAATCCATTTCTTGTTTTTAATATATTGAAAATAAAGCAATAAAAGTAAAGTCGGGTTGAATAATAGTAAATTATAATTATAAGAAAGCTCATGGTGAAAAGAATAAAACCCTACAAAACTAAAAAACACACCCAACAATCCCATTGTTACAAGATACAATAAATCAATACTTTTTTTGTTTAAAACGATAATAAAAACTAGCAAAAAGACAAAAGTATAAATACTATCCCACCAGGGGCTTGCTGTTTTTTTTGTATAATCCAAGAGAATTTTGTTTTCCTTACAAATCGGATGATTTTCGAACTGGATGTCTTTTAAACTTTTTTGAAGTTCTAGGGGCAAAAAAATCTGCGTGCCAAGCTTGTCCACCTTTTTTCCGAAAATGATACTAGTGCCTAATTTCTCATAAAATGAATTCTCAAAATAAGGATACAGGATGGTTCTATAGGTTTTATCGGTGTTGGTTTTCTTGACAATAACATTTGATCCCAGAGTTTTGTTTAGCATATCTACCACCATTGAAGTGCAGTTCTTATCAATGAATTTATAGGTGTAATAACGTTCTTCTGAGGCTAAAGCCGTATTTAAATTATCAAATAATCTTTGTTTGAAAGCTAGTGGAATAATTAATACTTGTTCGTAAACACTTCTTTGTTCATAGGTGTATTCATTCATGAAATCAGTAAACGAATGGGCAACAGCAAAGTACTGAAGATCTCCTTTTGTGAATTTAACAACAAAATTAGGCGTATCGAAATCAAAGGCACCATAGTTATAAACAACATCCAAATTATTCTCTATGTCCTTTATTCGAATGGCGGTGTGTCCAAATAGCGAATAGGATTCGTTTCCGGTATTACAAGTGACAACACTAGTAAGTGTGTGTTTTGATAATATAATACGCTGCGCAAAACTGCTGTTTATGAATCCAATCAGGAATAAAATGAAGACTATTTTTTTTAAAAAGGAGAGATTCATTGGAATATATTAAAGTAATAAAATTAATTTCTAAACTGCCCTAAATCCACTTTTACCGAAAAAACATTAGAATACAAGGTTGTGCTTTGGTTGCCTAAATTCGTCAATGCATAATCAACTTGGACACCTTTATATTTAAATCCTAACCCAATATTAGGTTGGAAACTTGTTTTGAATTTTGGATTAATAAGTGTGCTTTCAATTTGTTCTGTTTTTTGAAAATTACCTAAGCCTGCACGTAGAAAAACCAAATCAGTATAACCAAATTCAAAGCCCAATGCGGGATCAACACTCATAAAATCTGTTGCAATGAGGTCGTTAGTTTTGGTAAACCTCATATTGATATTGGCTGCTGCCAAAATACTGTAATCATAGCGAACAATAAATTTTTTGGATAATCCCAGTTGTGCTTTTGGAGCTGTAATCTCGGTACTTTCCGGTAATTCCTGATTTTGACCCAGTATGGCATCAGCAATTTTTTTATAAGCGACTTCATTAATATTCCATATATTATACGTGGTCGTTATGTCACGAAGCATCAAGCCAAATTGCCAGTTATTTTTTTCGAACTGTAAGCCAGCATCAAAACCAAAACCCCAAGAACTCGCAAATTTACCGATTACCCTACGAATTACTTTGGCATTCACTCCATAATGAAATCCTGAAAGAGTTAGTTTTCGAGCATAGGAAACAGTAAATCCATAATCGGCGGTTGAAAAAAGACTAATGCGGTTATAGTCAATATTACCTTGGCTATCAATCAATTCTGTGGTATCCATGATGTCATCGACTCCAAAACGAATCAAGGAAACTCCCCAAGCACTTTGATTATCTATAGATTTAGCATAGGCGATATAGTCATATTGTGCAATATTAGCAAAATAATTGGCGTGCATCAACGACACTTCTTGATCCTCAAGATGGGTAAGCCCGGCTGGATTCCAATAACAAGAGTTTACATCGCTAGTACTCGAAGTTACAGCATTTGCCATTCCCAATGCTGCTGCATCAACGCCAATATTCATAAACTCGTTAGAGTAGTTCCTAACGGCCTGACCATGAGAACTAGCACAAACTAGGAGCAAAAGTAATAATGAAATTTTATTTATCATTGATTTTTTAGCAAACCAAAGGGCTGTTTAATTTTTACCAAAAATATAATTTTTTACCGAGCTTATGCCTTTTTTAATAACCCATTCAAGAATCAATAAATCTAGTGGCATAAATCTATTCTAAAAAACGCACTTCCCATTCACTTATTATATTAAATTTGCCAACTCAGATTATCTAATTCAAATTACAATGAACTTTAAAACACACATTCCAAACATTATTACGCTACTCAATCTTTTTTGTGGCTGTGTCGCCTTAGTTTTTGTATCTGAACACAATTTCGAAATTGCGTTCTGTTTTGTTTGCTTGGGTATATTTCTTGATTTTTTCGATGGTTTTTTTGCTAGATTACTTAAGGTTTCTAGTCCGCTAGGGTTGCAATTGGACTCCCTTGCTGATATGGTTACCAGTGGACTAGTTCCAGGAATGGTGATGTTTTATTTATTACAAAAATCCCAAAATCCTATTGCGCCACTTCTGATTTTGCCTTATTTAGGATTCATAATTACCTTGGGTTCTTGTTATCGTTTGGCTAATTTTAATATTGATGCCCGCCAAACGGATTCTTTTATTGGTTTGCCAACACCCGCCAATACTTTGTTTATAATCAGTTTACCTTTAGTTCTAAAATATTCAGATTCCTTAATGGTTTTTGAAATGTTTTCCAATCCTTGGTTTTTGTTGACCATTACTTTATTCAGTGCATATATTCTTAATGCTGAAATCCCATTATTTTCCTTGAAAATAAAGAATTTTACTTTTAAGAAAAACGAACTGCAAATCATTTTTTTGTTGCTTTCGGTTATGTTGATTGTTTTTTTTCAATACATGGGAATCCCCTTGATTATAATCGCTTATGTTTTCTTGTCGGTTATAAATAACAAGTTTCTTAAAAAGTAGTTTTTCTTATTTAAAATTTTGGACAAATCCAATCTGAATAATTTTTAGGCTATAAGAGGATTCAATTAATCGACTCAGTTAAACATTTCAGTGGGTGTTGTTAAATAAAATCCTAATACCCAATCTTAAATTCTAAATAAATTATCTTTGCGCACTTAAAAATGATTTTACAGACAGAGTCAAAGTAATTCTTGATTTTAAAAAGAAATTGTCGGCGAATTTTATTTGCCCAAAAACAATAGAAATGACTAATGAAATTTAATTTATTACAAAAAGATCTGCATACTAAAGCTAGAGCAGGAACTATTACCACAGATCATGGTGTGATCGAAACTCCTATTTTTATGCCTGTAGGTACGGTCGCATCTGTTAAAGGAGTGCACCAACGGGAATTGAAAAACGATATTAATCCTGATATTATTTTAGGAAACACCTATCATTTATATTTGCGGCCACAAACCGAAATCTTAGAAAAAGCGGGTGGTTTGCATAAATTTATGAATTGGGATCGCAATATTTTGACTGATTCAGGGGGTTATCAAGTGTATTCTCTTTCGGCCAATAGAAAAATTAAGGAAGAAGGCGTTAAATTTAAATCTCATATTGACGGGTCTTACCATTTTTTTACACCGGAAAATGTAATGGAAATTCAACGAACTATTGGAGCCGATATTATAATGGCTTTCGATGAGTGTACTCCATATCCTTGTGATTATCGCTATGCCCAACGTTCGATGCACATGACGCACCGATGGTTGGACAGATGTATTAATCATTTGGAAAAGATCCCTCAAAAATATGACTATGAGCAAACTTTTTTTCCAATTGTTCAGGGAAGTACCTATAAGGATTTGCGTCAACAATCTGCAGAATACATCGCGAATTCAGGCCAACAAGGCAACGCAATTGGCGGTCTTTCGGTTGGAGAACCTGCTGAAGAGATGTATGCGATGACTGAAATTGTTTGTAAAATCCTCCCAGAAGACAAACCTCGATATTTAATGGGCGTTGGAACACCAATAAATATTTTGGAGAATATTGCCCTCGGAATTGATATGTTCGATTGCGTAATGCCAACACGAAACGCCAGAAATGGAATGTTGTTTACTGCGAATGGAACCATTAATATCAAAAACAAAAAATGGGAAGATGATTTTTCACCAATAGACGAAATGGGTCATACTTTTGTGGATACAGAATATACAAAAGCCTATTTGCGTCACTTGTTTGCCGCCAATGAATATTTGGGAAAACAAATTGCGACGATACACAATCTTGGATTCTATATGTGGTTAGTTCGAGAGGCTAGAGAGCATATATTAGCAGGAGATTTTAGAACTTGGAAAGAAATGATGGTTCGAAACATGAACCAGAGATTGTAATTAGGTTCAGGGTTTTAGGTAATAATTTGCCAATACCCAACACCCAATACCAAAAAAATGAACATAATAGACAAATACATCTTAAAAAAATATTTATCCACTTTTGCGGTAATGTTACTATTGTTTGCGCCAATCGGTATTATTATTGATATTTCGGAAAAAATAGATTTTATGTTGGAACAAGAAATTCCATTTGTTGACATTGCTATTTATTATTATAATTTTACCATATATTTTACTAATTTATTATTCCCCATATTTTTGTTTTTATCTGTCATTTGGTTCACCTCAAAAATGGCAAATAACACTGAAATTATTGCGATATTAAGTTCTGGAATTTCATTTTCTAGGTTTATGAGGCCCTACTTAATAGGAGCCGCAATTGTTTCTGTATTTGTTTTATTAATGGGTTTTTTTATTGTTCCAAAATCGAGTGAAGGATTTAATAATTTTCGGTATACTTATCTTAGAACAGGGGGGAAAGAACAGATTAGAGGGGACGATACTGACGTGTATCGTCAAATAAGTAATGATGAATTTATTTACGTCAATAGCTTTAACACGGAATCAAAAGTAGGTTTTAACTTCAGTCTTGAGAAGTTTAAAAAGAACAAATTAGTATATAAAATTACAGCGAGCAGAATTAAATGGAATCCAAAATACAGAACCTATACGATGTATAATTATACAAAAAGAACGATTGGGGATTTAGAGGATAAAATTGAAAAAGAGGATAAAAAAGATGCTGTTTTTAGTTTTGATTTAGAAGATTTGACCCCTGTGGTATATATAGCTGAAACATTGACTCTAGGCAAATTGAATCGTTTTATAGATAAAGAAAAAAGCCGAGGATCATCAAATATCAACGTGTATTTGGTGGTTTTATATAAAAAATACAGTATTCCAGTTTCGGCCTTTATTCTTACCATTATAGCTGTTGCAGTTTCATCAATGAAACGAAGAGGAGGTATGGGATTCAGTTTAGCCATAGGAATAGCATTGGCTTTTGCCTTTGTTTTTTTTGACAAAATATTTGGAACCTTGGCTGAAAAGTCTAGTGTTTCACCTTTATTAGCCGTTTGGTTTCCGAATATAGTTTTTGGAATATTAGCTATTTACTTACTGCGAAATGCGAAACGATAAACTCCAATCCTATTTAAACCTTCATTTAATTGTTTTTATTTGGGGATTCACGGCAGTTTTAGGGGCCTTGATTTCAATCAAAGCAGGTGTTTTAGTTTGGTACCGAATGTTGTTTGCGGGTATTTTTATATTTCTCTTTATTATATTCAAAAAGATTTCATTTAAAATTCCACTAAAGGAGTTTTTTAAACTGATTTTTGTGGGATTATTGATTGCGGTTCATTGGGTGTTTTTTTTTAAGGCCATCCATATTTCTAATGTTTCAATTACTTTGTTGGTATTTTCGCTAGGCGCTTTCTTCGCATCTGTACTTGAACCACTCTTTTATAGACGAAAGATGCTTTGGCACGAAGTGTTCTTCGGGCTTTTAATAATTGTAGGACTAGCCTTGATAGTAAAGGTTGAAATCAATTATTTTGAGGGAATGGCTTATGCATTATTTTCTGTTATTTTAGGAGTTTTATTTACCTTAATAAACGGAAAATTAATAGCAAACCATGAATCGTCAGTCATCACCTTTTATGAATTTTTGTCAGGGGTTGTTTTTATTAGCTTATACTTTTTGTTTGAAAACCAATTTACGACTGAATTTTTTATATTGTCTTCCAAAGATTGGATTTTAATTTTGATTTTAGCCTCAGTATGTACTGCTTATGCTTTTACAGCTTCAGTTAAAGTGATGCAAAAACTATCGCCTTATACGGTAATGCTTACTACAAGTATGGAACCAGTTTACGGAATTTTTTTAGCCTATTTCTGTATTGGAGGAAAAGAAAAAATGAGTGTGGAGTTTTATATTGGAGCTTTGATAATAGTAGTCACGGTTATATTTAATGGATTTATCAAACACTATTTTACAGATATAGATCCATAGAGCGCTAAAAATTTCAAACGATCAATCTGGAACACATAAATAAAAAATAAACGTTTTTGATAATTTTAAATTTTATCTTTGCATTTCAAATCAAAAACATAAAAAACCTTAATTCATGGAATATTTAGATTTTGAGCTTCCCATAAAAGAATTGGAAGACCAGTTGGATAAATGTCTTGTTATTGGACAGGAATCCGATGTTGATGTGACCAATACTTGTAAACAAATCAATAAAAAACTAGAAGAAACCAAACGGCATATTTATAAAAATCTAACAGCTTGGCAACGCGTCCAATTGTCTAGACACCCAAATAGACCTTATACTTTAGATCATATTAATGCACTTTGTGGAGAAACTTTTCTAGAACTTCATGGTGATAGAGGATTTAAAGATGACAAAGCTATGATAGGCGGTTTGGGAAAAATTGATGGGCAGTCTTTTATGATTATTGGCCAACAAAAAGGGTATAATACTAAAACCCGCCAATACAGGAATTTTGGAATGGCAAATCCAGAAGGTTACCGAAAAGCATTGCGATTAATGAAAATGGCAGAGAAATTCGGCATTCCAGTTTTGTCATTAGTGGACACCCCAGGAGCTTTTCCTGGAATTGAAGCCGAAGAACGTGGACAAGGTGAAGCGATTGCCAGAAATATAATTGAAATGGTCCGGTTAAAAGTACCTATCATTGTTGTTATTGTAGGAGAAGGTGCTTCAGGTGGTGCATTGGGAATAGGAGTAGGCGATAAAGTATATATGCTTGAGCATACCTGGTATTCTGTAATTTCTCCAGAATCTTGCTCTTCTATCCTTTGGAAAAGTTGGGATTACAAAGAACAGGCTGCCGAAGCCTTGAAGTTGACTTCTTCCGACATGAAGCAACAAAATCTTATTGATGATATTATTCCTGAACCACTTGGAGGGGCTCACTATGATAGAGAAACTACTTTCGAAACGGTAAAAAATTATATTATGAAAGGATTTCATGAATTGAAAGACTTATCAACACAAGAATTAGTTGCCCAAAGAATGCGGAAATACAGCGATATGGGCGAATACAAAGAGTAAAATCATATTTTATGCGATTTAATCCGAAGCCTTACATCTTCGGATTTTTTTTGCGTTGTTAACAAAAAAAGACAGTTTATCAACATTTTTTTGTAATAACTCAGCGATGCTATTTTTTTAATTTTCACTACTTTCGCTCTATGGAAAATGTCAGGAATATAAACCCAATTAAAATAGATAAAACAACAATTATCAACCTTGAAAAGGGGAAACTTCCACCACAAGTTCTCGATTTAGAAGAGGCCGTTCTTGGCGCCATGATGATTGACAAAAAAGGAGTTGATGAGGTAATAGATATTTTACAACCAGATGCTTTTTATAAAGAGGCCCACAAATATATTTTTGAGGCTATTGTCCAACTTTTTACAGACACCCAGCCTATTGACTTATTAACGGTTTCGGCTCAGTTGCGAAAAAACGCAAAATTAGACTTAGCGGGAGGTGATTTTTACTTAATTCAACTTACCCAAAAAATAGCATCTTCAGCACATATTGAATTTCACTCAAGAATCATTCTCCAAAAATATATTCAACGTAGTTTGATACGAATTTCTTCCGATATTATTGAGGAATCGTATGATGAAACTACGGATGTTTTTGATTTGTTAGACAAAGCCGAGTCTAAACTTTATGAAGTTACTCAGGGAAATATAAAACGTAGTTCAGAAACAGCACAAAGTTTAGTTTTACAAGCTAAAAAAAGAATTGAAGAAATTGCCAAGCAAGAAGGATTGAGCGGAATCGCTACCGGATTTGAAAAATTGGATAAAATTACCTCAGGCTGGCAGCCTAGCGATTTAATAATTATTGCTGCTCGACCAGGTATGGGTAAAACCGCTTTTGTACTTTCTATGGCTCGAAATATTGCTATCGACTTCGGTCACCCTGTGGCGTTATTTTCACTTGAAATGTCATCTGTACAGTTGATTACAAGACTTATTTCCTCAGAAACTGGCTTGTCTTCTGAGAAATTGCGAACTGGAAAATTAGAAAAGCACGAGTGGGAACAATTGAGTGTAAAAGTTAAAAATTTAGAAAAAGCACCTCTTTTTATTGATGACTCGCCTTCTCTTTCCATTTTTGATTTAAGAGCAAAAGCGAGACGTTTGGCTTCGCAACACGGAATAAAAATAATCATTGTCGATTACTTACAGTTGATGACTGCTGGCGGAAACGGAAAAGGTGGCGGAAACAGAGAACAAGAAATTTCCACGATTTCAAGAAATTTAAAAGCTTTGGCAAAGGAATTAAGTATTCCAGTAATTGCTTTGTCTCAATTATCTCGTGCCGTAGAAACTCGGGGATCAAGTAAAAGACCATTGCTATCGGATCTTCGTGAATCGGGGGCGATTGAACAAGATGCGGATATTGTATCCTTTATTTACAGACCAGAATATTATAAAATAGACGAATGGGATGACGATGAGCAAACACCATCAGCTGGACAAGCTGAATTCATCATCGCCAAACATAGAAATGGTTCTCTTGAAAACGTTCGATTGAAGTTTATTGGGAATTTAGGGAAATTTGATAATCTTGAAGATTATGGAGGAAGCTACGATGATCTACCATCCAAAATGAATCACGACGACAATCCGTTTCAAACTAAAAACCTTCCTTCTCCAAACGAAGCCTTTGGAAGTAATTTCAATGAGGAAGAGAATGATAACGATATGCCGTTCTAAAAATAAATTTAAAATTTGCTTGTAAAGCGAATTTTTTTTATCCTTTTGGTCAAAACGATTATATTTGAAGTAAAATTTCAAAATGGCTTCTAAAAAGGTATTATTTATACTTGTAATTCTCATTTCCTTTTCGGTACGCGCTTCTTTTATCTTGCTACCAATGGATGAAACAACTCAGCAAAATCATCTTAAAGCTTACGGAATTACTTATTGGTGTATCGATAAAAAATATAAATCCAGTTGGTTGCTTAACTACCGTGGCGGTTCTTTTTTATTTCCTGACGCGACAGAAATCAGGAAGGAATGCCAAATTCGAGGTGTTAGTTTTGAAGTGTTAAGCGATGTAGAAACCAATCAAATTTTGGATGAGATCTCAAGTCCTTCTCAAAACATGGAAGTGGTTGTTCTTGAAAAAGCGCCTAAAATTGCAGTATATACTCCCAAAGGCAAACAACCTTGGGACGATGCCGTAACCTTGGTCTTAACCTATGCCGAAATTCCATTTACGCCCATTTATGATGATGAAGTTTTAAGTGACCAATTATTGCTTTACGATTGGTTGCATTTGCATCACGAGGATTTTACGGGTCAATATGGAAAATTCTATGGCTCCTATAGAAATTCGCCTTGGTATATGGATCAAAAGGCAGCTGCTGAAGCATTGGCTACAAAATTGGGATTTAATAAAGTATCAGAAGAAAAAGGGGCTGTTGCAAAAAAAATTAGGGATTTCGTAATTGGCGGTGGATTTTTGTTTGCCATGTGTTCTGCAACGGATAGTTTTGATATTGCCCTAGCGGCAGATGGAGTTGATATTTGTGAGACGATGTTTGACGGAGATGCTAGTGAAGCTAATTTCCAATCCAAAATAAATTATGCCAATTCCTTTGCATTCAAGGATTTTATTTTAGACCGAAAACCAGAACATTATGAATTTTCCGATATTGATATGACCGAAAAAAGAAAAGTCCCAATGGAAAATGATTATTTTACCTTGATGGAATTTTCGGCAAAATGGGATCCAATTCCTAGTATGTTATGTCAAAATCATACCCAATTAATCAAAGGATTTATGGGGCAAACAACTTCTTTTGATCCCGAACTTATAAAATCAAATGTTCTACTAATGGGAACCTGCGAACTTAATGGAGAAGCACGCTATGTTCACGGAGAAAAAGGCAAAGGTATGTTTACTTTTTATGGAGGACACGATCCTGAAGATTATCAGCATAGAGTTGGAGATCCAGTCACTATACTTGATTTACATCCCAATTCACCAGGATATCGCTTGATTTTGAATAATGTATTGTTCCCTGCAGCTAAAAAGAAAAAACAAAAGACATAACAAGTGTAAATTGTAAGACAGTGGTTTGGATATGGGATTTATTATTTAGAATTATCTGAATTTAATCCAATTCTTTGAGGTTTTATATAGAATTATTGATTGGTATAAAATCATTGAGAAGAACCTTTTTTTTTTTAAAAGAATGGTATAATAATAGTCAAAAATTCAGTAGTAGGTTTTTATATTAAATCACTTTATTTTCAATTGTATTTTCCCTTCTGGATACACTTATTTAACTTCGTATTTTTCAAATCCGTATTGTATTCTAAATTCATTATATCCGGTCTTTTGCACATCTTTTTTTCCGTCTTGTTGCTTTTTATTTTCCGCCTTTTCTATTTTAGATTCCATAATAGCAATTGTAAAATAATCGTCTTTATACTCTATTTTATTTGCTATAGCTTTCTCCGAAAACGGCATCATTTCCTCAAGAATGAATTCATTCCCCCCTCCATTTTTATTAATCCACACCAGCTGATCTCCTTTTATATATTTCATTTTTTTTTCAAGGGATTCTTCTTGGGGTAGTCTTACCAGGCAATGGTTATGATCAGAATATCCAGGGATAAAATCAATGTAAACCCCATTCTTATTGAAGGTTTTCTCGAGATGATTCCAAATGGTTTTCCTTATTTTTTTTTTTAAAAGAAATGAAATCTTATTTTTTGTGCACCAAATAAAGTGTACGTAAATTTTTACTAACTGCATAGCTTTATAATTTTATTATAATATGATATTTTAAAAATCTAAAAGCATTTTATAAATTGAACAATAAAGGTTAGTATTTAAAAAAGAAAATCTGGAGAATTTTTTATATTTAAATATGCTAATCAATAATCTAGTCTTTACAAAATATAAAGCTAATCATGTATTTTTGTCTTAAAACATATTATTCTAAGGTAATATAAATCATATAACCGAAAATTAAATATGCAATAATTATGATTATAAAAATATTTGATTCTAAAGAATTTTTTAATTTTCCTGATTTGTTGCCATTCGAATTAAGATCATTTTTTTTTATTTTAATACGTATTCTTTTACTATTACTCTTACTTCCTTCTGAAAATTTGCGATTTTCATTCATGATCATAATTATTGTTGTTTTTTTATGTGACAGGATTCTATGAACTTCATTTTAATTTTAAAAATATTGTTGATCTGTTTCTTATTTAATAAAAGTCTGTTTTTAGCTTTTATCAATCGTTCATAAATAACTAACGCCCTTTCTTTCATATAGGGGTATTTAGACAAGGATATAAGACTGCCTTCAAGCGATAGTTCATATTGAATCCTATACTCCTCTAAATAGTTTTTATAATCATCAAGATAATTGTCCCATTTGTTTTTAATTGGTATTTCACCCTTATTTTCTTCTGACGTTGCTTTAATTGCAATTTTATTTTTCTTCATATTTTTTTGAGATTTACAATCAACAAAGTCTAAATACAATAAAAAAAAAGTATGCGATTCTGATTTATTTCAGATTATTTAACAAGTATATTATCTTACTTTAGATAAAAATAACAACATCGTTTAAGTGTAAAATAATTCGATTAAATACTCAATTTATTATACAAATGTTTAAGCTTAAGATAAGGGAATGCCAATACTGCGCTTAGAATAAGTTGTAAAGAAGTGAAAGTCTATATTTTTATTTTCAATTAGAGAATAAAAAAAACCCAATCTTGCGACTGGGTTTCTATATAAGTAAGTAATTTTAAATTGAGTTGATAAAACGTTTATTTTACTTTATTAAGTATTGCTTTGAATGCTATTGGGTGATTCATGGCTAAATCTGCAAGAACCTTTCGGTTCAATTCGATATTGTTTTTCTTGATTTTCCCCATTAGTTCTGAATAAGACATTCCTTCTAATCTGGCTCCAGCGTTGATACGTTGAATCCACAAAGCACGGAAATTTCTTTTGTTCACTTTTCTGTCACGGTAGGCGTAGCACATGGCTTTCTCTACTGCGTTTTTAGCAACTGTCCAAACGTTTTTACGACGACCAAAGAAACCTTTGGCTTGCTTCATTATCTTTTTTCTTCTAGCTCTTTTAGCAACTGAATTTACTGATCTTGGCATAATTTTTTTGTTTTTTTGTAGCAGGCGTCCCGAATTGAATCAAGAGAACTTAAGGCCATACTCCAAGGTTATTAAATAATTTTGTAACCTAAAGAATTCTAATTTTAATTATCAATTAATTAAATAATTCTTAATTGTTGTTTGATGCTTTTCTCATCTGTTTTGTGTACTAGCGCTGAGTGTGTCAAAGCTAATTTACGTTTTTTAGATTTCTTGGTCAAGATGTGACTTTTGAAAGCATGCTTTCTTTTAATCTTTCCAGAACCAGTAACTTTGAATCGTTTCTTGGCGCTAGATTTGGTTTTCATTTTAGGCATTTTTTCCTAGTGTTTTAATTTATTCTTACTTACTTATTTTTTAGCTAATGGCTATAAGCCTAAAGCTTATTTTTTCTTCTTCGGAGCAATAAACATAATCATTCTCTTTCCTTCGAGAACGGGCATTGCTTCTACTTTTCCAAATTCTTCAAGATCGGTGGCTAATCTCAATAACAAGATTTGGCCTTGGTCTTTATATATTATAGAACGTCCTTTAAAGAAAACGAACGCTTTCAATTTAGAACCTTCCTTCAGGAATTTTTCTGCATTTTTTCTTTTAAACTCATAATCATGTTCGTCTGTTTGTGGACCAAAACGAATTTCTTTTACTACAATTTGAGTAGATTTTGCTTTAAGCTCCTTTTCTCGTTTCTTTTGCATATAAACGAACTTTTTATAGTCCATTATTTTACAAACGGGTGGTTCTGCATTTGGCGAAATTTCAACTAAGTCTAATTCAAATTCGTCAGCTAATCTAAGTGCTTCGGAAAGTTTAAAAACCCCTGGTTCGATATTTTCACCTACAAGTCTTACATCTTGCACTCCACGAATAAGGTTGTTTATTCTATGGGCATCTTTCTTTTCTACTCGAGGTTGATAACCTCTATTGCTTCTTATTGCTATGACTTTATAATTTAAGTTAAACTGTAAATGTTTTTAATGTTTTGCCTATTTCTTCGTTTACAATTGCAGCAAATTCTTCAATTGTAACGCTAATATTACCCTTTCCTTCTTGTCCGTGACGACGTATGGATATGGTGCCGTTTTTCCCTTCTTCCTCGCCTACAATCAACATAAACGGGGTTTTTTGCATTTCGGCATCTCTAATTTTTCTTCCAATTGACTCATTTCTGTTGTCAATTAGGGCGCGAATTTCGTGATTTTCTAGCAGACTTAAAACTTTTTTCGCATATATTTCATATTTCTCGCTCAAACACAATATTATAGCTTGTTCTGGCATCAGCCAAAGCGGAAATTTTCCGGCGGTGTGTTCTATTAAAATTGCGATAAAGCGTTCCATCGATCCAAAAGGAGCTCTGTGAATCATGACCGGCGTATGCAATTGATCGTCAGCACCTTTGTAAGTCAATTCAAAACGCTCCGGCAAGTTGTAATCCACCTGAATCGTTCCCAGTTGCCATTGTCTACCAAGAGCATCTTTTACCATGAAATCTAACTTTGGACCATAAAAAGCCGCTTCTCCGTATGCTACCACTGTTTTTAGTCCTTTATCGGCAGCAGCATTGATGATGGCGTTTTCTGCTTTTTCCCAATTTTCATCTGAACCAATGTATTTTTCTCTGTTTTCTTGATCTCGTAATGAAATTTGAGCTGTAAAATTTTCGAATCCTAAAGAACCGAAAACATACAAAACCAAATCAATTACGTTTTTAAACTCTTGATCCAATTGATCCGGTGTACAGAAAATATGGGCATCATCCTGAGTAAATCCTCGAACGCGAGTCAAACCGTGCAATTCGCCACTTTGTTCGTAACGATATACTGTACCAAATTCAGCGTAACGTTTTGGTAAATCTTTGTATGACCAAGGTCTTACGTTGAAAATTTCACAGTGGTGCGGGCAGTTCATCGGTTTTAATAAAAACTCTTCACCTTCGGCAGGAGTATTTATCGGTTGAAAACTGTCGGCTCCATATTTTGCATAATGACCTGAAGTCACATATAATTCTTTCTGCCCAATATGAGGTGTAACTACTTGTTCATATCCGGCTTTCTTCTGTGCTTTTTTCAAGAATTGCTCCAAACGGTCACGCAAAGCAGCTCCTTTTGGCAACCATAATGGTAAACCTTGTCCAACTTTTGCCGAGAAAGCAAACAATTCCAATTCTTTACCAAGTTTTCTGTGGTCGCGACGTTTGGCCTCTTCCAACAATTCGAGGTATTCCGTTAAGTCTTTTTGCTTTGGAAACGAAACGCCATAAACACGGGTAAGTTGTTTGTTTTTTTCATCACCACGCCAATAAGCACCCGCGACGCTCATGATTTTCATCGCCTTGATGATTCCTGTGTTTGGAATATGACCACCACGGCACAAATCAGTAAAAGTAGAGTGATCGCAAAAAGTAATCGTTCCGTCTGCTAGATTTGTAATCAATTCGGTTTTGTAAACATTGTCTTTATAAATTTCAAGAGCTTCAGCTTTAGAAACTGGACGCAATTTAAATTCGTGTTTTTCTCTCGAAATTTCCAAAACGCGATCTTCGATTTTTTTGAAATCGGCATCTGTGATTTTTTGGTCTTCAAAATCTACATCATAGTAAAAACCATTTGAAATTGCTGGCCCAAGAGTTAATTTGATTCCAGGGTACAGTTCTTCGAGAACCTGTGCCATCACGTGCGAAGTCGAATGCCAAAAAGCTTTTTTACCCCCTTCATCATTCCACGTATATAATATAAGACTGCCATCCGTCGTCAAAGGAGTTGTGGTTTCCACAATTGTACCGCCAAAAGAAGCCGAAATTACATTTCTAGCAAATCCTTCACTAATGCTTATCGCAACATCCATAGGAGTTACCTTTGGTGAAAACTCTTTAACTGACCCGTCGGGCAAAGTAATCTTAATCATTATTTTTAATTTTGTGAATGCAAATATAGCGCATTACTAAAATACATACAATATATAAGTACAAGTTTATACGCTATAGGGTAGGACTTATATTTTTTAGAAGCTATTTACAATGATATTGGTTACACTTTTTTTGCCGATACTCTCTTACGAAGATCTCTCTTTTATTAGCTGCCTGTCGGCAGACAAGTCCGGGCTAGGGAGGTTGATCCAACCTAAAATCTAAATTTATATATTGTCATCTCCAAAAAACTTTTTCATCCAACGGTCACGATTTCAGTGGATTAAAAAAAAGATAAAAAAAAGCTTAAAAAAGGGGTTTAAAAACAGAATAAACGCACTACTTTTGCACCCGCATTGCAGCAGACGTTCTTTTAAATCAAACAGAAAAAATCGGATAATAGTTTGTGGGAAGGGTAAATGATTAGTATCTTAGCGTTCCTAAAAAATTAAAAATTCGATAAAAGTATTTTAGGAAAAAAAATAAAATATTTTTTTCTTGCCAGATAAAAAAGAGTTAGTTACTTTTGCACCCGCTTTGAGAGATAAGCGAAAA
>CANFHF010000003.1 GCA_947446635.1 Flavobacteriaceae bacterium
ACCATTCAAAATCCGTATTCCTTATTGAATCGGACTTTTGAGGTGGGTGCTGCCGAAGTTTGTACGAGAGAGCATGTAGGATTGTTGGCTTATTCGCCATTGGCTTTTGGAGTACTATCCGGTAAATACTTGACAAATCAAAGTCATCCCAATGCCAGACTCCGTTTGTTCCCTCAATTTGCCAGATACAACAGTGCGCAATGTACCGAAGCTGCCAGATTATACCAAGAAATTGCAGCAAAAAACGGATTGACCCTAACGGAGTTGTCATTGGCATTTGTAACCCAACAAGCATTCGTGACTAGTACGATAATTGGAGCCACGACGATGGCACAATTAAAAGAAAATATAGCCACTGTTGAGGTGGTTTTATCCGATGAGATTTTAAAGGAAATCGATGGCGTTCAGGCAATTATTCCGGATCCTGCACCTTAAAATGAGATTATTTGCCCCCGCTACTAAATAACATAGTCGCTAAACGATCGTCCCGTTCATAAACGTCTTTGTAAAAATTAATGGTTCCGGCGTCATTAACCCAAGCTGTAAAATAGCCAATATGAACGGGGATTTTCTTTTTGAGCACACAAGTAGTTTCCACACCACCATTTATGGCCGCATTGATGCGCTCCACCGGCCAATCGGGGTCGTCTTTTAAAAGCAATATTGCCAATTCTTTGGCTTTGCTCATAT
Organism: Flavobacteriaceae bacterium; assembly: GCA_947446635.1. GTDB lineage: Bacteria > Bacteroidota > Bacteroidia > Flavobacteriales > Flavobacteriaceae > Flavobacterium. The sequence continues at coordinate 691 of CANFHF010000003.1, forward strand.
TGATACAGCCGTGGCTAAATGTCCGCACCTCAGCCTCAAATAACGATTTGACCGGAGTATCGTGCAAGTAAATATTATTTGTATTGGGAAACATGAATTTAATCAATCCCATAGAGTTTCTTGGTCCGGGTTTTTGCCTCACATCGCCATTGTTCCATTCCATATTATGGGAAACCAAATAATTTTTATCACGAACCATAGCCTGTTTTAGTTCATTATCAATAATGCTTTTAGGGACAATCCAATAGGGGCTAAAAACGATGTAGCTTATAGTACCGCTAAAAATTACTGTTTCGGTCATGCTTTTCCCCACGAACACATTCGATTCTAACTCCTTTTTGCCATTTTTTTTGTAAATTAATTTAAAAGAGGGAATATTGATGATAATATATTCATCGGCTTTAGTCAACTCAGGAGAAATCCATCGGCAGCGCTCCATATTTACCATGATGGTTTTGATTCGTTCTGCAACGGGCAGGTTCATGTCGTCTACATGGTCACAACTAATGCTATAATTTAGTTTAAACCCATTTCTTTTTTTATAATTAATAATACCCGCCATTAATTCCTCGTCATACCAATTGCTTTTGGAATCCCTTTTTAAATCCCCCGTAACAAAAAGTCGTTTTCTAATTTGACCAATGGTTTTAGAGCTGTCGTTGGGATACATATATTTTATAAATGGACTCATTACAATGGAATCCCATCCTCCATTTTGGGCCAGTTGACGATACTTTTTTAAGGCCTCTCGGAGTCTATAATATTGTCCCAATTGCTGACGCTCATTTTCATTTAATAATTTAGAATCTACAAGCAAGGAATCGAGTAAAGCACCATAAGAAATGTTTTTTCGAGGTAAAAACCAGCCCAATTCGGTTATCTGCTGCGTATCGATTCCCTTAAATACTTTTTGGGCATAATAAATGTATAGGGACGACAACAGCAGTTCCGTATCTGTTTTAGATAAAGTCTTGTGAGTTTCACCATCAAAAATACCTTCCATTTCGTCTTTATAGGCTAAGCTGGATTTGAGGCCTTCCTCCTCGAGTTGGTTTACTTTAGAATATAACAAATTGGCAAATTCAATTAATCCATTTTGGTCATACCAAATCGAGGCATAATTTCGCTTTTTATATAAGATTGAAACCTCAGCTTGGTACTTTTTGAAATCAGGATATTTGCTAAAAAAATCGACCAAAATAACCTTGTTAATAGGCACTATGGTCTTGATGACAACGGGATTGTGAACTGTTTTAAAAAAGGGAAAAAGTTGAAAAGGCGAGTGTGGGTTTCTATAATCCTGAATGGTGGCGATGGAGAGGCCAAATAGTATAATTACAATGGATAAAAACGATTTTCTCATGGCGTAATTATTTTAAGTAAAGATACTAAATATATAAATTACTCATTGCAAATTACTTACGATTAAGTTTATTTTAAAAAGGTCAGTAGATTAAATAATTTTTTCAGAAAGAGAGAAAATAAATTCATCAGCCTTTTTTATGATAAATTTGATTTGAGATGATTTTGGTACGGTTTTAGTTAAAGTTAATTAATTAAAATGCGTTTCACCTAATTAATTTGTTATTTTGCACAAAATTTATATCGCAATGATTTTACGCATAATACTATTGTTTTTTGTTCTTTTTGTTGTTGAAATCTATGCTTTTCAAGTAGTAAGGACTTTAGTAAAAGTTAAATCTATTCTAGTTTCCTATCAAATAATAAGTGCACTTCTTTTAGCATTTATTGTTTATTCATTCACCCAATTTGACCGTTCGGTAGGACAAACCAACCAAACGATGCGAACCATTGGTTTGCTTCTTTTAATTTACCTTCCCAAAATTATTTTGACTTTAGTCTTATTAGGAGAAGATGTTTTCAGAATAGGTTTTGGCTCCATAAATCATTTCGTAAAATTTAACGATAGCGTTGATTTTCTTGCCTCTAGGCGAAAATTTGTTAGTCAGATAGGATTAGGATTAGCGGCCATTCCGTTTTTGTCCTTACTATATGGCGAGACAATAGGAAAATACAATTATAAAGTAATTAAACAACGTATATATTTTCCCGATTTGCCGGACGCCTTTGACGGTTTTACCATTACTCAAATATCTGATGTGCATAGCGGAAGTTTTGACAATCCAGAGAAAATTAATTATGCCATAGACTTGGTTAACGAGCAAAATTCAGATATGATTTTGTTTACTGGGGATATTGTAAATACGAACGCCAAAGAAATGCATCCTTGGATTGACACCTTCAATAGAATCAAAAAACACGAGTATGGTAAATATTCGGTGCTGGGGAATCATGATTATGGCGAATATGTAACTTGGCCTTCAGAAGCTGCTAAAGAAGAAAATTTCCAAGCTATTAAAAATTTGTATGGTCAAATTGATTTCAAGTTAATGTTAAACGAGCATACTTTCATCGAAAAAGGAACGGATAAAATTGCCCTAGTTGGCGTTGAAAATTGGGGTCATAATTTCAAGAAAGTAGGGGATATCAATTTGGCTTCTGCCAATTTGACCAAAGAAGACTTTAAAATATTGATGAGCCATGATCCAAGCCACTGGGATTACGAAGTGAAAAATCACGAGAAAAATTTTCAGTTGACGCTTTCCGGTCATACTCACGGACTCCAGTTCGGCATAGAAATTCCCGGAGTAATTAAATGGAGTCCAATACAATACATTTATAAGCAATGGGCTGGTTTGTATGAAAATGTAGGAAGATACGTTTATGTAAATCGAGGATTTGGTTTTCACGCTTATTCTGGCAGAGTGGGAATCATGCCTGAGATTACAGTGATTGAACTAAAAAAAGGCAAGAATGTGGCTTAATTCGTTTAAAATACTACATTTGTAAAATAAATTAGTTCATTTCATTAGATTTTAAAAATTAAATTAGTTGATTTTATGTCAAAATTTGGAGAACTTATAAGCACACAAGTCCCTGTGTTAATTGATTTTTACACAGATTGGAATGAATCATCTGTCTTGATGCATCCTGTAATTAGGGATGTAGCCGCAGCTCTTGGCGATAAGGCAAAAGTGATAAAAATTGATGTTGATAAAAATCAAGAACTAGCCGATGCTTTACGTATTAAAGGACTTCCTACCTTGATGATTTACAAAGAGGGTCAAATGATCTGGAGACAATCCGGAGAACTAGACGCCAACACTATTATTAGCCTCGTTCACGAGCATATTTAATTGCATCGCACACAAATCCTTTTTTTGTCCAATATTGCAACGCTTTAGGCAAAGTATATTCCAAATTGGGAAATGCTTTCACGCTATCGTGAAATACTATAATACTTCCCGATTTCACATTTTTCAACACATTTTCCAAGCATTTTTCTGGAGAAATTTGGGTGTCGAAATCCCCGCTCAAGACATCCCACAGGATTATCTGGTAGCCTAATTGACGTAGTTTTTTAACCTGGGATGCTTTTATTTTGCCGTAAGGCGGGCGGAAGAATGTAGATTTAGAATTTGAAATGGCAATTTCGCCTAATGCTACATTCTCTAAATAGTCTTCTGTTGAAGTTTTCCATCCATTCCAATGATTGAAAGTGTGATTTCCTATAGAATGGCCGTTGCTTACTATTTTTTCGAAAATTTCAGGATGTTTTTCGATGTTGTTACCAATGCAAAAAAAAGTGGCTTTGGCGTTGTATTTTTTTAATTCTTGCAGCACCCATTCGGTGATTTTAGGCGTTGGACCATCATCAAAAGTCAGGTAGATTTTATTTTCTGTATTGGGAATAGCCCAAACATAATGCGAGAATAATTTTTTGACGAGAATGTTTGTTTTTACCCAGTAGCAACTCATGACTTAATTCCCAAATTCCCAAATTAAAACTATTCTCTTTCGCGTTCAAAATGCTCAAACATTTTTATGTAAGTATTGAAAACCACCCTGTTTTTATTATAATATACAAGATCGCCATTCTCCTTCATAACTTGTAATAAACCCCTGTATCGTTCAATATCGGTGATAACATCAATAGCAATATCGGACTGATCTGAATGACTTAGATTGCCGTAATAATTCAGATTTTCCTTGTATTTTGTCATTAATTTTTCAAGTTGTTGATGTGCTTTTGCTTTTTCACCTACCTCATAATACCCTTTTGCAAACGGCTCTAAGGTGGAGTAATAATTAAATTTATCCAAAGGCATCTTTGTCATGGCCAATTCGATAATGTTTCGAGCCATTTTGTTTTTTCCTTCAGCGATAAGCTGATCCATTAATCGAGCAAGATTCGATCGATACGTAATACTATTTCGTCGCGTCTCGGTGTCGTGGTAGATCTTATCGCTTTCGCTATTGCCCCAATCCCATTTCATTACATTGGCATACATTTTATCGGCATCAATCTGGCCCATATCCATTGGCCCCGCCTCTTTGTCGATAGGAGTTTTCACAGGAACTAATTTATAGACCATTCCGTCCAATTGAAGATAGTCTTTCATCCACAAGTAATCCTCGTTGTCAAAGGCACCTCCGCTAAAGTAGATTGGTCTTTTCCAATTATTGTTGGCCAAAATATCCAGCATCATCAACCTGTTTTTGTACAAGGCATTTCCTTTGATGTTAATATCTATATAAGGCACAATGGAATCAAAATATTTTTCAGCGACCACTTTGTTCTTGATAATTGTGTTTTTGTCTATAGGAATTCTAATTTTATTGGTAGGATAAAAATGAATGGTTTGCCCGTTTTGCATTTCAACGGTAGATTTCGGATTCTTAATGAAATTAATGAAATCTTTTATTTCCCATCGACTTTCTGTTTTCGGAATATACGCCACATAGTCTAATTTATCGCCCACATATTCATCGTGATTAAATGAAATAGGTAATGGATTCGATTCGTAGGTTTTGGTTTTCATTTGGTCAATATACCAATCCGTCATAAAAAGACTCGTGTTTACAATTTTTACATCGGTGCGTATTTTTTCAATCTCTTGTGCGTACCAAAGAGGGAAGGTGTCATTATCACCTATGGTGTATAATATGGCATCAGGGTCGCAGGAAGTCAGGTAGGCTTTTGCCATAGCCACTGCGGTATATCTTTCGGAACGGTCGTGGTCGTCCCAGTTTTGTGCCGCCATAAGGACAGGGACTGCTAGCAAACTTGCCGCAATTAGTACGGGTCCGGCTATTTTCGGTTTTAGATAGACGCAAGCGCTTTCATATAGAGCATAGACTCCAAATCCTATCCAAATAGCAAATACGTAGAAGGAACCTACGAGCGCATAATCTCTTTCGCGAGGTTCGAAAGGGCGTTCGTTGAGGTAAATCTTTAAGGCAATTCCTGTAAATAAGAATAAGGCCAGTAGCACATAAAAACTTTTCAAATCTTTATTGGCGTGATACATTAATCCAATAAGGCCTAAAATAAAAGGCAAAAAGAAATACACATTGCGCCCTTTATTATTTAATACATCAGAAGGCAAATGGTCTTGGGTGCCCAAATGTAATTCATCAATAAACGGAATGCCACTAAGCCAATTTCCGTCTTGATTGTCGTACTTTCCTTGATTGTCGCTCTGGCGCCCAACGAAATTCCACATTAAATATCGGAAATACATATAACCAAATTGGTATTCAAACATGAAACTCAAATTGTCTACGGTGGTTGGTTTTTCTACGATCAAATAATCGCCATAACTTTTTAAGAATTTAACGTAGCCTTCATTGTCAATTTGTTTTTGAGCATAAGCCTGCCTGAATTCCGTTATGGTTTTTTCGATTTCATTCTTCAGTTGGGCAATGGCTTTGTTATAATCCTCCTCGCTTATTTGGCTTGGGTCAACTCCGTATTTTGATAAATCGTCCTCATAAGGATAATTAGGATTCAATTTGAACTCGGGTGGATTTGTAAAGTTGATGTAATTTTCAATATGCTCACTGCTCCACAAACGAGGCAAAAACGTTTTTTGATTGTCGTCGCTATTTTGTTCGGCGTTTTTGAAATTGTTTACGATTTCATATTTCCCGGTGGTATAATCTCGTTCATAGTTAGGAGCCTTGTCTAAATAAGGATTTTTTTCATCTAAACCAGCAAAAGTTTCGGTGTATTGGGGACCATAAAACAAAGGATTTGAGCCGTATTGCTCTCTATTGTAATAGGCTAGAACCTCTCGTGCATCCGAAGGTTTGTTCTCATTTATTACCGTATCGGCGTTGGCCCGAATAGGCAACATCAACCAAGTAGAAAATCCTATTAAAATAAATAAGATGCAAAGGATAATCGTGTTGTAGAAAACTAATCCTTTTTGTTTGGTGTATTTTAACCCAAAGTAAAAGAAAGCCACAAAGAGCAGGCCGACAAAAATAGTTCCCGAGTCGAATGGCAAGCCCAATTCGTTGACCATAAAAACTTCAGTTTTACCAAAGAAGGCCATTGTTAAAGGCAATAACATTTTGAAAATAAACAATAAAATGGCTACAACAACAACATTAGCAAGGATAAAATTCTTGACAGTAACTACTTTATAATGTTTAAAAAAATACAGAAAACCTATGGCAGGAATGGTTAAAAGTGCCATGAAGTGAACGCCAAACGAAAGGCCAACCACCAAGGAAATCAGCAATAACCATCTATTGCCTCTTGGGGTTTCCATGTCTTGTTCCCAGCGTAAACCGAGCCAAAAAAGCAAGGCGATAAATAATGAGGCCATAGCATAGACTTCGGCTTCTACGGCATTAAACCAGAAGCTATCCGAAAAAGTATAGGCCAATGCTCCCACAAAAGAGCTTCCTAAAACGACAATAGCATTTTGCTTATTGAACTCGGTAAATCTTGAAATCAATTTTTTTAATAGGAGCGACGAAGACCAGAACAAGAACAAGATGGTAAAGGCACTCGAGAAAACTGACATCATATTGACCATCAAGGCAACATGCTTGTCGTCTACGGCAAATAGCGCAAAAAAAGCACCAATCATTTGAAATAAGGGGGCTCCTGGCGGGTGGCCTACTTCGAGTTTTGCGGCTGTGGCAATGTATTCGCCACAATCCCAAAAACTCATGGTGGGTTCTACCGTGAGCGTGTAAGTTACTAGTGCAATTGTGAATGCGCACCAGCCCGTAATCGTATTCCACTTATTGAAATTGAATGTTGCCATATTGGTATACCAGTAATTTAGTTTTATTTTGCGATACAAAGAAAATGTTTTTTTATGGAATGCCGCAGGCAATAACAAAATTTTACCAAAAACAGAATCAAACCCCAAAAAATCGATATTTTCAAGCTTGTTTCAATGATTGAAGCCCTTCCGAAAGTTTTTTGAGAAAAAGGGATTAAAAATTTGTAAAAATTAAAATTTCGTCTAAATTTGCACTCGCTTAACAGCACCGGTATTGGTCTATGGTGTAATGGTAACACAACTGTTTTTGGTGCAGTCTTTCTAGGTTCGAGTCCTAGTAGACCAACGCAAAACTCCTCAAGAAATTGAGGAGTTTTTTTATTTTTGGGAGAGTTCCAAATTAGATTTTTAATTTTGAGTTGGGATTGTTATTCTGTTAAAAAAGGAATCACTATTTCTAGGGTCATGCTCGTACTCGAAAAACAATAATTTTTTCAATGTAAAAAACAGTCTAATCCCTAATGCATCGCACTGAGAAACCACTTGGCTTATCATTGAAGTCTCTGCCGGCAGTGCTGTTATTGTAATACAGATTGCGGCCAAAAGCGCCCGTCGTACCGAACTCTGATGTACTCCACCAATGACTGAAGTAGCCAATGCTGACAAATGCACCAGTGAAACTGCGATAACCTCCCGGAAGACATGTAAGCCCAGAGGAGTTGGTAGCGCTAGTATTAGGGCTATTCCAGTGTGTACTGCTAGTTTCTTTCATCTTGCCTCCAGCAACGCTTAGGCCTCCTAAATAATTGATTAATTTAGTCCATTCAACGTCTGAAGGAACGTGGTAGCCCGTAGGGGCCAGTTTTTTTCTTAAAGTAAGGTCGGTTTTTGAGGCTTCATTATAGATTCCTGCAACGGCATACCAATTGTATAACTTACCATAAACGACTCCATTTGAAGGACTATTGTTGTAATAACACCAAGCTCCGGTGGTTAAATTAGCCCATTGTGTTGGGTCGGTAACTTGAGGAATTATTGTGCCGTCACTGTAGGTTGCCACATCTAGGTTTTTGACCGTCCAGGTTTGGAGGCCTATATCGACTGAAGGTAACGAAACAAAATTCGTAACCACTATGGCTGAGGTAGCAGGTGCTATGGTAACGGCAACCGCTGTTCTAGAACTTTCAGTTCCTCTTAGGGTTTGTGATACGTAATACGTTTGGATGGTTAACACTTCTGAAGGCGCTAAAGGGATTGTTTCTGTTTCTGTGGCATACCATTTTAATTTGGTTCCATCAGCGGTTAAACTCGCCACCGTAGCTCCACCACAAAAAGTTTGGGCTGAGGCCATAGGTACTGGTGTAAAGTTTGCGGTATATAATTGTGTAATTTCTGCTTGAGTTAAGGCGCGGTTGTAAATGGCAATGTCGTCTAATTTGCCGTAAAATGGTTGATAACTTCCAGAATTACCAATAGTAATAGGTGTGATAATATCGGGATATAATATTGCGCTCTTATTAGAAGCCTTTAGGACACCGTTAATGTAAATGGACCATAATCCATTATCAAATTTTCCAACAATATGATACCACATATTAATTAAAAGCGAATCCGATGAAAAAGCGCCATTATAAAAAACACCTGTGCCGGAACCAAAATTTGGGCCATCACTAAAAGCAATCTGCCAATTAAATGTTGGACTATAATTTGCTCTTTTTCCGATGAGATGAAAAACATCTGTCAATCGACTTCTGTCGCACCAAATAGATACAGTAAATCCAGAATTTGCCCGAAATCCTAGTAAGGGATTATGGGGGATTACTATAATATTATTTTGAAAATCATACGATGAATTGGCATTACCAAATCGATCTGTGGTCAAAATAGCGCCATACACCGTTCCATTATTGCTATTGCCGCTTTCGTCATTGGCATTGCCATTGAACCCCCAATAACCTACCAGACCATTGGTGGGAACATAGGAAGGGACGGTTTGGGCAATGGTTGTTACTGTAAATGCAATACTTGCTAATACAATGGTGATTATTTTTATTGTTTTCATAATCGTTATTTTTAAATCAAAAAAGATTCGTTTTAGTGTTTAATCACTTCTAGTGATTTTAGGTTTTTGCCTTGACTCACTTTCAAAATATAAGTACCACTTGGGTAGTTTGCGCCTAGTTGCGTTGGTCCTGATTTAATTTGGCGCTTTTCGATGAATCGTCCTGCCAAATCATATACCTGTATTCCTGCCGATGTCCCTTTAGCCAAGTTTACATCAAGAGTAAATACCGATGTTGCAGGATTTGGATAAGCCACCGCCTTGAATGTTTCAGCGATAACTTTCAAGTTCTGAGGTGCTATACTATCACAAGTGTCAACTTTCGGGATGACAATTGATTTGGCGGCGCTAGAGCCCGCTCCATTTGTTGCAATTACACTAATGGTAAGCGTTGCTGTTGTTACCTTGGACACATCAATTATAGCCGCATTTAAATTATCTTCACTTGTAACAGCGGCCTCGGTTCCATTAACTGACCAGGTATAAGAAACCCCATCAACATTAGGTACTTCAACACTGATGGAATCACTACAACTAGGGTTGAAGTTTAAAGCGCCAGTAATTGATCCTGGAGTACTTGGTGAAGCACTTTTCAAGGCGAGAATTTTAGCGGAGGAAGTTCCATTACCATTTACTGCAAAAACACTTATTGGAAGTGTCGTAACTCCTAGAGCAACACCCGCAAAACTAAACTTTATTATAGGCGAATAAGAATTTCCTTCACTGTCTAGATCATCGCTATGGACTCCCTCAGCTAAGTCCCAGTGGTAGTAAGTGGCTTCTGTTCCTTGAGTGGTAACAGCCGTGGCGGTCAAAGTCAAAGCAGTATCAGTCCCTATGTAATTACTCACCATTGTTATTGGGGTTGTTGACTCCCCATCGGTAAGTACTAATTTAGAAGGTGTTTTAGGCAAGGCTCTTTTTAAAACTAATACTTTTGCCTCAGAAGTTCTTGCATTCTGATACATAGCTTGAACGCTTAGGTTCAAATCGGTAATTCCTGGGGCTACACCATTAAAATAAACAGTGATTGTAGGTTGCCAAGTATAGAAATCAGAATGGTCAATATTCCAATTAGACGAATCTGGAGAATAGGCTCCCTTAGGCAAAGTCCAGTGGTAGTAAGCGGTTTCCGATCCTTGTTTAGGAGGAGTAGCATACACAGCAGTTAAGGTAAACGGGATCTCAGTTCCCATATAAGGACCCACTTTGGTGATTTTTTCAAGGGTGTTCATTCCTACCAAAACGCCATCAGCGTTAGCAAAACGGGGAGTAGCATCGGCGCTTGTAAGCACTAATTTAGAAGGTGCTTTGGGCAAGGCTCTTTTTAAAACTAATACTTTAGTCTTAGAAGCTCCATTTCCATTTATAGCAGAAACACTTATACTCCAATCGGTAAGTCCTGATGACGGCGCCCACCAAAAATAAACAGCAATTACATCCTCAGTGGTATAGCCCTCTCTCTGATAGTCAAAATTTGGAGAATAGCCTCCCTCAGGCAAAATCCAGTGGTATTTCGTGGCTTCCGATCCTTGTTTAGGAGGTGCAGCATAAGTAGCGGTTAAAGTAAATTCAATTCCGGTTCCTACATAAGAACCCACCTTGGTGATTTTTTCAAGGGTGTTCAGTCCTACTAAAACGCCATCGGCGTTAGCAAAACGCGGTTCAACATCCCTGCTTGTAAGCACTAATTTAGAAGGCGCATTAGGCAAGTCTCTTGTCAAAATTAAAACCTTAGCAGGCGAATCACCACAATCGTTTACGGCGTATACCTTTAGGGTTAAAGGTGTAATTTCTCCTGGAGTAACATTTGCAAAATCAACTGAAATTACAGGTCCTTTTGAGTTATGATCCCCATCTAAATCTGGAGAGTAAACCCCTTCAGGCAATTCCCATCGGTAGTGATTGGCTAAGGCCGAAGGGGCAGCGGTCAAGGTAAACCCGATATCAGTTCCTATATAAGGACTTATTTTGGTGATTTTTTCAAGCATATTAAGCCCTACTAAACCATCAATTCGGGCAACTCGTGGTGTTTTATCTGTGCTAGTAAGTACTAATTTAGAAGGTATTTTTGGCAGATTACTTACGTTGACTTCTATAGGGATTCTTTCGCTTTCGACCCCTGCAGGATTTTTTTCAGACACATAAAAGGTTTTCGTGCTCGCGGCAGTAGTCAAGGGCGTTGGTGCCGAAGTCAAGGCTGTTTTGGTTGTGGCTGTAGCGTACCAAATTAAGGTGCTATTTTCGGATGCCGTTGCGGTTAAAGGCACTGTGGTAGAACCTTTACAATAATTTACGGGCGAAATCACACTAAAAGTTGCGGGAGCTACGCTATCGGATACCATAACAAAGGTGTTTACCGGGTCAATAGTGCAACCGGCACTATTGGTCTCTACAGACTGAACCAGGTAGTTTCCCGCCAGGGTATCATTCCATGCTATGCGGATGCTATTGGTGCCATTGCCTGTAATAAGGGCCTTTGGCGCCTCAGGGTTAATGCTCCAAGCATAAGTAGAATTTTCGTGTCCGTCAGTTGAGGCATTGACGGTGAAGGTTTGTGCTGTTGTCATTTGGGCAACTAAAGTGATTACCAGTGCAAGCAGTAACTTTTTCATAATTCATTAATTTAAATTAAACATTAAAAAAAAATCTTACCCATACGTTCCTAAAATTTTAAGAAAATATTTAGTGAATATTAAAGTTAATTCAATTTATGGGTAGTTTTGTTAAGATTTTCATATATTAATGGCAAACTATTTCGAATCTATCTACTTTCGGCATTGTTTATATTAACTCTAAATTAAAAGAAAGGTTTTTTATAATAAAAAAACGTTAAAGCTTAAAAATTAAAACTTTAACGCGGGTACTGGGGTTTTAGGAATACAATGCCGTGCGAGCGAAGAAAGATTATTTGATTTCTTTAATCAAATAAAGATACACTGGAAAGTGGTCGCTAAAACCCACTTCATTAGCAGAATGTCGCAAAGGATATCCTTTGTATTGGCCTGTATTTTCGATCATAAAAGGCTTGTTGAAAATGCCCGCCTTCCAATACCGAAAGGAAGAGTAGTCTTGCTGGATTAAAGTTTCTGAAACTAGGATTTGGTCAAAAATATCTCCTGCATCCCTATAGAATAGGGTTGCATTTCCCTCTTTGGCCATTTGTTCGAAAGGGTTGTAAACGCCAAATCGCTTGACTTCCGATTTTTTTAATTTGGCTCCAATGCCTTCTTTTACGCTTTTGTTAGAAGTACCATCATTCAAATCACCCATGGTAATGATTTTGGCATTGGGATTAACTTTATAGATAGAATCCATAATTTTCCTGTTTAGCCTTCCAGCCGCTTCACGAAACGGACTGCTTTTTTTCTCTCCGCCAGCACGGGAAGGCCAGTGGTTTACTAGTATAGTAATCTCTTCGCCGTCTAGAAATCCAGTCACCAGTAGAATATCCCGGGTAAAAACCCGCTTGTTAGTGGTCACTTCTATTTTGTCAGTCTCTGATTTATCTTCTGGGGATCCTGTTTCTTGTTTAATAGTAGCGTTTTTATTTCGATAGACCAATAAAGGAATGTTGGTAAAAATCGTGGGCTTAAAATATTTTTTCAGGTACAAAAACCCAACATCAATCCCTCTTTTGTCAGGGGATTCAAAATGTACAATGCCGTAATCACTTTTAGCAAGATTGGGTTGTTTTACTAAATCTTCCAGAACGCCTCGATTTTCAACTTCAGAACATCCAATAAAAGTGGGCGCCTCTTTTTGTTGCTCATTCGTCCCGATTTGCATCAAAACTCTCGATAGATTTTCTAATTTTTGATTGTATTTTTTCGAAGTCCAACGCTGGAGTCCGTTCGGAGTCCACTCATCATCATTATTTGGATTATTAATGGTGTCAAAGAGGTTTTCAAAATTATAGAAAGCCACAGTATGGACCCTATATTTTTTTTCTTGGGCGCTGGCGTCCAATATTGTAAAGGCAACAGCCAAAAAAAGCACTATTTTTTTAATTTTCATAAAAGCAACCATTTATTAAGATTAAAATTAATAAAAAAACTTTAAATGATTTGCAAATAATAGTAATTTAAAGCGTACATTAACAAGTAGTTATGTAATATTTTTTTTTAAATCCAAATGCATTAATTTTTATTTATGAAAAATCACAATATGATTAGCCTTTTATTGGTAATACAAGCGACACTTGCTTTTGGGCAATCGAATGCAGGAGTTTCAGGCAAAGTAGAAGATTCGAAATCACAAAAGACCCTGCAAAGCGTTGTTGTATCCATTCAAAACACCAATTTTACCCAATTGACAGATCGTAATGGTAAATTCAGTTTTGACCACCTCGGAATGGGAAGCCAATTAGTACTACTCAAAAGTGAGGGTTACCAAGACCAATTACTACAAATTGAAATTGTTGCCGGAAAAATGTTGGATTTAGGCACAATTTTTTTGGAAAACGATTTGACTCAAGAAATCCAATCCGAATTAATTACCCTTATCGAATCCGATTTAGGCGATGACACTAGCGGTTCCGAAAACACTTCCAGTTTATTACAATCTTCTCGTGATGTATTTTTACAAGCGGCAGCTTATAATTTTGGAGCCGCCCGATTTAGCGTTAGGGGAATTGACTCTAAATATGCTAATGTGATGATTAATGGTGTTTCAATGAACCGAATTGCCGACGGAAGACCGCAATATGGGAACTGGGGTGGCTTGAATGACGCCACTAGAAACCAAGAATTTACAAATGGTTCGGCGCCCTCTGATTATGTTTTTGGAGGAATAGGAGGAACCCAAGAAATAAACACACGAGCCTCTATTTTCAGACCGGGGACCCGAATCTCATTCTTAAATACGAACACTAATTATAGTTTTAGAATGATGGGGACTACGGCTTCAGGAATGAACAAAAACGGCTGGGCTTATGCTATATCTGGAGGGAAACGTTGGGCCCAAGACGGGTATTTTGAAGGCACAAATTACGATGCTAAATCTTTTTTTGCTAGTGTCGAAAAGAAAATTAACGACAGACACAGCCTGAATTTCACCTCCATTTATGCCCAGAATAAAAGAGGTAAAAATTCCCCTAATACTGCCGAACAATCGGATTTGGCAGGTATAAAATACAATTCCTATTGGGGATTTCAAGAAGGCGAAAAAAGAAATTCGAGAATTAAAAGAATCGAGGAGCCTCTGTTTATGTTGTCCCATTACTGGAAAGTCAATCCAAATACGAATTGGAACACCACGATTTCCTACCAATTTGGACAACTTGGGAATAGCCGTATTGATTATACAAAAGCCGACAATCCCGACCCCACCTACTATCGGAAATTACCCAGTTATTACACGAATTCCTTTTTTAACGGCGTTTATATCGGTGGCTCTCCAGTTAATGTTGCGAATGCGGCAATTGCAAAACAGAACTTCCTTGCCAATAATCAATTGGATTGGGCTAATATGTACCGAATTAACAGAGAAAACACAGCAAACGGTAGCCGGTTTGTTTTGTACGAAGACCGGAATGACGAAAATAGTGCCATTTTCAACACTAATTTGTCCTCTCAACTTTCTGATAACATTTTACTGACTGCAGGTGTAAATTACTTGAGTTCAAAAACCAAGAACTTCAAGAATGTACTGGATCTTTTGGGAGGAAATTTTTTTACGGATAGCAGCACTTTCGGAAGTGGCGACCAGCAACAATCGGACTTAAATAATTTTGATCGAACATTAGGAGTAGATGAGCATTACGGGTACAACTATAAAATTTATGCTACGAAATTAGACGCCTTTACGCAGTTTAAATTTGTTTACAAAAAAGTAGATTTCTACTTGGCTCAAACCTTTTCCCGTTCCGCTTATCAAAGGGAAGGATTGTATAAAAACGGTTATTATCCAAACAGTTCATTTGGAAAAAGCAAAAAAATGAATTTCGATACTTTCGGATTCAAAGGGGGTTTGACTTACAAAATAACGGGGCGGAATTTTATTGATTTCAACGGAATTTATATGACTAAGGCGCCAAATGCGAGAGAGGTTTTTTCAAATTCACGGGTAAACAATACTGTCACAGAAGGCATCATAAACGAAACTGTCAAGAGTTTCGATTTGGGTTATATTATTAAAGCCCCAAGATTTAAAGCTCGATTTACAGGTTATTTTTCTGAAACACTAAATGCTATCGACATTAATTTCTACTATGCCGATGCGGTGAGCAGCAGCGGAAACGGGGCCTTTGTTTCGGAAGCTGTGACGGGATTAAACAAGCAAAACAGAGGAATAGAATCGGGTCTTGAATACCAATTGACGTCTACCTTCAAACTTACCGCTGTTGCTGCCTATGGTGATTATCGAATTACAAACAATCCAAACGTAAGCTTGACGGATGATGCTTCGGCTGCTGTAACCAATTATGGCGCGACTCGATTTGCAGGGTTAAAACAAGCCGGAATGCCTCAACAGGCGTACTCTTTTGGCGTGGAATACCGGGACCCGAAATTTTGGTGGATGGGTGCCAATGTCAATTATATTTCCGACAATTATCTTGATGTGTCTTCCCTATTGAGAACAAAAAATTTCTATACTAATGTGGACAATGCCACCATCGCAATTGATCAATCGCTTGCCGATAGCTATTTGAAACAAGAAAAATTCGACTCTTTTTTCTTGTTGAATTTAGTGGGTGGAAAATCTTGGAGAATCAATCAAAAGACCTTGGGTCTTTTTGCAATCGTAAATAACGTATTGGACATTACCTATAAAACAGGTGGTTTCGAACAATCAAGAAATGCCACTTACAGACAAGAATTTGAAGATCATCAAAGTGGTGGCCCTAGCGTATTTGGACCAAAATATTTCTATGGATATGGAAGAACGTTTATGGTCAATGTGTATTTAACCTTTTAAAAATAAGCGGGATGATAAATTTAATAAAACACATTTTTATCTTTTTGGCAGCCCTAGGTTTGTTTTCAGCTTGTGTGAATGACACTTTTGACACTCCCGTTCAGGGAAACTGTGTGAGTCCAGAATTAACAAAAACCAAAGAAGTTTCAGGCATTTACGGCGTTGCAACAAATATAACCGCAACATATCCCGCAGACGATATTATCGAGGCCTATGTGATTTCAAGTGACGAAGGGGGGAATTTCTATAAAAGCATGTATTTCCAAGCTGTTGATGGCACAAAAGGATTCAATCTTTCGGTGGATGAAGTCAATGCATATACCAAAAACTTGCAATCCGGAAAAAGAGTATTTTTAAAACTAAAAGGCTTGGCTTTTGCCAATCCAACAGCTAATGCAAAAGGATTAATTTTCGGGGCGCCACCCACGGAACAATATGCCGTTGATAGACTATCCGCTTTAACCTACAAAGATTATTTAATTCCTTCTTGCGATGTGGTTAGCGAGGACGCGATTGTTCATAAAATTACTTTGGCCCAAGCCTCGAGCGACGACTATTTGAACACTTTGGTAGAAATAGATGATGTGCAATTCAAGACCGATTGCACTACATTCAGCAAGGCAGATTTTGACACCAGTTTAAAAATCACAAACGGAATCACCACTTTGGATGTAAGAACGAGTAGATATGCCAATTTTGCAGGATTCGCTGTCCCTTCGGGAAGAGGTAAAATAAGAGGTGTATTAACCAAATACGGCTCTACTTATCAAATTATTCTGAGAACCGAAAGAGATGTTCATTTTACAAACCCAAGAGTGCAAACTGTTTCATTGCCCAAAGGAGGAACAAGCCTTCAATATTTGGGAGCTTTTACCGAAAATTTTGAAAGCTACGCCACTACAACAACGGGTGCCAGTTTTCCTAAATACATCAATGATGCCGCAATTGGGTATAAATATTGGGATGTGGCCACTTTTGGATCCAATAAATACCTTCAAATATCGGCTTACAATAATGGTTGTTCTAAGGCTTATTTTATTGTCCCTGTTGATATGACCACCGCGAGTGGCATGTCATTTAAATCAAAAGACGGCTACAATGATGGGAATCCGTTAAAAATTTATTACTCCATTAACTATGTTCCTGGTGGCAATGTGAATCAAGCCACCCTAATAGATATTACCGCTAAATTTATACTGTCGACCGGAAATACCTCAGGATACGGATCGGAATTTATCAATAGCGGAATTTACCCTATTCCTAAAGATTTAACCGGAAATGGGTATTTCATTTTTGAATATGATGGCACAACCGGAATCACCACAACCATGCAATTGGACGATATTATCGTGACCAATAAATAAAAGAGGCTTAACCCATGTATTTACCACATCAAAACAAGGGAATGTTTTTCAACTAAAATAGAATTTAAGTTACCCTACTTTTAAAAATGGCAACCTTGTTTTTTGTAAACTGCTATTGCTTATTTTTGTTTTATAATACAACAACATTAAAGCCTCAATACCAATGAAAATTCCGCCTAGCTTACAAAAAGGAGATACGATAGCCATTTTGGCGACTGCCAGAAAAAACATTGACGACAATCTTAAACCTAGCATAGATTTGCTGCACAGTTGGGGATTGGAGGTCGTTATAGGAAAATCGATTGGGTTGGATAACAATCAATTGGCGGGAACGGATGCGCAGCGTGCCGAAGATTTTCAGGAACAACTTGACAATCCAAACATCAAAGCGATATGGTGTGTTCGCGGGGGGTATGGTACTGTCAGAATGATCGATTTATTGGACTTTGCCAAATTCAGGCAAAACCCAAAATGGATTATTGGCTTTAGCGATGTTACCGTAATGCACAGTTATTTAAACAAAATCAATATTGCTTCTATTCATGGTCTCATGCCGGTAACGGTCGAAAAAGCAAGTCCTGAATCTATCGAAAGTTTGCGAAAAGCGCTTTTTGGCGAAAGCCTAAAATATGAAATTCCTTATGATGAAGCAAATCGATTAGGAACTGCCAAGGGCGAAATCATAGGGGGAAATTTATCCATTTTGTATAGCCTAATGGGTTCGAATGCACAAATCGATTGCAAAGGGAAAATCCTTTTCATGGAAGATCTAGATGAATATTTATACCATATCGACCGCATGATGATGGCTTTGAAACGCTGTGGATGTTTTGAAAATTTGAATGGTTTGATTGTTGGTAGTATGACTAAAATGAAAGACAATGATATTCCTTGGGGGAAAAATGCGAACCAAATTATCGAAGATGTTACCAAAGCGTATTCATTTCCGATTCTTTATAATTTTCCTGCAGGACATATCCAAAATAATAGTCCCTTAATTTTTGGAAAACAAGTTTCTTTAGAAGTAGGATTAAAAACTTCAAAACTGACGTTTGAATAATTTTTTACCACAAAAAAGCAAAAACACAAATTTTAATTAATGCCGCCTTTAGATAATGTTCAACAACTTATTTTCTTAATTTCATTGCGCCTTTGTTGCTTATTTTTATTTACAAACGCCAAATCTTCAATCTAAAATCGTTAATCTTCATTCAAAAATTAAATGGCCGATCACAATGAATTAGGAAAACTAGGAGAAGAATTAGCTGTTGAATTTCTTCGGAAGAATGGGTATGAAATCTTGGAAACCAATTGGACATTCCAAAAAGCCGAAATCGACATTATCGCCCAAAAAGAGACCATACTTGCGGTGGTTGAAGTAAAAACGCGTTCGTCGCTGGAATTTGGCTTACCGCAAGATTTTGTAAAACCCAAGAAAATCCAACTTTTAGTCAAAGCCATAAACGAATACGTAGTTTCTAAAGATTTAGACTTTGAAGTCCGTTTTGATATTATTGCTGTCCATAAAGAAGGTAACTCATTTGCAATTGAACATCTTAAGGATGCTTTTTATCATTTTTAACAAAAATAATAATGTTATATTTGTAACAAATTGTTTTTTTATTTATTTTTGCCTCAGTTTTGTCTGATGACCATGACTTATCACTTACAAAAAAGCTTAAACAAGAAGTCGCTTCTTAAATAATTTCCTGAAAAAATGAAAACAGTTTCCTCAATCGTAGAAAATTACATCAAAACAAAGCCTTTTTTGTTAAATGCATTGTCACTTGGAATAATCAATTTGACGTCCTTGTCTAGGAATATTATGGTCGAATTGGAAAGTGATTTTGGTAAAGAAGTCAAACAAGGGGCCGTTGTCATGGCGCTTAAACGACTGACTGAAGAGCTGGATTTCAGACTCAACCACAAAATTAATAAAGTAATAAAAAATATTGGTGAAATTACCGTTCGTTCGGCGTTGACGGATTACACCTTTGCGGCTTCGGATACTGTTTTGAACAAACAAGCCGAATTAATTACGGATATCAACACTTTTTCGGACATTTTTTACACTTCGTCACGTGGCGTAAATGAAACCAATATTGTGGTAAGCAACAGTGTTAATCATCTTGTTGACAAACATTTTGCCAATGAAAAATTGATTCAAAAACTTGAAAATCTGGCATCGATTACCGTAAAATTACCCAAAGAAAATATCGTTGTTCCTGGAATTTATTACTTCATTTTCCAGCGCTTGGCTTGGGAAGGAATCATCATCAACGAAGTGATTTCGACCTCAAACGAATTCACCATTTTGGTAAGCGAAAAGGAAGTGGATGTAGCTTTTAAAGTGATTAAGGATTTGAAGAATTAGAGATTAGCGTTCTACTATTTCGATTTTTGTTTAGTTCCTTTAAAGTTAATTATTTCAATATTTTCTTTTTTATAATTTACGCTGTAAATTAAGTAGTTATTTTTATCCACTAGAGCTTTATGAAGATTTTTGGATGTTTCAGATTTAGGGTATAATTCAGGAAAAAGACTAATCTGATTGGTAACTTGAATGATATTTTCTTCCAATTGCAAAATTTCTCTGAAAGTCCATTCCACTTCTAAATATTCAATAACTATTGCCAGACCTTTGGCAGCTTGTGGAGTCCATTTGATTTTTAATGCCATTTGGCAAATTTATTCAATACCGTTTCGTGATTTATAAATTCGTCGTTTTCTGCTTGTTTTAAACCGATTTCAATTTCTAGCTTTTCTTCTGGACTCAAATCAGCAAACCAATCTTTTTTACTAGTTTTTAAAATAATTTCTAGTTTTTCCAACAAACTTTCGTCAATCGTAGTCAACTCTTGAATAAAATTATATTTTCTGGCAGCTAAATTCATAATCTGTTTGTATTTGAGTAACAAATGTATCTATTTTGATTGTGTTTTAAAAACAAATCCTAAAATTTAACTAACCGTTTCATTTTCAATGATTAAAAAATGTATAAGATCGATTTTCCGTCCATTTTTTAATCTAAAGGGAACACTAGTAACTGCTAACAAATATTCAATTTGTTGAAAATTTGAATAGTTTATACGTAACGTTTATTATACCCAAATGTTACGATTTTCCACCCAACAGCTCCATCAATTCCAAAGCTCTCCTTGTCGTTTTCACATTCTCAAAAGTCAGCAAAAGACGTAGTCCAGCCGGCGTTTGTTTTTCTTTCATCACACAAATAGCGCTGTTTTTTTGGACAAACTGAATCACTTGATGAAAGCGTTTGCTAGTATAAAAATCCGAGTTTTGATCAGAAACAAAATAGCCAATCATCTTGCCTTTTTTCATCACTAATTTTTCAATTCCCACTCGGGTAGCAATCCATTTGATGCGAATGCTATTCATCAAAGCATTAGCTCGTGGCGGCATCGGGCCAAAACGGTCAATCAATTTATTCTGGAAAACAACCAATTCTTCTTCGTTTTTCACCGCGCCCAGTTCGTTATACAAACTCAAACGCTCCGAAACATTGTTGATGTATTCGTCCGAAAACAACAACTCAAAATCGGTGTCGATTTGCAGTTCTTTTACGTATTCTTTTTCCGCTCCGCTATCCTCGTTTTCATACAAATCCTTGAATTCGTTTTCCTTCAATTCATCAATGGCTTCATTCATTATTTTTTGATAGGTGTCAAAACCAATTTCGTTGATGAAACCAGATTGTTCTCCTCCCAATAAATCTCCGGCACCTCGAATTTCCAAATCCTTCATCGCAATATTGAAACCGCTTCCCAATTCAGAGAATTGTTCCAAGGCTTGAATTCGTTTTCTGGCGTCATCCGTCATCGCAGAATAGGGAGGACAAATAAAATAACAAAAGGCTTTCTTGTTGCTTCGTCCCACGCGACCCCGCATTTGGTGCAAATCGGAAAGTCCAAAATTATTGGCATTATTGATGAAAATCGTATTCGCATTGGGAACATCCAGACCGCTTTCGATTATGGTGGTGGCCACCAAAACATCGAATTCACCGTTCATAAAAGCCAACATTAATTCTTCGAGTTTGCTGCCTTCCATCTGGCCGTGACCAATTCCCACTCGGGCATCGGGAACCAATCGCTGAATCATTCCGGCAACTTCTTTGATGTTTTCGATTCGATTATTGACAAAGAAAACCTGTCCGTTACGCTGAATTTCATACGAAATCGCATCCCGAATCAACTCTTCACTAAAACCAACCACGTTCGTTTCGATGGGATACCGATTGGGCGGAGGTGTTGTAATAACGGATAAATCGCGTGCCGCCATCAACGAAAACTGCAAAGTTCTCGGGATGGGCGTTGCTGTTAATGTCAAGGTATCGACATTGGCAGCTATCGTTTTGAGTTTATCTTTCACGTTGACCCCAAATTTTTGTTCCTCGTCCACAATCAACAATCCAAGATCTTTGAAAACTACATTTTTGTTGACCAATTGGTGTGTGCCAATGACGATGTCGAGTTTGCCTTCGGCTAATTGTTTAAGAGTTTCCGCTTTTTGTTTGGCAGTCCTAAAACGGTTCAAATACCCCACAGAAACTGGCATTTCTTTCAACCTTTCAGTGAAAGTGCGGTAATGCTGGTACGCTAAAATCGTGGTAGGAACCAAAACGGCCACTTGTTTGCTGTTATCCACCGCCTTGAAAGCGGCTCGAATCGCGACTTCGGTTTTTCCGAAACCCACGTCGCCACAAACTAAGCGATCCATCGGACGGTCACTTTCCATATCGGCTTTGACTTCGGCAGTCGATTTGGTTTGGTCGGGCGTATCTTCGTAAATGAAGGAACTTTCCAATTCGTTTTGCAAATAGCTATCGGGCGCAAAACGGAATCCTTTTTCCAATTTTCTTTTGGCGTACAATTGGATCAAATTGAACGCAATGTGTTTGACGCGCGCCTTGGTTTTTTGCTTCAGAATCTTCCAGGCATTCGATCCTAATTTATAAATTTTGGGCGGCGTCCCATCTTTTCCATTGTATTTCGAAATCTTGTACAGCGAATGAATGCTCACATAAACGATGTCATTGTCGGCATAAACCAGTTTTATTGCTTCTTGGGTTTTGCCTTCCACCTGAATTTTTTGCAAGCCGCCAAATCGCCCTATTCCGTGATCGATGTGCGTCACATAATCGCCAACGGACAAAGTGGTCAATTCTTTTAAAGTGATATTTTGCTTCTTCGAAACGTTACTTTTGATGCTGAATTTGTGATACCGCTCAAAAATTTGGTGATCCGTATAACAAGCAATTTGGTTTTCCTCGTCGATAAAACCTTGATATAACGGTAACACAATCGTGTTGTATTGCTTTCTGATATTCTCGGAATTGGCTTCGTCCAAAGTCTGAAAAATATCGTGAAATCTTTTGGCTTGGGCATCATTCGAACAAAACAAATAATTTTTGTAACCGTTAAAATGGTTCTCATTCAAATTATTCAACAACAAATCGAATTGTTTATTGAAAGAAGGCTGCGGTTTGATGTGAAAATCAAAAGAGATTTTAGTTTTATAAATGGGCTTTGAACTCAATTCCACAATCGAAAAATCGAGGCTTTTCTTGATGAATTCTGCCTGATTCAAGAACAATTGTTCGGGTGCAACGTGATTTACGGTTGCATTCAGGTTTTCGAAAATGTCAGTGGCTTTTGCGTAAAGTTTATCCAATTTAGAGAAAAGCAAATCGGTATTCTGGATAAATAGAATCGTTTGGTTGTTAATGTATTCCAAGAAACTCTCCCGATTTTCCTGAAAAAACTTGTTCTCGACGTTGGGGATTATTGTGATTTTTTTTTGCTTTTCAATGGACAATTGCGTTTCCACATCAAAGCTTCGGATGCTGTCGACTTCGTTGCCAAAAAACTCAATTCGGTAGGGATTATCATTCGAAAAAGAGAACACGTCGACAATTCCGCCACGAACCGAAAATTCGCCGGGTTCGGTAATAAAATCAACTCTTTTGAATTCGTATTCAAACAGCACTTCGTTGATAAAATCGATGGAAACTTTGTCGCCAACGGACACTTTCAAGGTGTTTTTATCCAATTCTTTTCGGGTGACCACTTTTTCGAAAAGTGCTTCGGGATAGCTGACAATAATGGCGGGTTTCTTGCGGGAATTGATGCGGTTCAACACTTCGGCGCGAAGCAAAACATTGGCATTATCGGTATCTTCAATTTGGTACGGGCGACGGTAGGAACCAGGATAAAAAAGCACGTCCTGTTCGCCAATCATTTGCTCTAAATCGTTCAAATAATAGGCTGCCTCTTCTTTATCGTTTAGGATAAGCAAAAAAGGTTTAGCTGCACTCTGTTCGGCTACGCCTCGGGTTTCGGTTTTTTTAAAAAGGGATTGCACGACAAACGAAAGTGAGGACCCTATCAATCCGTTGAGGTGTATTTTTTGTTCGGGTTGTTGTAAACTGGCGACAATTTGCTTGACTTTGGGCGAATTATCGTAAATAGTATATAAAGCTGTTTTACTCAATTCGAGGAAGATTTGGGTCGGGTTTTTCGTTTGGAATGGCTCTTGTGGTATCTAGCATTTTTATCAAATCGGACTCGCCTTCTTCAAGAGGAATTTTACTTTTTTGAACAATCTTATCCATTTGATTCTGCAAGGAAGCCAATTCGGTATTAATTTCAGCAATAAAAATCAGGACTTTTTGGTCTGGAATAGTGTCCAAATGGAGGTATAAATCCAGCATTCTCAACTTAGACAGCAAGGCGGCTATTCTGCTTTTTATGGGTGGTGTGTTGAATGCAATGGGAATGTTGTCATTTAACGCCGCCGCTTTCTTAGAAAGTTCAGTCGATTTTTTTTGGAAAGCGCCGATAGTCTTCTTGGGTTTTTGATTTAATTCGTCCAAAAACAAACGCCACTCGTTCCATGAAAAGGTACTGGCTTGGGAGGTTGCATTGAGGGGATTGGCATTAAAAACCCAGCCTTTATTGATGTTCTCAAAAATGATTTCCTTTTTTTGGATGTTTTTTTCGTTCTCGGCTTGACGGTTTTGTGTTTCGTTTTTACATGAATACAGGACAAAAAACAGAAAAAGGAAATAGGGTATTTTAAGTTTCATCTTAATTGCATTAAGGCGCAAAGTTACGAAGTAAATTGACAATTACGAATCCGAACATTAGAATAAGAATGGCCGAGCGATCGAGGGGTTATTTCTGCTCACGACAGCTGAATGCGAGTTTTTTATTTAAAAAACATTTTGGTGTGGAGTATTTTTAAAATATAGATGTATTCATTTTCAACTATATAATGAATTCCATAAGGGAATGCTTCTGTAAAGGCAATCCGAACTTTTCTATATCTTACTTGATGATGAAGAGGGTTTTTAACTAGAAGTTCAATAGATTTAGTTAATTCAACTTCAAATCTATCTTTTAATGAGATAGAAACACCAGCATAATATTCTAAAGTCTCTTTAACAGTATATTTTGCTTCGTCTGAAAGTTCAATAAAATACGGCATTATTTTTTAAATAATTCTTCTTTTGCCTCTTCCCAAGAAGTATATTTCAACTCCCCTTTTTCGTGTTTGTCCAACATTACATCTATCATCGCTTTATACTCATCCGTCAATTCAAAACTATTGGCTTGTTCTTTAAGAACTTGTTCCATATAATTTTTTAGTTTTCTGCCTTGTTTTTCAGCTTGAATTTGAAGTATAGAAAGAGTTTGAGTATCTAATGTTATCTCTTTTCTGTTTTTAGTCTGTATCATATCTGTAAATTTTACGGTAAATATACGTATAAAAATAATGCGCCTGCATTTTGTATTCCGATTGATTTTTCTGTGTTTGGAAATATTTGGTTAAAAAAAGCTCCTAGCCTTTTAAAAAGCTGGGAGCTTTGGTGCTTAAAATTACTTGCTTGTTTTTTACTCCATTAAGGATTAGAGTATGAGTTAGCAAAACTCTATCGCTCGGTTAACTTCTAATGCTATCGCGAGCTTCTAGCTCGTGCCCATAAAATTGTCACGAGCGTGACGCTCGCGCTAGCGGGGGGGTGGGTTATTTTGGTTAAAAAAAGCTCCTAGCCTTTTGAAGGCTAGGAGCTTTGATTTTTTATGACACTCAAGAAATCAAGGGACTTCGAGTTGAAACAAATTTAAGATTAATACCCGGCTAAAAATTGTGCTTTAAATTAAAATTTTATAATATGATAAAATCAATTATTTAATAAATTTGGATAGTTCGTTTTTTTGGGAATCATATTCTTGTTTGCTTATCAATTCCAAGTCAAGTTTTTCTTTTAATCCTTTTAGTTTTGAAATTGCTTCTTCACTGCTCATAGGTGCATTAGGGTCTATCAATTCTTTTGTAAGTAAAGAGGCATCTATCGAAGCGGTACTTACTTCCCTACCTAAACAAGAGAATACAATAAAAGGCATAGCAAAACCAAATGTTTTTCTTACCCCAATTTTTATTACCGTACATTCTGCTCCACTAAAACCTTGTCCGGGCAATCTTAAAGTTGTAACAAATTCTGTTGCTGGAATAATTGTAGAGATAGCATCGACACCATAAATACCCAAAAAAAGAGTGTTTTCAAGAGCCCCTTGAATTTTTTGGGGTATTCCCAATTTAAATTTATCTCCTAATTTATAAACATTGCCATTGTAATCCTTAACACTCTCAAAAGTTTGTCTATTTTCAAATTGCTTACTAAATGCTTTTAATGCTTTTGTATCATAAACATTTGGATTGATTGTTGAAAGGTTTAGAGTATCTTTTTGAGCATTTGAGTAAAAACTCACCATCATCAATAATCCTAATACTAATTTTTTCATAATTTTAATGTAATGAAGTTGTTTTTTAATTCAATTTCAGCAAAGTACCACAATAGTTTTGACAACAAAGGTCAATTGGAAACTTATTTTATAAATAATTGATTTATTAAAACGCAAAACTAAACTATTGCAATGAAACAAGTTTACGGTTTTTCACATTTTACGAAATGCGGATTCAAGATTCACACTTCTTATAATTTGACTGCCGTGAGTTTTACCCCGGCTGAAATTGCCGCTACAATAAAGAAACACATTCCGGAATTCACCGTTTCGTACCAACCTGATTTCGCCAAACCATTGCTGACAGTTGGCCGGCAAGTATTAATGATAGCAAAGCAAGATAAGATTGTAACTGGCATCAAGAGTTCAATTTAGAAAGCATGACCTTGGATATGCTGAAGCAAATGCACTAATAATTTTTTTTTAAAATGATCTAAAGTAGTACTATTTGCTATAACTTTGAATCAAAACTAAAATCGCAACTAAATTTATTTTTTTTAAATTCAATTTTTATGAAAAAAATCATTCTGCTCCAATTCATTTTGACCCTAGCCTTGGTGGGTTGCAACAAAAACGACAAAAATTCAGCTTCTGGCGATGCCGCTTTCGAAAAACTTTCTGAAGAATACCTGAAAGGTTATTTGGATTGGCGTCCGCAATCAGCAGTTGCCCTTGGTCTGCACGAATATGACGGGAAATTAGCCAACTACAGCAAGGCCTCCATCGCCTCTGAAGTGGCAAGACTAAAAGAATATGAAGCTAAATTTTCTGAAATAGATTCGGCTTCCTTAAGCACCAAAAAATACTACGATTGGAAAATGTTGCGTTCGAACACCAAAAACGAACTGTTTTCTTTTGAGGATTTAAAAATTTACACCAAAAACCCGATGACTTATGCCGGAGCAATTGACGTGAATATCTACATTAAAAGGAATTTCGCTCCCATAGAACAGCAAATCAAATCCATCATCGCCATAGAGAATCAAGCTCCTAAATTTTACGCCGCCGCAAAGGCAAATCTACAGGATTCTTTGGCCTTGCCGCACATCCAATTGGCCATCCAAATTGCAAGAGGCTCCGCCGCTTTCTTAGGAAAAGATCTCTTGTTGGCTTTGAAAGACGTTAAAAATGATGCGTTGATGAACGCTTTTAACCGTGCCAATAAAAAGGCAATCGACGCCATAAATGATTACGCAAACTTTTTGGAAAAAGAAAAATTAGGCAAAGCCAATACCAAATACGCCATTGGCAAAGAAAATTACCAAAAAATGTTGTTGTATGGTGAAGGAATTACCATGTCGGCAGAGGCTATTTTAGCCATTGGAATGAAGGAGTTACAGAAAGAACAAACTGCATTTAATGCTGCTGCCAAAATCATCAATCCCAATAAAAATCCCGTGGATGTTTATAATGACATGCAAAAAGAACATCCAACGGTCATGAGTTTAATCCCCGATGCCAGAAAAAATTTGGAAGCCATTCGGCAGTTTTTGATTGACAATAAAATAATTACTATCCCATCTGAAGTTAGGGTGAAAGTGGAAGAAACGCCCCCTTTTGCAAGAGAAACCTCAACAGCATCTATGGATACTCCTGGCCCCTTTGAAACAAAAGCTACCGAAGCCTATTATTATATTACTCCAGTGGATCCAAAATGGACACCACAACAACAAGAAGACTGGTTGGCATCCTTTAATTTTTATACTACCGATGTGGTTTCCATTCATGAAGCTTATCCGGGACACTACACTCAATTTTTGCATTTAAATGCGTCTGATGCCTCAAAAGTTCAAAAGATTTTTGGTAGTTATGCTTACATCGAGGGTTGGGCACATTACACCGAAAAAATGATGCTGGATGCCGGTTATGGCAATTCTGGAGATCCTGTTAAGGCCGCAAAATTTCGTTTGGCACAATCTGGGGACGCCCTATTGCGAATTTGCCGATTGTGCGTGTCTATCAAAACCCATTGCTACGGAATGAATGTTGATGAAGCCACAAATTTTTTTATGAAGAACTGGTATCAAGGGGATAAACCATCGCGTCAAGAGGCGTTGCGAGGCACGTATGACCCCGGATATTTATTCTATACTTTAGGAAAATTACAAATCCTGAAACTGCGGGAAGATTATAAAAAACAAGAAGGAAACAGCTATAGCTTGCAAAAATTTAATGACGCCATGCTGGATAACGGGATGATGCCAATTCAAATGATGCGAGAGGTGTTGTTGAAAGACAAAAAAACTTGGAATGAAATCCTATAAATAGTCACCCAACGGATTTGAATTATTTATTTTTCGACATTTTTTCAGCTAGTAACAAAGCATTATAGGCATTTACGATTTTTCCTGATTTAGACAAGGTGGTAAAGGAACGGCTGTCATTTGGGTTTCCCCCAACCATAACATTAGTGGTAATTGCTACGCCGGAATCCATCAAAAGATGTTTTACCTGTGAGGCAGATAATGTTGGATAATAAGAACGAATCAACGCGGCAACCCCAGCAACATTTGGAGAAGCCATCGAGGTGCCTTGTAAATATTTATAGGTATTGTTTGGGGTGGTTGCATAAATTTTAACTCCAGGAGCAAAAACGTCGACGTTTATTTTTCCATAGTTAGAGAATCGAGCGACTACTTTATCTCCATACTCATAATTTAAAGCGCCAATAGTGATTAAATTATCGGAAAACTCTGTTTTTTTATCGTCAGAATCGGTCGGAAAATTATTTTCGGTATCAAGATCTTTTGCATCATTTCCGGCAGCGTGAACGATTAATACATCTTTCTTTGCGGCGTATTTAATGGCATCATAAACCCATTTTTTGTGAGGAGAAAAGTCTTTTCCAAAACTTCCGTTAATTACTTTTGCTCCATTGTCAACCGCATAACGGATACCAAGAGCAATATCTTTATCGTATTCATCTCCATCAGGCACAGCACGAATGGCCATGATTTCGACATTATTGGCAATGCCATCGCCGCCAATTGCATTGTTTCTGACTTGTGCGATGATTCCGGCAACATGGGTTCCATGAAGAATTTTTTCCTTGTCCGGCCCCATAACATTATTGTTTCCATATTTTGTGTCTTTGATGTCATTTGGGTTATCACCAACCACTTTTCTATAATCGATTTTAAGGTTATCCCCATTAAGCACTGCATTGAATCCGTCTAGTTCCTCCTGAATTGCTACTTTCAATTCGGACACACTCAGTCCAAAAGACAACATCCTTTTCATCATGTTTTTACTTTGGGATATTTCAGCGTCTTCAGAATCAATTGCATTTACTTCTTCAACTGTGTAATCTGATTTTCCAAAATGTTTGACTAAAACCGAATCAGCTTTTGCGGTTCCTGCTAACATTTGTTCCAGATTAGTTTTCCCATCGACACTTTCCTTCACTTTTTTATCGTTGGTTGCTTTCGCTGCTTGATAGGTGGTTGCGTCAACAAGATTTTTATCAACAATAATTCTTTCGTATTCTAAATTTTCTTTAGTGATATCCCCAAGGAAATTCCAACCGTGGATGTCATCAATATAACCGTTTTTATCATCATCTATTCCGTTTCCAGGAATCTCTTTTTTATTAGTCCAAATTACCGATTTTAAATCTTCGTGCTCAATGTCTACGCCTGAATCCAATACGCACACGATTACTTTTACACCTGTTTTATTTTTAAGTAATTCAGCATAAGCCTTGTCCACACTCATTCCAGGAATGGTATCTTTTACTAGATCTAGATGACTCCATCGTTTTAAATCGTCTTCTTTTAAAGGGGAAATTTTAGAGCTATATAAAGGCGCTTTAACTGCCGTTGCAGAGATGTCATAAACTGGTTTTGAAGCCCCACATCCAGCCAAGGCCAAAACGGAAATAGCCGTAATTAAAATAGTTTTGAAATTATTCATCGATTGTTTTTTAAGTTCTAAAATGAGTCTAAAAGTATATTCTTTTGTTATAAATAAAGAGAAGATTAACACTATCTTAAGATTTCATCACACGTATAACGTTCCTTCAAACGAACGCCCTTCTCCGTTTTTTGTACCGTAATGATTTCGTTGTGGGCGTCGTGTTCTAAAAATAAATAGTAATTATTGTCCGCCGCCGCATTCAGGAATTTTGATTTTTCAGGCATTGTCAAAAGCGGCCTGGTGTCATAACCCATTACATAAGGCAAGGGTAAATGCCCAACAGTTGGCAACAAATCGGCCATAAAACAGATGGTTTTGTCTTGGTATTGAATCTGCGGTATCATTTGCTTTTCGGTGTGGCCATCGGCAAAGAAAATCCCGAAACCCAGTTCGGAAGTTGACAACAAATCGTTTTCATATTTTTTTATGAAATGCAATTGTCCACTTTCCTGAATTGGTAAAATATTTTCCGATAAAAAAGAAGCCTTTTCTCTTAAATTGGGTTTCGTAGCCCATTCCCAATGGTTTTCATTGGTCCAATATTTAGCGTTTTTAAAAGCCAATTCATAACTTGTTTTATCCTTGTTCCAATTTACGCTTCCTCCGCAATGATCAAAATGCAAATGCGTCATGAAAACATCAG
The DNA here is from genome assembly GCA_947446635.1 of Flavobacteriaceae bacterium. Taxonomy (GTDB): domain Bacteria; phylum Bacteroidota; class Bacteroidia; order Flavobacteriales; family Flavobacteriaceae; genus Flavobacterium. Next base: position 31,527 of record CANFHF010000003.1, read on the forward strand.
TAATATCATCGCGATGAAAACCCTGTTTTGCCAAAGATTTGTCCAAAGAATGTGTTCCCCAAAGTGAATAATAACCAAAAAACTTCTCCGATTGTTTATTTCCCATTCCATTGTCAATTAAAATTAATTGATTTCCATCTTCAATGAGCAAACAACGCGCGGCAATATCAATTAAATTAGTAGCGTCTGCAGGGTTGGTTTTGTTCCAAATTGTTTTTGGCACCACTCCAAACATAGCGCCACCATCCAACTTAAAATTACCGGTTTCTATAGGATACAGTTTCATTTTTTTAATTTTAAAGAATAAACAAAGTTAAGGAAAGCAAACGTTTCTGATGGTTGCAAATAAGTTTTTTCTATTTTGGCATTAGTTATAAAAATGGTATCAATTATGGAAAAAGCTTTTTATATAGTATCTTTGTCCTTTATTTAGACAAAATCAAAATAACAATGATAAAAGTTTCAGATACTGCCAAAAAGAAAATCATCGATTTGATGAAAGACGATGGTTTTGATGCTGCAGTTGATTATGTGAGAGTAGGTGTTAAAAGCGGTGGATGTTCTGGCTTGTCTTATGACTTGACGTTTGATAAGATCAAGAGGGAAGATGATAAAATTTTTATTGATAATGAAATAACCATTGCCGTGGAGAAAAAATCGTTTCTCTATTTAGCCGGAACCGTTTTGGAGTTTTCAGGCGGTTTAAATGGAAAAGGATTTGTATTCAATAATCCGAATGCAAGTAGAACTTGTGGTTGCGGAGAATCGTTTTCACTATAAGCATCCTAATCCCCGAAGGGGAATCATCAACCATCTCAATAATTGTTAATTATAAAAATTAATTCCTATTTACCCCTAATAGGAGTTCCCCTTTGGGGATTAGGGGGCTAATATGTCAAAATATACAGAAGACCATTTACGAGTTGAGCTCGAAACCAAAGAATACGAGTACGGATTTTATACTGATTTAGAATCGGATACGTTTCCTATTGGCTTGAACGAGGATATTGTTCGCGCCATTTCCCATAGAAAAGAAGAGCCACAATGGATGACTGATTGGCGCATCGAGGCTTTTCGTGCTTGGGAAAAAATGATCGAACCGGAATGGGCCAATGTACATTATACAAAACCTGATTTTCAAGCTATTTCCTATTACTCAGCACCAAAAAAAGCAGACCCAAACAAAACGTTAGACGATGTAGATCCTGAGCTTTTAGAAATGTACAAAAAGCTAGGCATCTCTGTCGATGAGCAAAAAATGATGAATAATGTTGCTATGGACATTGTGGTCGATTCGGTTTCAGTAGCAACAACTTTCAAGAAAACTTTGGGCGAAAAAGGCATCATTTTTATGAGCATTTCCGAAGCCATTAAAGAGCATCCTGAACTGGTAAAAAAATATTTAGGAACGGTTGTGCCACAAAAAGATAATTTTTATGCCGCCTTGAATTCAGCTGTTTTCTCTGACGGAAGTTTCTGTTATATTCCAAAAGGTGTTCGTTGCCCCATGGAATTATCAACCTATTTCCGTATCAACCAAGCCGGAACAGGACAATTCGAAAGAACTTTGTTGATTGCCGATGAAGGTAGTTATGTTTCCTATCTTGAAGGTTGCACCGCACCAAGTCGTGATGAAAATCAATTGCACGCTGCAGTTGTTGAACTTATTGCCATGGACGATGCCGAAATCAAATATTCGACCGTTCAAAACTGGTATCCTGGAAATAAAGAAGGAAAAGGCGGGGTTTTCAACTTTGTGACCAAAAGAGGTTTATGCGAGAAAAATGCCAAAATTTCATGGACTCAAGTCGAAACGGGTTCTGCCATAACATGGAAATACCCCTCTGTTATTTTGAAAGGAGACAACTCGGTTGGCGAATTTTATTCGATTGCCGTAACCAATAATTTCCAACAAGCCGACACGGGAACCAAGATGATTCATTTAGGAAAAAACACCAAATCAACGATTATTTCCAAAGGAATATCAGCCGGTAAATCACAAAATAGTTACCGAGGATTAGTAAAAATCGGGACAAATGCAGACAACGCAAGGAACTTTTCGCAATGCGATTCCTTATTAATGGGGAATAATTGTGGGGCACATACATTTCCATACATCGAAAGTAAAAATCCATCGGCCAAGATAGAACATGAAGCCACAACGAGTAAAATTGGCGAAGACCAAGTTTTCTATTGTAATCAACGAGGCATCCCAACCGAAAAAGCCATAGCTTTAATCGTAAATGGTTTCAGCAAAGACGTTTTGAATAAATTGCCCATGGAGTTCGCCGTAGAAGCCCAGAAGTTGTTAGAAATTTCACTTGAAGGTTCGGTTGGATAATAATAAACAAAGTATAAAACACATTCGAAAATGTTATCAATAAAAAATTTACACGCCTCCATCGGAGACAAAGAAATATTAAAAGGAATCAACCTTGAAGTAAAAGCGGGCGAAATTCACGCGATTATGGGACCAAACGGCGCCGGAAAAAGCACCCTTGCCTCCATTATTGCCGGAAACGAAAATTACGAAGTTACTGAAGGTGAAATCTCTTTAGATGGAGAAGATCTTTCGGAATTGGCTCCAGAAGAAAGAGCCCACAAAGGGGTGTTTTTGTCATTTCAATATCCTGTTGAAATCCCAGGAGTTTCAGTGACTAACTTTATGAGAACCGCCATTAACGAAACCCGAAAAGCAAACGGCCAAGAGGAAATGCCTGCCAATGAAATGCTAAAAGTGATTCGGGAGAAGTCAGAATTATTGGAAATCGACCGTAAATTTTTGTCTCGTTCTTTGAACGAAGGCTTTTCTGGTGGAGAGAAAAAACGGAATGAGATTTTTCAAATGGCAATGCTAGAGCCTAAATTGGCTATTTTAGATGAAACTGATTCTGGTTTGGATATTGACGCCCTTAGAATCGTTGCCAATGGGGTGAATAAATTGAAAAGTGACAAAAACGCCATTATCGTTATCACCCATTATCAAAGACTTCTTGATTATATCGTTCCTGATTTTGTTCATGTCTTATACAATGGAAAAATTGTAAAATCTGGAGATGCTTCATTAGCATTAGAATTGGAAGAAAAAGGGTACGACTGGATTAAACAAGAACAAGAAGCATAAAATTTGTTTAAAGTCTAAAATTTAAAGCAAGTACGTGAACTTTAAATTTTTAAACCTTAAACTTTAAACAATAAAGAATATGGAATTGAAAGAGAAATTACTATCGTCTTTTATGGCTTTCGAAGAGCGTGTAGATGTTCAAACCGAACTTCATGATATACGAACTTCGGCTTTAAAAAACTTTGAAAATAAAGGTTTCCCGACCAAAAAAGACGAAGCCTGGAAATATACTTCGCTGAATGCCATTCTGAAAAATGACTTTAGCGTATTTCCAAAAAACGAAACAGCTATTGAATTCAGAGATGTAAAAAAATACTTTTTACACGAAATTGATACCTACAAAGTGGTGTTTATTGATGGTGTTTTTAGTTCGCATCTATCTTCTACGACCCATGACGGAATAGATGTTTGTTTGATGTCTTCAGCATTAAACAAGCCAAAATACAAAATGGTTATCGACACTTATTTTAATAAAGTGGCGAGCAAGGACGAGTGTTTAACTTCTCTGAATACGGCTTTTGCCAATGAAGGAGCCTATATTAATATTCCGAAAAGCAAAGTGGCAGACAAGCCCATTGAGATTATGTATTTTTCAACCGGTTCAGAAGCAGCGCTTTTGGTCCAACCCAGAAACTTGGTAATTGTGGGTGAGAATTCGCACGTTCAAATCATCGAAAGACATCAAAGTCTGAACGAAAACCCGGTTTTGACCAATTCGGTTACCGAGATTTTTGCACAGAAACGTGCCATCGTGGATTATTATAAAATCCAGAATGACAATCACGAAGCCAATCTGATTGACAACACCTTTGTTTCTCAACAAAAAGAAAGCCATGTATCGGTTCACACTTTTTCTTTCGGGGGGAATTTGACCAGAAACAACCTGAATTTCTACCATTTTGGGGAACGTTTGACTAGCACACTAAACGGCATCACGATTATTGGAGATAAACAACACGTGGACCATTATACTTTGGTAAATCATGCATCTCCAAATTGCGAAAGCTTCCAGGATTATAAAGGCATTTTTTCAGATCGTTCCACTGGTGTTTTCAACGGAAAAGTGTATGTGGAAAAAGAAGCCCAAAAAACGAATGCTTTCCAAAAAAGCAACAATATCCTTTTGAGCGACAAAGCGACAATAAATGCCAAACCACAATTGGAAATTTTTGCAGACGACGTAAAATGTTCTCACGGCTGTACCGTTGGACAATTAGACGAATCGGCAATGTTCTATATGCAAGCTCGTGGCATTCCGAAAAAAGAAGCCAAAGCCTTATTGATGTACGCCTTCTCAAATGCGGTTATAGAAAACATAAAAATACCGGAACTCAAAAAACGAATTACTACGATTATCGCATCTAAATTAGGCGTGAAATTAGGGTTTGATTTGTAATTGACAACGAATGTTTAATTTCGTTTTAGAATTGTAATGTTAGGCTTGACCCCTATATATTTCACTTTAAATTTTGGATTAGGATTCGTAATCCAAAAATAACTCATACCAATGACAAAACAATTGACATAAAATCAGTAACATCTGTTTAATCCGCAAGCTAACTTATGAAACTATTTATAACAGGAATTTCTACCGATGTAGGTAAAACTATTGCCTCCGCTATAATTGTAGAAGCGCTTGAAGCCGATTATTGGAAACCCATTCAAGCAGGGGCTTTGGATAATTCGGATAGTCATTTTATCAAGGCTAACATCAAAAATCAAAAATCGAAAATCTTTCCAAATACGTATCAATTTCAAACGGCCGCAAGCCCTCATTTAGCATCAGCGCTTGAGGGCGTTACCATTGATTTAAATAAAATAATTGAACCTAAAACGGATAACCACCTTGTTGTTGAAGGTGCGGGAGGAATTTTGGTGCCGCTAAATGATGCTGATTGTGTTGTTGATTTAATAAAACCAGATTATAAAGTGATTGTAGTTTCTAGGCATTATCTAGGAAGCATCAACCATACCTTACTCACTATTCAAGCTTTAAAAAATCAAAAAATAAATGTCGTAGGGATTATATTCAATGGCGATGAAAATAAAGCTACCGAAGCAATAATTCTAGATAAAACGGGAACAAAATGCATTGGAAGAATAGAACAAGAATCTTATTTTGATGAAATTGTCATTTCAAAATACGCCAACTTGTTTAGACAAAAACTATTGAGTTTATAATGATTTCTGAACCAAACATGAGATTTCCGCGCTTTATTCCATCAGCTGACTTCTTTGCCCTTTTTTCTTTGTTCTTTTCTCTTGCTTCTTTTATCTTTACAAAATGAATTTAACCGAGAGAGATAGCCGGCATCTTTGGCATCCTTACACGCAGCATAAAACTTCGAAACCACCCATTGCCATTATCAAAGGCGAAGGAGCTTTGCTCTGGGACGAAAACAACAAAGAATACATTGACGCTATTGCTTCTTGGTGGGTCAACCCATTCGGGCATTCGAATAAATTTATTGCTGATGCAATTTATAAACAACTCACTACTTTAGAACACGTTCTTTTTGGTGGATTTACGCACGAACCAGCTGTTGTTTTGGCCGAAAAGTTGATAGAAATTTTACCCAAAAACCAACAAAAATTATTCTTTTCAGACAATGGCTCCACCGCGGTTGAAGTGGCTATTAAGGTTGCTTTGCAGTTTTTCTATAATAAAGGAGAAAAAAGAACAACAATTATTGCTTTCGAAAATGCTTTTCACGGAGACACATTTGCCGCAATGGCAGCCAGCGGAATTTCTTGTTTTACAGAAGCATTTCAGGGTATGTTGATTGATGTAATTCGTATTCCAGTTCCAATAAAAGGGCAGATGCAAGATAGCCTCAATGCTTTGGCGGAAGCTATTCAAAACAATAATTGTGCAGGATTTATTTTTGAACCATTAGTGCAAGGGGCAGCCGGAATGGTAATGTATGAATCTGTAGGGCTTGATAAATTAATACGAATCTGTCATGAAAATAAGGTACTCACTATTGCCGACGAAGTGATGACGGGTTTTGGCAAAACAGGAAGAACTTTTGCCACGGATTATCTAAACGAAAAACCGGATATGATGTGTTTGTCGAAAGCCTTGACTGGAGGAACAATTCCAATGGCGATTACCACTTTTACCCAAGATGTTTATGATGCTTTTTATGATGAAGACATTTATAAAGCTTTGTTTCATGGACACACCTTTACAGCAAATCCTACCGGTTGTGCTGCGGCTTTGGCAAGTTTGTCGTTATTGCAAACGGAAGAAATGCAAGCCAATATTATTCGGGTAAACAAAAGCCATTTGGGTTTTCAAAAACACATCGAACACCACCCGGCGGTTGTCACAACACGAGTGCTAGGAGTTATTTTTGCATTGGAAATCAAAACGGAAAGTTCGGAAAGCTATTATGGAAGCTTGCGCAATAAACTGTATGATTTTTTTATCGAAAACGGAATAATTCTAAGGCCTATTGGCAATATTGTATATATTTTACCCCCTTATATCATCACTGATGACCAATTGCGAAAAGTATATGAAGTGATTGAAAAAGCATTGAAAACAGTTTGATTTTGTAAAAATCCATTTATAAATTATTCAAAACTTTGTCAATTTTGCAAAAAACTTTGCGACATTTGCATTAAAAAAACAATCTTGCCTAAAGTCATTTCCATAACATCCATAGCCTCTATTTCCCCTTTAGGTAATTATTCAAAGACAATTTGGGAAAACTATAAAAACCTAAATCATTGTTTTACCGAACGCTTTTTAGACCATAAAAAGACCCTTATTGCCCAACTTGATGATAATTCAAACGAGGATGTTGAGACTCTAAAACAATCGGATATAAAATACAAATCTTTGGACAGATCGGTTTTGTTCGCAATGGCTGCTTCACGCAAAGCCATACAAAAAGCAGGTTGGAACCAAAATGATATCTTCGGAATTAATATTGGTTCTTCTCGAGGCGCCACTGAGTTGTTCGAGCAACACCATCAAGAATATTTAGAGACATCCAAAGCCCAAACGTTAACCTCTCCCACTACTACTTTAGGAAACATCTCCTCTTGGGTAGCTCATGATTTGCAAAGTTCAGGACCTGAAATTTCGCATTCCATTACATGTTCAACAGCCTTACACGCTTTATTAAATGGAGTTGCCTGGCTTCGCGCTGGAATGGCTGACAAATTCTTAGTTGGCGGAAGTGAAGCCCCTCTTACTGATTTCACTATTGCCCAAATGCGAGCCTTGAAAATATATTCCAATAATGAGGATGTTTTTCCTTGTCGCGCTTTCGACTTAAAGAAAAATCAAAATACCTTATTACTAGGCGAAGGTGCAGCCATTTGTTGTTTGGAAATTGGCAAAAAAGAAAACGCAATCGCTTTTATAGAAGGCATTGGATATGCTACCGAAATTTTGGAACATAACATTTCTATATCAGCTGAAGCCACTTGTTTCCAAAAATCAATGAAAATGGCTTTGCAAAATACGGATTTATCTGAAGTTGATGTCATTGTCATGCACGCTCCAGGAACAAAAGTAGGTGACTTGACAGAATATAAAGCCATCCAAAAAGTTTTCGGCACCAATTTGCCTATGCTGACTACAAATAAATGGAAAATCGGACACACCTTTGGCGCATCAGGAATTTTGAGTATCGAAATGGCAATTTTAATGATGCAACACCAAGAATTCATACCAGTCCCATTTGCTGAAGAGCAAAAAACAAGAAAGACAATCCGTAAAATTTTGATTAATGCAGTAGGTTTTGGTGGAAATGCAGTAAGCGTTCTGTTGACCTTATAAAATTTTACTACGGCAAACAAAACATATTAATCATTTGTGTCATTCTGAACTTTTTATAGACTCCAATCCCTTCACTTTGTCATAAACCAAACTACTTTCAAAACCTCGCCGAAGCAAATAATCACAAAACTTTTTCCGTTTTTTTAACACATTTGTTTCTTTGATGAATTCCCATTGACGTTGCGCTAGTGTGTGAAAAGTTTCTAAGTATTCTTCGGGAGTGATTTCTTTAAGGGCTCTATTGATAAGGGATTTCGTTATTTTTTTAGACTTTAGCTCGTTGGTAATTCTAATGATTCCCCAATGTTTAATACGGTGTTTTCCTCTGACAAAGCTACAAGCGTAGCGTTCTTCATTCAGAAAATTAGATGTGATCAGGTGTACCATGATGGTATCTATTTCTTCTTGATCCATCTTCATCGTTTGCAATTTTGCAACCACTTCCTCATGGTACCGTTCTTGATAAGAACAAAAATATTCTATCTTTTGGAGGGCTTCTTTTAGCGAGAAAATGGCTTTCATTTTTGGATTTTTTGTGTATAAAATAACAATTCTTGTTATAATTTTGCAAATTCCATTCAAAAATACCTTTTAATCAGTTCCAAATCTACCGGGGCCTATTTTTTTTAATTATTTTCTATATTTCTCTTGAAAATGTTCTTCTTATTTGAGTTTTCGTCGGATTTCCTCTATCTTCCCCTTGACTTTCTTCCAATAAAAAAGGTGAAATTGCTTTCACCTTTTTTGCCCCAAATCTACCATAAACTAACCTACTAATATTATGGTGAGTTAAAGATATTCAAGTTGTATTTTTTAAGCTAATATATTAGACGAACTTTGCAAAATATTAGACGAACTACTTAAATATTGATATTTTAATAGGCTCTAGCGTCTTTCCCTTCATAAAAATTCATAAATGCCTTATTTACAACTCGATTGCCTCCTGGGGTAGGGTAGTCTCCAGTAAAGTACCAATCCCCTAAATTCTTTGGACAGGCAATATGTAAATCCTCAACAGTTTGAAAAATGATTTTTACCACGGCGTTAATTTCTGGCGAACTCAGTAGTTGTGCTATTTTATCTGAAATTTCCTGTGGCTGAAACGGGGCATAGATTTCAGTGACAAAATTAACCACTTCGCGATCTTTAAGGTTTTCCTGTCCTTTGCATTTAGCATAAACTTCATCAACAATATGGTACAGGTTTCTGTCTTTTAAAAGCGCTAAGGCAGCTCTAAACGCAACTAACCCCTCTAGTTTTGCCATATCAATTCCATAACAATCGGGATATCGAATTTGTGGAGCCGATGAAACTACAACAATGCTTTTTGGCTTCAAACGATCCATCATCTTGATAATACTCATTTTGAGCGTTGTCCCTCTCACAATACTATCATCAATAATCACCAAGTTGTCGGTTGGTTTTATCACACCGTAAGTTACATCATAAACATGCGCCACTAAATCATCGCGACTACTGTCTTCAGTGATGAAAGTTCGAAGTTTTGCGTCTTTAATGGCTACTTTCTCGGTTCTTATTTTTACCGAAAGGATTTCTTCCAATTTTTCTTTGGTTAATTTCTTGCGGTTTTCAAGAATGTAATTATTTTTTCTTTGATTTAAAAAATCTTGCGCAGCTTCTATCATTCCGTAGAAAGAAGTTTCAGCAGTATTTGGAATATAAGAAAACACGGTATTGTCAGTATCGTTTCCAATGGCACCAAGAACCGCTGGCAAAATTAATTTTCCCAAATTTTTTCTTTCCTGATATATTTCGGCATCACTTCCTCTAGAAAAGTAAATTCTTTCAAAAGAACAGGCTTTTTTAACTGTTGGAGTAAGAATCTCTTGCATCGAAACACTTCCGTTTTTCTTTATAATTAAGGCGCTACCAGGATTAATTTCTTGTACTTTTTCAAAAGTGATATTAAATACTGTTTGAATAACAGGGCGTTCTGAGGCTACCACCACAATTTCGTCATCTTCATAAAAATAGGCTGGTCGAATTCCTGCTGGATCTCTAAAAACAAAAGCGTCCCCATGCCCCAAAAGTCCTGCCATAGCATAACCGCCATCAAGGTTTTTAGATGCTCTTGCTAATATTTTGGCAACATCTAGTTTTTCAGCAATCACAGGAGACGCTTCCCGTTTAGACAAGCCCATTGCTTTGCAATCTTGATACAGTTGCATTACTTCTTTGTCTAGAAAATGGCCAATTTTTTCCATTACAGTAACAGTATCCGCCATTTCTTTTGGATGCTGTCCTAATTCCACTAGATTTTCAAAAAGTTCTTTTACATTAGTCATATTGAAATTTCCAGCCAAAATAAGGTTCCGGTGCATCCAATTACTTTGTCTCAAAAAGGGATGAACACTTTCGATACTATTTTTTCCGAACGTTCCATAACGAACATGTCCTAAAAACAATTCGCCTAGATAAGGGATATTCTTTTTTTGAAGGGTCACATCATCAGCGTATTCTGGATGAGAAGCCATTTCCTCATTTATTCTTTCATTAATTTGAGCAAAAACATCTTGAATGGGCTGTGATTGATTCGATCTCACGCGGCTGATGTATCTTTCCCCAGCCTCCACATCTAGTTTTATACTTGCAAAACCAGCGCCGTCTTGTCCACGGTTGTGCTGTTTTTCCATCATCAAATACATTTTTTGTATCCCGTAGAAAGCCGTACCGTATTTTTCTTTGTAGAATTCTAACGGTTTTTTTAATCGTAGAAGGGCAATCCCACATTCGTGTTTTATTGCGTCGCTCATTGTATAGGGGTTGTTTATTGAAAAAGCCTCGTTTCCGAGGCTTCATAATTTTACATTATATTTCTATGTTAAATTGTGTCAATGATTTGAATTGTTTCAATCGGTTAGTCACTTCCACTTTTTCAAGCCCAACCATTCTTTCAGTCCCAAATTTTTCTACACAAAAAGAAGCTAAATTTGAACCGTATATTATGGCATTTTTCATGTTTTCGAAAGATATGTTTCCGCTTTGTGTAATATATCCTGCAAATCCACCTGCAAATGTATCTCCTGCCCCTGTTGGATCAAAAACTTCTTCCAAAGGTAAGGCAGGCGCAAAGAAAATTTCATGGCTGTGAAATAATAATGCCCCATGTTCTCCTTTTTTAATGACAACAAATTTTGGCCCCATTGCGTGAATTTTTGCAGCGGCTTTAACTAAGGAATACTCTCCCGAAAGTTGTCGTGCTTCCTCGTCATTGATCGTAATAACGTCAACGCGTTTGATTACTTCTAATAATTCAGGCAAGGCACAATCCATCCAAAAATTCATGGTGTCTAAAACTATTAATTTTGGTTTCACATCCATTTGTTCTAAAACACCACTTTGCACTAATGGATGCAAATTCCCTAACATTACCACATCAGCATTTTTAAAGTTTTGTGGGACTTTTGGCTGAAAATCTGCTAATACATTTAATTGGGTGTCTAATGTGTCTCTAGAATTCAAATCGTTATGATATCGACCACTCCAGAAGAAAGTTTTTCCTCCTTTGACCACTTCAAGACCTGAAACATCAATGTTTCTGTCCGTTAATAAATTGATGTATTCTTGTGGAAAATCATCTCCAACAACTGAAACAATGGCAGACTCGAGGTTAAAATGAGATGCCGAAATCCCAATGTAAGTTGCTGCACCACCTAAAATTTTGTCCGTTTTGCCAAAAGGGGTTTCAATTGCGTCGAAAGCGACCGTTCCAACAATCAATAATTTATTCATACTACATGATTCGAATTAAGCAGCAAAGATAGTTTATAAGTTTGAAGTTTGAAAACAGATACGATTAGAAGTTTTCACAAAATATTGTCGGTTTCCTTCTCATAAAAAACATCAACTGAAAGTTTTTTTTGCATCGAAGCCATCACGGCCAATTCATCGCAACGTTCGTTTTGAGGATGGTTGCTATGCCCTTTTATCCATTTAAAATCGACTTGGTGCTTTCTATAAATTTTTAGAAATCGAGTCCACAAATCAGGGTTTTTCTTCCCTGTAAAACTTTTTTTCTCCCAGCCAAAAACCCATTTTTTCATAACAGAATCCACCACATATTTAGAATCTGAAACAATCAAAACTTTCATGTTGGTTTTTTTTAGCTTTTCGAGACCAACAATTACCGCTAATAATTCCATTCTATTATTGGTAGTGTGACGAAAACCCTCGTAAAATTCCTTTTTATGTGGCGTGCCAACTAACTCCATAACAACGCCGTACCCACCACGCCCGGGATTTCCTTTAGCAGCGCCATCCGTGTAAATATGTACATCGTGTTCCAAGGTTAAAGTGTTTTGGGCATTAGGCCTTGGGTTATGAGTTTTTCGATAACTTCAGGAAAATGGCGTTGTTCTAGTTCATGTATTTTTTCAGCTACATCATCTGGAGTTTCCTTCCCCAACAAAGGAAAACTTTCTTGAAAAATGATATTTCCTTCGTCGTAATTTTCGTTTACGTAATGAATTGTTATCCCCGATTCCTTTTCTTTATTTTCGACAACGGCTCTATGCACATTCATTCCGTACATCCCTTTCCCTCCATATTTTGGCAGCAAAGCGGGGTGTATGTTTATTATTTTGTTTGGATAGGCTTCGATGATAGCTTTAGGAAGTTTAAGCAAAAATCCAGCAAGAACAATTAAATCCGGTTGAATAATATTTAATTTTCGCAATACTTTGTTTTCAAATAATTCTACTTTAGTGAAAATTTCAGCAGGTACTTGAATTTTTTTGACTCTTTCAATTACTTTGGCATTTGGATTATTGGTAAAAACGGTAAAACTGGCTGAACCATCTTTAGCTTTAAAATACTGTATAATATTTTCGGCATTTGTCCCCGATCCAGACGCAAAAATTACTATTTTATTCATAAGATAAAGGATTTCAATTATGCAAAAAAAAGCATAAAAAGTGATAATAAATAACATTATGAAGTCTTTGTTAAATTTATTTTCTAAATTCGTCGACACATTTATGAACTAAATAGTTGTTTTAAAATAAAGTTTTTTATTTTTGCCAACAATTTAAATTTTAAAATTAAAGATTATGTCAGACATTGCATCAAGAGTAAAAGCTATTATCGTAGACAAATTAGGTGTTGACGAAAACGAAGTTGTAACAGAAGCTAGCTTCACTAATGATTTAGGAGCTGACTCATTAGACACTGTAGAGCTTATTATGGAATTCGAAAAAGAATTTGATATTCAGATTCCAGACGATCAAGCAGAAAACATTGGAACTGTAGGTCAAGCGATTTCTTATATCGAAGAAGCTAAAAAATAATAAAAAAACACCCGTTTGCCATTTTACAAACGGGTGTTATTATTTTAAAATTAAATTTTTGATTGAATTCCAATCAAATTGATATTTATAATATATTGCCCATGGCTCTTTTGTCTTAGTAATACAGCAAAAAAGCATGGGTTTTATTTGTCTTAAAAATACTAAATAATAAATCATGGTATTAAAGCGAGTTGTAGTGACGGGCCTAGGCGCTCTTACTCCTATTGGAAATACTGTTCAAGAATATTGGAACGGACTTGTTAACGGCGTTAGCGGAGCTGCTCCAATAACTTATTTTGATGCTTCAAAATTCAAAACCCAGTTTGCTTGTGAATTAAAAAACTTTAATGTTGAAGATTTCATAGACAGAAAAGACGCTCGGAAAATGGATCGTTATGCACAATACGCTATGGTTTCCTCCGAAGAAGCTATGAATGATGCTAATTTTGACTTAGATAAAATAGATAAAGATAGAGCAGGAGTAATTTGGGGATCAGGAATAGGGGGATTAGAAACTTTTCAAATTGAAGTTCTAAATTTTGCTGCTGGGGACGGAACTCCAAAATTCAACCCTTTTTTTATACCCAAAATGATTGGAGATATTGCCTGTGGACACATTTCCATAAAATATGGATTTAGAGGGCCAAACTTCGGAACGGTTTCTGCTTGTGCCTCATCCACAAACGCTATCATAGACGCTTTTAATTATATCCGATTAGGCCATGCCGACATAATGATAACTGGCGGCTCAGAGGCTGCGGTAACTATTGCAGGTATGGGTGGATTCAATGCCATGCATGCACTTTCGACAAGAAATGATGATCCGAAAACCGCTTCAAGGCCTATGGATAAAGACCGTGATGGTTTTATACTTGGTGAAGGCGCCGGGGCTTTAATTCTTGAAGAATACGAACACGCTATTGCTCGAGGCGCAAATATTTATTGTGAAATTGGTGGCGGCGGAATGTCGGCAGATGCATATCACATTACAGCTCCTCATCCTGAAGGTTTGGGTGCAAAAAACGTGATGTTAAATTGTTTAAGAGACGCAGGGTTAAAACCTACCGATGTTGATGGTGTGAATATGCACGGAACTTCAACACCGCTAGGGGATTTGGCCGAATCTAAAGCAATAGAACACGTTTTTGGCGAACATGCCTATACAATGAACTTGAATTCGACAAAATCCATGACGGGTCATTTGCTCGGTGCGGCAGGGGCAATTGAAACGATATCTTCTATCCTTTCCATGAAATATGGAATTGTTCCTCCTACCATAAATCATTTTACCGATGATGAAAACATCAACTCAAAATTAAACTTTACGTTTAATGTTGCCCAAAAAAGAGAAATGAATGTCTTGATGAGTAATACTTTTGGTTTTGGAGGTCACAATGCTTGTGTATTAGTAAAAAAATTAGACTTCTAATTGTTAATGAATATTATTAGAAAAATATTTTCGAAATCCCGTTCTCTTGAAGACGGGATTTTTTTTGATGCTATACATGAAGTATTAGGTTTTGCTCCAATAACTATCGAATACTATAAAAAAGCGTTTACCCATCGTTCTTCTAATAAGTTAGACGAAAGGGGAAATGCCATTAATTACGAACGACTTGAATTCCTTGGAGATGCTATGTTAAGTTCTGTGATTGCGGCACATTTATTCAACAAAGCTCCTGAGGGAGACGAAGGCTACCTCACTAAAATGCGTTCAAAAATCGTAAGTAGAGAGCATTTAAACGAACTGGGAAAAGACTTTAACTTGGTTCGATTTATAGAAAGCAAAGTTCCTTTACAGCATTTTGGAGATAATATTCATGGTAATATTTTTGAGTCCTTAGTTGGAGCAATTTATCTTGACCGGGGCTACGAATATTGTGAAAAATTTATTCAAAAAAGGGTCGTTATTCCGTATGTGGATATTGCCCGATTAGAAGGAAAAGTAATTAGTTATAAAAGTCTACTTATAGAATGGTGTCAAAAAGAAAAGAAACATTTTCACTATGATATTTTTGAAGACAATGGAATTGATGGCCAAAGACTCTTTGGCGTTAAATTAAGCATTGACGATAAAGTGATTGCAAAAGCTAGAGCAACTTCAAAAAAGAAAGCAGAGGAAAAAGCTTCCCAACGGGCTTATTTTGCATTTCAGAATTTAATTGATAATAAATAATATGAATTTCGCCAAAACTAAAACGTTATCGTTTATAAAATAACGAAAACATCAGTTTTTAAAGGGCGATACTTCATTAGAAGTACTATATTTACAACTTATTTTTTCATGAATATGGCTATTCATAAATTAGATCTTGATGAATTTGATGAAATAGATTATCATCTTATTGCTTTTCATACTTCATTAGAAGATTATCGATTGGCGTATTTAATCAATCAGAATCTGCTAATAAATTTAAGCAAAAGCAAAAATGAGATTCAAATTAACATAAAAGAAGGAGAAACAAAATTCTCAAGATTTTATTATTATGCTGTTGAAAAAGCGATTTCTTGGAATTTAATTCAAAATAAAAACGAAGTTATTCAACAAAAAAAAGACAATAGCCAAAACCTATTTTCAAATCTGACTCTGGAAGTCTCAACAAAGGTGTATTTGCTTCCAGAATTTAAGAAAGTAGATTATTTTTTAAAGATAGAAAATTTGGACGAAACTATGGATGTAATAAAAATACTGGCTGACTTAAATACTATTGATAGCATATCTGCGATTTATACAGTTGAAACCAATAAAATCAAATCAAAAAACAATTTAATTTTTTAATACTAATGTTTACAAACAAAAAAACCAAAATTGTAGCCACACTAGGGCCTGCATGTAGCACAAGAGAAATCATAAAGGATATGATTGACGCAGGCGTAAATGTGTTTAGAATAAATTTTTCGCATGCTGACTATGAAGATGTTAAGGAAAAAATAAATATTATTAGAGGTCTTAATGAAGAATTTGGTTACACAACGGCAATTCTAGGTGATTTACAAGGACCAAAACTTCGCGTGGGTATTATGGAAGATGGTATCATAGTAAATGACGGAGATCTAATTACTTTCACAACTGCTGAAGATATTCTTGGAACTGCCCAAAAAGTTTTCATGAAATACCAAAACTTTCCGAACGATGTAAATCCAGGAGAAAGAATCCTACTTGATGATGGGAAACTTATTTTTGAAATTGTAAAAACCGACAAAAAAGCAGAAGTAGTCGCACGAGTAATTCAAGGAGGCGAATTGAAATCTAAAAAAGGGGTCAACCTTCCCAATACAAAAATATCCTTACCTGCCATGACAGAGAAAGATATTGCCGATGCTATTTTTGCTATTGGTCAAAACGTAGATTGGATAGCACTGTCTTTTGTAAAAACACCAAGAGATTTACAAGATTTACAAGAATTAATTGCCAAACATTCATCTTATAAAATTCCAATTGTTGCCAAAATCGAAATGCCAGAGGCGTTAGAAAATATTGACAAGATTATTGCTTATTGTGATGCCTTGATGGTGGCTCGTGGTGATCTAGGAGTTGAACTTCCTGCTCACGAAGTTCCATTAGTTCAAAAAGATTTGATTCGCCGTGCAAAAACAGCACGAATTCCAGTAATTGTTGCTACTCAAATGATGGAAACTATGATTACCAGTTTGACTCCAACTAGAGCCGAGGTAAATGACGTAGCCAATTCCGTTATGGATGGTGCTGATGCCGTGATGCTTTCTGGAGAAACGGCTACCGGAAACTATCCCGTTCAGGTTATTCAGAAAATGACACAAATCATTGAAGCTGTTGAAGATTCCCCATTAATCCAAGTTCCTCAAAACACCCCACAAATACGAACAAACCGTTTTATTACCAAAACAATTTGTCACCATGCGGTACATATGGCCAATGCGATAAAAGCAAAAGCCATTTGCACATTAACTAATAGTGGATATACTGCTTTTCAAATATCTGCTTGGAGACCGCAAGCCCATATATTAGTTTTTACTTCAAACAAAAGAATCCTAACGCAACTTAATTTATTATGGGGTGTAAAATCATACTTATATGAAAAATCAGTAAGTACCGATGAGACTATTACAGACGTAAATGAAATAGCGAAACAAAAAGGATTTGTTGAAAAAGGCGACTTTCTTATCAACTTAGCGGCTATGCCTATTGTAGAAAAAGGAATGGTAAACACATTAAGAGTTTCGGAAATTGAATAGTTTCAAAGCTATCAATAATATCAAAAACCACGCTTTAAGGCGTGGTTTTTTGTTTAAAAAATACCAACCCCCACAATTATCACTTTTTTTCTCCTAAGTTTGTATTATTAAAAGATACTCAGAGATTTATTATACATTTGATGAATAAAATCATAAAAAAAACTTGCTGAAATTCTTTAAAAGAGCACTTTGTGCCTCACAATGACAAAATGATTGAAATAGAACGAAAATTCCTCACGACCTCAGAAGCTTTTAAAAAAGAAGCGTTTGCCGAAAATAGAATCACACAAGGCTATTTAAGTTCCGTTCCAGAACGCACTGTTCGTGTTCGCATAAAAGGAAATAAGGCGCTCTTGACCATAAAAGGAGCCTCAAATGAATCTGGTTTATCGCGTTTTGAATGGGAAAAAGAAATTCCTGTTGAAGAAGCCACAGCATTATTGAACTTGTGCGAAAAAGGAGTTGTCGACAAAACCCGTTTTGAAGTAAAAGTAGGGAATCATATCTTTGAAATTGATGAGTTTTATGGCGAAAATACAGGGT
Source organism: Flavobacteriaceae bacterium (assembly GCA_947446635.1). GTDB lineage: Bacteria > Bacteroidota > Bacteroidia > Flavobacteriales > Flavobacteriaceae > Flavobacterium. Next base: position 49,510 of record CANFHF010000003.1, read on the forward strand.
TAATTGTAGCTGAAGTAGAGCTTAAATCGGAAAACGAAACTTTCGAAAAACCGATTTGGCTTGGCAAAGAAGTCACCAATGACAATAGGTATTACAATTCCAATTTAAGCAAGAACCCTTTTGCGAATTGGCACTAATTATTTTTGAAGCACCTCGATGGTTACGAGCATAATTCCGGCTGATTTGTTCTTTGCGATTTCCATAAAGGCGCGTTTCGATAGGTCAATTTCTCTCGATCTTACAAACGGCCCTCTATCTATTACTTCAACGATTACTGATTTTCCGTTGGCCTCATTGGTTACTTTCACTTTTGTTCCAAAAGGCAGTTTTTTGTGAGCGGCGGTATATTTGTTATTGTCAAATCTTTTGCCGCTACTTGTTTTTTTGCCATTAAACTTGTCAGCATAGTAGGAGGCATGGGCCTCTTTTTTATACAATTTAAACTTCCCTATTTCAAAGAATAAGGTATCTGAAGCAACTTCCTGAGACGAGAAAAGCGCTTTGCTTTTTTTAAGGGTATCTTTAGCTGAAATTCCCTTTTGCTTATCTTTATTCAAGTTTTGACCAATCGCAAAACCTATATGGGTAATTGAAATAAAAAGCGTGATTATTTTTTTATTCACCGTTTTAAAATTGTTTTTTGTGCTTAGCTAGTACTCGTTTTGGAAATCTTCGATTTCATCATTTACTTTTTTGCGAAGTCAATTTGGCAAAAACTATACCAAGTAAAAAAGGTTTTATAAGTTTTTGAACCACAATTCCCAAGGAATTTTACTCAATATAAGCACTAATCCCAAAGCATAATAAATAGAAAAGGTCTTGAATTTCGATTCACTTGTATTTAGTTTTTTGTGTTTCATCCAGCCTATCGTAATCAAAGTAATGCCAATGAGATTGATCAATGGGTGTTCTAATGAGGTTAATCGTAATTCCGAATTACTCATTTGGCCTAAGGAGTCAAAACCTCTTCCAGAAACAAAATACAAAACCAATCCTATTAATAATTGGGTATGTATTGCCACCAAGCCAAAGAGGGCAATTTTTCGGTCTGTCGCCGTAAATTCTTTTTTTGAAAAAAGCCCAACGAATGAATTGATAACCGCGACAACTAATACTAAAACTGCTAAATAAGCCCAGCCAGAATGAAATTTTTGAATGAATTCGTACATAAAATAAGTTTTTTGTTTTAACAAATATAATAAAAAAGGGCATTCTTAGACCAAGAGGCCCTTTTTAAATTACTTGCATTGTTTATTAATAAGGAGGATGTCAATTTTTTAAAATGAAAAAGATTTCTTCTTTTTTTATTTATTTTGTAAAAAGTGATTTAATAAAAATGTGGTGGAGCTATCATGAGAATTTACTTTTTTTGAATTTAGCTCTTCAAGGATTGAATTAGCCAATTGTTTACCCAACTCAACGCCCCATTGATCATAACTAAAAATATTCCAGATTATTCCCTGCACAAAAATCTTATGTTCATATAATGCAATTAACGAACCTAAGGTCTTTGGCGTCAATTTTTGAATTAGAATGGTGTTGGTAGGTTTGTTTCCGTTGAAAACTTTAAACGGTAAAAGGAATTTTGCTTTTTCTGCAGAAAGTCCTTGTTTGTCAAATTCTGCCTGAACCTGTTCTGCTGTTTTCCCATTCATTAAGGCTTCAGTTTGCGCAAAAAAGTTCGACATTAATTTGTCGTGATGATCTTCGTTTCCGTATAATGGTTTTACAAACCCAATAAAATCGGAAGGTATCAATTTGGTTCCTTGGTGAATTAACTGAAAAAAAGCATGTTGCGAATTGGTTCCGGGCTCACCCCATATAATCGTTCCCGTTTGATAGTTTACTGGTTTTCCGTCGCGACCAACACTTTTACCGTTGCTTTCCATTGTGCCTTGTTGTAAGTAAGGCGCTAGTTTTTGCAAATATTGCGTATACGGAATTAAGGCTTCGCTTTCCGCGCCAAAAAAGTTATTGTACCAAATACTTAACAGTGCTAGCGTAACAGGTATGTTTTTATCAAAATCGGCTGTTTTAAAATGTTCATCCATTTCATTAGCACCAGTTAATAATGCATCATAATTGTCAAAACCAACGGCCAAACTTACTGAAAGTCCAACGGCACTCCACAAGGAAAATCGACCTCCAACCCAATCCCACATTGGGAAAACGTTATCAGGATTGATTCCAAATTCAGTGACTTTTTGAATATTGGTTGAAACCGCCACAAAATGTTTGGCCACATCCTCTTGCTTTGCCGATTCTAAAAACCATTTTTTGATGGTCTGTGAATTAGTCAGTGTTTCCTGAGTGGTAAATGTTTTAGAAGCAACAACAAAAAGCGTAGTTTCTGGATTTAGTTTTTTAATAATTTCATTAACGTGATCTCCATCTACATTCGATACAAAGTGAACATTCAAGTGATTTTTATAAAACTGCAATGCTTCAACAGCCATTGTGGGACCAAGGTCTGAACCACCAATTCCAATATTGACAATATCCGTAAACGATTTTCCTGTGAATCCTTTCCTGTCCCCGTTGATCACTTCGTTAGTGAAGTTTTTAATTTTATCTTTTACTTGAAAAATTCCTGGCATTACATTTTCTCCATCTACTTCTGTTTTTGAAGTGGCTGTGGCACGCAAAGCTGTATGTAAAACTGCCCTATTTTCAGTTTGATTAATGATGTCGCCATTGAAGTATTTAGTGATTGCATCTTTCAATTGGACTTCATTTGCCAAATCAAGCAACAAACCCATGGTTTCCTGATTAACAATATTCTTAGAATAATCAATTACAAAATCATTCCATTGCAAATGAAATTGTGCGGCTCTGGTTTTGTCTTGTTGAAACATACCTTTCGTAGAAACATCTTTCATTTCCTGAAAATGTTTCTGAAGTTTTTGCCAGGCTATTGTTGTTGTAGGATTTGTATTTTGTAAGGCCATTATGATTATAATTCGTGAATATTATTAATTTTTTCTTTAGGCAAATTTACACTATTAGTTTGTCAAATAAAACAATTATAAGTACAGCTACTTTTTTAAAAGCCTAGATTTTTGTGAATTATATCCTTTATTATATTATCTTTTTGAGAAATCATTTTACTTTTAATCATGAGAGAAAATTTTCATGAATAATAAGGGGATTGTTTTCTTTTTAACAGTATTTTAATTTGGTTTTATGTTGATTAATTTGGTTTCAAACGGATATTTTAACCCTTTAAAACCATCTAAGTCGGCTTTAATTGATCCTACACTAAGGTTAGCTTTTACACGGATTGGGAGTTTGTTGTCATCGTCAGATATCCATACCGTTAAACTTTCCTTCTCTTTAAAAACACGTCCAGATTGTACCAATGGTCTAAAAATCATAGTTGGCACCACCCCGAATTTAGTTGTAATGTCCTCTCGACCTAAAAATTTTAATCTAAACTTTGTGGTTTCATCATCAAAAAACATATCTATTGCAACGAATTCTCCAGGTTTTATTTTGCCGATACTAGGATAATTTCTCAAATAATAAAATGCAGACATAATGTCTTGTGTTTTTTTTGGAATACTAAAGGTTTCCACCGTGTTGTTCTTATAATCTTTTACACGAATTGTATTTTCCAATTGATTGAAAAACCCTTCCTGATTTTTGGCATATCCGCCTTCATTAATTTTTCTAATATATTGATAGGGGTTTCCAGTATCTTTATCTATATAACTTTCATATAGATCATCCACTTTGAAAAACAATCGGGATATCCCTGTAGTAAACCCTTTTCCTATAACGCGAAAAACTTTTTTATTGTTTATGGTCGCGTCTTTAACCTCCATAGTTGCAAAGCCAGCATTAACAAACCCATAGTGGATCCGAAATATAAACCATTCTCCTACATCAAAAGCGTCTTGTTTTTGAGCGTCAAAACTTACGGTTGTAATAAATAATACTAGAATGAATATTTTTTTCATAATCTTTTTTAGCTTTATAATAACTGCTCTTGCAAATTTTATTCCAAATGTATTAAAACAAAAAAACTCAGTCAACTAATGACTGAGTTTTTATGCTATTAACTAACCAAAAAAATTATAAATTATGAAATTTATATGAAATAACTACAAGGAAACCACCCCTTACAGCTTTCGAGTACAAAGATAACTAACAAATCTATATTTTTTTAACCAAAATCAAAGTTTAACAGAAGATTTATCAATATAGTTGTTAAATTAAGTTATTTTTTTGCATTATATAAAAAAAAGTAGCTTTTCTAGCGTTCTTTTAAAAAATGTGTCTCTTGATTATAGCGCAAAGAGAGTTATTAAGTAGCTGTGTCAAATTTTTTAATCTTTTTAATTGTATATTGGAATCCGATAAATCATTGGTAACATTAAAACCAAAACCCGACACCAAACCAAGTGTATCTTTTTCCAGTTTCTGGCGACCAAGAATGTTTAATCTCTACGGGTCCAATTAAGGTTTCTAGCCCATAACCTATGGCATACCCAGTGTGTTTCGGAATTGATATCCAATCTATTGATTGGAAAAGATTATCTTGCAGATTAGCAAAATTTGCAGATAAATTGACATGATTTTTTTTCATAATTTCATAATCAATAGTTATAGAAGTCTTTACATAACTATTAGCTGCTATACTCAAAAAATCATAGCCATAAAACTGCTTAAAATTATTTATTGTATTGTACCCATATCCTCCTAAAACGAAATTAAAAAAAGGAACACTTTTGTTGCCAAAAGAAAACCCAGCATCTGCTTGAAATTTTATAGTGGTTTTTTTCAACACTGTAGTGGCAGTTCCAAAATCGATTTTCACAATAGAAAATGGTTTAAATGTATTGGTGTAATTAGAAGAAACCAAATAAGATTGAATATCCGTTGAGAAACTCCATCCCTTTGTAGAAAAGTATTTTTTGTCAAAAGAATCATATTTCATATACCCAAACACACTTGCATAGGTGCTATTATCTATTATGATTGAGGAATCGGGGGTTTCTGATTTTATATCTAAGAATTTAAGTTCCACCCCAGCTCCGATTAGAAATTTTTGAGCAAATATAGTCTGAAGATATGCCTGATTCGTTAAATCGGAAAAATCAGTATTGATGGTTTTTATAGTTGGAGAATCTAGGTGTTGACCGCTTAATTCTTTGGCAACATTTCTATTTAATTGATTATATTGGGATTTGAAACCAAAACTCCAATAAAATCCGTTGTCGATATAATAATCTAGATTATACCTTAAATTATCTCCCAAGACGACATCTAAAGAGGCAATATCATTTTTAAAAATAGTTTTTTTCTGGGTCAGATTCACTAAAACACCGCTTTTAAACAACCCATCATAGTGCACCCCGAATTTTAAAAAAGTTTTGGTGGGGTTTTCAACTAATGTCAATTTTATATCGTCTTTTAAATTAGCATCTTCAAACGAATAATTGATAGCACTGAAATTTTGTGTAGCATTTAGATTGTCAATTCCAGCTTTCAATTGATTATAGCTAATTTTTTCGCCGCTCTTAAAACCTAATTTTCCCTTAATGTATGATGGGGTGTAGTTTTTTAATTTATTTATTATGATATTGTTTACTTGAAGGCTGTCAACGGTAATTTTTAAATTATTTTGTTTGTAATCTTTCTTCCCATATTTTTTTAATTGCTCAAAAACCGCAAAGGAGGCTTCTTCCCCTTTTTCGATAATTTCCAAACCTTTGTCAAAGGATATAATTCCATAGTTTTTGATATCGGGTTTAATATAAATATCAGTATCTGCTATTTCTCTCTTCATTTTTTCTATGGATTGAAGAGTTGTTATTTGACTTAAAATTTTTGATGCATTTTTAAGTTCATCTCTCTTCATCAAGTCGTTTTGCACGTCAACCCCTATAATTATATCTGCTCCCATTTTCCTCACTTCCTCTATGGGATAATTATCAGAAACGCCACCATCTACAAGTAACATTCCGTCCATCTCTACAGGAGAATATAAAGAAGGGAATGCAGAACTTGCAGCCATAGCAAGTACCAAATTCCCTTTTTTTAATGCAACCTTCTCTCCGGTCTCTATATTTGTGGCAATGCATAAAAACGGAATTTTTAACTTATCAAACTCCGTTATATGTCTCACACTTCTAGTTATGGAACTTAATAAATTATAATTGTACATACCCTTTGAAAGTGCTTCAGGGATGTCTATTGAAAACTTATTAAATGGCAAAACCAACGAGTACAGCTCATCATTTCTCTTTTCATAAAAATTTTTTGATGCCCGTGGCGTAAAATTTTTAAGCAACTCATCAAGATTTATAGTTCTAAAAATGGAATCAATTTGAGTAGCGCTATATCCCGAAGCATAAAGCCCGCCAACAACGGCACCCATACTCGTTCCCCCGATATAATCAATTTTGACACCCGCTTGTTCCAAAACTTTTAAAACCCCAATATGCGCAAATCCTTTTGCACCACCACCACTTAGTACCAATCCTATTTTAGGTCTTTTGATGGAGTCTTGCGAGAAAGAAGACAGAAAACTGAAAAAAAGAAAAACAAATAAAGTAAGCTTTTTCATTTATTAGCTATTGGTCTTGTAAAAGTCGGAAATTTTTTTGGCTTTTGAAGCACCTACGACATCAGAAATTTCTTTTTCTGTGGCTAACTTTAATCTTTTAACACTTTTGAAATGTTGTATTAGTATAAGCATCGTTTTTTCTCCAATTCCTCCAATACTTTCTATCGAAGAATTGAGTGCCGATTTACTCCTTTTATCCCGATGAAAAGTAATTCCAAAACGGTGTGCTTCGTTACGCAATTGCTGGATTACCTTTAATGTTTCCGATTTTTTGTCCAAATATAACGGAATCGAATCCCCTGGATAAAAGAGTTCTTCTAGTCTTTTGGCAATACCAATTATTGTAATTTTTCCTCGCAACCCCAATTCGTCAATACTTTTTAAGGCCGAAGACAATTGTCCTTTTCCGCCATCAATGATAATGAGCTGTGGCAAAGGTTCCTTTTCGTCTAATAACCGTTTGTACCGGCGATAAACCACTTCAGTCATCGAGGCAAAATCATCCGGTCCTTCGACGGTTTTTATGTTAAAATGGCGGTAGTCTTTTTTGCTGGGTTTTCCGTCCTTGAAAACAACGCAAGCCGCCACGGGATTGGTTCCCTGAATATTCGAATTATCGAAACATTCGATATGTCGGGGTTCTACTGGTAATCTCAGGTCTTTTTGCATTTGCGCCATAATTCGTTTGGCGTGACGATCTGGATCTACAATTTGTAATTGTTTTAATTGTTCTATTCGGTAAAATTTAGCGTTTCGAATGGATAGATCCAAAATTTGCTTTTTATCGCCCAGTTGAGGAACAGTAATTTTTATACTTCCGCCCAAATCTACTTTAAAGGGTACAATGATTTCTTTGGACAATAATTGAAAACGTTCCCTAAGTTCTATAATAGCCAATTCTAGCAACTCTCCATCGGTTTCATCCAGCTTCTTTTTTATTTCCATAGTATGGGAACGAATAATCGAGCCGTGGGAAATTTGCAAAAAGTTTACAAATGCGGCACTTTCATCAGAAACTAACGAAAACACGTCGATATTAGTTATTTTTGGATTGACAATCGTAGAATGTGATTGGTAATTTTCTAGAATTTCAATTTTTTCTTTTATTTTTTGGGCTTCTTCAAAATGCATATTCCGAGCCAAATCAGTCATCACCTTTTTGAAATCTTTCATACTTTGCTTGAAATTTCCTTTCAGAATTTCGCGGATAGAATCCACTTGTTTTTGGTAATTTTCCAAAAGTTCAAATCCTTCGCAAGGCCCTTTGCAATTGCCAATATGATATTCCAAGCAGACCTTGAATTTCCCGCTTTCGACATTGCTTTTACTTAAATCAAAATTGCAAGTTCGTAGCGGATATAATTCTTTTATCAATTCCAAAATAGTATTCACCGTCTTGAAACTCGTGTAAGGCCCAAAATATTCCGAGCCGTCTTTAACTAATCGTCGAGTGGAAAATATTCTCGAAAAAGGTTCTTTTTTGATGCAAATCCAAGGATAACTTTTGTCGTCACGCAACAAAACATTATATCGTGGCTGCAATGTTTTTATAAGGTTGTTTTCCAATAAAAGCGCATCGGTTTCAGTAGGAACCACAATGTGCTTTATGGTTACAATCTTCTTGACCAACACATTAGTTTTGGATGTGTCGTGAATTTTATTAAAATAGGAGGAAACTCTCTTTTTAAGATTTTTGGCTTTGCCCACATACAAAATCTTCCCCTCTTTATCATAATATTGATACACGCCGGGCCCGTCAGGCAAGGTTTGAATTTGAAGTTCGAGAGTTGGGTTATTCATCCAACAAAGTTAATAAATTCAGTATCAAATTAAAGCAGATACCCAAAAAGAGATTTGGAATTTAACTACTTTTATCTTTTGAAATTTTTATGAATAAAAAAGAATTACGAATCCAATACAAAGCCTTGCGCAGCCAACTTTCCGAAAATGATATGGAGGAAATTAGTTTGGCTATTGCCAATAAAGTTTTGACGCTCCCTGTTTGGGAGAAAACCTATTTTCATATTTTTTTGCCCATAACAGAATTAAAAGAGGTTAACACCGAGTTTATCTTGCACTTGCTTTCCGGGAAAGATAAAGAAACCATTATCTCAAAAAGTGATTTCAAAACTAGAAATATGACCCATTTTCTTTTGACGGACAATACTAAAATTAGAAAAAACGAATACAATATTCCAGAACCCATTGACGGGCTAGAAGTTCCAACTAGTAAAATTGAAGTGGTCTTTGTACCGCTTTTAGCTTTTGACAAAACTGGACATCGAGCCGGCTATGGCAAAGGATTTTATGACAAATTCTTGACGGAATGCACGCCTGAAACCATTAAAATTGGACTTTCCTTTTTTGAAGCCGAAGAATTAATTGCGGATGTTTTTGAAAGCGATGTAAAATTAGATTATTGCGTGACACCAAAAGGAGTTTACAAATTCTGATTGCCCAAATTGATTCTTATTGATTATGAAATGCTTTTTTATTAAAGAAAATCAAAATCCCAACTCCTGTAGAAATCGCCATATCGGCAATATTAAAAATGGCATTGAAAAATTTAAAGTGATGTCCGCCCCAAATAGGGAACCATTCCGGCCAATTTCCTTCAAATAATGGGAAGTACAACATATCAACTACTTTGCCGTGAAACCAAGTTCCATAAGGTTTATTTGTAAATAAAGTAGCCAAATGACCGTAGCTGTCATCGAAAATTATACCATAAAAAACAGAATCGACAATGTTGCCAAAGGCGCCCGCAAGAATTAGTGAAATTGCCACAATGAGGTAGTTGGAACTGTGTTTTCTTTCGACAGAATCCCATAGCCAATATCCAATACCCGAAACGGCAACGAGCCTAAAAACAGTAAGAAATAATTTTCCGTAAATGCCTGGTATTATTGTTCCCCAAGCCATTCCTTCGTTTTCTATCAATAGTATTTTGAACCAACTAGTAACGTCAATTTGCCCACTTTCGCCATATACAAAATTAGTTTTGATGTATATTTTTGAAAGTTGGTCAATAATTAATATAATAAAAACTATTAAATAAGCTTTTCGTAATGTCATTTTATCAATTTTAGTGGCGCAGAATAATGTTATTTTCTAAAAAAAGCTCCAATAGGAGCTTTAGTTGCTTTAATACTAATAGAATTATCGTTGCATATTTTTAGCTTCGATACTCATAGTTGCGTGAGGAACAATCAACAATCTTTCTTTGCTTATCAATTTGCCCGTTACTTTACAGGTTCCATACGTTTTATTTTCTACACGGAAAAGCGCATTTTTCAAATCACGGATGAACTTTTCCTGGCGAATTGCTAATTGTGAATTGGCTTCCTTAGACATCGTTTCACTTCCTTCTTCAAAGGCTTTGAATGTGGGAGATGTGTCATCTGTTCCATTGTTTAAATCGTTCATATAGGCGCTTTTTATCAGATCTAAATCGGATTGTGCTTTGGCTATTTTTTTTAGTATTAACTCTTTAAACTCGGCTAAATCAGCATCTGAGTATCTTGCAATTTCATCTGTCATTTTCTAGTTATTTTGTGATTGCTATTTTTGTTTTTATTTCGTCGAATTCTATTTCGGACCCATTGCTTATGCTGTCTTCAAAAACTAATGTTTGTGTTAATGTTTCGGATTTAATATAGGCTTCATTTGCCATTACCGCTTTTTCTAACGCTGAATTTTTTTGCAAATGTACTTTAATTTTATCAGTAACTTCAAATCCTGAATCTTTTCTTATATTCTGAATTCTGTTGACTAATTCTCTAGCAATTCCTTCTTCTTTTAATTCCTCAGAAATCGTAATATCTAGCGCAACAGTTATTCCGTTTGAGTTGGCGACTATCCATCCTTCAATATCCTGAGAAGAAATCTCTACGTCTTCTAATGATAAAGTTAGGCTATTTCCTGAAATAACAATATCGAGACTTCCCACTTTATCTAATTGATTAATTTTTTCTGCTGAAAATCCTTGTATCTCTTTAGCTATCAGACCCATGTCTTTTCCAAAACGTGGTCCAAGTGTCTTGAAATTCGGTTTAATTTGTTTCACCAAAATTCCAGAAGCATCGTCCAAAAGAACGATTTCTTTTACATTAACCTCTGCCTTTATAAGATCCGAAATCGCCTCAATTTCGTCACGTTGTTTTTCGTCAAGTATTGGAATCATTATCTTTTGCAAGGGTTGGCGCACCTTGATCATTTCCTTTTTTCGAAGCGATAAAACTAGTGAAGAAATAGTTTGCGCTTTCTGCATTTTGCTCTCCAAGGATTTATCAACAAAGTTTCCAACATATTTTGGAAAGTCTGCCAAATGTACAGAGTCAAATTTTTCCGATTCTGTTGCCAATGTTAAATCTCTGTAAAGCTTGTCCATAAAGAACGGAGCGATTGGCGACCCCAGTTTGCTAATGGTCAATAAGCACGTATATAAGGTTTGGTAAGCCGCAATTTTGTCCTGTGCATATTCACCTTTCCAGAAACGACGACGACACAAACGAACGTACCAGTTACTCAAGTTTTCACCCACAAATTCTGAAATCGCGCGGGCAGCTTTCGTAGGTTCATAATCTGCATACGCTTCATCCACCACTTTTACCAAAGTATTCAATTCGGAAATAATCCATTGGTCGATTTCAGGTCTTTCGTTTAAAGGAATTTCCGCTTCGGCATAAGTAAACTTATCGATATTGGCATACAAAGCAAAGAAAGAATAGGTATTGTATAATGTCCCAAAGAATTTTCTTCGAACTTCAGCAATCCCCTCCAAGTCGAACTTCAAATTATCCCAAGGATTCGCATTCGAAATCATATACCAACGCGTAGCATCCGGTCCATATTCATTTAATGTTTCGAATGGATCGGTCGCATTTCCTAGACGTTTAGACATTTTTTGTCCATTTTTGTCTAAAACCAGTCCATTTGAAACTACATTTTTATACGCAACTTTATCAAAAACCAAAGTTGCAATTGCGTGTAAAGTATAAAACCAACCCCGAGTTTGATCTACCCCTTCGGCAATAAAATCAGCAGGAAAATCTTTATTCTCATCGATTTTATCTTTGTTTTCAAAAGGATAATGCCATTGAGCATAAGGCATTGAGCCAGAATCAAACCAAACATCAATCAAATCAGATTCGCGTTGCATTGGTTTTCCGGAAGCAGAAACTAAGGTAATTTCATCGACCACATTTTTATGCAAGTCAACCAAATCATAGTTTGCTTCGTCCATGTTTCCAATTTCGAAACCTTTAAAAGGATTCTCTTTTTGGAAACCTGCCGCAATTGATTTTTCAATTTCGTTATATAATTCTTCAACAGAACCAACAAGAATTTCTTCGGTTCCTTCTTCGTTTCTCCAAATTGGCAATGGAATTCCCCAAAAACGAGAACGAGATAAATTCCAATCGTTGGCGTTTTTCAACCAATTTCCAAAACGTCCTTCACCAGTTGATTTTGGTTTCCAGTTGATGGTTTCGTTCAGGGCGAACATTCGGTCACGCACTTTCGTGATTTCTATAAACCAAGAATCTAACGGATAATATAAAATTGGCGTGTCCGTTCTCCAGCAATGCGGGTAACTGTGAACGTATTTTTCAACTTTGAAAGCTTTATTTTCTTCTTTTAACTGGATAGCAATTTCCACATCCATTGAGCGTTCGGGAACTTCGCCTTCGGTATAATATTCGTTTTTAACGTATTTTCCAGAATAACTTCCTACACCATCGATGAATTTTCCTTGTAAGTTTACCAATGGAACGGGGTTTCCGTTTTCATCTAAAACCAACATTGGCGGTACTTCCGGAATTGCTTCTTTGGCTACTTTCGCATCATCAGCTCCAAAAGTTGGCGCGGTATGTACAATTCCTGTTCCATCTTCGGTGGTCACAAAATCGCCTGAAATTACTCGGAAAGCATTTTCTGGATTTTGATATGGCAAAGTAAATGGCAATAATTGTTCGTAGCGAATTCCAACTAAATCAGTGCCTTTGCATTCGGCAAGAACTTGATATGGAATTTGTTTGTCACCAGTTTTGAAATTTTCAAAATCGGCAGCTTCGGTACTGCCAAAAAAGCCTTTTGCAAATTGTTTGCCGACTAAGTTTTTGGCCAAAACCACATTTGAAGGTAAGAAAGTATATTGATTGAATGTTTTCACTAAAACATAATCAATTTTAGGCCCAACGCTCAAAGCAGTGTTACTTGGCAATGTCCAAGGGGTAGTCGTCCAAGCCAAAATATGAATATTCCCAAAGCCTTGAAGAAAGCTTGGTAAAGTTTCAGATAAAGCTTTGAATTGCGCTACTACCGTTGTATCTGTTACATCTCTATAACTTCCAGGTTGATTCACTTCGTGAGAAGATAATCCTGTTCCCGCTTTTGGCGAATACGGTTGAATGGTGTATCCTTTGTACATCAAATCCTTGTTGTAGATTTGTTTCAAAATCCACCAAACGGTTTCCATATACTTGGATTTGTAGGTAATGTACGGATTTTCCATATCTACCCAATAACCCATTTTTTCCGTCAAATCGTTCCATACATCGGTGTAACGCATCACGGTTTTTTTACAGGCTTCATTGTATTGTGCTACAGAAATTGTTTTTCCAATATCTTCTTTGGTAATGCCTAAGGCGGCTTCGGTGCCTAATTCTACTGGCAAACCGTGCGTATCCCAGCCTGCTTTTCGCTTCACTTGGAATCCTTTCTGGGTTTTATAACGACAAAATATATCTTTAATAGCACGCGCCATCACGTGATGGATTCCTGGCAGTCCGTTTGCTGAAGGTGGCCCTTCAAAAAACACGAACGGTGGGCTGCCTTCGCGAGTGGTTACACTCTTCTCAAAAATGTTTGCTGCCTTCCAAAAATCAAGTACTTCCGACGCCACAGTTGGCAAGTCAAGTCCCTTGTATTCAGTAAATTTTGTGCTCATTTTGCCTTTTGTATAAACTATTTGCGAAAGTAATAAATTTATACCGAAATCAAAAGTTGAAAGTCAAAAGTTGAAGTATTGGTTTGAAATGAAGTGTTTATTAGAATTTCTGTTTCCTTACGATGTCTTTTTTACTTCTTTTCAAGGATTTTTTTGGAAATTGTTTCTACTTCATTTAATAATAATGGGTAAGCTGGCTCGGCCATATCGGAATGGTTAAATCCTTGCAATTCGTAAAGTCTGATATTTTTATTGCGGTTCAATTTCATCATTCGCAAGAAATAGGCATTTTCTTCGTAACGTCCTAATAATTCCATTTCGCGATCGCCTGTTATGAGTAAAATTGGAGGGGTGTCTTCGCGAACATAATAAATTGGAGCATACATATCAATAGTCGGTTGCGTGCTTTTAATCCCTTGCTCTTTTCGGATAGTAAAATGTGTAATGGCTTGTCCGCTAAAAGAAATTAGCCCTGCTATTTCCATAGGGTCGATGCTATATTTAGCCAAATAAGATTTGTCCATAGTGATAATTGTTCCTAAATAAGCACCTGCAGAATGTCCAGAAACAAAAATTAGTTTTTTATTTCCTCCATACTTTTCAATAGTATTGAATACCCAGGAAACTGCGGCCGCAGCATCTTCAATATAGGCTGGCGCATTAACATTTGGAGACAGTCGATATTCTACCCCGATTACGGCATAGCCTTTATCCATCAAGGCTTTTGGAATTTGTTTTTTACCTTTTGTTAGTCCGCCTCCATGAAACCAAATGATTGTTGCAAAATCCTTTTTATTATTGGGATAATAAATATCAAGAGTACATTGAGAATCCATATACGAATCCTTTTTATTGGTGCTTTCGTCATAATAATGAATGTCATTCTCAGTATTGTATTTTTGTTGCGCAATTGCAAAAGATGCATTAGCAAAAAATAAAAGGATAAATAATTTTTTCATTTTAGGTTAAATTAAGATCCAAAGGTATTAAAAGTAAAACTATCTCATGACCGCCAAATTCTTTGGATTCATTTCAAGAAAAAACGGTAGCCAAAACTTCCAAGGATTTTGGTTTTCTAAAACCTTCGAGATGAAAAGCGTAGTAATCAATCAGGATTTTCAAGACGATTTGTCTTTCGATAACGTGGAAGATTTTCTGGTCGTTATCGAATTTTAAAGGAATTAATTTTTTGAAGAGATTCGTTTCGTGTTCGGTGAGTGAATTAATTCCATGAAATGGAGTGAAAACACCTTCGCTAGTATCGAAAAAAGATAATTCCATTTCAGAAATATCAGGGTAAAAGCCGAGGTATTTCGTGATTTCCAACATTAAAATCAGGTGAAAATTAGCCGTTTCTTCGTGATTGTCGAGCCAAAATAGCGCCGTTTCCAAAAAGGCAAATAGGTGTTCGTTTTTTTCTTCTTCGTGAATGGAATGGCGCAGGATTTCGGAAATAAACATCACTATCGTACTTTTGAAAATATCCGAATGTATGGATTGAAAAGGAGTCGCAATTTTAATTTCCTTGAAATTCTCTAAAGTCCCTTTATTTTTATGAATGGCTTCGATTTCGAGTATGGTTAATGGCTGGAAATAAGCAATTTTTTGGTTTGACTTTCGGGAGGAAAAAGCATCACGAACGAAATAAGATTTCAAACCATTGGATTGTGTAAAGCATTTTACAATCAAGCTTTTCTCTTGGTATTTGAGAGCTGAAATGACGATGGCTTTGGTTTTGACTAACATATTAATTACGAAATTACGATTTGGAATTTGTAAATTATCTAATTATCATCACTTTTTTGACTTTAGTTTCTATGCCATCTTGTGCCGAAACAAAAATCATGTATACCCCAGAAGCAACTTTATATTTTCCAAAAGCGGTGGTGTCCCACTCAATTGTACCTCCTTCGGATGTGGTTTCATAAACCAGATTTCCTTCAATATCGGTGATTTTAACATTGGCTTTATCTAATAATCCTGCGATTTTTAAAGTTCCTTCGAAGTCAGGTCTTACCGGATTAGGGTAGACATACACATTACTTAAATCCGCTTTTGCGGCAGTTGCTGTTCCCTTGAAAGAAACTAGGCCTTTATCTGTGGCAATAAAAACTTCGCCGGTTGTGCTGTTGATATCGATGTCGTTTATGGTGTTACTAGGCAATGGGGAATTGTCTTTGGTAAAATGATACTTGGTCACCTGACCGTCCGAAGAGACTAAAAAGAGCCCGGAGTCTGCTGTTCCAATCCATTTGTCATTGAATCCATTAACCACAATGTCAGTAATGAATTGTTCATATAATAGTTCTTGGGCAAGTTTGTCTTCCAATATGATTATGGGGTTGGTCTTCATTTGGTCTTCAATCAGAAAACTGCCCACATTAGATAATATGCGCAACCCTTTTGTGGTTCCAATCCAAAGTTGATTTCTGTTATCGATTGCAATGGCTCTTACGTCGGTTGTGGGCAAATTGCCTTTGTCGGATCCAAAAGTTATTTTTTTGAATTTATTGGAAGATTCATTGTAACTTATTAAACCTTCGGTATTGGTACACCACCATTTGGTGTTGTTTTTATCGATTATTAGTCGTCCCATACTCGCATCAGTGCTTTTATCCAAAATACCATCTAACGAATAACTTCGCCATTGCCCATCTTTTTTTAATTCTTTTAATCCTTTTTTTATCAGGCTATTATTCAACCAAAGATTTCCTGATGTGTCAAATGCGGCCCCATTGATACGCACATCATCTGGCACTTCCCCTATAATTGTCGACAACCCATCGGGCAAAGTATTTTTAGCATTATACAAATCAATTGGAATATCATTTTCCAATTTTAACAATCCAGAATAAAAGGAGCTTGCATATACTTGGTTTTCATTATTAGGATTTACGGTTATTCTTGAAATTGCCTTAGCGCCTAAAAGATTTTCATAGGGAATATGGAGCCATCCCGATGCACTGTATTTGCTAATTCCATAAGAAGTTGGACCATTGTTAAACCCATATGGATTATAACTTGCCGAGTACCCCCCATAAACTGCCCAAAGCGAACTTGATGTTGCTTGAAGCGCAAATATGTTATTTCTGGAAGGCCCTATTGGCGTTGTTGTTTCAAAATTCGTTGGATGGGAAATGGTTGTATTTATTAATCCGTTTTCTTTTGTGCCGATATAAACTGAATCGCCAATAATAGTTGCACAAGTAAAACTGGGAGTGATTCCAAAAATTTGATTATTATTTATTTGACGGACTAATGCCATTTGGGCATTGAAAATAGACACACTGCTTGATGTAGTAGCGATCAAATAATTAGCTGTAACTCTAATATCTAATCCTATTTGTCCAATATTCAAAATTTCACTAAAGGAAGTCCCATTATATTTATAAACTCGATTATCTTTATTGTAAGCCACTATTTGATTGTTAAAATTTACAATTCCATTCCAATTACCCCCATCAAAAAGTTCCCATTGCTCAAAGTCATTCAAATTTGGATTCGAAATAGCGGCTTTTCTTATGCCGTAATTTTCAGTAACGGCATATATGTCATTATTGAAAATGGTGGTTTGATATACTTTTACTTCTTGTCCTATTGGCCCAATAAAATACGTGTCGCCAAATTGCATTGTGGTTAAATTGAATTGTACTATTCCAAAATCACAGGAAACATACACAATCCCATCATATTCCATGAAATGATTAATTTTCTTGATGTTTGTTGGAAGTTGCTTATTAATAATGTCAACGACTTTAAGCATACTGCCATTGGCTTCGTTGATTACAATCATCAACCCATTTTCATAGCCAACAAGTGTTTTGTTGTATGTTGGACTATAATATAATGATGAGATGGTTTGACCCGAAAGTCCATCAATGGTATTGGTTGTTTTTATCAGATTAGTATTTATATTTTTAGAAAACAAGGCATTTTCAGAAGCTGCGAAAACAGCTGTAGGAGATTCGGACAGGTCTTTGATTTCATTATACGAAAAATAGCCTTTCCATAACAAATTGTTTTGAGCAAAACCTATTTGTATAACGATCAGAACCAGAAAATAAAGAAATCGTTTTTTCATTTTTTGAATAAATATCAGCCCACAAATATAATACAAACGAAAGTTTCTGAATTTTGTTTCTTTTAATAAAAATGCCTTCCATCCGAAACAACGAAAGAAGGCATCTTTATCTATATTAAAAAAACTATACTACACCTTGAGCAAGCATAGCATCTGCCACTTTTACAAATCCTGCAATGTTCGCCCCTTTCACATAATCAACATAATCAGAACCATCAGAACCATATTTCACGCAGGAAGTATGTATGCGTAACATGATTTCCTTCAGTTTTTGATCTACCTCTTCGGAAGTCCAGCTCAACCGTAAAGAATTTTGTGACATTTCTAAACCTGATGTTGCCACTCCACCTGCATTTGATGCTTTTCCTGGGGAAAATAATAGTTTTGCCTTTTGGAAAATAATTACAGCCTCTGGCGTAGAAGGCATATTGGCTCCCTCCGTCACACAGATACAGCCATTTGCTACTAGTGTTTTGGCTTCGTCCTCACTCAATTCATTTTGGGTTGCACAAGGCAAGGCAACATCACAACGCACTTCCCAAGGACGTTTACCTGCAACGTATCTTGCGTTTGGATATTTAGTGACATAATCACTGATTCTCCCTCTTAACACATTTTTTATCTCCATTATGTAGGCCAATTTAGAAGCGTCAATTCCATCTGCATCGTAAATGTATCCTGCAGAGTCAGACATGGTAACCACTTTTCCCCCTATTTGAATTGCTTTTTCAACGGCATATTGTGCTACATTTCCTGAACCTGAAACAACAACTGTTTTGCCTGAAAAAGTATCCCCTTTTGTAGCTAACATACTTTGGGCAAAATATACCGCTCCATAACCGGTTGCCTCGGGTCTAATTAATGACCCTCCAAAAGAAATACCTTTGCCGGTCAAAACTCCTGTAAATTCGTTTCTTAGCCTTTTATATTGCCCAAACATATATCCCACTTCTCTTCCTCCAACACCAATGTCCCCAGCAGGGATATCCGTATTTGCGCCGATGTGCTTTGACAATTCAGTCATAAATGCTTGACAAAAACGCATGACTTCATTATCTGATTTTCCTTTTGGGTCAAAATCAGCGCCTCCTTTTCCACCACCCATAGGCAAAGTGGTTAAGCTATTTTTAAAGGTTTGCTCAAAAGCTAAAAACTTCAATATGCTTAAATTTACAGAGGGATGAAAACGAATCCCCCCTTTATAGGGGCCAATTGCCGAATTCATCTGTATTCGGTAGCCCCTGTTTACCTGAGTTTCTCCTTTGTCATCAATCCAAACTACTCGAAAAATAATGATTCGATCTGACTCTACCATTCTTTCCAAAAGCATCTTGTTTTGATATTTTTTATTTTCTTCGATAAATGGAATGACTGTTTCAGCTACTTCCGTAACTGCTTGCATAAACTCTGGCTCGTTAGGATTTTTTTTTGCAACGGCTTCAATAAAACTAGTAATACTTTGTGTCATGATTATTAGATTATTAATGGTTAATAAAACCTTTTAGGTTGTCTAAACAAAGATACATTTTATAAGGATAATGGTATGATTTTTTTAAATTTATTAACCCAATTTAGGTTTTTTATAAATGAACAAAAACGCCAATATGATTGTAAATATTATATAGAAGATACTAACCTTAGCTGCATAAAAAGGTAAGAATAAAAATCTTAATTTTAACAAGATATACTATTTTTAAAGTGAAATCTTCGGCAACGTATTAACTAGTAAATCCTAGAAATTTTCCTCGAAGAGACATCCTTTATTACTCTTAAACTGATTTATAGGGTTTTTATCTTACAATAATGTAATTATTTTTATGACACACAATATTTTGCTATTTTTATTTTTTTGTAAAAAGCAATTTATTTCATGTAATGTCAAAATCTATTATATTATTTTGTTTCATTATTTTCGAATTTTCGAATAACGTCTACGCACAATATGGATTTTCACAGGAAATTGGAGTTCTTGCAGGTCCGGTCGCCTTTCAATCGGATTATGGTGAGCGACTCAATTTATCAACAAATGCAGGTAACACAGGATATGGAATAGGACTAATTCATTATTTGAACTTTTCATATGATGCAGTGTGTAACTGTTTTACCTTAAAAAATTATTTCAATGATCACTTTAAATTAAGAAGCGAGTTGTCCTATAATAAAACGGAGTTGCAACATTTTGGTAATTTGGTCACTTCTCAACCTAGTATACGTATAAATGAATTAAAAGCTATGAGAGGGAGTACTGCCGTTACTAACATAGGCATGCAACTAGAATTTTTCCCCTTTAGCATTCATAATTTTTCAGAAACAATAGGAAGTTGGGGTCCGTTTATCAGTCTTGGAGCCCAATTTTGCTTTTACAACGCTAAGGCCTCTTCAACAATGGGGCCTTTAGAGTCAAATTTGACTCAATGGCCAAAATATTTAGATTCATCCGAGGGTCGGCCTCATGGTTTTTCTTCCGAAGAAAAATCGGTTTGGTCAGCGGTTTCAAGTGTCGGGACTCGATATAAACTAGCCCCTTTATCTGATTTGATGATTGATTTGAGAATTCAATATTATTACTCTAATTGGGTGGATGGTTTAAACCCAGATCCTACTATATATAAAGAAAACAAATCAAACGACTGGTTAGTATGGTTTAATGTTGGTTATATTTATTACTTGCAATAGTAATAAATAGGAAATTCAATACTTTTATTAAATCTTTTTAGCAAAAGCTTCATATTACCAAAAATACACCTCAACTACACCAAATAGCAAGTGATTCTAATTTTTTAAAAAAAAATAATCATTTTCCGTGTCAAATGAATTTTCTTTGCACAAAGAAATTGTAGTTTAACATGAACAAAATATATTATCTCGCTTCTTGCGATACTTGTCGAAAAATTATAAAATCATTGCCAAAAGACCATAATTTGGTGTTTCATGACATCAAGCAAGATCCAATCAAGGCGGAAGAATTAGAAGAAATGTACCAACTTGCCGGAAGCTACGAAGCGCTATTCAGCAAAAAAGCACAGCTTTACAAATCGATGGATTTAAAGAATAAATCCTTGACTGAGGCCGATTTCAAAAAATATATCCTAGAACATTACACGTTTTTAAGCCGCCCCGTTTTTATCATTGACGGCAAAATATATGTTGGCAACAGCCAGCAAAACATGCTCCAGGTAATGAAAGCTTTAGCCTAATGTCAAAAAGAAATCTCGCACTCATTGGTGCCACAATAGTTTCCATAATATACGGCCTTACTTTTACAATTGCCAAAGATGTAATGCCAAAGTATGTTCAAGCGGATGGTTTTATTTTAATGCGGGTGGGGGGTTCCACGATTTTGTTTTGGCTGGTTTGGCTTTTCACTAGATTGCCTGAAACAGTTCGCAAAGAGAGAATTGAGCGTGCCGATTTTCCTAGAATTATTTGGGCCGCCTTTTTTGGCGTAGCTCTAAATATGCTTTCTTTCTTCAAGGGCCTGACCCTTACCTCTCCTATTTCGGCCTCAGTAATTATGGTATCAACACCCATGATTGTCCTAGTGCTTTCGGCTATTATCATCAAAGAACGGATGCGAAAACGAATGGTTTTCGGGATTGTTCTCGGCTTAATCGGCACCGCCTTTCTTATCTTGTACGGAAAGTCCGTAGGGAGAGCCACCAATGCCAGTTTAGGAAATTTTTTGGTTTTTGTCAATGCGTCTTCCTATGGATTATACCTGGTATTGGTCAAAAAATTAATGGACAAATACAATGCTTTTACCTTTGTAAAATGGGTTTATCTGATTGGTTTTCTTATGGTTTTGCCTTTTGGATGGGATGACTTTTATGCAGTAAAATGGGCTTTGCTTCCAATGGATATTTATTGGAAAATAGGATTTGTAGTGGTTTTTTCGACCTTTCTGACGTACCTATTGAACTTACTTTCAATGAAAGAATTAAAGCCAACCACAATCGCCGTTTTCGTATACCTACAGCCTGTTTTCGCTACTGTTTTCGCGATTAGTCTGGGCAAAGATGAGTTAACTTTGGTGAAAATAATTTCGGCAATTTTTATATTTACAGGTGTTTATTTGGTTACGCAGAAGAAAGCGTGACTTCCGTAGAGTAAAGCCTAGGTGCCAAACCTAAAACGCAACCGCCCTCTACAAACTTTTTCTTATCTTTGAACTCTTGTTAGAAAATTATATGATACAATCAATGACTGGATTTGGCAAAGCAAGTTTGCAATTGCCAACCAAAAAAATAACAGTAGAAGTGAAATCCTTAAACAGTAAAGGATTGGATTTAAGCGTTCGAATGCCTTCGTCTTATCGCGAAATGGAATTGGGTTTGCGCAACCAAATTGCCTTGAAACTCGAAAGAGGAAAAGTAGATTTTTCCATTTTTATCGAAAGTACCGCCGAGCAAACTTCCACGAAAGTGAATGTTCCCATTGTAAAAGCATACATTGACCAATTAAGAGCTGTTTATGCTAATGCCGATGAAACTGAACTGATGAAAATGGCGATTAGAATGCCCGACACCATGAAAACCGAAAGAGAGGAAATTGACGAAAATGATTGGGCTGAAATTCAAAAAGTTATAGCAGAAGCACTGGATTATATTGGGAATTTTAGAACAGATGAAGGCGCTTCTTTAGAGAAAGAATTCCAATTGAGAATAGGCAATATCCGTCAATATATGAATGAGGCTCTAGCGCTTGATCCAGAACGTGTCCAGGCTATAAAAGACCGTTTGCAAACTTCAATTTCTGAGTTAAAAGTAAATGTTGATGAAAATCGTTTTGAGCAGGAGTTGATTTATTATCTTGAAAAATTAGATATTACCGAAGAAAAAGTACGTTTGACGAATCACTTGGATTATTTTTTGGAAACTATCAACGGAACAGAAGCTAATGGTCGAAAATTAGGGTTCATCACTCAGGAAATGGGCCGCGAAATCAACACTATGGGTTCGAAATCAAATCACGCCCAAATGCAAAAATTAGTAGTGATGATGAAGGATGAATTGGAAAAAATCAAGGAACAAGTTTTGAATGTGCTATAGAAATAGATTTAAGATTGTTGATTAATGATTTATAATAAATGAAAAAAGGAAAATTAATAGTGTTTTCGGCCCCATCGGGTTCAGGTAAAACGACCATCGTTAGGCATTTATTAGGAAAAGCAGACTTGAACTTGGAGTTCTCGATTTCGGCAGCAACACGACCCGCTCGTAGTGAGGAGATAAATGGGAAAGATTATTATTTCATGTCGTTGGAGGAGTTTAAAAAACACATCAAAAACGAAGATTTTGTAGAATGGGAAGAAGTATATCGCGATAATTTTTATGGCACTTTAAAAAGTGAAGTGGAGCGCATTTGGGCCAAAGGAAAAAACGTAATTTTTGATATTGACGTAGCTGGTGGCTTGCGAATCAAGCATAAATTCCCAGAGGAAACTTTGGCTGTTTTTGTAAAACCACCAAGCATAGACGAGTTGAAAAGAAGATTAAAAGAACGGTCTACCGAAAGCGAGGACAAAATAAACATGCGTATTGCCAAAGCATCTGTTGAATTGGCTACTGCGCCACAATTTGATGTTATTATTAAAAATTATGATTTAGGCATCGCTTTAGAAGAAGCCTACCAATTAGTAGAGAAATTTGTAAAATAAGCCATTCGCCAAAAGGCAATAATTGCTAATGCCTAAAATAATGAAAATCGGTCTTTATTTCGGAACATTCAATCCTATTCATATTGGGCACATGATTATTGCCAACCATGTCGCGGAATATTCTGGTTTAAACCAAATTTGGATGGTTGTTACGCCACACAATCCGTTAAAGATTAAAGATACTTTGCTAGACGACTACAAACGCCTGCAATTGGTTTTCTTGGCAACAGAAGAGTATACAAAAATTAAACCTTCGGATATTGAGTTCAAATTGCCACAGCCCAACTATACCATAAATACCTTGGTACATTTACAGGAGAAATTCCCTAAACATATCTTTTCATTGATTATGGGCGAAGATAATTTGAAGTCCTTGCACAAATGGAAAAATTACGAGGTGATTTTACAAAACCATGAGATTTATGTGTATCCTAGATTCGATGGCATAGGCAAACTGGCAAAGCAAAATTATGAATTTGAAAACAACCCAAAAATTCATTTTATTGCCGCGCCAATTGTAGAAATATCCTCGACATTTATTCGAGAAAACATCAAAAAAAAGAAGAATGTTCGACCTCTGTTACCTTCAAAAGTTTGGGAATATATCGACCACAATAATTTATATAAAAAATAAAACGCTTTTTAAAGTACGCCTTTTACCGCAATTGAATTTTGATGTGGTTTTACTCTCACTTCCATGAATTTAATTTTTACCTTATTAGTAGATTTTTAAGTACTTTTGAAAAAAAAATTAATTAAAAAAAATGACTCAAAAAATAAAATTTTCAGTAATTGGTGGCGGCAGTTGGGCTACTGCGATTGCCAAAATGCTTTGTGTCAATTTAGATGAAATTACGTGGTATATGCGAAATGAAGATGCCATAGAACATATAAAAACCCACCACCATAACCCAAATTACTTAAGCTCTGTTGAATTTGACTTAAATAAATTGAAACTCACCAGTGATATTAATGAAGCTATTGCATATGCCGATTATATCATTTTTGCCATTCCATCAGCATTTTTAGGCAAAGAGTTAGAAAAATTAACAATGAGTTTCAAAGACAAAGTTATTTTCTCAGCCATCAAAGGCATCGTTCCCGAAACGAGTTTAATTGTTGGCGAACATTTTAATAAGGTGTACGACATTCCATTTGAGAATATAGGTGTAATTACAGGCCCTTGTCATGCCGAAGAAGTCGCATTGGAACGTTTGTCGTATTTAACCATAGCTTGTAACGATGCGAAAAAAGCAAAAATTTTGGCCCATTATTTATCCAGTAATTATATCAAAACCAAGATTTCGGATGACATTATAGGGACGGAATACGCCGCAATGCTCAAGAATATTTACGCTATCGCTGCAGGAATATCTCACGGATTGGGGTATGGCGATAATTTTCAATCGGTTTTGATGAGCAATGGGATTCGGGAGATGAAAAAGTTCATCAGAAAAGTACACAAAATGAAACGCAACATCAATGATTCAGCATATTTGGGGGATTTATTGGTTACTGGTTATTCTGTTTTTTCTAGAAACAGAATGTTCGGAAATATGATAGGCAAAGGCTATACCGTTAAATCTGCTATGATGGAAATGAGTATGGTTGCCGAAGGCTATTACGCTACGAAAAGCGCCTATAACCTCAACCTTGGCTATGGAGCCAAAACACCTATTATAGATGCAGTTTACAGCATTTTATACGATGGTAAATCAGCAAAAAAGGTTTTTGAAAAATTAACGGAAAAATTGGACTAGAATCTAGTTTTAAAACAAAAACAAATTATCTTACAATTACTCCGTCCACAAATAAAATAGGTACTTCCTCAACGTAATCTGGGGTTATGGAGTTTGCTTTGAAGATAAATTTTCTGTCGTATAAAGTGTCTCCAATAAAAAAAGTCAGCATAAACTCATTATTAAGAACTAACACACTTTTTTCAATCATTTCGATTTTAACTAATGAAACAGCTGGAACTTTAACATAGGCGTGACGTAAAACTGAGGTTTTCTTCATTTCCCCATCAATAGTTCCAAAGGCTTTGGAGACAATCATTACGCCATCAAGATTGAAATCGCTATCATTAATTAAATAAGCATACCAAACTTTTTCCATAAAGTCGTCGCTCCATTCTTGGACCGCAGCAAGGAAAACGTTTTCTACTTCGGGGATAATGATGTCTTTTTTCATTGTTAAAGAAAATATTTGTCAAAGTTTTAAACTTTGACAAAGCTGAATTTAATTAAATGGAAGCTTTAAATTGTTCTAAAAAACGAACATCGTTTTCGTAGAACATTCGGATATCGCCAATTTGATACAACAACATGGCGATTCTTTCGATTCCCATTCCAAAAGCAAATCCAGTGTATTCGTCTGGGTTGATATCACAGTTTTTTAGGACATTGGGGTCAACCATACCGCAACCGCCAATTTCTAACCAACCCGTTCCTTTGGTAATTCGGTAATCGGTTTCGGTTTTTAGTCCCCAATAAATATCTATTTCAGCGCTTGGCTCCGTAAACGGAAAATAAGAAGGGCGAAGACGGATTTTTGATTTTCCGAACATTTCTTTGGTGAAATATAAAAGCGTTTGTTTCAAATCAGCAAAGGAAACATCTTTGTCAATATACAAACCTTCAACTTGGTGAAAAATACAATGAGAACGAGATGAAACGGCTTCATTTCGGAAAACTCTTCCCGGAGAAATAGTTCTAATAGGTGGCTTATTGTTTTCCATATAACGCACTTGCACAGATGAAGTATGGGTGCGCAACAAAATATCTGGGCTGGTTTGTATGAAAAAAGTGTCCTGCATATCACGCGCTGGGTGGTATTCTGGCAAATTTAATGCGGTAAAATTATGCCAATCGTCTTCGATTTCCGGGCCTTCGGAAACGTTGAAACCAACATTTGAAAAGATATCGATGATTTGGTTTTTTACCAATGATATTGGATGGCGAGAACCAATAATTACAGGTTCGGCCGAGCGAGTTAAATCTCCATAAAATCCTTTGATTTCTTCTTTACTTTCTAAAGATTCTTGGATGGATTTTACTTTATCTTCTGCTGAAGATTTTAGCAAATTAATTACCTGTCCAAATTCCTTTTTTTGCTCGTTTGGCACGTTTTTAAATTCGGCAAAAAAATCTTTTAACAATCCTTTACTTCCCAAAAATTTGATTCGAAAGGCTTCAAGTTCAGCCGTATTTTGAGTTGAAAAAGCTTGCGCCTCGCCAATATATTCTTTTATTTTGTCTATCATTTTCATGCAGTAATTGAGAATGCGAATTTAGGAAAAAGTTAGAAGTTAGCGGTTAGAAGTTAGAAGTTTTTCTGCACAGCAGTTCCAAATTTTTATATCGTTTGTTCTAAAAATCTTAAATCATCAATTTATAAGTTCCTTTTCAATGAAGTAATTGACAATCGCTTCTTTCATTAAAACCGATTGTTCTCCAGCTTTTAATGGCGGTAATTCTTCTTTTACTTTGTAATGTGGCCAACCGTCTTCGTCGAAAAATTCGAATTCATAAAAACCATATGGTTCTAATAATCGGCAAATAGCAATATGCATTAGGTTGAGTTTTTCGTCTTTCTCATACGTTTGATGTACTTTTCCGAGTTCCTGAACACCAATTAAATAAATTATGGCATCAAGATCTAAGTCTTCGCCTTGGGAAAACTGATTCGAAAGTAGGTTGACAAGCTGTTCCCAGCGTTCTTTAAGTTGTATATCTCTTGACATAATTGATTTTAGGATTGATATTTAGCCCTTCGAAAAGCTTTAGGACAACATCGAAAATTTTAACACACCCGACACATAATTAATTGGCAAAGATAAGGAGTTGAAAATGGATTATTCCTTTATATTTGTCATTTGAACTTAAAAATTGAAAAATGGGTTTTTTAGATATTGTTTTGGGTAGTTTGCTCGTTTATGGTTTGTACAAAGGCTTAAAAAATGGTCTTTTTGTAGAATTGGCTTCCTTTATTTCCTTGATCTTGGGGATATACATCGCCGTAAAATTCTCCGACTTTGCCAAAGAGTTGTTGTCTGGTTTTGTTCATTGGAATCCAAAAACTATTCAAATCATTGCTTTCATTATCACCTTTCTTATTGTTGTGGTTTTGATATCACTATTGGGAAAATTCTTAACTAAAATAGCGAATTTTGCGCAATTAGGATTTATCAACAAAGCGGGTGGGGGTTTTTTCAGAATGTTGAAAATGGTCTTACTCTTAAGCGTCTTTTTGAATTTTTTCGAAAAGATGAATTACAATAATTTTCTGGCCAAAAAGGAAACCTTAGATAAGTCGCTTTTTTTTCATCCAATCCAAAAAACAGCAGTATTTATTTATCCTTCGATTGAAAAATGGTATACCGACTTCAAGAAAAAGTAATCTGATTTCAGAAGGTAGAGGGTGAAATTTTTGAATCTACCATCTGTTTTATTTCACTTCCCTAATGGCACTTTTCTCTATCCAGCCTTCGGTTCCATCTGTCAGTTGGATTTTGTTCCAATTACTCATTTTTTCTTGTACAAAAACTTTAGTTCCTTCGTGTAAGATAAAAACAGAAGGGCTTGCTTTTTGTGGTTCGCTTTTTACATCGACTGCTTCTGTAAAAATAATAGCCGGTTTTTCATTTTCATAATCGTTTTTCTCTGAAATAGCGGTTGAAACACTAATCAATAGTAAGAAAAGGAGTGCAAACATTCCAAAGAAAAATATTCTTTTATAAAAAGCAATCTGCGAAAAATAATAACCCATAAAAAACAATAAAAATAGGGTAGATACTATTACTGAAATCCATGCCCAAGTATTGTAATCAAATACAGAAGTAAAATTATGAATTAGCTTGGAAAAGCCCACTTTTTGGATGTCTTTTACTTCATCTATGGTCAATTTTTGGGCGAATTCCAAATTGTTTTGAATTTCAGTATCATTTGGATTGAGCAATAATGCCTTTTCATAATTGTAAATGGCAGGAGCAACCCTATTCAATTTATAATAGCAATTTCCTAGATTAAAATACAATTCCGAGGAGTGTTCCTTGGAACTTAACACACTTTCATAAGCGGTTACGGCTTGCTCGTATTTTCCTTTTTGGTATAAGGTATTCCCATTCTCAAAACCATTTTGCGCAAAGAATAGTTGAGTGGTGAGCAATAGCAGATAAAAAATATTTTTCATTTTAATAATTTTAAGTTGTTGGTTTTGTTTTCTAAATCTCTATCTGTTTTTCCAAATCCGAAATTATCAAAACCGCTTTGTCAAAATCCTGCTGAATGGTAGAACTCGATAGCAAGGCATAACGCGCCTGATCGCAGTTTTCCGTGAGTGCAATAAACTCAATTACCGTTTCTGGACTGGCATTCCTTGAAATCAAAAGTTCCTGAATATTGCTTTTACTCATTTCAGAAGTCTCAATATGCAATTTAGCTTTTAGGAAATTGTGCATTGCTTTTTCCAATGCCACATAAAACGGATCCTTATTATTAATTTGCTTTTTGGCTTCCGACAAATATTTTTTAGCCAATTTGTTGTTCATTTTTATCCTGTTTCCTGTAACGTCTCCATCTATAGCCTGTTTTTTCTTTTTGAATAATACGAGCAGCGGCAACATTAAAAAAGGCAAAAACAACAAGCTATAATAAGTATTCGAGCCAAAGAATTCGTCTTTTTTCATTGACAAAAGATTTGTTTTTAACTTAATGAATTTGAATTGTTCGCTACTCAAAACCCTATTTTTAGAAACTCCTGGAGTTGTTGCTACATTTTGGTTAGCAGCCAATGGACCATCCAAAACATGGATCATTATCTCTGGCGAACTGATGGTTTTATAAGTGCCTGAACCCAAGTCAAAATAGGAAAAATGCATTGGTTTTATAGGATAATTGCCTTTAAATTGTGGAATAATGGCATAATTATCGGAAATTTTTCCAGTCATTCCTGATAAGGAGGTGTTTACTTTTTCACCGTGAACGGGATCGTACATCTCCAAAGAATTTGGCACTATAGGTTTTGGCAAATTGAATAATTTCATATTTCCACTACCCGTTACGCTAACTAATAAATCAAGACTTTCCCCATTTTTTAAATTTGTTTTTGAGGGGGTGACTTTAAAATCAAATTTTCCCACAGCCCCCGAAAAATCTTCTGGTTTTCCAGCCTCTGGAAGTGATTTAACAGTAATGGTTTTGGCTCCTGCAGAAACTCTTTTATTTCCTTCGGTAACTACAACTTGCCCAAACATATTTCTTCGATTGGTGGGCAATTGTACATCGATATCTAATGACAACGGCTCTATGACTAATTTCCCTGTTTTTTGAGGATAGAGCACCGTTTTTCTCAACACAACATACCGATATTTTGCACCCTTAAACATTCCTTCTTCGGCAACAAGTTGCTTGATGTCTATATTTTGACTCCAAAAATCATTGTATTTTGGTTTATTAAGCTCTCTCCAATTGGTGATTCCTATGTTATAGCTGAAATACAATTTATAAACTACTGTAATGGGTTCATTGATAAACGGAGTGGTTTTAGAAATATCGGCAACCAAATAAATATTGTCATCTGCCGAAACCTGTATGTCGTTAGGGTCTTTCGGTTGTTCTACTGCCGCAGTAACATTGATTTTTAGTAGTGCTGTTTTGTATAATTGACCATTGTATTCTATGGAGGCTTGCTTAATTATTAGACTTCCTTTTTGAGTGGGTAAAAGAAAATAAGAATATGTTTTTTCAAAAGAACTTTTTCCGTTGATCCAGGACTGGCTCACTTGTTGACTTGGTCCAGCAATAACTCTAAACCCTTCAAAAGCTGGCTGAATAAAGTTGTCCCCATCCACATTCATCGTAAAATCGACACGAAGTCTTTCGTTGAGTCCAAGGTTATTTTTGCTTACTTTGGCTTCAAATTGCACTTGAGCTAAAAGCGAGTGGCACCCTATTAAAACTATCGCTAGTATATATTTTTTCATTCCCATTTAAAATAATTAATTTTCTGCTAATTCCCCCTTTGGGGGTCAGGGGGCTTTACCAATCTTTTTCTGTTTTTCTTGGCGTTCCTTTTATTTTTTTGGCGTTTACCTTGTCTTGAATTTTTTTCTCTTCATTGTTTACGGCATCCAAAAGATTTTCTAATCGTTGTTGTGAAATCCCACTAGGCAAGGGTTTTGGTTTTCCTTCCTCTTTAGGCTTGTCATTGTCTTTTCCCTCTTTGTCAGAAGGTTTTTCTTTGTTGTCTTTTTTGTCCTTGTCGCCCTTATTGTCTTTTTTATCTTTGTCTCCGTCCTTTTTCTTGTCCTCTTTTTTGTCTTTGTTCTTATCTTTATTTTTGTCCTTATTCTTATCGTCCTTTGGGGGATTCTCTTTTAGCATTTTCTTGGCCAAAGCATAATTGTAGCGTGATTCCTCATCTTTAGGGTCATTTCGCAACGCATTTTTATAGGCTTCTACAGCCTCTGTATAATTTTTTTCTTTCATGAAAACATTTCCCAAATTGTGAAATACCTTGTGTTTCTGGGATCTTGATTTTGTGTTTTCAATTGCTTTTGCGTAAGCAAATCTAGCTTCTGCTATTTGGTTTTGCTTATAAATTGCATTTCCTAAATTATAGGGTGCCACAGTTCTTTTTGGGAATTTTGAATGCGAAATTCTATAATTGGCCTCGGCATCAACGAACTTATTTTGAGCATATTCTTCGTTCGCTTTTGGCAAAGTTTTGTCTTTCTCTTGCGCCGAAACTGCAAAATAAAATAATAACAACAGATATAATACAAAGTTTTTCATTATTCTTTTTCATTAAATAAATTCAACTTTCGAACCCATTTTGTTTTTCTTTCCAAAAAGAAAATATCCAAAAACAAGAGAACAACCGCAAAACCTAAAAACCATTGAAATTGTGATTGAAAGTCGGCCATTTGTGTAGCTTCAAATTCTTTTTTTTGAATATTGTTCAGCGCATTTTTGATATACTCAAGCACTTCTTTGGTGTTGTTTCCGTTTACATAGCCGCCTTTTGTGGCTTTTGCAATAGTCGTTAAACTCTCTTGGTTTAACTTGGTTACAACCACTTCATTGTTATTGTCTCTTTGAAAACTTTCGACGATGCCATTTCTTCTCAACGGAATTGTGCTTCCTTTCTCGGTTCCAACACCAATTGTTATAATTTTCATTCCTAGTTTATTCGCCTCTTCGGCGGCCTCTTCGGCACCTTCGGAATGATCTTCACCATCCGAAATTAGAATCAATAATTTGCTAGTTTTGCTCTTATCATCAAAATAGGTTGATGATAATTTTATGGCTTCGTCCAGCGAAGTTCCTTGCGAAGAAACAATACCGGTGTTCATGCTTTGCAAAAACATTTTTGCCACGCCATAATCCGTCGTGATGGGCAAAACTGGGAAGGCACTTCCAGCATAAGCCACAATGCCTATCCTGTCGCTTCCTAGTTGGTTGATAATTTGCGAAACGATTTGCTTGCTTTTTTCCAACCGGCTTGGGGCAACATCCTCGGCGAGCATACTTTTGGAGACGTCCATGGCAAAAACAATATCAATTCCTTCTCGCTTTACAGTTTCCATTTTGGTACCGATTTTCGGATTTACCAATCCTAAAATTAATGCTGATAATGCTAGAAGCATCACAATCAATTTCAAAATAGGCTTGAAAACAGATTTTTCTGGACTTAGCTTTTTAACCATGTCCAAATCCCCAAATTCGCGTTGTTTTTTTCTTTTCCAATATTGATTGTACAGAAAAAGCAACACCAAAAGTGGCACTATGAAAAGGAGATATAAATATTTTGATTCGTCTAATTCCATTTTTTTTAAATAAAACTTCTATACACCGTGTTTCGCAATCCGACTTCCAACAAAATTAAAAACCCTGCAAACCAAACAAAAGGTCTGTATTTTTCGTCATAATCATAGAATCGTAATTCCTTGATTTCAGTGGTTTCCAGCTTGTTGATGGAGGCATAAATTTCGGCTAATTTACTATTGCTGGTTGCCCTGAAATATTTTCCTTCCGTTTTTCGGGCGATGTTTTTTAATAATTGCTCGTCAATTTCTACTTGCATCATTCGGAACAAAAATTGTCCATTTGGCGTAATTGCATAGGGAAAATCCGCCATTCCGTTTGTTCCAATTCCAATAGTGTATACTTTTATTCCGTATTGTCTAGCAATATCCGAAGCGGTTTCGGGTTCAATAAAACCCGCATTGTTTACCCCATCGGTCAAGAGAATAATCACCTTGCTTTTGGCTTTGCTGTCTTTCAATCGGTTTACGGCGGTCGCTAATCCCATTCCGATTCCTGTTCCGTCTTGCAAAACATTATCGTATTTTATGCTTTTAATCGCTTCAAGAATCACGGCTTTGTCGCTTGTTACGGGTGTTTTTGTATAGGCTTCAGAAGCATAGACCACGAGTCCAATTCTGTCATTTGGTCTTTCTTCAACGAAATCGGCAGCAACTCTTTTTAGTGCTTCCATCCGATTGGGCTTCAAATCCTTGGCGAGCATACTTCCCGAAACGTCAACCGCCATAACGATATCTATTCCTTTCGTGGTTTTTGTTTTATTGCTCACGTCAACGGTTCTAGGTCTTGCCATCGCTACAATTAAGGAGCTTAACGCCAATAGCCGTAGTATATTCAACACTGGTTTTAGCTTCGCCATAAAAGAACTTGAATCCTTGAACCCTTGAAGTGAACTAATCTTTAGTGTTGCCGATTCCTGGTTTCTTTTCCAAAATAACCAGGCAATAGCCATCGGAATCAGAAGAAACAGCCAAAAAATCTCGGGATTTAAAAATGTCACTTTTGCCATTATTGTTTTGTGTTTTGAAGTTCAACAGAGCTCAAGATTCGTTCTGAAATTTCAT
This sequence comes from Flavobacteriaceae bacterium, assembly GCA_947446635.1. Taxonomy (GTDB): domain Bacteria; phylum Bacteroidota; class Bacteroidia; order Flavobacteriales; family Flavobacteriaceae; genus Flavobacterium. Next base: position 82,659 of record CANFHF010000003.1, read on the forward strand.
TGGCATATGTATCGCCTTCTTCATGAAAAATAATAATTTGTTGTAATCCGCCCTCTTGACTAAACAGTAGCGCTTCATAATATAATTTGCTGCTGTTTTTATTCACATCATCAATTTTAGAAAAGGTTCCGTATCCCTTAATTCCTTTGATTCCTTCTTTGGTTTCAAATTCCTCTTGCTTCACAATCATGTTTTGCGCTCCTTGAGATTCTATCGATTGCAAGGCTCCGTCTAATGATTTTGACAAATCGATTTCACCTTCTTTTTTATATTTTAAGGTAGAAACCATAATATAAAAATTGTCGGCCAGGCTTCCATAAGCGAAGGACTGCATTTCCTTAATCAATGCCATTCCGTTAGAAGGCAGTGTTTTGGTTAAATCCACCCTTTTGAGCACTTCAGGAGTTTCAACTCTCACCGCAGGATTTCCATAATCGCTTCGGATCCATTCGCCTTCTAGTAACTCTTTTGATGAATTTCCAAAGATGTTATCTATAACATAATCAAACCCTTTGGTAACAATAAAAAAAGTGGTCGTTGCAAAAAACACTAATAAAACCGAAAGTACTGTAATTTGAATCCTTTTTTTCTTTTGTTGTTGGACTTCCTTTTTTAACTGTTTTTGTCGTTGCATTTCATTGAGTAACATGTCATCATCTGTTTCATCAACTACAACCGGAATCGATTTGTCCAAAGTAACAATGGCTCTTTCTATTTTCTTGCGATCCTCTGTGATTTCGAAATCCAAAGGTTTGGATTTGGCAAATTTTACTAAATCTGCTTGTTTCAAAACGGTAAACAAGTTTTCAATTGTCTCCTTCGAAAGTTTCATTTTCTTTTTAAGGGAAGCAATTTTAAGTCCTTCAATCAATTCAGAAGTCGTGCTTTCCATCGCAGGAATTTCTATAGCTTCCTCAATATAATTTCTAACTATATCGGTCAATTCGCTATAATATTCCTTGATTTCTCCATGTTGCCAAAGTTCTTTTTTTTCTAGTTTGTTCAGCAAACTAGTTGCTTTTTCTATTGGTGTTTTGAAAATTTCTGCTATTTCCTTTTCCCCTTTACGCTTTTTTATATACCAATACACGAATGCTCCGAGACCTCCTAGAACTAATAAACATAAAAGATATTTCCACCAATCGCCAATAGAATTATCGGCAGGAACAATGTCCTTGATGTCGTACATTTTTTGTTTCAAGGTATCCACTTGCACGTTGGTGACTTCAACCAAAAGGGAATCCGACAAAAAGGGTTTGTTATTGATTAAAATTTTGATACTCGGAATGGTGCATTTTCCAGAATCAAATTGGGTCAAACCGTATTTTTTGACCAATTCGTAACGGTCGTTTTTCTTGATAGTGTCAATGGGATACGATTGAATTACTTCAAAGGCACCAAAGTTTTTTACATTCGGAAAATCCACTTTTGACAAAGTATCGACATTGGTTTTTAGAGTCAGTTTGAACTCGGCACCAATTTTATTTTTGGTGGTGTCAATACTAGTTTGTACCTGTTTTTGTTGGGCAAAAACAGTTGCGGAAAATAGAAAGTATACTATTAATTTTTTCATTCTTTATTTTAGGAAACTTTTGATTTTTGATTGAATCTCCAATCTTTATCTCGATTTAAAATACCCCAATAATTTGGTTACATAACTTTCGTCAACTCTTGTATTTACAACTCCGGAACCCGATTTGCTGAATGTTTCTTTAAAATACTTCACTTTTTCGTGATAGTATTTTTCATAATTGATGCGCACCGATTTAGCGCCCGTATTAATCAATTGTGTTTCCCCAGTTTCGGCATCTAGCATCGATACCATTCCCAAATTTGGCATTTTCTCTTCGCGAATATCATATACTCGAATGCCTGTTATATCGTGTTTTTTAGAAGCTATTTTCAAGGTTTGCTCATAATCTTCAGACATAAAATCAGAAATAACAAAAACGATAGCTTTCTTTTTTTGTGTGCTTGACAAAAACTTCAATGCCTGTGCAATATCTGTTTTTTGACTTTTTGGTTCAAATTCTATCAATTCACGGATGATGCGCAAAACATGGGAACGTCCTTTTTTTGGCGGGATATACAATTCGATTTGGTCTGAAAACAAAATCAACCCAATTTTATCATTGTTTTGTGTAGCCGAAAAAGCCATGGTTGCTGCAATCTCGGTAACAATGTCTTTTTTGAATTGGTTTTTGGAGCCAAAACTTTCCGAGCCCGAAATATCCACCATTAACACCATAGTCAATTCGCGTTCTTCCTCGAAAACTTTAACGTGAGCCTCATTATAGCGCGCGGTAACATTCCAATCAATGGCACGAATATCATCTCCATATTGATACGGGCGCACCTCACTAAAAGTCATTCCCCGTCCTTTGAACGATGTATGGTATTCACCCGAAAAGATATGATCGCTCAATCTTCGGGTTTTGATTTCTATTTTTCGTACTTTTTTTAAGAGGTCTTTCGTGTCCATTTAATTGCTGATTGTTGATTAACGATTGCTAATTTCAGATCTAAAATCTAAAATCAGAAGTCAAAAATCTTAAATCTTTTTAAGGTACTTCAATCTCGTTTACGATTTTGTTGATGATGTCAACCGAGGTAATATTTTCGGCTTCCGCCTCATAAGTAAGTCCAATTCTGTGACGCAACACATCGTGCACCACGGCGCGAACATCTTCTGGAATTACATAACCACGACGTTTGATAAAGGCATAACATTTCGCCGCATTGGCAAGATTGATGCTTCCACGTGGCGAAGCCCCAAAACTGATTAAGGGTTTCAAGTCGGCTAATTTGTATTTTTCTGGAAAACGAGTAGCAAACACGATGTCAAGAATGTATTTTTCGATTTTTTCATCCATATACACCTCGCGAACGGCTTCTTGCGCACGCAAAATTTGTTCTACCGAAACCACTGGATTTACTTTTTCGTAATTTCCTTTTAAATTCTGACGAATCACCATGCGTTCCTCATCCATTTTTGGATAATCAATCACGGTTTTCAACATAAAACGATCGACTTGCGCTTCTGGCAATGGATACGTTCCTTCTTGTTCAATAGGATTTTGGGTAGCCAAAACTAAAAACGGCCTGTCTAATTTGAAAGTGGTGTCGCCAATGGTCACTTGTTTTTCTTGCATCGCTTCCAATAATGCCGATTGCACTTTGGCAGGAGCACGATTGATCTCATCGGCTAGGACGAAATTGGCAAAAATAGGTCCTTTTTTTATCGAAAATTCGTTGGCTTTTATATTATAAATCATCGTTCCTACAACGTCCGCAGGCAATAAATCTGGCGTAAACTGGATTCTACTAAAGGAACCGTGAACTGCCTGAGATAAGGTGTTTATGGCTAATGTTTTTGCTAATCCCGGAACGCCTTCAAGCAAAATATGCCCTTGGCCTAAAAGCCCAATTAATAATCGCTCGATCATGTGTTTTTGACCCACGATTACTTTATTCATTTCCATAGTAAGCAAATCGATAAAAGCACTTTCTCTTTCTATTTTTTCATTGATTGCCCTAATGTCCAAAGTAGTTGTATTTTCTTCCATTTCCATCTTTTATTTACGGTATATTTTGTTTGTTATTTTTGAAGGTGCAAATTGAATTTTTTTTTAGAAGTACGGTGTTAAAGAATGGTTAAAACTTCTTACAAATGTTCAATTTTAAGGATGATTTGTGATACTATTTCAATAATTTTAACCCATCGCGCTTCATTAAACAAAGAGCTATTGACAACTTTGTTTCATGGAAACAAAATCGTAATTACTCAAGAATTGTCAGTTTAAGCTTGTCCAAGCCCATCAAAAAGATCCTTTTCAATAGCCTCCATCTGACAATTTGATGTTTATTCACTCTAATCCATAATTACACCTAAAAGGGTTAAGAATTTCTAGAAAATAAATCCTTGCAATTGGGTTTTACTGCACCCAATCCCTTTTTCTGCTTTAGGATTCATACCGCCCACAAACTTATTTTTTTAACTCTTTGATTTAAAGTGGCTTGTAAACTATTTTAACTAAAAATTATTATAATCAATAAAATTACAACAGTATTAATAATCAGTTGTTTATATTTGGAACCTTAAATACCTATTTTTCTGATAAAATTTTAAATTATGAAAACAAGAAAATTACTTACAGTAGTTGTAGCGAGTATCGCATTTGCAGTAACAGCCTTTGCTCAAACCGTTCCTCCCACCGACGGCCTAGTTGGCTATTGGGGTTTCGATGGCAATGCCGACGACCAAAGCGGCAATGGAAATAACGGTACCGTGAATGGGGCTACATTGACTACGGATCGATTTGGAAATGCCGATTCGGCTTATAGTTTTGACGGGGTTAGTAATTCTATACAAGTTAGTAATAATGCTAACTCTATTACTAATAAAACATTTTCTGCTTGGGTTTTGTTGAATTCACTATCTCAAAGTGGAGGAGGTCTTGTAAGTATTGAAATGAATGGAAGTAGTATTTTTGATGCAATAGTTTATAATGAATTTAATAATGGTTGGATGTTTGGGAGTGAATGGACTTCAAGGTTTTCAACTAGTAATTATTCTGAAACCAACAACCAATGGGTAAATATAACCTGTAGTTACGCACCGAATGATTATCGAATGTACCGAAATGGCGTATTGATTCATCAAACTACAAATCATGATGTACTACCTTTCGTTAATGGTTCGTTTATATTTGGAAAAAGACATTCTGCGGGTGGAGAAAATGCTTTTTTAAACGGCAAAATCGACGACATCGCCATTTACAACCGCGCCTTAACCGCAGCCGAAATCAATCAATTGTATATCACGAACTCCCAGGCCCCCGCCTCGGTTCAAAGTTTTACTGTCAATGACTCAACCGAAGGACACGAGAATTCTACTTATGCTTGGAGCATTAGCCCTGCGGCACCAAAGGCTGTTATTACAGGCAATGGCACCAATAGCATCAGCATAGCCTGGGGTTATACCCCGGCAGGAAACTACCTAGTGCAATCTGTAGAGACCAATAGCGCTGATTGTATTGCCGAGCCGGTAAACACCTTTGTTATCGTATCCGATAGCGGACTAGCTCCCGCAACTTTTAGTGTGGTTTCACCCGTAAATTATTGTAAAGGGGCTACCGCAGCGCCTTTAACCGCATCGGCATCCGAAAATAGTACCTTAATTTGGTACGCTACAGCGACAACCAAAACAGCCTTGACTTCGGCACCAACGCCCTTGACTACTGCCGCGAGCACGAAAACCTTTTATGTATCTGAAAAAAATCCTGAAGGGGTCGAAAGCGAAAGAATCCCTATAGAGGTTATCGTAAGTGACTTACCAAAAACACCAGCTGCCTTAACGCTTACTAGCATAGATGATACCCCACGCATTGCCGGACTTGATGGCTTAGTAGGACTTAACACACTGGCTAAAATCACCAAAATAGGTCCTTATATAGGAACCTATATTGGATTTACCTTGACCGCTACTGCTTCGGCCTTAGCCAATCATTACCGATGGGAATTGCCTGAAGGGGTTTATTCTGCAGATTTAGATGAGGATCATAATTCAGAATCACCTATAATTACAGTTAATTTTGCAAATGTTACTCCAGGATCAATTACGCCCCTAACCATAAAGGTATATGCCGTAAACGATTGTGGGGATTCGCCTGCTAAGGCTTTAATTTTGACAAGAGCCTTGCCTAAAGCGCCTTCTAAATTAGTGCTTACTAGCCCTGATACTACCCCTCGTTTTGCTAACGCCGATGGTGTTTTAGTAGGACTGAACACCCTTGAAAAAATCACAAATGTAGGGCCTTATATGGCGGAGGGAGGGAATTCTTTATTTACCTTAACCGCTACTTATGCTGCACCTCCTGCCCAAGGATCGGAAGTTACCCAATACCACTGGACTTTGCCTGAAGGAGTCTATTCAATTTATAGCTTTAGTACCGATTTCTATACCACTGAATCGACAATATCTGTTTATTTTATTGTACCCCCAGGAATTACTGACTTGAACGTTAGCGTTCAAGCTATAAACGGTAATGGGGCTGCTGCGGCTAAAGTATTAGTTTTAAAAAGAGCCTTGCCCAAAGCCCCTTCTAAATTAGTGCTTACCAGCGCCGATCGTAAACCCCGTTTTGCTAGCGCTTCAGGGGCATTAGTTGGGCTAAACACCCTTGAAAAAATCACTAAAGTGGGTCCTTATTATTTCAGCGAAAATGATCCAGTAATGTTTACCTTAACCGCTGTGTATGCCGCTCCTCCTAAACAAGGATCGGAAGCCCAGGCCTACCACTGGATTTTACCTGAGGGAGTCTATCTTGAACTGGGTTATTTTGATGAAGATGTCGCTTATCCTTATGATTTCTATACTGAGCAACCTACAATCCCTGTTTATTTTAAAGGCCAAGGAATTACCGACTTGAACGTTAGCGTTCAAGCTATAAACGGGAATGGACCTTCAGAAGCAAAAGTATTAGTTTTAAAAAGAGCCTTGCCTAAAGCCCCTTCTAAATTAGTCCTTACCGATGGGGTGTCAACTGCTGCAATAACAACGGTGAGTAATTACATAGGCACCGATACTGAATTGACTTTGACCGCCACGGCTGTTACCGCTCAAGGAACAGAAGCCGCTAAATACCACTGGGACTTACCAGAAGGAGTCTGGACCGATGATCTAGACGGAGAAGGAAATTCTGATTCGCCTATAATAAATGTTATTTTTGCGGGTGTTGCTTCAGGAGTTACGACACTTCCTATAAGTGTTTTTGCTGTAAACGGAAATGGAACTTCCACCGCAAAAATTCTCGCTTTGAGAATTGCTAAACCAAGCACTCCAGGATCAATTACAGGCGCTTTAAATTTCAACCCTAGTTGTAGTGATGCCATCATAGTTGAAGTACCTAATGTTGATGGGGTTTCTTATACTTGGTCGGTTAATGGAACTGAGGCCGCTGTTACAAGTGAAGATAATTTAAATGCGGCTATAATTGATGTTTCCAAGGTAACAACAGCAACAATTACCATTAGTGTAATTGCTAAAAATGGAGCGGGCTCTAGCGCCGCTAAAACACTTGTGATTCCGAAAGTTGACACTTGTGATAGTATAACGCCTACGAGATCAAAAGTCATCCCTGAAACATTCAAGGCGGTGGCCTATCCTAACCCTGCCACATCGGTATTTACCCTTGATGTCAACTTGGCTAAAGGAACATCGGCAGGAGTACAGGTGTATGATATGGCAGGACGATTCATCGAAAAGCGCCAAATTAAATCAGGACCAACGCAATTTGGGGCCAATTACCCAAGTGGTACTTATATCTTGAAAGTAAGTCAAGGCAAAAACCTACAATCACTACAAGTGATTAAACACTAAAAACGAATCTTTTTTGATTTAAAAATAACGATTATGAAACCAAGAAAAATAATTACCAGCCTAGTAGCCTTTTTTGCCTTTGCGACCGCCATTGCTCAAAGCACACCTTCCTATGTTCCCACCAATGGCCTGGTTGGGTATTGGGGGTTCAATGGCAATGCCAATGACCAAAGCGGCAATGGAAATAATGGGGTGATTACGAATGTTTCCTTAACCACAGACCGTTTTGGAAATCAGAATTCTGCTTACTATTTCAACGGGATTAATGCCTGGCCGCAGCCGGCGGATCCTACAACCGAGATTGTCATTGATGGAAATATTCTTTCGCTTGTTCAGGACTTTTCATTGTCGATTTGGATGTCCTCGGAGAATGTCAGTAAGTATCAGCAATGTTTAATCAACTCCATTCCTCATACAGGTTTTGGAGTTGAGTTAAATAATGAAAATTGTCCATCAAAAATGATGTATGGTATTGGTCCTGCAAATGCTTTCTGGGATTTAATTTATGCAACCGGAGCGAAGTCAAATTATCAAAAGAATACTTGGTATCATGTGGTTTTTCTGAAAATCGGAACAACATATAAGTTGTACATTAATGGCACACTGGATGGAAGTTCTGTTGTTGCGAGTTCAACTAATTATACACTTTCGGTCGGTCTAAGACTTGGTTCAATTGGGGGAGGAAGTGAAGTATTTAAGGGAAGTTTGGATGATTTTGCAGTCTTTAATAGAGTCTTATCTGAACAGGAAATTACCCAATTGTACACCGGAACCGAAACCGAAGCACCCCTAGCCACGGCTCAAAATTTTTGTGGGGCAGCTAGGGTGGCGAATTTAAAGGCTGTAGGAACGGACCTGAAATGGTACGATTCCGAAACAGCAACAACGCCTTTAGCGCTCGCAGCAAAGCTAATTACTCAAACCTATTATGTATCGCAAACCATAGCGGGAACAGAAAGCCCTAGAACGGCGGTTGCCGTTACCGCAAGCCCTGCCACTACCGCAAGCCCTGCCACTTCAGCCATTGTGGTCAAGAATGTGGTTCCTTTACCCTATGTTACCATAGGCGCCCAAACCTGGACCACCAAAAACCTCAATGTAGCGACCTATAGCGATGGCACCCCAATACCCCAAGTAACTGACCCTGCAAAATGGGCTAATTTAACCACAGGAGCCTGGTGTTATTACGACAACGACCCAGCCAATGGTGCTGTTTATGGAAAGTTATACAATTGGTATGCCGTTGCAGGAATCTATAATGAAGCCTCAAAAACCGACCATACATTAAGAAAAAAACTGGCTCCTACAGGTTACCACGTGCCCTCAAATGCCGAATGGACGACTTTAACTGACTATTTAGGCGGAGGAGTCATTGCAGGAGGTAAGATGAAAGCCACCACATTATGGAGGAATAGCCCGAATCAGGACGCTACCAACTCCAGCGGTTTCACAGGTCTTCCGGGAGGGTCTCGCAGCACCAATGGTATATTCTTCAACATTCGCAACAGCGGTTACTGGTGGAGTTCGTCAGAGAACTATACGGGCTACGCCTGGTTCGGCATGCTGGGTTACAACTATGGTAACGCCAGCAGCAGCGACGGCGATAAGTGGAACGGTTTCTCAGTGCGTTGCCTCAGGGATTAATACCCTTTGGCACTTTGTCCCTTTGCCCCTTTGAAAGGCGAAACCGCGCAGCGGTCAATTTTTATTATATAAAAGCTCCTAGCCTATAAAGGCTAGGAGCTTTTTACTTATAGTAGTTGCTCCATTTGTAGGCACGGTATATAATTGCGCACTATGGCTGGGGGGAGATTATTGTATTTATGAGCGATAGGGCACTACCATTTACAAAAATGTAAATCCAATTTTTTTGTTTAATCCCAACTCAAAAAGTCGGATTAAAGTCGAAAGTTGAATGTTTCCTTTTCCGTTTTCAATTCTTGAAATGTAACTTTTTTTAGTTCCCGTTTTTTCCGCTAATTGTTCTTGCGTTATTTTGGCTTCTTTTCTCGCCTGCTTTAGCATTTCACTTATGATAAACATTTGTGAGTTCTCTTCATATGTATTTCTGCTCTCCGTTCCAATTTTTCCGTGTTCCACCTCAATGAGTTGGTCAAAACTACTTATGTTGTTATAATTTTTCATAATCCTAATTTTTTGTTTTCAAAATATTCATTTCACAAAGTTATCTCAAAAGTTAACAACTTACAAACTTTTTTGAATATTTATTTTTAGCTATAGATAGCGCGGAATTGTATCGTGCCCATTCTAATGGGCAACAAAAACCTCGAGGCTTTAGCCCAACTGACCAAGTAAATAGAACACGATTTTTTCTCCATCTCGCCCTGTTTTTAAATGGGGCGGGATTGGTGTTTGGGGTTGTCGTTTTTTAGTTATCTTTGTATAATACAGCAATATAATCCTTGTATATAAAACCAAACTTTTGTAAAATACATTTAGGGTTTAATACACTAAATTAGTATACTGATAATGACCTGAATAATTTAATTATGATACAGCTTATTTTAAAAAATAACATAGAACAAAACAAAATTGAGGCTTTGCTTTCTCTTTTGAAATCTTGGAATATTGAAGCGGAAATAAAAACGATTCCTCCAGTTGTAATAAAAAAGGAAAAGGAATTTTCACTTTCTGCAGGTATTTGGAAAGATTATGATATTGATGCTGAAGTCTTACGCAAACAATCTTGGAATAGAATCCAATGATACTTTGTGACACCAATATTTTTATCGAAATATACAAAGGAAATAATGATATTATTAGTGCTTTTAAAAAAATTGGGCAGCATACTATGGCTATTTCTGATGTGTCCTGTGCCGAACTACTTTATGGGGCAAGGAATAAAAAGGAATTACGCGCCATTCGAAAGGATCTTGACGGCTTAACTGTTTTGCCTATTCAAACAGCTATTTCAACTTTGGCTGTACTATTAGTTGAAAAATATACCCTTTCGCATAAACTTTCACTTCCAGACGCATTGATTGCCGCTACTGCTTTACACCACAATATAGAACTTTACACACTCAATCTCAAAGATTTTAAATTTATAGAAGAAGTGCAATTGTTTGAGGGTTAATACTAATATGGATAGCGCGGAATTATATCGTGCCCATTTCAAGGGGCAACTAAAACACCCGAGGCTTTAGCCAAACTGACCAAGTAAATCGAACACGATTACTGACTCAAATTTATAGGTTCCGCGCTATGGCTTGGTAGAGAAACGGAGAATTTTTATGAAAATCCGAAAATTTTTTCGACTTAATTTTTGAGTGAGATTGCCAAAAAAAGGGGAACTATAAACAATCCTTTTTGATTTATAAAAAAAAGCACTATATTTGCACTGTTATTTATTAAAAAACTAGATAATGAGGCACGCATTGCGTGCCTCTTTTTATAAAGAGTATGACATTTAAGGAGAAAGTGAACGATTTAGTATTAGAGGTATTGCTCGAAAAACCGGCGGTATTTTTAATTGATTTAATCATTACGGATGCTTTTAAAATTTGCATAACTTTAGATGGTGATGCCGGAGTGGCATTGCAAGATTGTATTGACGTGAGTCGTGCTATCGAGAATAATTTAGACCGCGAAGAACAGGATTTTTCCTTAGAAGTAGCCTCGGTGGGCGTAGGTTCGCCACTCAAAATGGTGCGCCAATACAAAAAAAACGTTGGCAGGACATTAATAGTAAAAGTAGCCACCGAAACTATTGAAGCCGAATTAGTTGAGGCTAATGATAATTTTATAACTTTGTCTTGGAAGGCTAGAGAGCCAAAAAAATTGGGCAAAGGGAAAGAAACGGTTCAAAAAAGACAAGAAATACGGTATTCAGAAATAAAAGAAGCAATTGTTACAGTAACATTTTAATTAATTAGTTGGCATGGAAAATTTAGCATTAATCGATTCATTTTCAGAGTTTAAAGACGATAAACTTATTGATCGTGTAACGCTTATGGCGATATTAGAGGATGTATTTAGAAACGCATTGAAGAAGAAATTCGGATCGGATGATAATTTTGACATAATCATTAATCCTGATAAAGGGGACATGGAAATTTGGCAAAGAAGAGTTATCGTAGCCGATGACGATTTAGATCTAGACCATCTTGAAATCACCTTGACCGAAGCTCGAAAAATCGAACCCGATTTTGAAATTGGAGAAGAAGTTTCGGAAGAAGTGAAGTTGATCGATTTGGGAAGAAGAGCTATCTTGGCTTTGCGTCAAAACTTGATTTCTAAAATTCACGAACACGACAATACCAATCTTTACAAGCAATTTAAGGATTTAATTGGCGAAATTTATACTGCCGAAGTACATCATGTTCGTCCAAGAGTCGTAATTTTGATAGATGACGAAGGAAATGAAATTGTGTTACCTAAAGAAAAACAGATTCCTTCTGACTTTTTCCGCAAGGGCGACAATGTTCGCGGGATCATTGAAAGCGTAGAATTAAAAGGCAATAAACCTCAAATTATAATGTCAAGAACATCAGAATTATTTTTGGAAAAATTGTTTGAACAAGAAATTCCAGAGGTTTTTGACGGATTGATCATGGTTAAAAAAGTAGTGCGAATTCCAGGCGAAAAAGCAAAAGTAGCGGTAGATTCGTATGATGATAGAATTGACCCTGTGGGTGCTTGTGTGGGAATGAAAGGATCCCGTATTCACGGAATCGTTCGCGAACTAGGCAATGAAAATATAGACGTTATTAATTATACAGATAATATTCAATTGTTTATTACCAGAGCCTTAAGTCCGGCAAAAGTTTCTTCTATTAAGATTAACGAAGAAACCAAAAGAGCTGAAGTTTTCTTGAAATTAGAAGAAGTTTCTAAAGCAATTGGAAGAGGGGGTCACAATATTAAATTGGCGGGTCAATTGACAGGGTACGAACTAGATGTTATTCGCGAAGGCGATGTAGCAGGAGCCGCCGCAGATGAAGATGATGTTGAATTAACGGAGTTTTCAGATGAAATTGAAGAGTGGGTTATCGAAGAATTTGCAAAAATAGGATTGGATACCGCAAAAAGTATCTTAAAACAAGATGTGAATGATTTGGTAAGAAGAACCGATTTAGAAGAGGAAACGATTCTAGATGTAATGAGAATATTAAAAGAAGAGTTTGACAGTTAGTCTATTCTTAAAAATAAATTTTAAACCTTATTTTTCCTCTCCTAAAGAGAGTTAGTTTGAGGAAACAACAAAAAAGGTAATATTAAAAAGGTTTTATGTCTGAAGAGAAAATTATTAGAATAAACAAAGTTTTAAGGGAATTGAATATTTCTTTAGAAAGGGCTGTGGATTATCTAAAAGATAAGGGTATTGTTGTAGAATCAAACCCCAACACGAAAATTTCTGATGACGTATACCATGTTTTGTGCGGTCAGTTTGCAGGAGATAAAGGAAACAAAGAGGCTTCAAAAGAGGTAGGAGAAGAGAAAAGAAAAGAAAAAGAAGCGCTTCGTGTTGAACGAGAAAAAGAAATCGAAGACAAACGCAAACAAGATGAAGAACAGGTAAAAAACCAAGAAGTTATCAAAGCGAGAGCTGTAGTAACAGGTCCGGTTCATATTGGTAATATCGAGCTTAATCCTAAAAAAGCAACTTCAGTTGCTCCGAAGGGAGTTCCAGCCGAAACACCACTCTCAAAAGTGCCTGTAAAAGAAAAAGCAGTTGCTGAGAAAAAAGGAGCTAAACCTGCTGCGGAGGAAAAAACTAAAGTGGCAGCGACCAAAAAAGCAGTTTCTTCAACCGAGGAAGCGCCTGTTGAGGAATCGATCACAACAAAATACACCAAATTATCTGGAGCTACATTGACGGGTCAAACCATAGATTTAACCCAATTTAATAAGCCTAAAAAGAAAAAAGAAGAGCCTAAAATTGCACCTAGCAAACCAGGAACTCCTGGTGCGCCTGGATCGGCAGCGAGTAATGCTAATAAAAATAAGCGAAAAAGAATAGCTCCAAAACCCGGCGCTCCTAGACAAGAAACAGGGACTCTTGGAACTCCAGGCTCCCCTAACCCTAACAAAATTACTCCAAATGCTGGAGGAGCTGGTGGTTTTAATGCTAACAGAGGCGCAAGACCTGGCTTTGTAAAAGGAGCAAGAGTTGCAATTACAGCCAAAGTGGAGCCTACGGAAGAAGAAGTAAAAAATCAAATTAGAGAGACTTTAGAAAAACTACAAGGAAAAGGTGGTAAATCGAAAGCGGCTAAATATAGAAGAGATAAAAGAGATACGCACCGTCAAAAATCAGATGACGAGCAAAGAGCTATTGACGAAGGAAGTAAAACTATAAAAGTTACTGAATTTGTTACTGTAGGTGAAATTGCCATCATGATGGATGTGCCGGTTACAAAAGTAATTGGAACCTGCATGTCATTAGGGATTATGGTTACGCAAAACCAACGTTTGGATGCGGAAACATTGACCATTGTTGCGGATGAATTTGGCTATGAAGTAGAATTTATTACGGTAGATATTGAGGAAGCTATTCAAGTTGTCCCAGACAAAGCAGAAGATTTAGTTTTTAGAGCGCCTATCGTTACCGTAATGGGACACGTCGATCACGGTAAAACATCTTTGCTGGATTATATTCGTAAAGAAAATGTTATTGCAGGGGAATCGGGAGGAATAACGCAACACATCGGTGCTTACGGAGTAGAATTAGATAACGGACAAAAAATAGCATTCTTAGATACGCCAGGACACGAAGCGTTTACCGCCATGCGTGCGCGTGGGGCTCAAGTTACTGATATTGCAATTATTGTAATTGCTGCGGATGATGATATCATGCCGCAAACTAAAGAAGCCATTTCTCACGCTCAAGCAGCGGGGGTTCCAATCATTTTTGCAATCAATAAAATTGATAAGCCAAATGCTAATGTCGAGAAAATAAAAGAAAAATTAGCAGGTATGAATTTACTTGTTGAAGATTGGGGTGGAAAAATACAATCGCATGATATTTCGGCAAAAGTGGGAACAGGAGTTAAAGAATTGCTGGAAAAAGTATTATTAGAGGCTGAAATTCTAGACTTGAAATCCAATCCAGACAAAGCGGCTCAAGGAACTGTTGTTGAAGCGTTCTTAGACAAAGGGAAAGGATACGTTTCTACTATATTAGTACAACACGGAACTTTGAGAGTTGGAGATTATATGTTGGCCGGAAAACACCACGGAAAAATTAAAGCGATGCATGACGAACGTGGCAACATTGTTACCGTTGCAGGTCCTTCGACTCCGGTATCGGTATTGGGATTGGATGGCGCAGCCACTGCAGGTGATAAATTCAACGTGTTTGAAGATGAAAAAGAAGCCAAACAAATTGCATCAAAACGTTCTCAATTGATGCGTGAGCAATCGGTTCGTACACAACGACACATTACGCTTGACGAAATTGGACGTAGAATTGCATTGGGTCAATTTAAAGAATTGAACATTATCCTTAAAGGGGATGTGGATGGTTCTGTTGAAGCCTTGTCGGATTCGTTCTCAAAATTATCTACCGAAGAAATTCAAATCAATATTATCCATAAAGGAGTTGGAGCGATTACTGAAACTGACGTTATGTTGGCTTCGGCTTCGGATGCGATTATCATTGGATTTAATGTTCGTCCTGCTGGAAATGCAAGACAATTAGCCGACAAAGAAGAAATAGACATCCGTTACTATTCTATCATTTACGCAGCAATTGACGACTTGAAAGACGCTATGGAAGGAATGCTAGCGCCGGAAATGAAAGAAGAAATTCTGGGAACTGCCGAAATTAGAGAGATATTCAAAATCTCGAAAGTGGGTTCTATTGCAGGAAGTATGGTTATGGATGGTAAAATTGTTAAAAACGCCAAAATGAGAATCGTTAGAGATGGCGTTGTTGTCTTTACTGGAGAATTATTAGCGTTGAAACGATTTAAAGATGATGTTAAAGAAGTAGCTAAAGGATATGATTGTGGTATTCAAATTAAAGGTTACAATGATATCGAAGAAAGAGATATTATCGAATCGTACCACGAAGTGGCTATTAAAAAGAAACTAAAATAGAATTTTATTTAAATAAGAAAAACGTCCCGAGCAATCGGGACGTTTTTTGTTTTGAAAACTAGGGTGTTATTTTGAAAACACTAAAATTTTGATTTTATCTCCTTGGTTTTATTAAAAGCACATTTTTGTATCGGTCTTTGATGGCTACCAAATTTCTTTCCGCTTCGACGCGAGTTCTGAAATTCCCAACCAAAACTTTATAATTGGGTGTGTTGAATACAATTGTGCCATCGATATCTACAAACTCTTGTTTGAACTCGCTTAACGTTTTTATTGCGTTTTCACTGCTCCCATTAAAAATTTGAATTTTATAAAAATCATTAAGTATAAGAGAAGGGTTTATTTTTCTTTTTTCATTTAATAATTGCTCAAATTTTGGATCTTGATTTGTGCTATTGTTTTGATCTTGTGCGCTCGCTTTAGAAGTTGCCAAAGAGGCAATAAAGCAGGTAAAAATAATTTGAATTGGGGCTATAATCCTCATAATGTGTTAGTTTTTAGGCAAAAATACTATTTTAATGAGAAAGCCATAGCAACAATACTATTTAGAATCAATATAAATTATATTTAAGACTATTTTAAGGTTTTGAGAATAGTTCTTAAATTGTATTTTTGTCCGAGTTTTAAAATAAAGTATCCGTTTTTTAAGTAAGATTTATGTAAAAAATGATGCTAATTTTAGTAGATAATCACTATATCATATGAAAAAGGTGGGTAACCATAATTCGATTTCAAGGAAATTATATTTAGGCTTAGCGCTAGTGCTAAGCGTATCCTTAACTTCATTTGCGCAAGTTGCAGTACCAGCGGCTCCGGCAGCAACAGCAGCTCCTGTTACAGCGACGCCAGTTCCTGCTATTACGCAAGGCGGTGACCCAGTAAAAGGGAAAGAACTTTTTAATGCAAATTGTGCTGCATGTCATAAATTAGACGCAAAAGCGACAGGACCGATGTTGAGAGGTGTTTCAGCAAAACATGACATGCCCTGGTTTTACAAATGGGTACATAACAGTTCTGAATTGATTAAGTCAGGCGATGCTGCGGCGGTAAAACTTTATGAAGAGAATAATAAGGTTCAAATGACTGCTTTTCCGCAGTTATCAGAAGCTGATATTGATAACATTATCGCTTATACTTCTGAGCCAAAAGCAGAAGCTCCAGTTGCCACAGGTGTTGGTGCTGTACCAGGTGCGGCGGCTACAGAAAGTGGTATTTCAAACACAATTATACTCGGGGCTTTGTCACTAGTATTGGCAATACTTATTGTAATGTTATTTTTGGTTAACAAGGTTCTAAGAAAAGTAGCTGCAGCAAACGGAATAGTTGTAGCTCCAAAAGAACCAACTACTCCTATTTGGAAAGCATTTGTAAAAAATCAATTTTTAGTGTTAGTTACCTCTATATTTTTGTTGTTAGCAAGTGGGTATTTTGTTTATGGTTATTTAATGCAGGTAGGTGTTGATCAAAATTACGAACCAATTCAGCCGATACATTACTCACACAGAATACATGCAGGCAGCAATGGGATTAATTGTAATTATTGCCACTCAGCCGCACGTGTAGGGAAACATTCTAATATTCCTTCTCTTAATGTATGTATGAATTGTCACAAAAACATAGCTGAAGTTTCAGATACAACTGCAACTCCAGATCATTCTAAAGCTTTTTATGATGGTGAAATCCAAAAACTATACAAAGCAGTAGGTTGGGATCAAACGACTCAATCGTATACGGGTAAAACGGAGCCTGTAAAATGGGTTCGTATACACAATTTACCTGATTTCGTATATTTTAACCATTCTCAACACGTAACGGTTGCTGGCGTAGCTTGTCAAACTTGCCACGGACCAGTTCAAACGTATGAGGTAATGAAACAATTCTCACCACTTACCATGGGATGGTGTATTGATTGTCATAGAAAAACAGACGTTAAAATGGAAGGGAACGATTATTACACTAAAATTCACGAACAACTTTCCAAAAAATACGGTGTAGACAAATTGACTGCAGCGCAAATGGGCGGTTTGGAATGCGGTAAATGCCACTATTAAGAAAATAATTAAGAAGCTAATATTTATATAGAATATGTCATCAAACAAAAAATACTGGAAAAGTGTTGAAGAACTAGACGGAAATAGTTCTATTGTTGAGGCGCTTAAAAATAACGAATTTGTTGAAGAAATTCCTACTGATGAATTTTTAGGAAACGGTGATGCTTTGTCATCTTCATCAACAACACGTCGTGATTTTTTAAAGTACGTTGGATTTAGCACTGCAGCTGCTACACTTGCAGCTTGCGAAGGGCCTGTTCACTTGTCAATACCTTACGTAGTACAGCCAGAACAAATCATTCCTGGAATTGCGGATTATTACGCAACTTCGGTTTTTGATGGTTTTGATTTTGCCAACCTTTTAGTTAAAACTCGTGAAGGGCGTCCTATCAAAATTGATAACAATACTATGGCAGGCGCTAAATTTTCGGCCAATGCCAGAATTCACGCATCCATATTGTCATTATATGACAGTATGCGTTTGAAAGAGCCAAAAATTGCGGGTAAAAGCGCTAGTTGGATTGATGTTGATTCAAAAATAAAATCAAGTTTGGCTGATGCCAAAACAAAAGGAGGACAAGTTGTACTCTTGACTAATACCTTGGCAAGCCCTTCAACTGAAAAGTTGATCGCTGAATTTATTGCCAAGAATCCAAATGCAAAACACGTAGTTTACGATGCCGTTTCTGAGTCAGAAGCATTAGATGCATTTGAAACGGTTTACGGCGAAAGAGCTTTGGTTGATTATGATTTTTCAAAGGCTTCATTAATCGTTTCTGTCGGAGCAGATTTCTTGGGAGATTGGCAAGGTGGAAGTTATGATTCAGGTTATACTCAAGGCAGAATTCCTAAAAACGGAAAAATGTCACGTCATTTCCAATTGGAGGCGAATATGACTTTGTCTGGTGCCGCTGCCGACAAACGTGTTGCTATGTCAACCGCAAATCAAAAGCAAGCACTAGTGCTTATATACAATACAGTTATTGGAGCCTCGGTTCCAGTAAATTTAGAAGCTAAATTTAAAGCGGATGTTACCAAAGCGGCTCAACAGTTAAAAGCTGCTGGGCGCCAGGGAGTTTTGGTTTCTGGAATTCAAGATAAAAACGCCCAGTTGTTGGTTTTAGCCATCAATCAAGCATTGGCAAGTGAGTCTTTTTCAACTGTTGGAACAAGGCAAATCAGAAAAGGATCTAGCCAAAAAGTAGCTCAATTAGTTAATGATATGAAAGCAGGAAGCGTTCATACTTTGATTTTGAGCGGCGTTAATCCAGTTTATACTTTGCCAAATTCAAAAGATTTTGTTGAAGGATTGAAAAAAGTAAGTCTTTCGGCTTCATTTTCTTTAAAAGAAGACGAAACGGCATCCATTACAACTATTGCGGCCGCCGCACCTCATTATTTAGAATCTTGGGGAGATGTAAGTATTACAAAAGGAACGTATGGTTTGACTCAGCCTACCATTCGACCACTATTCAATACCAAGCAATTTCAGGATGTTTTATTTTCTTTAAATGGCAATACTGGAACTTTCTATGATTATTTAAAAGTAAATATTGCTTCAAATGCCGCAGGTTCTACTTGGAATAAAGTACTACATGACGGAATTTTTGTTGGAACAATACCATCTTCTTCCGCAGGTTCGGCTGATTATACTGCCGCTGCAAATGCGTTGGCTAAAACAAAAGCCGCTTCGAATTTCGAATTGGTTTTGTATACAAAAACAGGTTTAGGAGATGGTCAACAAGCAAACAATCCTTGGTTGCAAGAATTTCCAGATCCAATCACAAGAGTTTCTTGGGATAATTACGTTACGGTTTCCAATGCAGATGCGAAACGTTTAGGTTTGTCAAATGAAATCGTGGCTAATGGTGGTTTGAACGGAAGTTATGCTAACATTACTACTGCCGATGGCGTTACATTAGAAAATGTACCTGTAATTGTTCAACCTGGACAAGCAGTTGGGACACTTGGTTTAGCCTTAGGGTATGGAAAAAGTGCCGCTTTAAAAGAAGAAATGCAGGTAGGTTTAAATGCCTATTCCATATATAAAGGGTTCAATAATGTACAGTCTGTTTCATTAACAAAAGCAGACGGACAACATGAGTTTGCTTGTGTTCAAGGTCAGAAAACATTAATGGGAAGAGGGGATATTATTAAAGAAACTACTTTAGAAATATTCAATACCAAAGATGCAGAGGTTTGGAACGAACAACCCATGGTTTCCTTAGATCATAAAGAAGTAAAAGCGACATCAGTAAATTTATGGGAGTCTTTTGATCGATCTGTTGGACATCATTTTAATCTTTCTATCGATTTAAACGCTTGTACGGGTTGTGGATCATGCGTTATAGCGTGCCATGCCGAAAACAATGTACCTGTTGTTGGTAAATCTGAAATTAGAAGAAGTCGTGATATGCACTGGTTGCGTATTGACAGGTATTATTCTTCGGAAGAGACTTTTGCTGGAGATAACGAAAGAAAAGAAAATATTGCAGGTTTATCCAGTTCATTATCTACTTTTAATGAAATGGAACATGCATCAGATAACCCTCAAGTTTCTTTCCAACCTGTAATGTGTCAACATTGTAATCATGCACCTTGTGAAACTGTTTGTCCTGTGGCAGCAACTTCGCACGGTCGTCAAGGTCAAAACATGATGGCCTATAATAGATGTGTAGGGACTCGTTACTGTGCGAACAACTGTCCATACAAAGTGCGTCGATTCAACTGGTTTTTGTACAACAAAAACAGCGAATTTGATTTCCACATGAATGATGATTTGGGACGTATGGTATTAAATCCAGATGTAAATGTTCGTTCTCGTGGGGTTATGGAAAAATGTTCTATGTGTATTCAAAAAACTCAAGCGACTATTTTGGCAGCCAAAAACGAAGGAAGAGAGATTGTTGACGGAGAATTCCAAACGGCTTGTTCTAGTGCTTGTACAAATGGAGCAATGATTTTTGGAGATGTTAACGACAAAGAAAGTCAAGTTGCCAAGTTGGTAGAAGAGGAAAGAATGTATCATTTGTTAGAGCATGTGGGAACAAAACCAAATGTTTTCTATCATGTAAAAGTTAGAAATACTTAAGAAAAATTAAAAATCAATTTAAAGGATTATGTCTCATATATACGACGCACCCATCAGAAAACCTTTAGTTATAGGTGATAAATCTTATCACGACGTAACAGTAGATGTTGCCGCACCTGTCGAAGGGAAAGCCAACAAGCAATGGTGGATTGTATTTTCAATCGCATTAGCAGCCTTTCTTTGGGGAATGGGTTGTATAATTTACACCATTTCTACTGGTATCGGAACTTGGGGATTGAACAAAACAGTTGGTTGGGCTTGGGATATCACGAACTTTGTTTGGTGGGTTGGTATTGGTCACGCTGGAACTTTGATTTCAGCAGTACTTTTATTATTCCGTCAAAGATGGAGAATGGCCATTAACCGTTCTGCGGAAGCGATGACTATTTTCTCCGTAATTCAAGCGGGTTTATTTCCAATTATACATATGGGTCGTCCTTGGTTAGCGTATTGGGTTTTACCAATACCAAATCAATTTGGATCTCTTTGGGTAAACTTTAACTCTCCTTTACTTTGGGATGTATTTGCAATTTCGACTTATCTTTCTGTATCATTGGTTTTCTGGTGGACAGGTTTGTTACCCGATTTTGCGATGCTTCGAGATAGAGCCATCACACCTTTTAACAAGAAAATTTATTCTATACTGAGTTTTGGTTGGAGCGGAAGAGCAAAAGACTGGCAACGTTTTGAGGAAGTTTCTTTAGTGCTTGCAGGTTTAGCAACACCATTGGTACTTTCGGTTCATACTATCGTATCTATGGACTTTGCTACATCAGTAATTCCAGGATGGCATACCACTATTTTTCCTCCCTACTTTGTTGCAGGAGCCGTTTTCTCAGGATTTGCCATGGTAAATACTTTGCTTATTATTATGAGAAAAGTTTCTAATCTAGAGGCTTATATCACTATACAGCATATCGAATTAATGAACATTGTAATCATGATTACGGGTTCTATAGTAGGGGTTGCTTATATCACAGAGCTTTTTGTTGCTTGGTACTCAGGAGTGGAATACGAACAATATGCATTCTTAAATAGAGCTACTGGACCTTACTGGTGGGCGTATTGGTCAATGATGACTTGTAATGTGTTTTCTCCACAATTTATGTGGTTCAAAAAATTAAGAACAAGCATTATGTTCTCGTTCATTATTTCTATTGTTGTAAATATCGGAATGTGGTTCGAAAGATTTGTAATTATTGTGACTTCGTTACACAGAGATTACCTTCCTTCATCTTGGACTATGTTTTCACCAACATTTGTAGACATTGGAATTTTCATTGGAACAATAGGGTTCTTCTTTGTGTTGTTCTTGTTGTATGCTAGAACATTCCCTGTAATTGCTCAGGCCGAAGTAAAAACAATATTGAAAGGAACAGGGGATAATTACATTAGAGAAAGAGCAGCAAATAAAGATTCACATCATGAGTAATAAAGTAATACACGCCATTTATAATGACGATGATATATTGATGGATGCCGTTAAGAAAACACGTGCAGCCCATCATCATATTGAAGAAGTTTTTACTCCATTTCCAGTACACGGATTGGATAAAGCAATGGGACTTGCCCCGACTAGATTAGCTATTTGTTCATTTATCTATGGTTTGTGCGGTTTATCCTTTGGAACCTGGATGATGAATTATATTATGATTCAAGATTGGCCCCAAGATATTGGCGGAAAACCAAGTTTTAGTTACATTCAAAACATGCCGGCTTTCGTGCCAATTATGTTTGAAGAGACCGTGTTTTTTGCTGCACATTTAATGGTTATTACTTTTTATATGAGAAGTAGGTTATGGCCATTCAAACAAGCAGAAAATCCAGATGTAAGAACAACGGATGACCATTTCTTAATGGAAGTTGCGGTAAATAACAATGAAAAAGAGCTCATCACTTTTTTTGAAAATACCGGAGCGGTAGAAGTTAAAGTAATTGTAAAGAATTAATTGTCCATATGAAAAGTCTATATAAAATAACATTTTTAATTTGTATTACTATTTTAGTTTCGTCTTGTCATGATAATTCGAAGCCTAATTACCAATACATGCCTAATATGTATGAGCCGGTTAGTTATGAAACTTATCAACAATCAAGTGCGTTTAAAAATGGTAAGGAAGGTCAACTGCCTCCTACAGGAACAATCAAGAGAGGTTTTGAACCGTATGAATATCCTAATACCCCTGAGGCTTTAATTGCTGTAAAAGCAGCAAATTTGAAATCACCTCTTGGAGAACTTTCTCAAAAAGACAAAGATAAAGGAAAAGAACTTTTCGGAATTTATTGTATGATTTGCCATGGAGAATTGGGTAATGGACAAGGAAAACTAGTTACTCAAGGAAAATTTTTGGGTGTTCCTAATTATAAAGACAGAGTAATAAACGAAGGCAGCATTTTTCATGTTGAAACGTATGGTCTTAATTTAATGGGTTCACATGCCAATCAATTGAACAAAAAAGAGCGTTGGTTAGTTGCGGCTTATGTAGTAGATTTAAAAAGCAAATTATAATTGTAGAACAAACTCATCGTAATAGATATGTATACATTTTCAAGTAAATTAAAAACATTTTCTCTAATCCTAATGGTCCTTGGTCTTTTAGGAATTGGGTATGGTTTTATATCTGCACCTAAAGATATTCAAGAAGTTGAGGCTATTCTTGCCTCCGATGCTCACGGAAGTCATCATGAAGCTTCTAATTCTTCCACTGAAGCACATAGCGTTGCTAGTGAAAATAAAGTTAGTGCTGATGCAGAACATAAAGAGCATTTAGAACATGTTTTAAATCAATTGCAAAACAAACCTTGGGCCGCATTGTATGTTGCTTGTATTTTCTTTATGTTGATTTCTCTTGGAGTTTTGGCTTTTTATGCTATTCAACAAGTAGCACAAGCGGGTTGGTCTCCAGTATTGTTTAGAGTGATGCAAGGAATAACCGCTTATTTGCCTGTTGGGTCAGTTATTTTCTTCATTGTATTAATGCTTTGTGGCTTTCATTTTAATAACTTATTTATTTGGCTAGACCCTAATGTTGTGGCCGAAGATAAAATTATAGCTAATAAAATAGGATACTTGAACTTTCTATTCTGGATTATTAGAGCGTCCATATTCTTGATTGGATGGAATCTTTATCGATATTTTTCAAGAAAAAATTGTTTGGCACAGGACGAAGCAAAAGACGACAGTTTCTACAAAAAGAACTTCAAAATGTCAGCAGCTTTTTTGGTTTTCTTCATAGTTACTGAATCTATTATGTCTTGGGACTGGATTATGTCAATCGATCCACACTGGTTTAGCACTTTATTCGGATGGTATGTTTTTGCTAGTTTCTTTGTAAGTGGAATTACAACAATTTGTATGGTTTCCTTGTATTTGAAATCAAAAGGTTATTTGGAGCATGTCAATACAAGCCATATTCATGATTTAGCTAAATTCATGTTTGGCTTCAGTGTATTTTGGACCTATTTATGGTTTTCTCAATTCATGTTAATTTGGTATGCCGATATTCCTGAAGAAGTAACTTATTTTGTTACCAGAATTGAAGTTTTTAACCTTCCTTTCTTTGGCGCAGTTGTTATGAATTTCGTATTTCCAATATTAATTCTAGTAAATACTGATTTCAAAAGAATCAGTTGGGTTTTAGTTATGGCCGGTACGGTTATTTTATTAGGGCATTATGTTGATTTCTTTAACATGATTATGCCTGGAACGGTAGGTGATCAATGGTTTATTGGGGTTTCAGAAATTGCATCCCTTCTTTTCTTCCTTGGATTATTTATATATGTTGTTTTTACAGCATTGACAAAAGTGCCATTGTTGCCAAAAAGAAATCCATTTATAGAAGAAAGTAAGCATTTCCATTATTAATATTTTAAAGAAAATTTAGATGACAAGTTTGTTGGTAATTATAGTTTTAGTTTTATTGGCTATTGCATTATGGCAATTGACTAAGATATTCGATTTGACTCAAGTTGGCGCAAGTAAGGATCTTTCTCAAGTCGCTAATGATGAGGATAATAACACGCAAGGGTATTTGATGTTTGGTTTCTTAGCATTCATATACATTTTCACCATTTACGGATTATTTAAATGGGGCCCTTTAGTATTGCACACCCCTGCTTCTGAACATGGTGGTACCGTAGATAATTTAATGAATATTACATGGATTATAATTTTTGCAGTTCAGGCAATAACACAGGTTTTATTGCATTATTTCGCCTTCAAATACAGAGGAAATAAAGATCAAAAAGCGTTGTATTTTTCTGATAGTACTAAATTAGAAGTGATTTGGAGTGGTATTCCAGCAGTTGTTTTAGCTGTTTTAATTCTTTATGGATTGTACGCTTGGACCAACATTATGTTTATAGACGAGGATGAAGATACTGTCGTAATTGAATTATATGCTCAGCAATTCAAATGGACCGCACGATATTCGGGTGAAGATAATGTTCTTGGAAAAGCTAATGTGAGGCTTATTGAAGGTGTTAATACTTTGGGGGTTGATTTATCAGACCCAAATGCACAAGATGATATTGTAGTTTCTGAATTGCACATCCCAAAAGGAAAAAAAATCCATTTTAAATTTCGTTCTCAAGACGTCTTACATTCAGCATACATGCCGTATTTCAGAGCGCAAATGAACTGCGTTCCAGGAATGGTTACGGAATTTGCTTATAAGCCTATTTATACTACTGAAGAGTATAGAGAATTGCCTTATATGATTGAAAAAGTAGCAAACATTAATAGAATTAGAGCCGAAAAAAGTATAGAACTTCTTGCAAACGGCGAAACAGCTCTTGATCCGTATGCTTTTGACTTTTTATTACTTTGTAATAAAATTTGCGGGGCTTCCCATTATAACATGCAAATGAAAATAGTTGTGGATACACCAGCAGACTATAAAAAATGGTTAAGTGATAAGCCTACATTAGTTCAGGAAGTTAAAACCGCCAATGCCCCAGCGCCCGCTTTGGATGGAACTGGGAAAGATTCAACTAAAGCTACTGATACTGCCGCTATGGCTAAGATAGTCATGAAATAATTATTTAAGAAAATTTAAAGTACACATATATGTCAGCAGAAGGTCACGATCACACACAAGATCACGAACACGAACACCACCATAAAGACACTTTTATTACTAAATATATTTTTAGTATAGATCACAAAATGATTGCCAAACAATACTTGTTAACAGGTATTATTATGGGGGTTATTGGGGTTGCTATTTCTTTACTTTTTAGATTACAACTAGCTTGGCCAGAACAATCTTTTAAGATTTTTAGTATTGTACTTGGCGATAGTTATGCTCCTGATGGAGTAATGTTAAATGATAGGTATTTGGCATTGGTAACGATTCATGGAACCATCATGGTGTTCTTTGTTCTTACCGCCGCATTGAGCGGTACGTTTAGTAATTTGTTAATTCCTCTTCAATTGGGCGCTAGAGATATGGCTTCGGGTTTCTTAAATATGGTGTCTTATTGGTTATTTTTTCTTTCCAGTATTTTAATGGTATCCTCACTTTTTGTTGAATCGGGACCGGCATCTGCGGGATGGACAATTTACCCTCCATTGAGTGCCTTACCTCAAGCTATTCCAGGTTCTGGAGCAGGGATGACTATGTGGTTGGTATCTATGGCCGTATTTATTGCTGCCTCTTTAATGGGATCTTTAAATTATATTGTAACGGTTATTAATTTAAGAACTAAAGGTATGTCGTTAACTAGAATGCCTCTTACGATATGGGCTTTCTTTGTTACCGCTATTATTGGAGTAATTTCATTCCCAGTATTATTATCGGCTGCTTTGTTATTAATTTTTGACAGAAGTTTCGGAACCTCATTTTTCTTATCAGACATCTATATTGCAGGAGAGGTTTTACATTATCAAGGTGGTTCTCCTGTTTTGTTTGAGCACCTATTTTGGTTTTTGGGGCATCCGGAAGTATATATTATTTTACTACCTGCATTAGGAATTACTTCGGAAGTTATTGCAACCAATTCTCGTAAGCCTATTTTTGGATACAGAGCCATGATTATGTCTATATTGGCCATCGCTTTTTTATCTACCATAGTTTGGGGTCACCATATGTTTATAACGGGGATGAATCCGTTCCTTGGATCGGTGTTTACATTCACCACTTTATTGATTGCTATTCCTTCGGCTGTTAAAGCGTTTAACTATATCACTACTTTGTGGAAAGGTAATTTGCAATTGAACCCTGCCATGTTGTTTTCTATCGGTTTGGTTTCCACATTCATTACAGGAGGTTTAACGGGAATTATTCTTGGCGATAGTACTTTGGATATCAATGTGCATGATACTTATTTTGTAGTGGCTCACTTCCACTTGGTAATGGGTATTTCTGCACTTTACGGAATGTTTGCTGGAATATACCATTGGTTTCCAAAAATGTTTGGAAGAATGTTGAATAAAAATCTTGGATATATTCACTTTTGGGCAACTGCAGTTTGTGCTTATGGTGTGTTTTTTCCAATGCATTTTATAGGATTAGCAGGATTACCAAGACGTTATTATACTAATACTAACTTTCCTTTATTTGATGATTTACAAAATGTAAATGTTTTGATTACTGTTTTCGCTTTGATTGGTGGGGCATTCCAATTGGTGTTTTTGTACAACTTCTTCAGTAGTATTTTCTACGGTAAGAAAACGGTTCAAAACCCATGGAAATCGAATACTTTAGAATGGACAGCGCCTATTAAACATATTCACGGAAACTGGGAAGGTGAAATTCCTCATGTTCACCGTTGGCCATACGATTACAGCAAACCAGGTCATGACGAAGATTTTGTTCCTCAAAATGTTCCGATGAAAGAGGGTGAAGAAGTTTTACACCATTAATATATTTCAATACAATACTAAAATGCCTTTCGAAATGAAAGGCATTTTTATTTGCTTATAACTTTGTTATATTTGTAACATGAATGAAAATTTAGACCCAACAACCAACAGCTTTAATTCAGAGGAATTTGATCTCGAAAAAAAATTGAGACCCTTATCTTTTGATGATTTTGCTGGGCAAGAGCAAATATTAGAAAACTTGAAAGTTTTCGTTCAGGCAGCGAATCAAAGAAACGAAGCACTTGATCATACCCTTTTTCACGGGCCTCCGGGATTAGGAAAAACGACTTTGGCAAACATACTTGCCAATGAGCTACAAGTAGGAATAAAAATCACTTCAGGACCCGTTTTAGACAAGCCAGGAGATTTAGCAGGTTTGTTGACCAATCTCGAAGAAAGAGACGTTCTCTTTATTGATGAAATTCATCGGTTGAGTCCAATTGTTGAAGAATATTTATACTCGGCGATGGAAGATTTCAAGATTGATATTATGATTGAATCTGGGCCCAATGCCAGAACCGTTCAAATTAATCTGAACCCTTTCACTTTAATTGGTGCTACTACTCGTTCGGGTTTATTAACGGCTCCAATGAGAGCCCGTTTCGGAATATCCTCTCGCTTGCAATATTACACCACCGAACTTTTGACTACCATAGTCGAACGAAGTGCCACGATTTTAAAAATGCCTATTTCGATGGAAGCTGCCATCGAAATTGCGGGTCGAAGTAGGGGAACACCCCGTATTGCGAATGCTTTACTGCGTCGCGTACGTGATTTTGCCCAAATCAAAGGAAATGGCACCATCGATATTGAAATTGCTCGTTACGCCTTAAAAGCGTTGAATGTGGATGCGCATGGTTTGGACGAAATGGACAATAAAATTCTTAATACTATTATCGATAAATTCAAGGGAGGCCCTGTTGGTTTGTCCACTTTGGCTACAGCCGTATCCGAAAGCAGTGAAACAATCGAAGAAGTCTATGAGCCCTTTTTAATCCAGGAAGGTTTCATTATGCGAACACCAAGAGGTCGTGAAGTCACCGAGAAAGCATACAAGCATCTTGGTAAAGTAAGAACGAATATTCAAGGAGGTCTTTTTTAATCTTTCAGTTGATCAATAACAAAGAAAAATATACATCTTTCATAAAATCCGAAGCCAAACGCCTCGGGTTTTTGTCTTGTGGTATATCTAAAGCGGGATTTTTGGAAGACGAAGCCCCGCGATTAGAACATTGGTTAAACAAGCAAATGAACGGCCAAATGTCCTATATGGAAAATAATTTTGACAAAAGATTAAATCCAACTTTATTGGTCGATGATGCCAAAAGCGTTGTGTCTCTTTTGTTGAATTATTACCCTTCCGAATTCCAAAATCAAGAATCCTATAAAATTTCAAAATACGCCTACGGACAGGATTACCATTTTGTCATCAAAGAGAAACTCAAGGAATTGTTGTTCTCTATTCAATCCACTATTGGAGAAGTTTCGGGTCGGGCTTTCGTAGATTCTGCTCCTATTTTAGATAAGGCTTGGGCTGCCAAAAGTGGGCTTGGTTGGCTTGGTAAGAATAGCAACCTGCTAACTCAAAAAGTGGGTTCTTTTTATTTCATCGCTGAACTCATTATTGATTTGGATTTAGAATATGATCAAGCAACCACTGACCATTGCGGCAGCTGCACAGCCTGCATTGATGCTTGTCCAACTCAGGCTATTGTTGCGCCTTATGTGGTTGACGGCAGCAAATGCATTTCCTATTTCACCATAGAACTCAAGGAAAATATTCCCCACGAAATGAAAGGGAATTTTAATGATTGGGCTTTTGGTTGTGATGTGTGTCAAGATGTGTGTCCTTGGAATAAATTTTCAAAAGCCCATAAAGAGCCTCTTTTCAATCCCAATTCAGAATTACTTTCTATGTCTAAGAAAGATTGGACAGAAATTACCGAAGAAACTTTTAAAGTGGTGTTTAAAAACTCACCATTGAAAAGGGCAAAATTTGAAGGATTAAAACGGAATATCGATTTCTTGAATCTTGACTAACGGATTGTTTAAAACACCCGATTTCTAATGCGCTTCTAGCCAGTCTCTTCCTGAGCCTAACTCAACATCCAACGGAACTTCCATTGTAAAGGCATTTTCCATTTCATGTTTAATCATGGGTTGAATTCTTTCGAGTTCCGACTTGTGTACATCAAAAACAAGCTCATCATGAACCTGCAACAACATCTTTGATTTCCAATTTTCAGAAGTTAGTTTTTTATGGATATTAATCATTGCAATTTTTATAATATCGGCAGCGCTTCCCTGGATTGGAGCATTTACGGCATTGCGTTCGGCTCCGCCACGAACAATGGCATTTTGTGAATTTATATCTTTCAAATAACGACGTCTTCCTAAAATAGTTTGCACATACCCGTGTTCTCTCGCAAACTGAATTTGCTCATTTATATACGATTTCAATCTTGGATAGGTTTGATAATACGCCTCAATTAAGGTAGCGCTTTCGCTTCTGGACAACGAAGTTTGATTACTCAGTCCGAAGGCCGAAACCCCATAAATAATACCGAAATTCACCGTTTTGGCGTGACTTCTTTGTTCGCGAGTCACTTCTTCGAGCGGAACATTAAAAACCTTTGAAGCGGTTGATTTGTGTATGTCTTCGTGGTTTTTAAAGGCGGCAATCATAATTGATTCGCCACTCAAAGCGGCAATAATCCGCAATTCTATTTGAGAATAATCCGCAGAAACCAAGGTGTAATTTTCATCTCGGGCAACAAATGCTTTCCTGATTTGACGTCCACGTTCGGTACGAATTGGAATATTCTGCAAGTTTGGATTATTAGAGCTCAAACGACCCGTCGCAGCAACAGTTTGCATATAATCCGTGTGTATGCGGTTCGTTATTTTGTCCACTTGGTTCGGCAGCGCTTCCACATAGGTATTTTGCAATTTTATGAGTTGGCGCCAATCGAGAATGGCTGCTACAATGGGATAATCGACGGCCAAATAGCTTAAAATTTCTTCGCCCGTTGCGTATTGTCCCGTTTTTGTTTTCTTTTGTTTGGCTCCGCCAATTTTGAGTTTGTCAAATAAAACTTCTCCTAATTGTTTTGGAGACGCTAAGTTGAAAGAATGACCGGCAGTTTCATAAATGGATTTCTCCAATGATTTAATGTCTATGTCTAATTCTTTCGACAATGATTTCAGAAAATCAACATCCACTCTAATCCCTTCTTTTTCCATATCGGCAAGTACTTTTACCAATGGAATTTCAATATCTTCAAACAGTTTTTTGGTTTCCGTTTTGTCCAGCTCCAATGTGAAAAGCTCTTTTAGCTGCAAGGTTACATCAGCATCTTCAACAGCATATTCCTTGATTACTTCTAATTCGACGTCCCGCATCGATTTCTGGTTTTTACCTTTTTTGCCAATCAAATCTTCGATGGATTTTGGGGAATATTGTAAATAGGTTTCCGATAAAATATCCATATTATGACGCATATCTGGATTGAGGAGATAATGCGCAATCATAGTGTCGAATAATTTTCCTTCTACCTTGATATTGTAATTGGAAAGAATTTTTAAGTCGTATTTTAAATTCTGGCCAATTTTTTCGATACTTCTATTTTCAAAAAACGGAATAAATATATTGATTAAATCTTGTGCCTCTTTCTGATTTTCCGGAAACGGAACATAAAAGCCTCTTCCTTTTTCATAAGAGAATGAAATGCCAACCAATTCCGCGTGTAAAGCATCTAGGCCAGTAGTTTCGGTATCAAAACAAACCGAAGTTTGATTTTGAAGTTTTTGCAACAGCAATTTCACTCCTAAATCGCCTTGGATAATCTGATAAGAATGTTTGGTGTTTTCTAATGAACTGTAATATTGATGTCTTGTTTCTCCCGAAGTTTCATCGTGATGCGAACTGCCAAAAAGATCAAATTGTTCTTCGTTTTTGGGTTGTGGTTTTTTATATAATTTGGCTTCGTCTAGGGGAGCATTTGTTGTTGCCGTTCCGCCTTTTTTGAAGATGGCGTCAAATTGTTCCGCCATTCTTCGAAATTCGAGTTCGTTGAAAAGCGCATCGGTTTTATCAACATCGGGAGTCGATAATTCATAATCGGTTTCATCAAAAACAACGGGGCAATCTAGTAGAATGGTTGCCAAGGTTTTAGATAATAATCCTTTTTCCTTGTTAGCTTCAATGTTTTCTTTCATTTTGCCTTTCAGCTTGTCCGTATTGGCCAAAAGGTTTTCCATGGTGCCAAATTCCTTCAGTAGTTTCTTGGCCGTTACTTCACCTACACCGGGAAGTCCTGGAATATTATCGGCCGCATCACCCATCATTCCTAGAAAGTCAATCACTTGGTCAGGCCTTTCTATTTCAAATTTTTCCAATACTTCTGGAACGCCCCAAATTTCTATTCCGTTTCCCATTCGAGCGGGTTTGTACATAAAAATATTTTCGGAAACTAGCTGTGCAAAATCCTTGTCTGGCGTGACCATAAAGACTTTGTAATTCTGCTTTTCGGCTTGTTTGGCGATGGTTCCAATTAAATCATCGGCTTCATAGCCTTTGACTTCAATAATAGGAATGTGCATCGCTTTTAATAATTCTTGAATATAAGGAACAGCAATTTTTATGGCTTCGGGAGTGGCATCGCGATGGGCTTTGTATTCTGGAAATATTTCGTTTCTCAATTGGCTTCCACCCTTGTCAAAAGCCACGGCCAAATGGTCTGGTTTTTCGCGCTTGATCACATCCATCAAAGAGTTCATAAACCCCATAATCGCAGAGGTGTCCATTCCTTTGGAATTTATTCTTGGATTTTTTATAAAAGCATAATAACCGCGAAATATAAGAGCATAAGCATCGAGAAGGAAAAGTCGTTTTTGTGACATGATGAAATAAATTAGTAAAGCGTAAAAGTAACGAAAGTTTAAAACTTTTTGAGATGTTTTGTCCTAGTTTAAATAGGGATTATTAAAAAGCCGACTTTAGCCAAGGACTGATTAAAAAACTTCTTATAAACAACCGATTTTAAGGATGATTTGTGATAGTATTTTCATAATTTTAAGGTTTTTAAAATAGGAACATCAAAATCGTGAATTCACTTTTATAATTTATAAGAATATAAATAAAATGACCAAAACACCTTTTTCAAAAATTATTGCCGGCACCATGACCTGGGGAATATGGGGCAAAAATCTAGACAAAAACCAGATGATTGACTTAATGAATTCCTGCCTAGAAACTGGAATTACGACATTTGATCATGCCGATATTTATGGAGGGTATACCAATGAAGCCGCTTTTGGAGCCGCTTTTGCCGAAAGCGGAATTAACAGAAAAAAAATCCAACTGATTTCGAAATGCGGCATCCAATTAGTGTCAGAAAATAGGTCTGCCAAAATAAAGCATTACAACTATTCAAAATCCCATATTATTGGGTCAGCCGAACAATCGCTGAAAAATTTGAAAACAGATTACTTGGACTTGCTTTTGTTGCACCGGCCAAGTCCATTGATGCAAGCCGACGAGGTTGCCGAAGCGATTGAAAAACTCAAGACCGAAGGCAAAATATTGGAGTTTGGAGTTTCCAATTTCACCCCAACACAAACCGATTTAATTCAAGCTAAAGCTGAAATAAAGTACAACCAAATCGAGTTTTCGGTAACCCATTTTGATGCGATGCTCAACGGAAGTTTAGACCACATGCAAACAAACAGTATTCAACCGATGTGCTGGTCCCCGCTGGGAACCGTTTTTAAAAAAGACGACGAAAAATCCATTCGAATAAAGAAATTAGCGAAGCAACTCTCGACAAAATACAATGCTGAAATGGATGTTTTGCTTCTCGCTTGGATTTTGAAACATCCATCGGGAATTTTACCCGTTTTTGGTACAGCAGATAAGACCCGAATTGCCAAATTGATGAAGGCTACAACTATCGAAATGGAACTAGAAGATTGGTTTGCTTTTTGGACAGAAAGCGCCGGGAGTGAGATCCCTTGATTGGTATTCGATTTTAAATCCGAAATCAAATGATTAATAAACGTCTTTTAATTAAAAACCTTTTGGCTCACAATGATGAGTGCAGTTTTTATGACAAAAAAAGACAGTTGAATTTACATACCCGGGAGGGAAAAGCCAAGTTTTTGAAACACATTTGCGCTTTATCCAATTCGAATCCGGCGAACAATTCCTATATCGTCGTGGGTGTTGAAGACCAAAATAACGAAATTGTAGGCGATGATTTTTTTGATGACAGTCACATCCAAAATTTGGTCAATGCCTATCTCGAAAACCCACCAAAAATCCAGTATGAAAACGTGCCTTTCCCTAATTTGCCGAAAGACAAAGTTATAGGATTAGTGACCATAAAAGCAAAAAGCAAAACGTCCCATTTCAAAAAAGGAATTCACACCATTCACGCCAATAGTATTTTTATAAGACGGGGCAGCAATACCGTTCCCGTTGAAGGAGAAGTTGAAAAAAATTATCAAAACACGGAAACTGTTATTGGCATTGAAAACAATTCCAGAAACAATATTGAATATACGCTCGATGGGGTAATTGATTTTATGAATTTTCGTCATAAAGATATGGCGCCAAAATATAAAGTTTTTAAGGAATTATTTGTTATTTGCTGGGCTGGAGTAGCTAAAAAACATCGAGATAAAACCTTTTTATCGCGGGTTGACATTGAACTGATAAATGAGCAAATCAAGTTGTTTTACTCGGCTCAAGACGCGGTGACCATCACTTTTGACGAGGACAGCTTTACCATTATAGAATATGTTCCTTTAGGATTGAATGACAAAACGAGTTTTTATCCATTGGAAAAACAAACCCTTCATTTTCATGACAATGGCTATTATAAAATTGATAGGGAAATGCTTTTCCAACCGCCGGAATTCAACCGAAAAATGCTGTTTCATATTTATAATTCCAACATTTCCTTGCTCAAAAAACTCCAAAAAGGGCTTTCGTTAACCGAGCGGGAGCAGAAAGATTTAGAGAACCTGCCCTCCACTTTTATGGTTTGTTACCTCAACGGATTTGAAGATGCCAAGCAAAAATTAATTGATGCCAAACTACTTTTAAAACCTTTTACACTAGTATATTTGTCCTTTAAAGAGGCCTTGCGTATTTTGAGAAAAATGAAATATGATGTGCCGTAGCGTATCAAAATAATATTTAGAATGAGAACACTTGTCATAGGCGACATTCACGGCGGTTTGCGTGCGCTGCATCAAATTATGGAAATAGCTCAAGTTACCCCAAGCGACACCTTGATTTTTTTGGGGGATTATGTAGATGGCTGGAGCCAATCGCCCCAAGTAATTGATTATTTGATTCAATTACAGACCAGTCACAATTGTGTTTTTATTCGGGGCAATCACGACGAATTATTGTTGGAATGGTTGAATAAAACCAAGGACAATCCATTGTGGTATAAACATGGCGGCGAATCGACGGCATTGGCTTACGCTAATGTAAGCGAGGAGAGTGTAAAAAAACATTTGGAATTCCTGGAGACTTTGGAAAATTATTATATTGACGAGGAAAATCGTTTGTTTATTCACGCTGGTTTTACCAATGTCAATGGCGTTGATTACGAATATTTTCCAAAATTGTTTTATTGGGACAGAACGCTTTGGGAAACCGCATTAGCAATGGACAAAACTTTAAAACCAGACGATTTATTTTACCCAAAACGGCTGACTTTATACAAAGAAATCTATATTGGACACACGCCTGTTTCCAGAATAAAAAAAGCCATTCCGGTACAAATGGCCAATGTCTGGAATATAGATGCTGGCGCCGCTTTTGAAGGGCCGCTAACTATTATGGATGTGGATACTAAGGAATTCTGGCAAAGCGAGCCTTTACATCATTTATACCCAAATGAAAAAGGGAGAAATTAAAAAAATTGTTTAATTATATAAAAAAGGATTTTTAATACATTAAAGGGCTATTACAAATCAAATTTTATACCTTGTGCCAAGGGCAAACTTGTAGTGTAATTGATGGTATTGGTTTGACGGCGCATATAAATTTTCCAGGCATCAGAACCAGATTCGCGTCCCCCGCCAGTTTCTTTTTCGCCTCCAAAAGCTCCTCCAATTTCAGCCCCGGAAGTGCCTATATTGACATTGGCAATCCCACAATCAGACCCCACAACGGAAAGGAAAAGTTCGGCTTCCCGCAAATTGTTGGTCATAATGGAGGAGGATAATCCTTGAGCCACTCCTTTTTGAATTTCGATGGCATTTTCAACCGAACCGGAGTATTTCAACAAATATAAAATAGGAGCAAAGGTTTCGTGTTGCACGATTTCAAAGGAATTACTAGCCTCGGCGATGGCTGGTTTTACATAACAACCGCTTTCGTAGCCTTCGCCCGAAAGCACGCCGCCTTTCACGAGAAGTTGACCGCCTTCGGCAACGACTTTTTCCAATGCTTTTTTGTATATTTTAACGGCATGCGTGTCAATTACAGGACCAACATGGTTTTTTTCGTCTAATGGATTGCCTATTTTTAATTGACCGTAAGCCGAAATGAGGGCATCTTTTACGGTATCATAAATGCTTTCGTGAATAATCAAACGACGCGTCGAGGTGCATCGTTGTCCAGCAGTTCCAACCGCTCCGAAAACGGCGCCAATAACCGTCATTTTGATATCGGCATCCGGCGTTATAATTATCGCATTGTTACCGCCCAACTCCAGCAAGGATTTTCCCAAACGACTGGCAACGGCTTGTGCCACTATTTTTCCCATTCGGGTTGAGCCGGTTGCTGAAATTAAAGGGATTCGTTTATCGTTCGTCATCAATTCGCCCACTTTATAATCGCCGTTGATCAAGCACGAAATGCCTTCTGGCAAATTATTTTCCTGGAGTACTTCGGCAATGATGTTTTGACAGGCAATGCCGCAAAGTGGTGTTTTCTCTGAGGGTTTCCAAACGCAGACATCGCCGCAAATCCAAGCCAAAGCGGTGTTCCAGGCCCAAACTGCCACTGGGAAGTTGAATGCCGAAATGACTCCAACAACACCCATGGGGTGGTATTGCTCGTACATCCGGTGTCCTGGGCGTTCCGAGTGCATGGTCAGTCCGTGTAATTGTCGCGAAAGACCCACAGCAAAATCACAGATGTCTATCATTTCCTGTACTTCGCCATAGCCTTCCTGTAGGGATTTGCCCATTTCATAGGAAACCAATTTCCCTAAGGCTTCTTTTTTTTTGCGCAGCTTATCACCAAATTGCCGCACAATTTCTCCGCGTTTAGGCGCGGGGATTAAACGAAATGTTTGGAATGCTTCGGTAGCAGTCTGCATCAGAGTTTCGTAGTCGGCGGCTGAAGTAGTTCTCACAGAGGCGATTAATTGGCCGTCAACCGGCGAATAACTTTCGAGAATTTCTCCATTTGAAAAACGGTTAATTCCTGTTGAAGCCCCTTCATTCAGGGCTTTAATACCCAATTGCGTCAGCGCTTCTTTTATTCCGAATGAATCAGCTAATGGTGTCATTGCAGCTTTTATTTATGGGAATTAGTTTTCAGTTAAAGATACTATTTAAAAACGAATTAGTAAAGAGAACCTTGTAAAGTATAATTGAATAAGGGTTGTTTCATCTGCTATTTAGAAAAATAGCCTTCAATTTTGCAGTGATCTAGGATGGCTTTTTCGGGATCAGAAAAGGGGTTTTTATTTGTTGGCATACAATTTAGAGATGTATTTTCCAATCACATCAAATTCAAGATTTACTTTGGTGCCCACTTCAAAGGTTTTAAAATTAGTATGTTCAAAAGTATACGGAATAATGGCTACGCTAAATCCATTTTTTTTTGAGTCTACCACGGTTAAGCTAACCCCATTTACTGTGGCCGAACCTTTTTCAATTGTTATGTTTCCGATGGATTCATCATATTCAAAAGTGTAATACCAGCTCCCGTTTGTTTCCTTTATAGTAGTACAAGTGCCAATTTGATCCACGTGTCCTTGAACGATATGGCCATCTAATCGATCGCCTAATTTCATCGCTCTTTCTAGATTAATACGCTCGCCTTTTTGCCAATGCGAAATAGTGGTCTTTTTTATGGTTTCACCTATTGCGGTTACGGTATAAAGGGCTTTGTTTAAAGAAACGACGGTCAGGCAAATCCCATTATGTGCGACGCTTTGGTCTATTTGAAGTTCCTCGGTAATGGAGGAGGCAATCGTGATGTGAATATTATCTTTGTCTTTTTCGATTCCTTGGATTACCCCGAGGCTTTCTATAATCCCTGTAAACATTTCTTAATTTTATTTTACTAAATTTGCACTTCAAAATTAGCAATAAATAACTTGATGTCATGATAAAAAAAGCAGAAAATATAATCGTTGGAATTTCAATTGGAGATTTAAACGGTATTGGAAGCGAAGTTGTTCTCAAAACATTTGAAGATTCTCGAATGTTAGAATTGTGTACCCCAGTTATTTTTGCGAATGTAAAAAACCTTTCATTTGTAAAAAAGAGTTTTGAATTTACATCAATGCTTCAGGGAATTGATAGGTTGGACCAAATAGTTTTGGGTAAAATAAATGTTTTGAATGTTTGGCAAGAAGGGGTGGATATAAGTTTTGGTGTAAATGACGAATCTATTGGAAAATATGCCATAAAATCTTTTGTAGCAGCCACCAAGGCTTTGAAGGAAGGCCTAATAGACATACTAGTAACCGCTCCAATAAATAAATACAACATTCAATCGGAAGATTTTAAATTTCCGGGACATACTGATTATTTAGACCAAGAACTAGAGGGGAATGCCTTAATGATGATGGTTCAGGACAATCTTAGAGTGGGCTTATTAACGGACCATATTCCTTTAAACGAGGTTGCTTCTCATCTTACTGAAGACTTAATCATAAAAAAAATAGAAACGGTAAAGCAGTCGTTGATACAAGATTTCAGTATCAATAAGCCGAAAATCGCGGTCTTGGGATTAAATCCACACTGCGGGGATGGCGGAGTTATAGGCAAAGAAGACGATGCAATATTAAAACCAGCATTAAAAAAAATATTTGAAAAAGGAACATTAGTCTTTGGTCCTTTTGCAGCCGATGGTTTTTTTGGAAGCAATCAATATGAAAAGTACGATGCTATTGTTGCAACGTATCATGATCAGGGATTAATTCCTTTCAAAACGCTGTCGTTTGGCAATGGAGTGAATTATACCGCGGGATTAAACAAAATAAGAACGTCACCAGATCATGGCACCGCTTATGATATTGCGGGGAAAGGAATAGCAGATTTCAATTCATTTAAAGAGGCTGTTTATCTTGCAATTGATATTTTTCATTCGAGAAATCAATTTGCAGAAATCAACCAAAAACCACTAAAAATAAAAGAAAAATAGATATAACTAAAAAAAGGTAAATAACCTTATTGGGTTTCCAATAATTTTATATCTTTGCACTCCCGAAGTTTAGGGCAAATTGGTGTTGAAATGAACAAGACGAAAGAATATTTAATTCCTTTTATTGGATTAAAGACAGGAAAACATCATTTTGAATATCAAATAAGCAATACGTTCTTTGAAGTCTTTGATTATCATGAATTTAATAATTCTAATATCAAAGTAAATGTAGTTTTAGAGAAAAAAAGCAGCTTAATAGAGTTGGTTTTCAAACACAAAGGGACTGTCAACGTGGCTTGCGACATGACCAACGAAGAGTTTGATTTGCCAATTAAAGGCAATATGAAATTGATTGTGCGTTTTGGAGACGCCTTCAATAATGACAACGAAGAGTTGCTAATTTTGCCACATGGAGAATTTCAAATAGATATTTCACAATATATATATGAAATGATTGTGCTTTCTGTTCCTCTAAGACGAATTCATCCAGGAATTAAGGACGGAAGTTTAAAGACAGAAGCCTTAACAAAACTGAAAGAATTAACAGTAAAAGAATCAAAAAAAGAGCCTGAAGAAGAATCAAAAAAAGAAGAAAATATTGACCCGCGATGGGACAAATTAAAGCAACTATTAACGGATAAATAATATAGTAAAATGGCGCATCCTAAGAGAAAAATCTCCAAAACAAGAAGAGATAAAAGAAGAACACATTACAAAGCTACCGTAGCTCAAATCGCTACTTGCCCTATTACTGGCGAAGCACATTTATATCACAGAGCCTATTGGCATGAAGGTAAAATGTATTACAGAGGGCAGGTTGTTATAGATAAATCTGTAGCGGTTGCTTAATACATTTTTGTAAATGATATTTGAACTCTCACATGGTGAGAGTTTTTTTGTTATTTATAATTTACCTTATAATTAGAAGTTATAAAATAATAGGGGTTAGAATTTTTTTTGTAATTTTCAACCCTTTTTAAGAATTTTACCAAATCCCAGTATTTGGTAAGAAACAATTGAATACAATGAATACAATTACAGCCGCAATTACAGCTGTTGGAGCATATGTCCCAGACTACGTGCTTACAAACAAAATTCTTGAAACATTGGTAGACACCAATGATGAGTGGATAACCACTCGCACAGGAATTAAAGAAAGAAGAATTCTTAAAGACGCTAGTAAAGGAACCTCTTTTTTGGCAATAAACGCCGCCCTAGATTTAATAAAAAAAGCAAATATTGATCCCCTAGAAATAGACTTGTTGCTCATGGCAACAGCTACTGCCGACATGCCTGTAGCCTCTACTGGAGCCTATGTTGCAACAGAAATTGGAGCAACAAATGCATTTGCTTACGACTTACAATCAGCTTGTTCTAGTTTCTTGTTTGGCATGTCAACTGCTGCGGCTTATATAGAATCCGGGAGGTACAAAAAAGTACTATTGATAGGAGCTGATAAAATGTCCTCAATTGTAGATTATCAAGACAGAGCAACCTGTATCATTTTTGGAGATGGAGCTGGAGCAGTTTTATTTGAACCAAATTATGAAGGATTAGGTTTGCAGGATGAATATTTAAGAACGGATGGCGATGGAAGAGATTTTTTAAAAATGACAGCTGGAGGATCACTTTTCCCTGCCACAGAACAAACGGTTATTGACAATCAACACAATATTACTCAAGACGGCAAATCGGTTTTTAAATATGCGGTGACCTATATGGCGGATGCTTGCGAGATGATTATGAAGAGAAATAATTTAACCAATGAAGATGTTGCTTGGCTGGTGCCACACCAAGCCAATAAAAGAATAATTGATGCAACCGCTAATAGAATAAACTTAGAAGATTCAAAAGTATTAATGAATATAGAAAGATACGGAAATACCACTTCTGCAACTTTACCTTTAGTGCTTAGTGATTTTGAACATTTATTTAAAAAAGGGGATACAATTATATTTGCTGCTTTTGGTGGCGGATTCTCTTGGGGATCTATTTACTTAAAATGGGCTTACAACAAACAATAAATTTAAACTAAAAACAAATAATTATGGATTTAAAAGAAATTCAAAACCTAATCAAATTTGTAGCAAATTCAGGTGTTGCTGAAGTTAAATTAGAAATGGATGATGTAAAAATCACCATTAGAACTACCCTAGAAGGAAATGTATCTGAAACCACATATGTACAACATCAAATGCCAGTTCAGCCAGTTCTTCAACAAGCGGTAACTCCTCAGCAAGTCGTTCCTGTAGCTTCAATTCCTGTAGCGGCAGCGGCTGAAAACGCCAACTATATTACTATTAAATCTCCAATTATTGGAACTTTCTATAGAAAACCAACACCAGACAAACCAATGTTTGTTGAAGTGGGAAGTACTATTGCTAAAGGAGATGTGCTTTGTGTTATTGAAGCAATGAAATTATTTAACGAAATTGAATCTGAATTTTCTGGTAAAATCGTTAAAATTCTAGTAGACGACATGTCGCCGGTAGAATACGACCAACCTTTATTCATAGTAGATCCATCATAAATTTTTAGATTTTACAATTAGGATTTTAATAATTTTGAATATAACAAACTTTGTTTGTTTTCAAATTGCCTAGATTTTCAAATCGTCAAATTTTCAAATCGTCAAATTAAATCAAGATGTTTAAAAAAATATTAATTGCAAATAGAGGCGAAATTGCGCTTCGTATTATCCGTACTTGTAAAGAAATGGGAATCAAAACAGTAGCGGTTTATTCTACTGCCGATACCGAAAGTCTTCACGTGAAGTTTGCAGATGAAGCCGTTTGTATTGGACCACCACCAAGCAACTTGTCCTATTTGAAAATGTCAAATATTATTGCCGCCGCTGAGATTACGAATGCAGATGCAATACATCCCGGATATGGATTTCTTTCCGAAAATTCAAAATTCTCAAAGATATGCCATGAACACGGGATTAAATTCATAGGCGCCTCTCCAGAAATGATTGACAGAATGGGGGATAAAGCTTCGGCTAAAGCCACTATGAAAGCTGCCGGAGTTCCATGCGTGCCAGGTTCTGAGGGTATTTTAGAATCTTTTGAAGAAGCGGAGTCAATAGCCAAAAAATTTGGATATCCCGTAATGCTAAAAGCAACTGCTGGCGGAGGAGGAAAAGGAATGCGTGCCGTTTGGAAAGAGGAAGAGTTACTAAAATCATGGGAAAGTGCCCGTCAAGAATCGGCAGCAGCCTTTGGAAATGATGGCATGTATTTAGAGAAACTAATTGAAGAGCCACGTCATATCGAAATTCAAGTAGTAGGGGATTCTTTTGGAAAAGCGTGCCACCTTTCTGAAAGAGATTGTTCGGTACAACGTCGCCATCAAAAACTGACAGAGGAAACCCCATCGCCATTCATGACCGATGAATTGCGTCAAAAAATGGGAAAAGCTGCTGTAAAAGCTGCTGAATACATTAAATATGAAGGGGCAGGAACAGTAGAATTTTTAGTTGATAAACATCGTAATTTCTACTTTATGGAAATGAATACCCGTATTCAAGTAGAACATCCTATTACGGAACAAGTTATTGATTATGATTTAATTCGGGAGCAAATTTCAGTTGCTGCTGGAATCCCTATTTCTGGCAAAAATTATTTGCCAAAATTGCACGCTATTGAATGCCGAATCAACGCCGAGGATCCTTACAATGATTTTAGGCCTTCCCCAGGAAAAATAACCACATTACATATGCCAGGAGGTCATGGGGTGCGTTTAGACACTCATGTCTATTCAGGATATACCATTCCGCCAAATTATGATTCTATGATTGCAAAACTAATCACAACGGCTCAAACCCGTGAGGAAGCCATAAGTAAGATGAGAAGAGCTTTGGATGAATTTGTCATTGAAGGTATAAAAACAACCATTCCTTTCCACAGACAATTGATGGATGATCCAAGGTATATAGCAGGGGATTATACCACAGCATTTATGGACACTTTTAAAATGAATGATCCAGAATAAGTTAAATCCAATT
Organism: Flavobacteriaceae bacterium; assembly: GCA_947446635.1. Lineage (GTDB taxonomy): Bacteria > Bacteroidota > Bacteroidia > Flavobacteriales > Flavobacteriaceae > Flavobacterium. Next base: position 125,521 of record CANFHF010000003.1, read on the forward strand.
AGATTTATAAAATAATGTCCAAATTAAAAACAGTAGTAAGCAAACGTTTATTGCTGTTTTTTTATATGGAAGCATTTGATATTGTATAGTTTTTTGTAATATAGAGCTCGGGTTGTCTTATTCTAGTTCATCTATACGTTTTAATGGAAGTAAATAAAATAAAAGGCACCTCGAACAATCGGGAATTGTTTAGCTTTGTGAGATATTGTATACAGTGTTGCAAAATTTAATGATGAAAATTGGCTGAAGAACGCATCATATTAGGAATTGACCCAGGAACCACTATTATGGGTTTCGGCTTAATAAAAGTCGTGGGCAAAAACATGCATTTTATTCAACTCAACGAATTGCAGTTGTCTAAATACGACAACCATTATCAAAAACTGAAAATCATTTTCGAGCGTACCATCGAATTGATTGACACGCACCATCCCGATGAAATTGCGATAGAAGCCCCCTTTTTTGGTAAAAACGTGCAATCGATGCTTAAACTAGGAAGAGCGCAAGGCGTGGCCATGGCAGCTGGACTTTCGAGAGACATTCCCATTACGGAATATGAACCCAAGAAAATTAAAATGGCTATTACCGGCAACGGAAACGCCAGCAAAGAACAAGTGGCCAAGATGCTCCAACAATTATTAGGCTTAAAAGAATTACCCAAAAACCTGGACTCTACTGATGGATTGGCGGCTGCAGTTTGCCATTTTTTCAATTCTGGAAAAGTGGTTGGCGCAAAAAGTTATACGGGTTGGGATGCTTTTGTAAAGCAGAATGAAGAACGAATAAAAAAGTGAGCGGAATCTACATTCATATCCCTTTTTGCAAGCAAGCCTGTCATTACTGTGACTTTCATTTTTCGACTTCCATGAAAAAGAAAGACGAGATGGTTTTGGCTTTGGCCAAAGAAATTAAACTGCGCAAAAGCGAGTTCGAAACCGAAACAATAGAAACCATTTATTTTGGCGGAGGAACGCCTTCAATATTGCAGATTTCAGATTTGATATTTTTGATTGATGAAGTTTATAAAAACTTTACTGTTGCCGAAAATCCGGAAATAACTCTCGAAGCCAATCCCGATGATTTATCAAGAGAACGAATTATCGAATTGTCAAAAAGTCCAATCAACCGATTAAGCATCGGGATTCAATCTTTTTTTGAAGACGATTTGAAAATGATGAACCGCGCACATAATTCGGAGGAAGCTAATGAATGTCTAGAAGAAGCAACCAAATATTTTAATAACATTTCAATTGATTTAATATACGGAATCCCAGGAATGAGTAACGAAAAGTGGAAGCGAAACATCGATGCCGCTTTGAATTTTGGCATTCCGCACATTTCAAGTTATGCCTTGACGGTTGAACCCAAAACAGTTTTGAGTAAACTCATCCAAACGGGAAAAATAAACAATCCAAGCGATGAGGTTGCAGAAGCACATTTTCGGATTTTGGTTGAAACTCTTGAGAAAAAAGGGTTTGTGCATTATGAATTGTCAAATTTCGGAAAGTCATCTTATTTTTCAAAGAATAATTCGGCCTATTGGTTAGGAAAAAAATACCTCGGAATTGGGCCTTCAGCTCATAGTTATGACGGAATATCCCGTTGTTGGAATGTGTCTAATAACGCTCTTTATATCAATTCCATTCAGGAAAATAAGCTTCCAAAAGAAGTTGAAGTTTTATCCAAAACCGATCGGTATAACGAATATATTATGACGGGTTTGCGAACCATTTGGGGCGTTTCTTTGGATAGAATCGAGAAAGAATTTGGAAGCAAATATTTGGATTATTTACACAAACAAGCACAGAAATTTATAAATGACGATTTGCTTTCAATAAATGAAAATGTTTTAAAAACTACCAAAAAAGGAAAGTTTTTGACTGACGGAATTGCCAGTGATTTGTTTTGGGTCAATTAGACCTGAGGAGTGTAAAAGATTTTTTTGAGCTTATTAAGACAGACTTTGTTATAAATACAGACCCTTTAGCTATGCTTTTTTCTTTATAAAATGGAGTAGCAAAACGCCCCAAGCTAATATTAATAGTAGCCCGCCCACAGGGGTTACGAATCCGATTACTTTAAAATCAAACGATGTAAGACTATTTGTGGCAAGCAAATAAATGGAGCCAGAAAACAAAAGAACCCCAAAAACAACCAAGTTATAAATTATTTTTTTTGCCTTTTGGGACAAATCGTTAATGATTCCAATGAAAAGCAAAAAGAGTGCGTGGTACATTTGGTATCGAACACCTGTTTCGAAGGTGGAAAGTTGTTCGATAGAAAGTGCTTTTTTTAAAGCATGTGCGCCAAAAGCTCCTAAAATAATAGCTATCATGCCTAAAATCGCTCCTGTTGAAATTATTTTTTTGTCCATTTTTTATTTATTTTGATGTAAAAGTATCATTTATCTAATCGATTTAAAAGAATTTTTGACGATAGTTTCTGCTCATCACATTTATTGTTGAAGAAATTCAAGAGGGCTGAATAATTGAAGTTATTTGGTTTTTAACCCACCCCTTGAGGTTAAAAAAAACCGCAATTTTGTATCTTTGTGTTATACCAGTATATTCATGAGAACTATTCTAATCATCGGGGCGGGAAGATCAGCTTCGTCGCTCATTCAGTATCTTTTAGATAAGTCCTACCAAGAGAACTTGCATCTTATCATTGGGGATTTGTCCTTGGCTTTAGCGAAACACAAGACCAATAATCACACCAATGCTACGGCCATATCTTTAGATGTTTTTGACGCCATTCAGCGAAATAAAGCCATTCAAAATGCCGATATAGTGATTTCGATGTTGCCTGCCCAACTACACATTAAAGTTGCCCAAGACTGTATTGCTTACAAAAAACACTTGGTTACTGCCTCTTATATCAGTGATGCGATGCAGGAATTGGATGTTTTGGCCAAAGAAAATAATCTGATTTTTATGAATGAAATTGGACTTGACCCTGGAATTGATCACATGAGCGCCATGAAGGTGATTGATGAGGTTAGAAGTCGAGGCGGAAAAATGCTTTTGTTTGAATCGTTTTGCGGAGGCCTGGTCGCGCCGGAATCGGATACAAATTTGTGGAATTATAAATTTACTTGGGCACCACGTAATGTGGTTCTTGCTGGACAAGGTGGCGCTGCAAAATTCATTCAGGAAGGAACCTACAAGTACATCCCATATTGGAATTTATTCCGAAGAACTGAATTCCTTGAAGTTGAAGGCTATGGCAAATTCGAGGCCTATTCTAATCGAGATTCGTTGAAATACCTTGATGTTTATGGTTTAGAAGATGTTCTTACACTATTTAGGGGAACCATTCGTAGAGTGGGTTTTTCAAAAGCTTGGAATATGTTTGTTCAGCTCGGCATGACCGACGATAGTTATATCATGGAAGGCACCGAAGATATGAGTTACCGACAATTTGTGAATTCCTTTTTGCCGTACCATCCAACGGATTCTGTAGAAATAAAAATGCGTTTGATTTTAAAAATAGACCAAGACGACATCATGTGGGATAAATTACTGGAATTGGACTTATTCAACCCAAACAAAAAAGTGAGTTTACAGCAGGCTACTCCAGCTCAAATCCTTGAAAAAATACTTACCGATAGCTGGACTCTGCAGCCCAAGGACAAAGACATGATTGTCATGTATCACAAATTTGGGTATGAGTTGAACGGAAAAAAAGAGCAAATAGATTCTAAAATGGTTTGCATTGGCGAAGACCAAACCTATACCGCCATGTCCAAAACTGTTGGATTGCCCGTTGCTATGGCAACTTTATTAATCTTAAACGGCAAGATCAAAACGCCGGGCGTTCAGCTTCCTATTCGTAAGGAAGTATATCTTCCTATTTTGAAAGAACTTGAAGAATATGGGGTTATTTTTAACGAACAAACCGTTCCTTATTTGGGTTACAATCCCAAAAAATAATTTTTTGAAATTTACAATCCAAAAGTCACTTCGATAATTCCACAAAACACTTGTAAAACAAAGGGATTGTTTCTATTCCTTTCAAATAATTAAAAATCCAAAAACACTCATTGGGAGAGTGAATTGCATCAGAATTTAAGATAAATCCCATCAGTATTGTTTTGCTTTTTATTCTTTTTTGAACAAAGCCACAATAGGAATACTTCCCCCAGAACACATCAGCACTTACGGAAGGTATTTTCAAAAACTCGATTAATTCGAAAATGAATCGATCCTTATGTATTTGGCTGCTTCTTTAGACTTTCAAAAATACAAAAAAGACGCTGAATATTTTTGAATAAATTCCTTTGAAAGTAAGAAGTTATGTTTATATTTGCACTCACAAACTTTAGTTCACCCAACACCTCTGAAAAGTAAAGTTTAGTGAGGTAATTTCAGCGGATATGGTGAAATTGGTAGACATGCCAGACTTAGGATCTGGTGCCGCAAGGCGTGTAGGTTCGAGTCCTATTATCCGCACAGAGAACAACCCTTAAATCCTTTATTATCAAGGTTTTAAGGGTTTTTTATTTTTAATATTCCCCTATTATTTCCCCAAATTCAGTTTAGCTAATTTCAGTTAATCCTTAATATAAGTTGCCTTATGGTTGCTAATGAGGATATAGATTAAGTCGCTCGGTTCTGTGAAATGTTATTCCCCAAACAGCTCTTGGAGGCGTTATTGTGGCTTCGAAAAGTATATCTTGTGTGGCGTAATCCAACTCAATAACCTTACCGTAAGCGGTGCCATTGGTTACTGAACCAGGCGAAAAAATAACATGATCGCGATTGGAGGTTCTTATAAAATCAACATCAGAAACAATAGGTGCAAATGTGGATGCCCCCCTACTTTTTCCATATTCCCAAATTTGTTTTACTGTTTTAGTAACGCCATTAATATCAAATTCTACTGCGCGACTGTAATTTCCTGTCCCGGCAAAATTTCTATTGCCAGCACCATTGTCAAAAAGCATTACATGTCCATTGGGCATCAATAAATGCGCGTGCTGGTACCAATTCCATTCAAAATCGGCATGATTGGTATAGCCATCAATAATGCTTTGGTTGGTAATTAGTTGATTGTTTTTATCCAGTGGCTGTAATAAATAATTATTGAGATTAGTCCCATCACCTGCAGTTCCCCAGCCTTTATGAGGCCCTAATATCCATACGACTTTATTATTCTGATCTAATTTCACAACGCCTTGTGTGCGTCCCGATATGATGATGGTGTTGTCGCTACTATCATAAATAACGGCATTCACATGTATCCAGTCGACAGTGTCAGTTGTCAAGGCCTGCCTGCTGTATTGTAAAGACAAATTCAAGTCCCAGGTATTTACAATTTGTTTTGTCGTTCTATCTATTTCAATGATGTAGTCTTCAATTGTACTATTTCCATTTTTGCTTACTGATACTAAAAAATTTCCATTGGGTTTTTCCTGAACATTATGATGAAAACTATAACCAGGCATATTCCAAGTGTTTATAATTTTTCCAAGAAAATCCATTTCATAAATTTTACTAGTGCTGCCATTCCCAAAATAAAGATTTCCGTTTTGCAACTGCTCCATACCATCATCATAGAACAGCGTATTCAAAACATAGCTTGTGCTAAAATCAAAATACCATCGGATATCTCCAAATGCATCAAATAAAATTGGGGATTGGGGATTAACGTTTGTCTTGTATCCAAAATAACTTACCAAAGTCATGCCTTCTGCCATCTGATCCGTTTTTTTGTCAATTACAATATTTGGGTACGTATCAGAAGGTAAGGCAGCTGTTTGTATCAAATATGTTTTTCGTTCAACTTCTACACCTAATTCAGATTTTAAAATCAACTCCACAGTATTTTCATAATCGGCATAGAGACCCAGTACAGGAACAGTATGTATGTTACTGAGTTCGTCAAAGTCCTTAACAATATCACTTTGAATACCATGTTTACCTACAATTCGAATAGTAATTTTTGATTTGTAAGAAGTTTGTAGAGAAATAGTGGCTGAAAGAGGGGAATAACCGTTTGGGTTGAGCGTAACGATTTCATTTGGGGCACTAACTTGCACAAAATTAGCATTTCCTCCTCCAAAAGTCACACTTTGTTTGTAGTAAACAATTCCGTTTGTAGTATTTAATCGAACATCTGCACCTAAGCCACCACCGGTAATGTTAATTATAGGATTAGGATCGACACCTGCTGTAAAGGCATATGCTTTAGTAATAACATTATAAGTTACGTTCCAAAAGCCTAATGTAGCTATAATATTATTATTAATAGTTGCAGTTGGGTTTTCTGGATCAATAGGATCCTTCAAGGTAGTATTAGTGCCTGCAATACCACTCGGGAATCCCGGAGCATCAGTTGCGGTACTAAAACCATTAGTTGCGCCCCAACTACCATTTTCGGAAAATTTAATTTGTCCGTCATTAATAATTTCAAAATTTGTTTTGGTGAAATTCTCCCCATCAGTCGAGGTTAGTGCCACCGCTCCGGGTTGATTCCAACCCCCAGTACCCGTTCCGGTAATAGTTACCGTTGTTTGCGAGTTCATGCAAAAGCCAAAAGCCATTGCAATAATTAAAAGTATTTTTGTTTTCATAATAATAAATTAAATAAGTTGATTAGGGATTCATAATCCTTCTCGCACTTGTTTGTGAAATAAAGAATTATATTTTTTATGTAATGTTAGTTTTTATCTAACTATTACTACCTAAGTTTACTACGTTTAAATTACGCTAGTAAAAAACACCTTCTACAGGGGAATCACTTTTTTTTTTTAAATAATTGGTGCTAAGCATCTTAATCTAAAACGGCACTACGGACTAATAAAAAATAAATAATTTTTTTGTTTCGATATTCTTTTTTCTAAACCCAACCTTTATTATTTTATAGCTATAGTAGTTCATCGCAATTAATTTTACCTGCCTTATAGTGGATAGAAAATTTTTTAGAGGAGTAAATTTGATAAATTTTACAATAGATTTAGATATGAAATTGATTGTTTGATTTGTCTTTCAGAAATAAAACGGATAAGGGAGTAGAATTGTAAACGCTATGTAAATGACAAATTAGGGAATGTGAAAAAGCCTCAAAAAAGAAGGGGTGCAAAATGCAGATACGCTGAAAGGCTTACAATAAAAACACTATTTTATCATAAAATCCTCTCGAATGGGACTGAAAACATCAATAAGAATTCCGGTTGCTAAACAAACGACCCCATGCAAAACATGTGGGGAAACGTAAAAACTATCGCCTGCTTTTAAATTTTTAATCTCATCGCCAATCGTCACTTCAAACGCACCACTTTCGACATAGGTGATTTGTGAATGGTAATGTTCGTGGAGGGCGCCAATCCCACCTTTTTCGAAATGGACATTGACCAGCATGAGGCTGGAGTCAAAACCTAATATTTTTCGTTTAATTCCCTTGCCAACGACTTCCCATTCGATTTCATCTCCTATTAGAAATGCCACGCTAGTTCCGAAATTTTGCATAGTATTTTTATTCTAAATTACCCCAAGGATCTGATAGGAATAAATTTATGAAAATTAAACGTTTTTCAAATTGATGACCTCTTGATCAGTAAGCAGTCTCCAGTTTCCTCTTGGCAAATTCTTTTTGGTCAAACCTGCAAAGGCGACCCTGTCAATTCGCAATACATCGTAACTGAAATGTTCAAAAATAGACCGAACTACCTTTACATTAGAAGATCTCAATTGCAAACCAATTTCGCTTTTTGATTCCCCTTCAATATAACTGACATCTTCCACAAAAACGCGGTGACCGTCAAGCACAAGTCCTTTGTTTATTTTTTCTAAATCCTCGAATTTTAAATTTTTATCCAAAGAAACTTGGTAAATTTTTGATGATTTTTGGTTGGGTAAAGTAAATTTACGAATCATGTCGGTATCGTTTGTAAAAAGCAATAATCCGGTTGTATTCTTATCCATTCGTCCAATAGGGCCAATTTTTGCTGTAGTGGAACCCTTTACTAATTCCAAAACATTGCGGTATTCCTGACCCTCATCTAGGGCTGTAGTAAAGTTTTTTGGCTTATTTAATAAGATATATACTTTTTTCTCCGGTGTCAAAGTGGCACCATCAAAATTCACGACATCTCCTGGTTTTACCATGTATCCCATTTCGGTAACAGGAATTCCATTTACTTTTACAGTCCCCGATTGTATATAAATATCTGCATCACGACGCGAACAGGCCCCTGAATTAGCAATGTATTTATTCAGTCGAATTTCGTCTTTTACCTTAGGTCTCTTTGGTGCTTGATTCGGTTTTTTTTCTACTTTATCGGTCGCAACTTCAGCAACTTTAGTATTTGTCTTTACTTTTTTAGGCCCTTGGGCGCGTTTCTGCATGGCAGGTTTCGGCTTATTAGAATTGGATCTAGAACTGTTTGCTCTAGCGCCACTTTTATTAGAATTGCCTTCCTTGTTATTCATAAATGCTGTAATTTACTTCGTCAGTTTAGCCTTTAATGGCTTAGAGCGGGCAAAGATAGTGTATTATTGGTTAATAAACCTTTGATTTTTAGCCTAGAGAGCAGCGGCTTTGAAGGGTGGCAGAAAATGGAATATCCAGTGAAGCTGCCCAACCCATAAAAGCTTAAATTGTGAGTAACAATTTAACGCCATGCCACCAAACACTTGGATTAATGAGTACAATGCAAAAAACACCTGCCACAATCAAGAATTTTAGGATATTATGAAGTAAAAGATACTGTTCTTTTGTATTGGATTTCCACAAATAAAGCAAGAAGAAAATCAAAATAATCAGGCAGGAATAAAAATAAATGTCCATATAACCCACATCGAAGATTTCGATTAAAACATACACCGGAACAATGGTTGCTATTGTCAACGCCGTAATTATTTTTTTGGAAAAATATTCACCATATATAATTGGAATCGTTTTGTAATCGTTGGCCAAATCGCCTTTAATATTCTCCAAATCTTTTATCATTTCGCGAATCAGAAGCAATAAAAACAAGAAAGTGGCGTGGCCGAAGATGACCTCATACAGGTTTTTGTAATACAGAAGGATAGCAAAAAAAGGCAAAATAGCCAGAAAAGCAGCAGTCAAATTTCCTATTATGGGGTATTTTTTTATGCGATGGGAGTAATACCAAATCAGGAAAATGTAACCCGAAAAAAACAAGAAGGCCCGCCAAGAAACAAAAATGGCTAAAAAGGCAACAATGAAATTCAAGGTAAAATAGACGTTCAGTTTTGTTTTCTGACCAACCAACCGGTCGAGCATGGATTTATTCGGGCGATTGATTAAGTCTTTCTTGCTGTCGTAAAAATTATTAATAATATAACCTGATGCAATCGTCAACGACGAGGCTAACACAATGATAAACAAATCGACATCGAGTAGGATGGATAAGGCTCTTTTTTCGGGAGCAAGGATAAATATCGCCGAGAGATATTGGGCCAGAATAATGATTGGAATGTTGTAGCCTCTTACTACAGAGAACAAACTGGCGAATTTCATCACTACTATTTTGTTCTTCCTGCTTAGCATTTTAGAATTGGTAAACCACTTCTAGTTTATAGTCTTTCAAAGAGACTCTTGCTTTTTTTAAATCTTGGGTAAAGCCAAGGATATAACCCCCTCCACCTGAACCACAAAGTTTTAAGTAATAATCATTGGAGTCAATTCCCTTTTGCCAAATGCCATGAAATTGCTCTGGAATCATTGGCTTGAAGTTGTTCAGAACGACTTTTGATAATTTTTTAGTGTTAGCAAATAAAGATTTAATATCGCCACCAAGGAAGTTTTCGACGCAAGCATCAGTATGTTTGATAAATTGGTCTTTCAACATTTTTCGAAACCCTTGATCTTTTAAGTTTTCCATAAAAATAGTCACCATAGGAGCGGTTTCGCCTACAATTCCTGAATCCAATAAGAATACGGCACCATTTCCTTCTAAACTTTGGGTTGGAATTCCAGTGGCTTCAATATTGTCTTTGGAATTTATCAAAATTGGGATGCTCAAATAACTGTTCAAAGGATCTAAACCAGAACTTTTACCATGGAAAAAAGATTCCATTTGACCAAAAATCATTTTGAGTTTCAGTAATTTTTCTCGAGTTAAATTCTCGAGGACGGTAATTTTATGTTGGGCATATTTATCGTAAATGGCCGCTACCAGAGCGCCACTACTGCCTACACCATAACCTTGTGGAATACTCGAATCGAAGAACATGCCGGTTGCAACATCATTTTTTAGAGTGGCCAAATCGAAAGTTACCAATTCCGGCTGTTCATCCTGCAAAGTTTCCAGATAGGAAACAAAACGCTTTAGATTTTCGTTCGATTTTATCGCCTCTTTCGATCGATTTACCTCTCTTTTCAGTGCACCGTTGTAAAAATTATAAGGAATAGACAAACCTTTGGAATCTTGGATAATTCCATATTCTCCAAAGAGTAATATTTTTGAGTAAAATAAAGGTCCTTTCATATTTAATTATCAATTATCAATTGACTCCCAATTCCAATTTCATCACAAATATACTGACCATTTTGGCAATAGCCAACTAATTCTTCCTTAATAAATTGCAACACCTTTTCTTTTGAATTTTCAGGATACAAAACGTGAACGTTGGCGCCGGCATCTAGCGTGAAACAAACCGGGATTTTTGTTTCGTTTCGGAACTTCCAGATCGCATTGATGATTTCCAGCGTATTGGGTTTCATCAAAATAAAATAAGGCATTGAGGTCATCATCATGGCGTGCAAAGTCAAGGCTTCGCTTTCTACGATTTCGATAAATTCGGCTAGATTTCCACTTTCGAAAACACCAATTAATTTGTCCAAGTTTTCATGCGCTTGGGTAAATCGCCTTTCGGCAAAAGGATGATTGTGCATCAAGTCATGGCCAACGGTACTCGAAACTTGTTTCGTGCCTTTGTCAACCAACAAAATCGTATCTTGATAGTTCTTGAAGTTTTTGTGAATGACATTTGGGAATTCCACTCCAAATAAATCAGAACTTCCTTTAATATTATCATGATTTCCCCAGACAACCACACTACCTTTTACACTTCGGCAAGCACTTCCGGAACCCAAACGCGCCAAGAAAGAGGCTTTTTTATAAAAGTATTCGTCCGTTATTTCTGGGTTTAATGCTTTTTCCAAACTCATCAAGTTCAGGGCCAAAGCCGCCATTCCAGAAGCAGATGAGGCGATTCCGGAACTGTGTGGAAAGGTGTTCTGGGTGTCAATCGTAAAATGGTATTCCTTCAAAAAAGGCAAATAGATTGCAATTCTTTCGAAGAATTTCTGAATTTTAGGTTTGAAATCTTCCTTGGGTTTCCCTTCAAAAAGTAAATCAAAAGAGAATTCTAAATCCGTCACACTGAACTCGTCGAAGTGTTTTTTGGCAAAACTCAAAGTTGTAATCGTTTTACACTGATTCAAGGTAAAACTCAATGATGGATTGGCTGGGATTTGATTTTCTTTTTTCCCCCAATATTTCACCAAAGCTATATTACTGGGCGCACTCCAAGAGAAACTTCCTTTTTCTAAAGAATTGGAATAGTTGGAAGGGATAAAATCGTTTGTTGAGTTCATCAATTAAAAATTTAGGCAAAGATACTTTTTTTGGTGTAACCCTTGATTGGTTTATTTGTTGAATTGGTTCAAAGTTTTACTAATTTTGAAAAAAAATAAATGATGAATAAAATTACTCGAATTCTGGTTGTGGTGGTGACTTGTTTGGCGATTGGCTATTTTTCAGGAATGGAGACCCGTTCGGCTATCACGACTTGGTATACCACCTTGGTAAAACCTAGTTTTAATCCGCCCAATTGGATCTTCGCACCCGTTTGGAGCATGCTGTATATCATGATGGGAGTTGCAGCGGGATTGGTTTGGAACCGTATCGACCACGAAAAGGAAGCTATTAAAAACGCTTTGATTTTCTTTGCGGTGCAGTTGGGGTTAAATGCGCTTTGGTCTTATTTGTTTTTTGGATTGAAAAATCCCCTTTTGGCTGGGTTAGAAATTATCATCTTATGGCTGATGATTTATGAAACCTATACGAAATTTACTAAAATCAATAGCATCGCAGGGTATTTGTTTATTCCTTATTTGCTTTGGGTAAGTTTTGCCATGGTGTTGAATGGGAGTATTTGGTGGTTGAATCGATAAAAACGGTTTATCCTACAGCATTTGCCACAATAAAGCCGCTCGTCCAAGCATTCTGAAAATTAAATCCGCCGGTAATAGCGTCTATATTGACGATTTCTCCGGCGAAGTATAGATTCTCCTGTACCTTGCTTTCCATGGTTTTAAAATTGATTTCCTTTAAATCGATTCCGCCGGCAGTCACAAATTCTTCTTTAAACGTGCTTTTTCCATTGACTTGAAAACTGGAATTCGTCAATTGACGGGCCAAGTTTTGCAGTTGAATTTTCGATATATCCGCCCATTTGGTTTCGCTTTCAATACTTGATGCCAGAACTAAACTTTCCCAGAGACGATTTGGGAAGTCGAAAGGTGATTTTTTGGATACTGCTTTCTTGGCATGTTCTTGTTTTAATTCTTTTAGCATTTTTTCGACATCTTCAGTGGCGACATCATTGAGCCAATTGACAGAAATGGTAAATTGGTAATTTTTATCGTGTAAAATCCGGGCACCCCAAGCCGAAAGTTTCAAAATGGCGGGACCGCTCATGCCCCAATGCGTTATTAACAAAGGCCCGGTTGCCGTGAGTTTGCTGTCTTTTACTTTTACCGTGACGTTTGCAGCCACACCCGGCAATTCCGAAATTCTCGCATCTTTGATATTGAAAGTGAAGAGGGAAGGGACTGGAGAAACGATGGCGTGACCAAAAGTCTGCAGCATTTCCCATATTTTAGGGTTGCTTCCTGTGGCGAGAATTAATTTTTCAGCAATGTAGGTTTCAGATTGGGTTTCCACTTTCCAAAAGCTGTCCTTTTTGAAAATGGATTGGACACTTTGCCCCGTTAAAACAGTAATTCCTAATTTTTGTGTGGCCTGCAGGAAACAGTCAATAATAGTTTGTGATGAATTGGAAACGGGAAACATGCGTCCATCGTCTTCGATTTTGAGTGCTACGCCATGGTTGCTGAACCACTCTATCGTATCGCCAGAGCAAAACTGATGAAAAGGACCCCGTAATTCTTTTTCGCCACGGGGGTAGAATTTCACCAATTCATTGGGCTCAAAACAAGCGTGAGTCACGTTGCATCTCCCACCTCCTGAAACCCGAACTTTAGACAGGACATCCTTGCCGCGTTCTAGTATGGCTACTTTTAGCTTCGGATTTTTCTCTACAATATTGATTGCCGTGAAAAAACCCGCCGCGCCACCGCCCACAATAATGATGTCAAAATTTTGGTTCATAGTCTGTCTGGGAAATCTGAAATGATTCCGTTTACGTGGAATGATTTTATTTTTTGAATAGCTGCTGCAGCATTCACATCCAAGGATAAACCTCAAACCTGTTTTTCTGCATCAAAACTACATTTTCTTTCGATACTAATCCACACATTGACTCCGAGAGCACCATTTTTGAGCGTTTCATAGTATTTATAAAAGAAAAATCGTAAAGTTCTCAAAGTTAATTAATGCTTTGTGAACTTTGCGAAAAGACTTTATTTTCTTTGAAAGAATTTTATTGTTTTACTAAAATTTGATATTCCCAAGGTTTGTAACTCCATTTTTTTCCTTTCTTGAAAGTCATTTTTTTGCCCGTCATATAATCTAGAAAAGTTCCTTCGATAGCAGCTGAAAAAGATAGGTTATCTTTAGATAAATTCCCAATATAAATTATTTTTTTGCTACCTTTTTCTCTTGCAAAAGCTAATACTTGTTCGTCATTAGAAGTTGGTATTCTTGTGTAGGAAGCTGCTTTTTTCCCGCCATTCAAAGCTGCATTTGAATTTTTTAGTTCCCCTAATTTTTCATATAAAGGAAACATTTTACCTTTTGCATGTGTAATTTCATCTTTTACAAAAAATTTCAAACGTTTATTGAAATCATATTCTTGCCCGTTATAAATCAATGGCATTCCGGTAGTTAAATAAGTCAAAGCAGTAAATGTTGGAACCGCATCACTTAACCTTTCATATTCTGTTCCGTTCCAAGAGTTTTCATCATGGTTGGAAATAAAATTCATAGTAATATCATCTTTTTCATATTTTTTTGAATGCTCCACCATATAATTATCAATATCTTTTACGGTTTTCTTGCCAGAATAAACGTCATTCATAAGATGGTAAAATTCCCAGCCATATCCCATATCAAAAGCTTTTTCCATCAAATTGGGCTGCTCTGCCTCCATTAGCATAAATATTGGTTTGGTTTTGTTTAATTGAGCAGTCGCATCATTCCAAAAATCGGCTGGAACTTCCATGGCAACATCGCAACGAAAACCATCAGTATTCGTATTTTTTAACCAATAATCCATATCAGCAATCATTGCTTTTCTCATTTCTGGATTGGTATAATTTAACTTTACAACATCGGTCCAATCAAATGGAGAAACCATTTCGCCCTCTTTATCTGTTACATAATATTCTGGGTGTTCCTTTACCCAAGCGTGATCCCAAGCGCTATGATTGGCGACCCAATCCAAAATTACATACATTCCGTTTTCATGGGCTTTTTTAACTAAATTCTTGAAATCTTCTAAATTCCCGAATTCCGAATTGATTCCTTTGTAATTTTTTACAGAATAATAGCTACCCAACCCTTCTTTTCTTTTTTCGATTCCAATTGGAAATATTGGCATTACCCAAAGAATTCGAATTCCCAATTTTTTTAATTGAGGAATATCTTTTGCAAATGCATTAAATGTTCCCTCTGGAGAATATTGTCGGATATTAGCTTCGTAAATCACCGCATTTTCCATCATTTTATCCGAAACCGGGGTTAAATCTTTTACTTTTAAAGTCGTCTTTGTTTGAGCATTAGTTCCAAGAGAAGTAATGCAAATAGCCATAAGAAGTATCTTTTTCATTTTTAAATTTTTTCTATTAATAATAAAGTATAGTTGGTGTTTATTTTTACTTTTCCGTTTTTAACAACGGCTGTTTTCCTAGAATATGCATCTCTTATTTTTATTCCGTTTTTAAAAATTTCGCCTACCGAAATTTCTTTTTCACCAATGGGTAAATCTAATCCAATCACCACTTCGTCAGTAAATTTCATTTTTGTAAATGTTCTACTAAAAACATAAGGTGCGCTCGAAATTTCATGATGAATGCCCGCTCCAACTGCTGGATGATTTTTTCTGAAATTCCCCAATTTTTGCCAATGTAAAAGTGCTTTTTGAGTTTCGGGATTAGTTTTGATTTCATCCCAATTCATATCCGAACGCAAAGTTGCATCACCTTGTGTTCCGGCAATGTTTAATGAACGAGCGCTTTCATCACCATAATAAGTTTGAGAAACTCCAGGAGCCAATAATAATTTTGTTCCACTTTCAAATGGTTTTTCCCGGTTTTTATCATACGGTTTTTTATCATCGTGAGACGAAACATAATTCATTACGGTATTGCCTTTTAAATCATTATTCAAGATGGTTGAATATTTTGAAAATAATTCTTCGTAACCCATTTTAGCTTCGGAAGGAAAGGCAAAGTTGATTAATCCAGTAAAACCATTTTCAAAATAATTGACTTTTTTATCTCCAAAATCATATATTTTTTTGTTTGAAATGGTATAGTCATAAACTTCACCCACCGTGAAAAATGGGTTGTTATCTAACACTTTTTTAGGATTATTTTTTTTGAAATCAGCAAAAGCATGGTCGCATACTGTCTTGAAATCGGCCCAAACATCTTCATAAGTGTGTTTTGCGGTATCCACACGATAGCCATCAATTCCATAATCAGTGATGTAATCTGACAACCATTTCATTATATAATATTTTGGCGCACGAGGGTACCCTGTTTTGACAAAAAAAGCTTCAAGTTCGGCTACTTCTTGTTCGTAACGACCTTCTTTTTTCCATTTTTCCATTAAGAATGGAGGCAAAGCTACATCTTGATTACTTTCGGTTTTTACGTCTGGAAGATTATCTACTAACGTACAATTAATGAAAGTTTCATACGATTTGTAAGTGCATTTTGGCGTTGTTCTAACCCAGTCGTTTGGATACACAGGATCTTCAGCAGTAACTGGTCCGGTGTGATTGATAACTGCGTCTAGCAAAATACGGATTCCTTTTGCGTGTGCTTTTTCCACTAATTCCGCTAAGTCCTTTTTTGTTCCGAAACTTGGGTCTAAAGCCGACCAATCTCTTGTCCAATACCCATGAAATCCATATGTAAAGCCCGTCCCTTCATCAACTCCATCGTGGATTTGCTCTACTATGGGCGTCATCCAAATGGCAGTTATCCCTAGTTTTTCGAAGTAGCCGTCGTCCAATTTTTGAATTATACCTCGAATATCTCCCCCTTCAAAACCTCGCAATTTTGCCGTTGGTTTATTTCTGTTATAAGTATGGTCGTTACTTTTGTCTCCGTTATTGAATCGGTCAATTAAAAGAAAATATACATTGGCATTTTCCCAAACGAAAGGAGTTTTTGCTGCTGTTTTCATTGTTTTTATTGAGGAACAACTTGTAAATATTAAGGAAAGAATAACCAATAAAATTATGGCAATAATGGCGTCTAAAAGTAGGATGCTTCTTTTCATTTTATAATTGAATTTTGATTTCTACTCCAGTTTGTTTTTTCCAAGATACTGGAATTTCTATCGATGTTTTATTGGTTTTAAATTTTATTCTTTTTCCGTCAATCGAAACTGTTTGGGCTTTAATGTTATGAATAATTAAATTCACATTTTTATCCGAAGATTCGAAGTTTTTACCAATTTCCGAATACAGTTTTATAACCACTACTCTGGCTTTAACATCGCCATTGAAATTCAATAGTTCAAATTCTCCTTTTTCAAAAGAATTTGCCGTTACACCATCATCATTATAAATTTTTCCTTTACTTTTTGTGGTTTTTGCATCAAAATAATAATGTAAATCGAAGTTAGTCAACGAATATTTTGTTGTATTTTGGATTGTTTTTATCATCGGAATAAAAGCGCCGCTACGAACAAAAACTGGAATGTGATCTTCCATAATGGCAATAGTCGAAGTCGTTCCTGCCAATTGTTTTTTATCGGAATAGAAATCAAACCAGTTGTTGTTTTTAGGAAAATAAACGGAAGTTGAAGTTACTCCAGCTTTCGTAATTGGCGTAACCAAAAAGTCATTTCCCCAAAGATAGGTTTCGCAAACAGTCAATAATTTCGAATTGTTAGGTTCTTCAAAAAACAAAGGCCGCATTAAAGGGGTTCCTTTTTGATTGTTTTCGAAAGCCAAAGTATAATTATAAGGCATTAATTGGTAACGCAATTCTACTTGTTTCTTGGCTTTAGCTTTGGTTATAATATCTTTATAAACAGGCTCCGAGGCTACATCTTCTTGTGCATGTGGACGGAAAATAGGGTTGAAAACACCGTATTGTAGCCATCGAATGTACAATTCATTGTCGAAATAGTCTCCTGCAAAACCACCTAAGTCTGAGTGCATATAACCCATTCCTTGCATTCCCATTTGCAAGGCGATTTCGGTTTGTGGTTGCAATCCGCCCCAAGACCGGCTCACATCGCCCGACCACGGAATCATCCCGAAGCGCTGCGATCCAGAATAACCGGCACGCATCAAAATAAATGGACGTTGATTTGAAAAATATTTTTTGTAACCGTCAGCAATCAATTTTGCCCAATTGTGTCCGTAAATATTATGAACTTCATCTGCTTTTCCGCCAGCAGTTATGGCTTCTGATGGAAACACTTCTGGTTCGCCTAAATCGCCCCAAAGTCCACCCACGCCCTGGTTAATTAGGTTTTTGTAAATAGTCCAAAACCAGTCTGCACCTTCTGGCTTAAAAATGTCGATGATTCCGGTGTTCCCAAAATAAAAATCATATTTAAATGGATTTCCGGCTTTGTCCGTTGCCAACACTTTTTTGTCAACCGCTTCCGCCCATTTATTCGAAGTAGTTAGTACAAAAGGTTCGGTAATCAATACAGTTTTTACACCTTTTGCATTCAAATCGGTAATCATTTTGCTAGGATTTGGAAACTTTTCCTTATCCCAATCTAAATTTCCCATTGTTCCTTGAATGGTTTTTCCAAACCAATATAAATCCAAAATTATGGCATCGACAGGGATTTTATCATCTTCAAATTTCTTAATGGTTTTCTCGACTTCTTCCTGCGAATGATAACCAAAACGACTGGAGAAATTCCCTAAAGTCCATCGAGCAGGTAAAGGTTGTTTTCCGGTTAAATCGGTATAATTTGAAATCAAATCTGTCCAAGAATCGCCTACAATTACCTGATACGTTTTTCTGCCTGAAATCGTTTCATAAGCCAAAGTGTTGTCTTTTTTGCTGTCTAAATCTAAATAGCCAATGGCAGAATTGTCAAAATGAACGGCATATATTTTGGAGGATAAAACCATTGGAATTGTAAAATTCATTAACTCTGAACGGGTTTCATAGCCATAATTTGCCCTGTTGTACAAAGCTAATTTATTGCCTCGACGGTTCATTCCCAATGCACGAGCGCCACCACCGTATAATACTTCGTCAGGTGAAATATTAAATCGAATTACTTCGATAGAATCGGATTTTATGTTGCCCTTTACATTTTCTAACGGAATATGTTTTTGTTTTAAATAACCTTCTTTTTCAGAAAACAGAAGTTTTTGTTGGTTGAAATAGGAGATTTGAAATGGAGATTTTTGAATAGAAACCCTTATTACAGAAGTTGAAAATACAATTGAATCGGGAGTTTCAGAAACTTTTGCAAGGCCTATTTTTTGGGCTAAAATTACCGCTTCTGATTTTGGATTGAATATTTCTCCTTTTGGAATAAAAGTAGTTTCTACTATTTTATCGGAATAAGCTTTAATGATGTATTGTCCATCGGAAGTATTTATTTCTAAGGTATTATTTATTTCTTTAAAACTTTCAAACTTTCTCTTTGCATTTTGGGCAAAGGAAAGAGATGTTATAAATAGCAATAAAAGTATTTTTTTCATAGTTTGAATTATTAAACCCTATCAGGCATGCTGTTATTATTTTAATTCCAATACCAAACTCGATTTTGGTTCCAAAATGATTTCGTTTGTTATGTCTATTTTTTGTTCAGTTATAACGTCTTTTCCGGTCTTGAAATTCCCAATATTTTCTTGAAAACGATGCGTATTTATGTTTCTAGTCTCGTTACTATTATTAATTAAAACCATCACGCTTTCCGAAGTATCATGTCGAAAATATACGTAAACATTTTTTTCGGGTATGTAATGTGTCATTTTTCCGAAATGAACCACCGATTTATTTTTTCTCCAATTGAATAGTTTAGAAGTAAAATCGAAATATTCATTTTGTATTTTGGTCCTGCCTTCTTTGGTAAACGCATCATTGGCATCGCTTTCCCAACCGCCAGGAAAATCTTGGCGAATATCAGCATCGCCTTTATCCTTATTTCCTGCCATCCCTATCTCGGAACCATAATACAATTGGGGAATTCCCCGAACGGTGGCTAAAATTGTCATTGCCATTTTGTATTTTCGGATGTCGTTATTGTAAATATGGTTGAACCTTTGTGTATCGTGGTTTTCCGCAAATATCAGCAAGTTATTTACGTTTGGATATAGAAAATCATTAGAGAAATCATCGTATATTTTTGTTATTCCTTTGTCCCAAGTACCATCATCCTCATTAAAAACAGTACTTAAAGCCCCGAGCAATGTAAAATCCATTACACTTGGTAAATTGGAATTATAATTTTGGATTGCTGCTATTTTACTGTCTTTTTGCCAATAGGCCATTTGGGCTTGGTTTTGCATCCAAACTTCGCCAACGATATTAAAATTTGGATATTCGTCAGTTATTGCTTTTGTCCATTTTGCGATTTCTTCAGGATCAGAATAGTTGAAAGTGTCTACTCTAAAACCATCCAAATTGGCATATTCAATCCACCAAATTGCATTTTGAATGAGATAATTTAAAACCAAAGGATTGGATTGATTCAAATCTGGCATCGTGGGAGCAAACCATCCATCCATACAGATTTTGGCGTCTATTTTCGAGGCGTTTATGTCGTTAATTGTTGTTCGTTTATGGTTTGTTTGAGTAAAATTATCAAATTGATGCATCCAATCGTGGGTTGGTAAATCTTTCATCATCCAATGTTCTCTTCCCCAATGATTAGTAACATAATCCATTACTAATTTCATATTTCGTTTATGGATTTCTTCAGCTAATCTTGCATAGTCTTCATTGGTTCCATACCGAGGATCAATTTTATACACGTCAGATTGTGCATAAGTATGGTATGAAAAAGTAGCTTCATTATCTTCGCAAAGTGGCGTATTCCATATAGTGGTAACGCCTAATGAGTCAATATAATTTAAATTTTTTATGATTCCTTCAATGTCGCCACCATGTCTTCCTCCAGGCAACTCTCGATTATAATTTTCAACAGTCGAAAGAGTAGTGTCGTTATTTGTGTTGCCATTCGCAAAACGATCAGGCATAATCAAATACATCATATCAGAAGCGTCGTAACTTTTGCGTTGGGCTGAATTTTCTCTTCTCGGTTTTAAAGAATAATTTTGGGTAAATGCTGTTTTATTATTGTTTTTAAAAGTAAAAATACAGTTTGTTGCCTTAATATTTTTGGTGTTAATGGTAACAAAAACATAATTGGGGTTTTCAGTTCTTTTTATGTTTGTAATTTTAATTCTATTGGAAACTGAAACTTGAAATTGCGCAATTTTTTCACCATAAAACATAATTTGCAAGTCAGGATTATGCATTCCGGCATACCAGAACGGGGGCTCGACTTTATTGATTTGAGCGCTCAATTTTAAAACCGTAAAAAAAAGAAGTAAGCTTGTTTTCATTTTGTCGAAATTCTAAAAACACTTTTAAAGTTTCAAATTCGGAAAGGGTTGAAAAAGTATTAAACGGTTTCCAAATTATTTGATTCCACCAGAATAGCTTCTCCATTTACATAAACTGTTATGTCTTTAGCTCCTTCGAGCGAGAATTGCGTTTCTTTATGATTAATTTCCACTTTCAAAACCTGGTTTCTGAAATTAATTTTAAACGAATAGCCATCCCACTCTTTTGGGATTTTTGGTGTAAAATGTAACGCATCATTTTTGACACGCATTCCTCCAAAACCTTCTACAATACTCATCCAAGTCCCCGCCATTGATGTGATGTGACAACCTTCCCCAACTTCCTTGTTGTAGTCGTCAAGATCTAAACGGGAAGTCCTTAAATAGAAAGTGTACGCCATGTCCATCTTGTCCAATTTTGCTGCTTGAATGGAATGCACGCAAGGAGAAAGGGAACTTTCGTGAACGGTAAAGGGTTCATAAAAATCAAAATGCATTTGTAATTGCTCTTTGGTGAAATGATCTTCAAAAAAGTAAAAACCTTGTAAAACATCAGCTTGCTTGATGTAAGGAGAACGTAAAATTTTGTCCCAAGACCATTTTTGGTTGATGGGGCGTTGACTTTTGTCTAAATCTTTTACGAGAACTAAATCCTTGTCCAAGAATCCATCTTGTTGCAAATAAATACCCAATTCTTTAGAAAAAGGAAAGTACATATTTTCAGCCACATTCTTCCAATCTTGAAGTTCGGTATCGGATAATTTCACTTTTTCGATGATGCGTTTGTGATCTGATGGGTATTCAAGTGATACTTTCTTGATTTGTTCATGTGCATAATCAATACACCATTTGGCAATATAATTAGTATAGAAATTATTGTTTACGTTGTTTTCATATTCGTTTGGACCGGTAACTCCTAAAATTACGTATTTGTTTTTTTTGTTTGAAAAATTGGCTCTTTGATGCCAGAAACGTGCAATTCCAATCAAAACTTCCAAACCTTTTTCGGGAATATAACTGTAATCACCTGTGAAACGGTAATAGTTAAAAATAGCAAAAGCAATCGCTCCATTTCTGTGGATTTCTTCGTGGGTGATTTCCCATTCATTATGACATTCTTCCCCATTCATTGTCACCATTGGATACAATGCAGCGCCGTTGTTAAACCCTAAATTATCTTTGGCATTTTGAATTGCTTTGTCTAGTTGATTGTAACGATAGGTCAATAGATTTCTCGCTACTTGTTGGTCTTTGGTTGCCATATAAAACGGGATGCAATAGGCTTCGGTGTCCCAATAAGTAGATCCTCCATATTTTTCGCCAGTGAAACCTTTTGGACCAATGTTCAAGCGAGAGTCTTTTCCGGAATAAGTCTGGTTTAACTGAAAAATATTAAAACGAATCCCTTGTTGTGCTTTTACATCACCTTCGATGGTGATATCTGACATTTCCCAAATTTTTTCCCAGCCTTCAATTTGCTCCTCTAATAACTGGTCATATCCTTTTGCTAAAGCAACTTTTATGACATCTTCTGCTCCTAAAAGTGTATTTTCGTGATTTAAGGAAACCGTATAACCCCCCATTTTTTGAATGGATGATTTTTGACCTTTTGCGATAATAACATCGTAAATAAATTGAATTTTATCGGTTCCGGTTTTAATGTTTGATTGAGAAATGTTACCGTTTTTACCATTAACAAAAATACTATTTTGCATAAAAGTCGTCACATTAAAATGGGTTTTGAAAGTTTGAGCAGTTATAAAAGCTATATTTCCTGTTCTTTTCACTTCAAGTGGTTTCCAAAATTTCTCTTCCCAGTTAGCGTCTTCGTTCGAAATGCCAGCGTCGATATAAGGTTTAAAAATTATTTTTGTATCTTTATTTATTGCGGTGATTTCATAATTGATTACCCCTACCTCATCTAAATTCATACATAGAAAACGTCGAATATTTACGCCGATTTCTGTTCCGTTTTGCAAAGTTGCTTCGAAAGATCGATTGTACCAACCTTCTTTCATGTTCAATTCACGACGGAAGTTTTTTACCTCGGCACACGTATTCAAATCAAGGTTTTCATCATTGATTTCAATGTCAATTCCTATCCAGTTTGGAGCGTTTAATACTTTGGCAAAATATTCTGGATAACCGTTTTTCCACCAACCCACTTTAGTTTTGTCAGGATAATATATCCCTGCAATATAACTTCCCTGAAAAGTTTCACCGGTGTAACTTTCTTCAAAATTGGCGCGTTGTCCCATTGCGCCGTTGCCGATGCTGAAAAGACTTTCGGACGATTTCACGCTCTCTGCATCAAATCCTTCTTCAATGATAGACCAATTGTCTGGCTTTATATAATTTTGGTTCATTAGCTTCAATTTTCAGATTCAAAAATTCACGGATTGTTAGGTTTTTTGCCTTACTCAACTGGTTTTCGATTCTTGTTTTTATTTTTTTATTAAATTCTCGATAAAGTTTTTATCTATAGCGGTAAAATCTTTAAATATATATTTTGCTTCGTGTAATGTTTCTGCTTTTCCAATTCCTATACTGGTCATCCCGCCGATATTTGCTGCTTGAATTCCCGCTACTGAATCTTCGAAAACAATAGAGTTTTCGGGTTTTGTACCTAATAATTTTGCTGCAACCAGAAAAACTTCGGGATCAGGTTTTGCATTCGAAACATCATTCCCGTCAACAATAGCGTCAAAATACTCTAGCGTGCCCGTCTTTTCGAGAATAGGTCTGGCGTTTTTACTTGCCGAACCCAATGCTATTAATTGATTCTGTTCTTTCAAATATTTTAATGTAGGTATAACGCCAGGCAGGATTTCACCTTCGACCATATCGACTAAATAGGACAAATAATCTTCATTTTTTTGAAGGAGCCATTTGTTTTTGTCTTCTTGTGAAACTTCAATTTTTCCTAGTTCTAAAATTAAATCTAAAGAGCGAACACGACTAACACCTTTTAATAGTTCATTGTGCTCTAATGTAAAATCAATTGCTAATTCTTCGGCAATTTTTTTCCAAGCTAGAAAATGGTATTTTGCCGTGTCAACGATTACACCGTCAAGGTCGAAAATAAATGCTTTTTTATTCATTGGATGATTTGTTTTCCTTAACAAAAATAACCGCTAGACCTGCAATCAACATTGAAATTCCCGCGATTACTATAATCGCCATTGGAAACCCTCCAAACAATGCAATTATTGTACTTCCTAATAATCCCGCCGCAATTTGCGGAATGGTGATGGTTGCATTAAATAATCCCATATAAACCCCCATTTTATGCGCAGGTAATGAACCGGATAGCATTGCGTAAGGCATAGCTAATATGGCCGCCCAAGCCAATCCTACTCCAGAAATCGAAAGCAACAAAATAGTTTTGTCATGAACGAAATACATTGATGCCAAGCCAATCCCACCTAATAAAAGAGATAAACTGTAGGTTTTTTTTCGGCCAATTGATTTTGCAATTGTCGGTATAAGCAACGAAAATATAGCCGCAATGCCACTATAAAAAGCAAATAGTACGCCTGTCCAATCTCCGGCTTCATTGAAGCCAATTGATTTTGGATTCAAAGCTTCTGCTCCCCAAACCTGATTTGCAATGGCTCTAGTGGTGTAGACCCACATTAAAAATAAGGCAAACCAAGAAAAGAATTGTACAATTCCTAATTGCCAAAATATTTTTGGAGCGTTCGAAATCAACTTGAAAAGGCTTGTTTTTTCGGTTACAGTTTCAGACTCCAGGTCAATATCATTATATTGCGCATGTTCTTTAGGCGCATATTCTTTGGTTCTAAAAGCAGTCCATAGAACAGTTACCAATAAAATAGCTCCTCCAATATAGAATGACCAGATTACTGACGCTGCTACTTTTTCGCCAACTGCAGGCACATTTGCAACTCCAACTTTGGCGAGGATCCAAGGTAATAAAGAACCAAAAACAGCTCCAAAGTTGATTAAAGCGCTTTGCAATGAATAACCAAGATTTTTCTGTTTGTCATTTACCATGTCGCCAACTAAGGCTCTAAATGGCTGCATTGTAACATTAAATGAAGTGTCCATTAAAAGAAGCATCACGGCTCCAAAAATAAGTGGGGGTAACAGGTAGGTAAAGTATTCTGCATTTGGCATAAAAAACATCGCCAAAGCCGAAACAATTGCTCCAAAAAATATAAATGGAATTCTACGTCCAAGACGTGTCCATGTTTTATCACTTGATAAACCAATGATGGGTTGAACAATTAAACCTGCTAACGGTGCTGCAAGCCAAAAATATCCTATGCTGTGAACGTCGGCGCCGAGGGCTTCCAATATTCTGCTGGTATTGCCATTTTGTAGTGAATATCCAATCTGTACTCCTAGGAATCCAAAACTTAGATTCCAAATTTGCCAAAAACTTAATTGAGGTTTTTTCATTATCGTATATTAAATGAATGTACGATAAGCGCCTTGCTTATCAAAACTTAACTTATTTTTCGAAGTAAAAGTAAAAGTTTTGAATGCTGTAAATATATAAAATTATTTTAAACGAGTTTTTTTGAAATGAAAAAAACGATACCAATATAGCACTACAACGAAATAGTTTGATAAGTAATTTAAATATTGAATCTAATTTGTTGATTCTCTCTCTATCAGATGTGTTTCAATTATAATGGTTCTATATATTTCTTCCTGTTCTTCCTGTTCTTCTTCCTGTTCAGATTCCAATCTTTCGATTAGAATCTTGGCGGCCATATTCCCCATTTCTATTCCGTTTTGGGTGACTGTAGTTATGGTTGGAGTTGAATATTTTGAAATAATTCCGTCAGTAAAAGCAATAACTGCTAAATCTTCCGGGACTTTTATCCCCATTTTATGGGCAATTTTAATAATAGTTACGGCAAATAGTTCGTTTACTGCAAAAACAGCATCGATGGCTTTGTCTTCCAGTAATTTGGCTATTGTGACTTCACAATTGTCGACATTTTCAATTTTAATGATTAAATTTTCATCAAAAGGAATGCCGTTTTTTAATAAGGCCTTGGTATAACCGTCGGTTCTTAGCTTCCCTACACTCACATAGTCAACTGTTGTTACAAGGGCAATTTTTCTCCTCCCCTTGTCAATCAAGCTTTGAACCGCTTCGTATGCGGCTAACTCATCATCTATTATTACTTTGTCGCATTGAATATCGTCAGTTATCCTATCGAACATTACCACTGGCATACCTTGATTAATTACTTCGTCTATATGGTGAAAATCTTTTTTTTGTTGGGTTTCTTTGGATAATGACATAATAAATCCGTCAATGCTTCCGTTGGCAAGCATTTCCATATTTATAACTTCTTTATCAAAGGAATCATTAGACAAACAAATGATCACACTATATCCATTTTCATTGGCTATTTGTTCAATTCCATTGATAACGGTAGAAAAAAAGTGATGTACGATTTCTGGAATAATAATTCCTATAGTTTTTGTTTTCCTATTTTTTAAACTAAGCGCAATATTATTGGGTTTGTAGTGGTAGAATTTGGCAAATGCCTGCACCTTTAGTCTCGTTTCTTCTCCGATCTCTAAACTATTTCTAAGCGATTTAGAAACTGTTGAAATGGACACGTCTAGTTCTCTGGCTATTTGTTTAAGGGTTACCTTTTTTTTCATATTGTGCGGTAATAAAAATCATTTTCTTAGTAAAGCCGACTTTTAATTTATTTAATGGCAAATTTATGCTTAAAAAATAGAATAAAATATAAAGTTTTCAACACTATCACGTTTTCGCGACCTATTTAAAAGTAGCTTTTGTCGAGAGCTAATAAATTTATGTAATTTTAACGTTCGAAGTAAAGGTAAATCAAACAAAAAACCTAATTAATTTAAACAAAAATATGAAAACAATTTACAAAAAGTTGTTATTTTTATTGCTATTCTTGCCTTTTGGTGTACTTGCACAAGGTACATTAGGAGGTGCGGTTATAGATTCAAAATCTAATCAGCCAATTCCAGGGGTAAATGTAGTAATTCAAGGCTCTATAAATGGAGTACAAACTGATTTTGACGGAAAATACAAATTACCTAAAGTAAACAAAGGGGATAAGATTGTCTTTTCTATCATAGGATATAAGAGTCAGACAATTAGTTTTAACAATCAACAATCAATATATGTAAGTCTAGTTGAAGAATCTAACGAACTAAAAGAAGTTGTAATTCAGGTAGGGTATGGCTCTATTAGAAAGAAAGATGCTACTGGTGCAGTTGCTTTGATTACTGCTAAAGACTTTAATAAAGGAGCAATTACAAACACTGAAAATTTAATTAATGGTAGAGTTGCCGGAGTTGTCGTAACTCAAGGTGGTCGTCCTGGTGATGGGGCTGCAATTAGAATTCGTGGAGGTTCATCTTTGAACGCTTCAAATGATCCCTTGGTGGTAATTGATGGTTTGCCGGTTAACAAAGGACTTTCTTCTGTTAATCCTAACGATATTGAATCTTTCTCGATATTAAAAGACGCCTCGGCCACTGCAATATATGGATCTCGAGGTTCTAATGGGGTTATTTTAATTAAAACTAAAAAAGGAACTAAAAATGATGAGGTTCAATTCTCATTTAATTCCTGGACTGCGGTGAATTCTCTTGTAAAAAAAGTTGATGTGTACTCTGCAGAAGAATTCAAAGACATTATTAAAGAGTTTGTGCCAACTCGAACAGCGCTTTTAGGAACAAGTAGCACCGATTGGCAAGATCAAATTTTTCATGATGGGCTAGTGGCAAATAATGACTTCTCTGTTAGAGGAAACTTATTTAAAGCAGCACCAACAAGACTGTCTGTTGGTTATACAAAAGAGGACGGAGTTCTAAAAACATCTGGATTTGATAGAAAAACAGTTGCTTTGTCTGCGACACCTACTTTTTTTGATAATCATTTAAAACTAGAAGTTAATGCAAATTACGCCTATGAAAAAAACAGATATGCTGATGAAGGGGCTATTAACTCAGCTATTGCTTCAAATCCAACAAATCCTGTTTATGTTGCTAATTCTCCATTTGGCGGATATGGCGAAACATATACTCTAAATTCACCAGGATTTTATACCGTATATGGACCCGCAAATCCATTAGCATTGTTAGAACAAAGAAATAATATTGGTTCAAATAGCAGGTATTTTGGTAACGCTCAATTAGAATATAAGTTACATTTTTTTGAAGATTTAAGAGTGGTTGTCAATGGAGGAATGGATACAAACAAAAGAGAAGGAACTGATGTAATTGCTCAAAATGCTAGAAGTGGTATGAACGGATTAGCTTTATTGGGTTCAAATAGTTCGTACTGGGGTAATTCTGAAAACAAACTGTTGGATGGTTATTTAAACTACAACCATCTTTTTGGAAACATTAAAGTAGATTTAACTTCAGGATATTCTTATCAAGATTTTCAGGAGGAAAGTTACTATTCAGGAAACACTTTAAGAACAGATTCGCAATCTGATATTTCTACTTCACCAGGAGTAAATTTACAAGCCTTGTATGCGAGAATGAATATTGATTTATACAGCAAGTACTTAGTGACATTAAATTATAGACGTGATGGAACCTCAAGGTTTGCTGAGCTAAATAGATGGGGTAATTTTCCTGGAGTTGCTATAGCTTGGAAAGTTTCGGAAGAAAAGTTCCTTAAAGATTCTAAAACAATCAATGATTTAAAATTAAGAGTAGGTTGGGGTGTTACCGGGCAACAAGACATACCTGCACAATATGATTACTTCAAAAGGTATAATTTAAGTGGACCAAATTCTGGAGCAACTTATCCGTTTGGAGATGTTTATTATTTGCTAGGAAAACCGGAAGGGTATAACGAAACATTAAAATGGGAGCAAACAACAACTTATAATTTAGGTGTTGATTTCGGCTTATTCAATAATAAATTGACTGGATCATTCGATTTATATGATAAAATTACTACTGATTTGTTCGCTTTAGTTGATGAAGGAGCACTTCAAAACTTTAGAACTAGAGGGGCTGCAAATATTGGAGAACTAGAAAGCAAAGGAGTTGAATTAGGGTTGAATTATAACGTCGTACAAAACGATGATTCCAATTTGAGTTTCAACTTTAATGTTGCTTACAATAAACGAAACATTACAAGTTTAGATAATAACGAGTATTTTACTGGAGGCATAGGACTAGATTTATATTCTCAAATATTAAAACAAGGTTTATCGCCAAATTCTTTTTGGTTATACCAACAAATATATAACGCGGAAGGTCTTCCTGTAGAAGGGGCTTATGTAGATAGAAATAAAGATGGGGTTGTGGATTCAGCAGATAAATACGAATTTCACAAACCTGATGCTGATTATACTTTTGGTTTTATGACTAATTATAATTACAAAAAATTCGATTTTTCAATGGCTTGGAGGGCAAGTATAGGAAACTATATCTATGACAACGTAAGTGGAAGCAGGGCCTTTTTATCACAAGGAATATCAGATAATAACCCCAACGATGTTAATAATGCTCCTGTTGATTTCAGCATTACACATTTTAGTCAGAGAAAAGCAGAGTCAGATTATTATGTACACGATGGCTCATGGTTAAAGTGGGATAATTTAACTATAGGGTACTCTTTTGACAACTCTTTTTTAGGATCAAAGTTAAAACAATCAAGTTTACGACTTTATGTGGGTGTTCAAAATGTATTAATTATTTCTAAATACAAAGGAATGGATCCTGAAATATTTGGCGGAAATGACAGTACAATATATCCACGAGCCAGGAAGGCTATGCTAGGTTTAAACTACAATTTTTAATTAAAATATCATGAAAAAAATAAAATCAATAAAAATTAAGTTGTTTGCGCTTTTGGGGTTGATTGCCTTATTTACAGCGTGTACAAATGATATGAATGTGTTTCCAAAAGACGATGATGATTTTACTTCAGAAGATTTCTATTCGGATCCAAATTCGTATAAAGAATTTCTGGCTAAAATCTACGCTGGATTGGCGGTAACAGGTCAGCAAGGACCTGCTGGAAATCCAGATATCCAGAATATCGACGAAGGGTTTGGACAATATTTGAGAGGGTATTGGCAACTTCAAGAATTGCCTACTGATGAAGCTATGGTAGCCTGGGGGGATCCAACCTTGCCAGAATTAAATACTCAAACTTGGACAAAAGACAATCGTTTTGTTAAGGCATTTTATTCGAGAGTGTTTTATCAAATTTCGTTAGCTAATGAATTTTTACGTGAATCAACAGATGCTAAACTAACTTCAAGAGGCGTAACTCCGGAATTCAAAACAGAGATAAAAACTTTCAGAGCAGAAGCTAGATTTTTAAGAGCTTTGTCGTATTATCATGCCGTTGATTTATATGGAAAAATTCCTTTTGCAACAGAAGACGATAAAGTTGGTGTAAAACCAGTAGAAAAAAGCAGGATTTATGTTTTTGATTATTTAATCAAAGAATTAAAAGAAATGGATGTTGATTTGAAAGATGCCAGAACAAATGAATATGGCAGAGTTGACAAAATTGGAGCAAAAATGGTTTTGGCTAAATTGTATTTAAACTCTTTAGTGTTTACAAATGTAAATAGAGATGTCGAAGCACTTGCTACCATTAATGAAATAATTGCGTCTTCATATAGCATTGCAAATGTTCCATATAGTAATTTGTTTATGGCGGATAACAATAGACTAGCAGTTCAAAGCGAAATCATTTTTCCAATTCTTTTTGATGGTTTGAAAACCCAATCTTGGGGTGGAACTACTTATTTAGTTCATGCTCCTTGTGGTGATTGGAATGCTGAATTAGGAATTACTGGAGGATGGTTTGGTTTAGTAGGGAGAAAGGAATTTGCTAATATATTTCCAGATTTAACAGGAGCTGCTGATAAAAGAGCTCTTTTTAATGCTGTTCAGGGTCCATTAAGTATTCCCACAGCCTCTGATTTTTTCAAGACAGGAGGATTAAAAATAAGAAAATATACTAACAAAACTTCAACAGGAGCAAGTGCTAGCAGTACAGAACATCCAGATACTGATTTTCCTTTGTTTAGATTAGCAGATGCCTATTTAATGTATGCGGAATTAGCTGCAAATGGGGTCGCTGGTGCAACAACAACAACAGCTGCAGGGTATGTAAATGTTTTAAGAGCCCGAGCATCTGCTGCCCATGTTACAGCAGTAGATATCACTTCTCAGTTTGTATTAAACGAAAGAGCTAAAGAATTGTATTGGGAAGGATACAGAAGACAAGATTTAATCCGTTTCGGTAAATATGCAGGAAATTCTTATAACTGGGAATGGAAAGGAAACGTTCAATCTGGAACTAGCATTGATGATAAATACAAATTATTTCCAATTCCACAATCTGAAATAAATACAAATCCAAACCTGACGCAAAACTCGGGTTATTGATATTAAATAGATAAACAATGAAAAATATTTTAAAAACAACAATTTTAGCCGTTTTCCTGATTTCATTAGGATCTTGTGAGACCGATACGCATCCAATTTTAACGGCTAATGGATTTACACTTCAGCCTATAACGCCTAGCGGGCCACTTGTCTTGTCGCCTTTAAATGGCGATAATGATGTTGCTACTTTTACATGGAACGTTCCCGATTATGGTATACAAACCATTTCTTCATCTTATGTGATAGAAATTGCAAAAAGTGGAACTAATTTTGCAAATCCTATTATTGCCAGTCCTAGTTATACTTCACCAACATATACTTGGACAGAAGGGTATTTAGACCCAATTCTTCTAGAAAATGGATTTATACCAGATTTAGCGGCCGATATTGATATTAGAATAAAATCGACTCTTGGACTTGGATCCCATTCTTTAATTCAATATTCAGATGTGGTTTCTGCAACAGTAACTCCGTTTGGTCAATCCGAATTTGCTCTTGCAAAAGAGGGAGACAATCCTGCAAATGCTCCAAAAATGATTTCTCCTAGTTTGTTTACAACAGATTGTGAAGGCTATGCTTGGTTAGAGCCTGGAAGTTATAAATTTTATATTCCAGTACAAAATATATATCAAGCTACAAATCCATTTTATGGAGATGATGGAAGTGGATCACTTGTGTTGAATGGCACCGCAATCAATGTGACATCAGCTGGCTTTTATATGCTTAAAGCTAATATTGGCACAACGCCAACATCTTACTCTATTACATCAAGTGAGTGGGGGATATTTGGCGATGCAAAACCTTTCCCAACTGGAGTTAATAAAAAAATGATTTACAATACGGTAAGCAAAAAATGGGAACTTACTATTCTTTTAAAAGGAGGCAAACCATTTAAATTTAGAAATACAGCCACCACTTTAATTCTAGGGGGATTTGACAACACTAAGACTGGAGTTGATTATGTTGGAAAAAACATGAGTTACAACGGGAAAGATATATTAGTTCCAGGAACAACTTCTATAACTTATATAGTTACATTGGATTTAAATACTCCAAGAGCCTATACCTATACAATAACAAACAGTAATTAAGATTTTTTTAAAAAGGGCTGTTTTTTGAACAGCCCTTTTTAATATTAAACATTTATTATTATGAAAAAAATTATTTTTTTATTTCTACTTATTACATCTGTATCTTTTGCACAAACTACAACTACGCCTTCTCCAGCACTTGCAGAAGGAGCGGTTACTATTAATTTTAATAAAACAGGAACCCCATTAGCAACTACAACTGCAATTTACGCCCATATTGGCGCAACAGTTAATGGTACAAGATGGTCAAATTCAAAAGGCACTTGGGGAACTACTAACGCCCCTCTTTTGACTTTAGTCTCTGGAACTACTTATAAATTAGATCTTACATCTGATTTATATACTTATTTTGGAGTACCTCTTACAAGCTCAATTACAGAAATTTGTGTTGTATTTAGAAATGCTACAGGAACAATTCAAACATCACCAGATATTTTTCTTAATGTAGGAGCTTTTCAAGCAACATTAACATCTCCTGTTTCAAACAGCAATAATATTATAAGCTCAGGGAGTAGTTTGCTTATTTCAGCCAATAACACTGGCGGAAATGCAGATTATAATTTATTAGCAAATGGAACTAGCATAAACACCTTTACTGGTACTTCTTATTCTTACAATGATGCAAATATAGTTGCCAATAAAAATTATGATTTGCAAATTACTCAAGGAGCCACTTCTTTTTCAAAGAAGTTTTCGGTAATAGTTAATCCAAACTCAGTTTCAGAAGCGATGCCGATAGGATTAGTTGACGGAATAAATTACAATGCTGGGGATGCAACAAAGGCGACTTTGGTGCTAGATGCTCCTGGAAAGGATTTTGTTTATGTGGCTGGAAGTTTTAATAACTGGCAGCCGGATGCAACTTATGTGATGAAAAAAGATGTTTCATCAACTAAATTTTGGATAGTACTCACAGGATTGGTTTCAGGTACAAATTACACCTATCAATATTGGGTTGTAGATCAAACGCCTACGGCGGGTTCTCCAACATTGGTAAAAACAGCAGACCCCTATTCTACCTTGGTTTTGAATAAAGAGGAAGATCCTTATATTCCTGCAGGGAATTACCCCAACCTTCCGGCTTATCCAGCGGGTCAAGATAGAGAAGTTACCGTTTTAAAAACAGGACAAACACCTTATACATGGAGTACGGCGACTACTAATTTTGTAAAACCAGAAAAAGATAATTTAGTGGTTTATGAAGTTTTAGTTAGAGATTTCGATGCCAACAGAAGCTATCAAAATTTGATTGACAGAATTGATTATTTCAAAAACTTGAAAGTGAATGCCATCGAATTAATGCCAGTGATGGAGTTTGATGGCAACGAAAGTTGGGGATATAATACTTCATTTCATATGGCTTTAGATAAAGCATATGGACCAAGTGCTAAACTAAAAGAGTTTATTGATTTATGTCATCAAAACGGAATTGCGGTAATTTTGGATGTTGCATTGAATCATGCTTTTGGAAGAAGTCCAATGGATAGAATGTGGATGAATGATCCTGACGGTGATGGATGGGGAGGTCCAGCGACTGACAATCCTTATTTTAATGTAACTGCAATGCATAGTTATAACGTTGGAAATGATTTTAATCATCAACAAGCCAGAACTCAATATTTTGTAAAACGAGTCATCAAACAATGGATTCAAGAATATAAAATAGACGGTTTTCGTTGGGATTTAACCAAAGGATTTACTCAAAATTGCCCTTCGAACGTTGCTGGCGGTCAAGATGTTTGTACTAATGCATACCAAGCCGACAGGGTGGCCATTTTAAAAGAATATGCTGATTATTCCTGGAGTTTAGACCCAACACATTATACTATTTTCGAACATCTCGGAACCGATAATGAAGAACAACAATGGGCAAATTATAGAATTGGAGAAACGCCTAGTAAAGGGGTGATGCTATGGGGCAAAATGACTGATGAATACAGTCAATTAACTATGGGTTATAATAGTAGCAATAATATTTCAAGAATGAATAGTAGTAACAGGGGTTTTACAGGAAAGAGACTGATGGGTTATGCCGAAAGTCACGATGAAGAACGTTTGATGTACAAAAATTTACAGTATGGCGCTAATTTTAATGGATATAATGTTAAAACGTTAAGCACGGCATTGAATAGGATGTCTGCATTAGGCGCAGTAACATTACTAGTTCCTGGACCAAAGATGATTTGGCATTTTGGGGAAATGGGTTGGGACTCCTCTATTTACACATGTAATAATGGTATCGTAAACGACAGTTCTGCTTCGCTAGTTGGGGATTGTAAATTAGACACAAAACCGCAGCCACAATGGGTAAGCAATTGGTTAGGGAATGCGGACAGAAATAAGATCTATACAGAATGGGCAAAAATGATTAGCCTAAAAATTACCCAGCCTGTTTTTTCAGGAACTGCAACGATGGCAAGCGTTACAACTTTAACACCAAATATTAAAATCACAAATGGAGCACTATTGCCTTCACAACTCAAAGATATTTTGATACTTGCGAATTTTGGTTTAAGCTCTCAAAATGTAGCTACGGGTTTTCCTTATATAGGAACCTGGTACAACTTGATGGATAACACCTCAATAGATGTTGCAGATGTAAATGCTGCCATCAGTATTCCTGCGGGGGATTATAGAATATACGGCAATAAAATGCCAGTTGTGGTTACTACTTATACTTATTACGTAGATGCTGATGCTGATGGTTATGGTGCAGGTTCAGCTGTTGAATTAGATGTTGCAACAGCTCCAGCAGGCTTTTCAGTAAACAATACTGATTGCGATGATACTAAAGCTGCTATTTATCCAGGTGCTACAGAAATTTTTGACACTATCGATAACGACTGTGATGGTTTAATCGATGAGGATACTATACTTGTTGCTCCAGTAGTTGTCAATACACATAAGTGTAAAGGAGCTGTTAGTGTTACACCATCTGCTACTGCACTTTCAGGTTATACCTTAGTATGGTATACCGCTGCAACAGGTACTACTGGAGCTTCAACGACTGCACCAGTAATTACTACAGCTACTAAAACGTGTTACGTAGCACAAAGAGTGGGTACTACTGGCACCATTAGCCCAAGAGTTCCCGTAACAGTTACAGTAGATCTTGTATCAACTGTTAAAACAATTACAGGATTTGCGCCTATTTGTACAGGAGGAAGTAAAACACTGACCTTGAAGACAGGTTCTATTGGTTCTATCCAATGGCAATCTTCAACTACATCTGCTACAGCTACAGACTTTGCAAATATTAATGCAGCAACGTCTACTACTTACACAGCATCTCCTACAGCTACTACCTGGTATAAAGTGGTGTCAAAAAACGGTGAATGTTCTTCAATAGCTAGTGCCGCAGTTGTAGTAGCCGTTAATCAACCAGCCGTAGTTGGAACACTTTCTTCAAACACAACGGTTTGTAAAAATACGGGTACAACACTTACTTTAGCTAGTGCTACAGGAATTATTGCATGGCAAAAAGCGACAGTTACGGGTACAACAGTTGGAGCATACAAAGCAGTTGCAGGAAATGTAACGACTACATTAGTTACTGGAAATCTTCCAGCTACAACGGCTTATAAAGTAGTTGTGTCAAGTGGAGCCTGTGCTCCATCAATTTCTAATGTTGTTACAGTAACTGTTAGCCCATTGGCATTAGCTAAAACAATTACCGGAAATTCATCATGTAAGACATTAGTTACTGCTATTTGTACGTCAGCCACCAAATTGTTAACTTTAGGTACAGGTTCTGTTGGATTAATTCAATGGCAGTACTATAATGCGGGAACCAGCACTACAGCTGTTACTAGTACAACTGCAGTAAATTATACTTGGACTGATATTTCAGGTGCTACTTCAGCTGCTCATAGCGCTGCAAGTACTACTGCTACTGGTAATTTTTGGTTTAGAGTGAAATTGACAAGTGGAGCTTGTTCAGCACTAGCTTATAGTACGCCAGTTAATGTATGGTTTAAATCTTGTGTTGCTAGATTTTCTCCAGACGTCTTCAAAGTGGTGGCTTATCCAAACCCATCTAATGAAGGATTTACAATTAAATCTAGTAATGAAAGACCATTTGGCGTACAGGTTTATGATATGTTGGGTCGTTCCATCGAACAACGTCAATTAAAATCTGATTCTCAAATAGGGTCTAACTATGCTCGAGGTATTTACAATGTAATTGTAACCCAAGATGCACAAGTGAAAACACTACGATTGATTAAGCAATAATTTCATAATAATTTTTTTGTAAGAAAGGCTGTCCGAAAAGACAGCCTTTCTTGTTTTATTACCTTGGGCGAAATGTTTAAAAGAATATAGGTTGATTTGGCACAATGAACAAAAAAAGCGACATCAGATGAATGTGCGTTTTGAAATCAAACACAACCCTTGTGTTCATTATTGTGGAAGGCAATAGGTCCGTTGAATGCCAAATTGGGATTCCCTTTTGCTAGTTGCGGATTTCCTGTAGCCACTTTTCCTAAATAGTATTAGTAATCGCAGCTTTTGAAAAAGCAGAAATGATAAATTCGGGTTTTTGAGCTATTTTTGGATAACCCTTCTTATTTACACTTGTTTTTGATGATTATTCTAAATTACTAAAAGTCAGCACCTCAATAAATGAAGAAATAAATAATATTATCAACACTATAACGTGATAGTGCTGTAATTATTTATGGTATTCGTATTTTACATGCTAAAACATTATACATTTACATTAATTAACCTTAAAAACATATTTAATTATGAAAACAAAATTTATTTATTTATTGATTGCGATTGCTTTATTTAGCTTCGCTGGTAATGCACAGTTTAGATCCATTTCCATTATAGGATCTGGAGTAGGAGGATGGAATGTCGAGAATGATCACGACCTTCAAACAAGTGACGGTATAACTTATACACTTGTAGATTTACACATTGGTGAAGGCGAAATCAAATTTCGTGAGGGTCATTGTTGGGAGAGCGCTTGTGCGGTAGGGACGGTGAATGTTTTTGGTTGGGGACCAGTTAGTAATACTGACAATGGTTTTACTGTAGGAACATCAAACACAGCCCCGGGACAAAATGGTCCAAATATCAAAGCTACGGCCGGAGTATGGAATGTTACCTTTCACTTAGACACCCAGTCATGGGAGTTTACACCTGGGACTCCTAACCCAACGGTAAAATTATTTGGATCGGCTGTAGATCCAACTACAGGAATTTTAATGGGTAATCCAAGTGCGGATGGAATAAATTACGTACTTAAAAAAACCCCTTTTGCTGGTGGTGGAACTGCACAGTTTGAATTAAACCTTACTCCTGCAACTACTCCTGCTACATTACAAGTACTAGCAGGATCTGCTTGGCCTACAGGAATAGCGGATAGTGATACTGCGCTTATCCCGGTAGATGCTACACCACACGATTATGATGTGTCCTTTAATCTTACCACTGGAGTATATACTTTTGTTATAGGTACTTTTCCTCAAATAGCTATTATTGGAGGAGGAGCAGGAGGATGGCCTAATGGAGTAGGTGAGATTCCTGGACCAATTGACATTAACCCAATGACTACAACAGATGGAGATGCTTATACAATAAGCCATTTAGCATTAACAACAGATGGAATAAAATTCCGTCTAGATAATGCTTGGAATTCTAATTGGGGTGGAGATACATGGCCTTCAGGATCAAATAGCGGTGGTAACATACCAGCGGTTGGGGGTAACTATAATGGTACATTTAATAAAACAACTGGAGCGTATGCCTTTACTCTTAATACGATTGCTGTTATAGGATCTGGTGCCGGAGGATGGCCAGGTGCTGATGCTGACGTAAATGTTATGACATCAAATGATGGGGTAAATTATACTTTAAATGGTATTGTATTAACTACGGGAGAAATAAAATTCCGTGAAAACAACGGATGGGATACAAACTGGGGAGGCGCTGGATTTCCTTCTGGAATAGGTTCTGGTAGTAATATATCTTGTAGCGCAGGAACATATAATCTTACCTTTAATAGAGTAACGGGAGATTATAGTTTTGTCTCTCCTGTTGTAGGTTATACTTACTACGCAGATACAGATGGAGATGGTTATGGTGCAGGTGATGCTGTTCAATTAGAAGCTTCAACAGCGCCAACAGGATATTCGGTAAACAACACCGATTGTGCTCCTACTGATGCTACAAAAAACGCCTCTTTTCCTTTCTATGCAGATGCCGACAATGACGGATATGGAGCAGGAAGTTCAGTTAGTGTTTGTGCAGTAAGTTCAACAACAGCACCAACAGGTTATTCAGCAAACAATACAGATTGCGATGATACTAAAGCTGCTGTACACCCAGGTGCTACAGAGACAGCTAACGGAATTGATGACAACTGTAATGGGACAGTAGATGAGGGTCTAGCCCCAGCTGCTCCTACTGCAGGTGCGGGTGCATGTGTTGGTTCTCCAGTTACTGGAGCAGCTACTGCACTTCCAGGATACTCTTTAAAATGGTATACTGTTGCAACAGGAGGAACTGCTGCAGCTACAACTCCTTTGGCAACTACAAAAGCTGTGAAATATTATGTTTCTCAAAAGTTAGGTACTGGAACAGAAAGCGCAAGACTTTTGGTAACAGTTACAGGTACTCCAGTATCTACTGTTAAAACAATTACAGGATTTGCGCCTATTTGTATAGGAGGAAGTAAAACACTTACCTTGAAGACAGGTTCTGTTGGTTCTATCCATTGGCAATCATCAACTACATCTGCTACGGCTACAGACTTTGCAAATATTACTGGAGCAACGACTACTTCTTACGTAGCTTCTCCTGCGGCCACTACCTGGTATAGAGTTGAATCAAAAAATGGCGCATGTTCTTCAATAGCTAGTGCCGCAGTTGTAGTAACCGTAAGTCAACTAGCCGCAGTTGGTACACTTTCTTCAAATGTTTCTACAGTTTGTAAAAGTAGTGGTACAACACTTACTTTAGCTAGTGCTACAGGAACTATTGCATGGCAAAAAGCTACAGTTACGGGTACAACAGTCGGAACATTCAAAGCAGTTGCAGGAAATGTAACGACTACATTAGCAACCGGAAATCTAACAGCTACAACGGCTTATAAAGTAGTTGTGTCAAGTGGAGCCTGTGCTCCATCAACTTCTAATGTTGTTATAATAACTGTTAGCCCAACGGCAGTAGCGAAAACAATTGCTGCAAATACAACATCTAATACATCAGCTAAAGCTATTTGTACGACATTAACAAAACTATTAACATACGCAACAACTGGTTCTGTTGGATCAACTCAATGGCAATCTGCTGTTGGAGCAACTGCACCTGTTGCAACTAGCACTGCTTGGACTGATATTGCAAATGCTACATCAGCTACTTATGAAGCTGCAAGTTCAGCTGCGGGCAATGTTTGGTTTAGAGT